>JAFUOJ010000009.1 GCA_017481945.1 Parabacteroides sp. | reverse complement strand
TAAAGCTGGCTCTAATCGTGTGAAATGTAAATCAGACTTCTCTGAAGCAGGTCCATTCAATGAAATGATTGTTATGGGTGTATTGGCAGTTCGTTTGCAAGCATTGAACAGAACATTAGAATGGGATGGTCAGAATATGCAGTTCTTGAACATTAAAGATGATGAAATGATCAAGACTTGTATTAAGGATGGTTTCACAATCAAGGACGGTCATCCATCATTTGCAAAAGACTGGACAGATCCGGTAAATGCAAAACAATTTGCAGCTGAATTGATTAAACATAACTATCGCGCTGGCTGGAATTTGCCTGATATGCCAAGATAATTGATTTAATAATTAAAATAAAGAATGAAAAAGTCAGTATTATTATTAGGTGCTGCTGCAATGATGTCTTTCATGGTATCTTGTGGTGGTGGACAGAAAGCTGAAAATGCAGCTGCTGAAACAAAGACTGAAGTAAAAAGCGAAGACGAAGGTAAGATCTCTTTGTTTAATGGTAAGGACTTTACTGGTTGGAGAGGTTACAATCGTCAAGACGTTCCTTCTCGTTGGACAATCGAAGATGGTTGCATTAAATTCAACGGTTCTGGTGGCGGCGAAGCTCAGAATAAAGATGGTGGAGATTTAATCTTTGACCAGAAGTTCAAGAACTTTGAATTGGAATTGGAATGGAAGATTTCTAAAGGTGGTAACTCTGGTATCTTCTATTTAGCTCAAGAAGTTCCGGGCAAGCCTATTTATATCTCTGCTCCTGAATGTCAGGTGTTGGATAACGAAAACCATCCGGACGCTAAGTTGGGTAAAGATGGTAACCGTAAGTCTTCTTCTTTGTATGATATGATTCCTGCTAAACCGCAAAATTCTAAACCGGCAGGTGAATGGAATAAAGTAAAGATTATGGTTTACAAAGGAACTGTTGTTCACTACCAGAATGATGAAGTTGTAGTTGAATATCATTTGTGGACTCCGCAGTGGCAAGAAATGTTGGATAAGAGTAAATTCAGCAAAGAAAAATGGCCGGAAGCTTACGACCTATTGCTAAATTGCGGTGGTGAAAACCATGAAGGTTATATCGGATTCCAAGATCATGGTGATGATGTATGGTTCCGTAACATTACAGTTAAAAAGCTTGATTAATACGATCAGTTATTGGTTTTAGTTGGAAATCCCGATGTCTTTTTAAGATGTCGGGATTTTTTTATGGATGAAAGCTTGACCTTTTTTAGGGGGTAATTTGTTCTTCAGAAACAACCTGTTTTGAAACTGAAAGTTTCTTATGATGAAACTCGGAGTTTCACCTTTGAAACTTTTTGTTTCATGGTAAGAAACTTTGAGTTTCATGCAGACTTTTTTTCAAAGCGATGCCGACCCCTTTTTCAAAAGGTCGGCATTACTTTTTTGAAAGATAGGGAACCGGATTTTATAGGGCTGTGATCTTTATGTTACTGAATTTATTCCCGTTGAAATGAATCTTCCCGCCTTTGCCACTATTAATGCTAAGGTCGTAGTAATCATTATTCTTTTTTACCTCCTGACTGTCGAAGTCGGAAGTGTGAGTAGTCTGGTTGTTTTGAGTGACGTTAAATCCCTTTACGCGACAGTTCCCGTATTTCATATCTTCAGCGATGAGGTGGAAAGAGGCGTTTTTATCCATATCAATGTTTACCGTACTGTAACTTGCCTCTATGGATACTTTCTTAAAGTTTGGAGAAAGTTCCTTGATATTCAATGTGCCATAACCTAAATCGCTGATAGTAATACCTTCTGTTATCTTCTGAATGGTGCTATTCCCGTATCCTTGATCCAAAGAACCGTTCTCTAACTCCTTTATTTGCAGGTTGCCATATTTGATTTCGACATCCATTTGTTTGACTTTTCCTGCGGTCAGATTCCCGTATTTGCATTCAACTTCCAGCTTATCTGTCGTATTGGCTATAATTATGTTTCCATATTTTGCTTCTACTTCTAAGGGAGCATAGAAGTTACCGCCGTTTATATTTCCGTATTTTGTCTGGAGATTACATTTCCCTTTGTTGTTCTCCGGCATATTAATGTTCCCGAATCGTTGTGTTAGGGAACAGGCTAACTCTTCCGGTATGTTGATAAAATATTTGATAGAAAAAGATTGATTGTTGCCGGAACTGTTGTCAGGATCCAGCGAGGTGACAGCGGAAACTGTGTGATTCGTCTTCTCCATTTGGATATGAATTCGGTCGAGGATTGCTTGAGCCTTTTTCTCACTATTGGCTTTTGCTTCGATTTCAACGCGGATTGCTACCTCGTTTTTGTTCCAATGGGAAATGGTAATGTTCCCATATCGGTTATCAACTTGTAGGAGATCATTTTTACTAACCGTAAAACTCTTTTCGATTTCCTTCTTTTTAATGTCGCTGAATTGGTTCGCCCAAGTAGGGAGAGAACACAGTAAAACGAGGAGCATAAGCATACTTGTCCGGAATGTAGACTGCTTGTGCATAGTTGCATGTGAATAGTTCGTTTTCATTTGTCTATCTGTTTTAATGTTATTTTTTATTTCTTGTTTTCAATTCTTCCATCTGTGCAAGCATACCGTTTAGGCTCTTCAGGCTGGCGTTGTAGTGCATGTTCATGGTGTACAAGCCGTCATTGGAGCAGGGTAATGTCGGGAGAATGGTCTCCTCGAATGCATGACTATCAGCTAAAACTACATTTGTTTCTTGTAGCAATCCTTCTGCTCCGGGGATGGATTGCTGCTTACATAATGTTTTCATTTGCGAAATAATTTCACTTATCTGCATATTATAATACAGGCGAAGCTCTTCAAACTCCTCTGCAAATTCGCAAGTACAAGGCTCTTCTGCTATGGGAGTTGGCTCAGGAAGTAGTTCTCCCTCCGGTATTCTAACCAAGAATAACAAGGAAATACAAGCCGCAACCGCAAAAGCATAGAGGCTGTATATGACAGCCTTGCTTTTGCGTGGTTTTGGCAATTTCTGTTCAAAGCGATCGAAATGACCTTCCGGTAGAAGTTCATCTTCAAAGGCTTCTCGGTTCGTGTCTATGAAAGTTTTAAGCTTATCCATAATTCTATTTTGTTACTATTAAGTCCAACAATTTACGTTTTGCTCTAAGATACTGACTCCTTACGCTGGAAGGTTGAATCTTTAGAATAGAAGCAATCTCTTCCATATCATATCCTTCAAAGAGATAAAGCGAGAGGATGACACGATAGCCTGCGGATAATTTCTTACAGGCCTCCTTTATTTGGGCAACGGTATATTGTATTGCCTCTTCATCAGACTCATCCTCTTCTGAATCGATATAGGAATCAGATAACTCCTCCCATTCCGGTATTTCTCGGCGAACATAGTCAATAGCTGTGCGTACGGCTATTTGATGTAGCCAAGCTCCAAAGCTTTGTTGCTCGTGATATTGTTCCAAATGGGTGAAAGCTTTTAAGAATGTGTCCTGCATAGCCTCTTCTGCTTCAGACGTATTCCCGATGATACGTAGACAAGCTGCGTACAATCGTTGTGCGTATTGCTTATATACGGTGAGCTGTGCAGTGCGATCCCCTCTGCGACACCCTTCGATCAGATGTGTATTTGTCTTTTCCATACTTCTACTTATATAAACGAGAAGAGAAGAATAACCGTTGCATCTCGGAGGTAAAAAGTAGTGAAAAAAAAAGAGACATCGTCGCGATGTCTCTCTCTTGAACCAAAATGATAAAAAATAAAAGTTATGTGGGAAGGTTTTTAGTTCTTGGATTTGTAATCTAATTCGATTGTCTTATAGTTATCTGATGACAACGATTTATATTTAATCTTTAGTTTTACAGTCTGTCCACCTGTGTTTGGTAGTTTGTCCAATCGGAAAGATACCAGTCCAGACGCAAGAGTTAATTGGGCATCACCATGAGCATTGTGACGGAATTCCAATTCATAAGGGTCGAGACTATTGGATTGTACTAAGTTCATGAAATGTTTTGCTTCGTCGTTATGTCCTCGGTAAAGAATGAAATCAAAGGTGATGTATCCGTCTTCAATCCAAACACCGTCGGGATTCCAAATGCTATTCCCGTTTAATCCTACTGGGTCAGTACCGTAATACGTATCATTTTCTAAACCTAAGTCGGGAGCAATGTCTTTGGTTAGTAAGGTGTCTAATCGTACGATGTTGACCGTATGATCATATCCCGGAGTCTTAGTGTCTGAATAATTATAGATAATAAAGGCGCGTGTCTCTCTTAAACTATCGAGAGCATAAGGCTTTTCCGGATAGAATGTAGTAGTGTCATCCACTTGCATATAGAAAGAAGAATCATCTATTGGCTTGATGGTGACGATTGCTTTTAGATTATCCAAAAAAGAATCATAGAAATAGTCATTATCATCGTCATCTAAACAAGAGTAAAACACGGTAGAGCTTAACAAAAGCCCTAATAATAACATAAAACTTCTCAACGTCTTCATATTTGTTTCTTTAGTCATTTATAAATTCTTTCTAACAGGAAAGATGAGAAACAAATAGAAAACGCTGCAAAGAAGTTCTTTAAAAGATGTTAATGCTTTAAGGCGTTGTAGATAAGTGTTGCCGTTCTTTGGGAAGCTCCCGGCTGACCTAATCGTTGGATAATCTCATCACAACCGGCAAGCATAGTGCTACGATACGTTTTATCTTGTAGGATTTTTCCTAATTCATCCCGTATCTGTTCGTAAGAGAAGCGTGCGCCGAACAGCTCTTGTACTACTTCTCGGTCGGCAATGAGATTTACTAACGAGATATATTTCGTATGAAAGAAGTGACGAAAGATGAAACTGGATAACTTTCCTGCGGGTACATAGTAGCAAACTACCTGTGGTACGCGGAAAAGAGAGGTCTCTAACGTCGCAGTTCCTGAGGTAACTAAGGCTACATCACTATGTTGTAAAAGAGGATAAGTCTTACCAAAAACAATTTTTACATTCGTATTCCCGATATATTGTTGATAGTACTCCGGTTTAATCCCAGGTGCTCCGGCAATTATAGGCTGGTGTGTTGGGAAATCTGCGGCCACTTTGAGCATAGTTGGCAGGTTATCTTTTATCTCTTGTCGGCGGCTTCCGGCTAAAAGAGCCAATATAGGACGTTCATCCAATTGTTCTTCTTGTCGGAAGGTATCGGGACGGGCTGATTGTTCCTCTTTATAATAAGCGACGGAATCAACAGATGGGTTCCCGACATAATCCACTGAGTAGTTCAATTTATTAAAAAAGTCGACCTCAAAAGGAAGAATGCAGAACATACGGTCTACATAACGGCGGAAATCTTTAATGCGATATTGCTTCCAGGCCCAAATCTTAGGAGAAATATAATAATGAACAGGAATTCCTAATTGAGTCTTTACGAATTTAGCTACCTGTAAGTTAAAGCCGGGATAGTCAATTAAAATCACGACATCCGGTTGATAATTGCGTATCTCTTCCTGGCATGCCTTCATGTTGTTTAGAATTGTACGCAGGTTAAGCAGTACCGGAATAAATCCCATAAAAGCCATATCCCGATAATGCTTTACTAATGTGCCTCCTACGGCTTGCATTAAATCGCCTCCCAAGAAACGAAAGTCTGCTTTAACATCTTGCGCTTTGAGTGCTGCCATAAGGTTGGAAGCATGAAGATCTCCGGAAGCTTCACCGGCTATAAGAAAATATTTCATTTTTCAACTTCTCTTAGCTTCGCTAAAAAATCATAATCTGTTACATCTATCTTGCAAGGAACCAATGACGCATATCCATTATCTAAAGCAAGAGTGTCATTGTCCGGTTGGATAGGTTCTATATTTTCAAAGGAACCAGTTAGCCAGAAGACAGGTTCTCCTGTACCATTCTCTGAGCGTTTAAACTCATTTGTCCAACGGCCATTGGCTTGTCGACAAAGCTTAAGTCCTTTAACTTGAGGTATGTTAGGAACATTTAGGTTTAAATATGTTCCGTCCGGTAATCCGTTTTGAATAATCCATTTAGCCCATTCATGCCCTAAACGACAACATTCATTAAAGTCTGCGTCAGGAAGATGATCCAATAAAGAAACACCTAAAGAGGGAATTCCAAAGATACAACCTTCAGCTGCAGCTCCCATTGTCCCGGAGTATTGTACGCAAATGGCATAATTACCTCCATGATTGATACCGGAAGCCAATAAGTCAGGTTTACGATCTAATACTTCGTTGATGGCTAACTTTACGCAATCCACAGGAGTTCCGGTACAGCTATACACCTTTAGTCCTTCCTCTTCCTTTATCAACTTATATTTAATAGGTATATTAGATGTAATGGCACTGGACATTCCTGAGCGAGCTCCGTCTGGGGCAAAAACAATAATATCCCCTAAATCGCGTAGGCATTTAGTTAGTTCCTTGATCCCTTTGGCGTCAACACCATCGTCATTTGTAATAAGAATAAGCGGTCTGTTGTTCATTGTGCGTTCTTTATTTTTATGTGACAAATATAAGGAATGTTTTAGAACAAATGAGGTAATGAAAAAAATTATCCCTTATTTAACTCATCTGAAATAAGTTATTGAGATATTCTGTTTATATTTGCAAGTTATCAACAAATAAGGCGACTTTTCAACAAAACGAACATTGTTTTGGTTAAACTGATTTAGGTTAGGTTTTTAATGCTTAGTTTTGTCCCCTGAATAATATAGTAATGTATGGGAAAAATTATCGCTTTGGCAAATCAGAAAGGTGGAGTTGGTAAAACTACGACTACAATTAACTTGGCAGCCTCGTTGGCAGCACTTGAAAAAAAAGTATTGGTTGTAGATGCAGATCCGCAGGCAAATGCTTCGTCCGGACTGGGTGTGGATATTCGAAATGTTGAGTTATCCATTTATGAATGCTTGGTGAATAGAGATGACTCGAAAAGGGCTATTATAAATACAGAAGTAGAGGGACTGGATATTATCCCCTCTCATATTGATCTCGTTGGTGCTGAGATTGAGATGTTGAACTTAGAGAATCGGGAACAAATACTGAAACGTGTATTGAGTCCGTTGAAAGAGCAGTATGATTATATATTGATTGATTGTTCGCCCTCATTGGGATTAATTACTGTAAATGCACTTACGGCTGCTGATTCGGTTATCATTCCTGTCCAATGTGAATATTTTGCTTTGGAAGGTATTAGTAAATTGCTGAATACAATTAAGATTATTAAGTCGAAATTGAATCCGACATTAGAGATAGAAGGTTTTCTATTAACGATGTATGATTCACGTCTTCGTCTGGCAAATCAAATTTATGAAGAGGTGAAACGCCCTTTCCGGGATTTGGTTTTTACAACGGTTATTCAGCGTAATGTTAAATTGAGTGAGGCCTCCAGTTATGGTAAACCGGTATTATTGTATGATGCCGAGTCTAAAGGAGCGCTTAATTATATGCAGTTAGCACAGGAACTGATTGCAAAAAACAAATAGTTAATTAATTGTCAATTAGAAATATGGCAGTAGTGAAAAGATCGGCTCTTGGCCGTGGATTGGATGCTTTAATAACGATGGATGACCTGAAGACAGGTGGTTCATCGTCTATTAGTGAAATAGAGTTGAGTAAGATCCAACCGAATCCGGAGCAACCTCGTTCTATTTTTGAAGAGGAGACATTGGAAGAATTAGCAACGTCTATCCGTTCTTTAGGGGTTATCCAACCGATTACTTTGAAAGAAATAGGACCAGAACAGTATATGATTATTTCTGGGGAACGCCGTTATCGTGCCTCTCGAATGGTAGGACTGGAAACTATACCTGCTTATATTAAAACTGCAGCCGACGAGAATATTGTTGAAATGGCTTTGATCGAGAATATCCAACGTGAGGATTTGAACTCGATTGAAATAGCATTGGCTTATCAGAAACTAATCGACACTTACGGATTAACTCAGGAAAAATTAAGTGAACGTGTAGGAAAAAAACGAGCAACAATTACGAACTATTTACGTCTATTGAAATTACCCGCAGAGATACAGATGGGTTTAAAAGACCGGAAAATAGATATGGGGCATGCTCGTGCGTTACTTCCAGTGGAAGATCCAGAAGTACAATTGGCTTTATACGAGCAGATTTTAGCAGAAGGGTTATCGGTTCGTAATGTAGAAGAGATTGTTAGAGCTGGAATCAATGCCGCAGATTTGGCTCAGGGAAAAGGTGAAAAGTCAGCAGAACGTAAACCTAAATTACCTGAAGAATATAATATGTTGAAAGAACATTTGTCCAGCTTTTTTCAGACTAAAGTACAATTGGTTTGTAATGATAAGGGGAAAGGAAAAATCACAATCCCTTTTGCGTCTGAAGATGAATTGGAAAGATTGATAGGTTTGTTGGATAAGTTGAAATGAAAGGCAAAAGTGTTATAGTCTTAATAGTCGTATTATTATGCAGTTTCATTCGTGGCGGGTTTGCTCAAACAGAGACTGTTATAAAACGAGACACTGTAATCCCACGTGATACAATTACTAAGATTGTTGTACCGGGGGAGACTGTGGCTTCTGATTCTACGGTGCAGGCTGTACTTGTTTCTGCTGATTCTCTCAAACTCCTTCAAACAGAGTTGAAAGTGTTTAAACCCGATCCCAATAAAGCGTTGTTGTATGCTTTGGTTCCCGGTTTAGGACAAATCTATAATCGGAAATACTGGAAGCTCCCTTTAGTTTATGGAGCTTTTATGGGATGTATGTATGCGATTACGTGGAATAATAAGAATTATAAAGATTATTCGAATGCCTATTTTGATATAATGATTGACTATGGTAAAGTCCAGTTAGCCAATCAGGAAGGAACGACTTACAATGGACCTTGGAGTGATAAGTGGACTATTTTTGTCCCTAAAGGACAAGAAAGTTCTTATGTCTCAAATACTCAATTTCAAGATAACTTGAAACGTAGGAAAGACTATTATCGTCGTTATCGGGATTTAAGTATCATTATTACGGTAGGTGTGTATGCCATTAGTATTATAGACGCTTATGTGGATGCACATTTATTCGATTTTGATGTCTCTCCTGATTTGAGTTTTCATTGGTCGCCTGAAGTTTCTCCGAAAACACGTTATAATTCGGCTTCGTATGGTTTGAATTGCAGTTTAAAGTTTTAAAATCATGAATAAAAACTTACTATTAATTTTATTTAGTATTCTTTGTTCTATCCAAATCGTTTATGCACAAGATCCCATCTTTGGAGAATCTAAACCCACTGTTTTAGAAGAAGATTCTTTAGAGAATTTGGTAGGATTGATACCGGAGAGTTTGGACGCTAATGTGGATAGTCTATTACATTCTTGGCATGTACAATATTTCTCAAAAGTTGATGACTATTGCCATGATGATGTAGAAAATGTTTTTTTTCATGATTCTGTTTATGCAGAGCGTTTGGAACGATTACCAAGTATAATTCATTTACCATATAATGATATTGTTCGGGATTGTATAGATTTATATGCAGCTCGTAAACGAGGATTAGTCCGTTATATGTTAGGAATGGCTGATTTTTACTTTCCTATAATTGAACAGATTTTAGATAAACATGGATTACCTTTGGAGTTAAAGTATTTAGCAGTTGTGGAGAGTGCGTTAAATCCTGTTGCTTTATCTCGAGTTGGAGCCTGTGGACTGTGGCAGTTTATGTTGCCTACGGGAAAAATTTATGGATTGGAAATAAATAGCTTATTAGATGAACGTCGTGATCCAGAAAAAGCTACAGAAGCTGCCTGTAAGTATTTTAAGGATATGTATGCTATTTATGGTGATTGGAATTTAGTTTTGGCGTCTTATAATTGTGGTCCGGGTAATGTCAATAAGGCAATTCGACGTTCGGGAGGAAAAACTGATTTCTGGGAGATTTTCCGCTATTTACCTAAAGAAACTCGTTCGTATGTTCCGTTGTTTATTGCGGCAAACTATATTATGAATTATTATTGTGAGCATAATATTTGTCCATTACAGACCAGTTTGCCATTAGCAACTGATACAGTGATGGTTGGTAAAATGCTTCATTTACAACAGGTATCAGATGTTTTAGGAGTAGATATAGAACAGCTTCGCGCATTGAATCCGCAATATAAAAGAGATATTATTCCTGGAAATACAAAACCATCGGTTTTAAAGTTACCTGCTTCTCAAACTTATGCTTTTGTAGATAAGGAGGATACTGTTTATCTACATCGAATAGAAGAGTTATTGGCAAATTGTGTAGCTGTGAATGCAACGGGAGAGACTAATAAGCCAATGCAAGAGAAAATAATACATGTGGTAGCAGCTGGAGAGAATATTTATACAATTGCAAATAAATATGGAGTAACTCCTAAAGAAATTCGTCGATGGAATGGTTTGAAATCCAATCGAGTTGCAAAAGGTCGCCGTTTGCGTTTACAGGTCGATAATGGGGGATTTGCCTTTGCTTCGACAAAAACCTATGAGAAGACAAAAGAAGCAAAGTCTACTACTACAGCTAAAAATACAAATGAGAAAAAGCAGACTTACGTTGTCCGTTCCGGAGATTCCTTATATTCTATTGCAAAGAAATATCCGGGAGTTACTATTGCTGCTTTGAGAAAAGCCAATGGATTAACGGACGCTAATATTCGTCCGGGACAAGTTTTGAAAATTCCTGTTGTTTAACTTTTTTGCCTCTTTAGAGAATATCTAAGCAAATATTTAATATATTTGCCTTCATACAGTTTAATATAGAGAAGGGTATTCAATATGGGCGACATGAATAATACAGAAGTAAAAGCGGATATGCAACCTGTACAGGAAGCAGCAAATCCTACTCTCTCTCCTGATGAACAAATGATTCAGGACGGTTTTAATGCTTTATTACAAGACTACCTTAATTCAAATCACCGCCGAAAGGTTGAACGGATTACGAAAGCGTTTAACTTTGCTAATCAAGCACATGCAGGAGTAAAACGTCGTTCAGGAGAACCTTATATTATGCACCCAATTGCCGTTGCGCGAATTGTTTGCCGTGAGATGGGATTAGGGTCAACTTCCATTTGCTCAGCTTTGTTACATGATGTAGTTGAAGATACTGAATATACGGTTGAGGATATTAAAGATATGTTTGGTGAGAAGATCGCACAAATTGTAGATGGTCTGACCAAAATATCCGGAGGTATTTTTGGAGAGCAAGCTTCAGCACAAGCTGAAAACTTCCGTAAGCTATTGTTGACGATGAGCGATGATATTCGGGTAATCTTGATAAAGATTGCGGATCGTTTGCACAATATGCGTACATTAGGTTCTATGTTACCCGCCAAACAATTCAAAATTGCAGGAGAAACGCTCTATTTATATGCTCCGTTGGCTCATCGTTTAGGGCTTTTTACTATTAAGACGGAGTTAGAAGACCTTAGCTTTAAGTATGAACATCCTCAAGAATATGCCTATATAAATTTAAAGTTACAGACCTCCGAGGCTGCTCGTAATCAACTGTTCGAGCATTTTGCAATTCCTGTAAATAAGAAACTGAAAGAGATGGGATTGCAATATGAAATGCGCGCTCGGGTTAAATCTGTTTATTCTATCTGGAATAAAATGCAGACTAAGGGTGTGAGCTTTGAAGACATCTATGATATATATGCTGTCCGGATTATCTTTGATCCTCTTCCCGGAGTTGATGAGAAAAATCAATGCTGGGATATTTATTCTGCCATAACTGATATTTATCGGATTCGTCCAGACCGAATTCGTGACTGGGTAAGCCGTCCTAAAGCGAATGGATATCAAGCTCTTCATTTAACCGTAATGGGACCGGATGGCGAATGGGTTGAAATACAAATTCGGAGTCGGCGTATGAATGAAATCGCCGAGAAGGGTTTTGCTGCTCATTGGAAATATAAGGAACATAATGTTGAAGAAGATACGGAATTAGATAAATGGTTACAGACTATTACTGAGATATTAGAAAGTCCGAATCCGAATGCACTTGACTTCTTGGATACGATTAAACTGAATCTATTTACTTCTGAGATTTTTGTCTTTACTCCGAAGGGGGATATTAAAACGCTACCTCAGGGAGCTACAGCACTTGATTTTGCTTATGCTCTACATTCAGATGTCGGAAATAGTTGTATTGGCGCTAAGGTCAACCATCGGTTAGTTCCTTTAAGCCATCAATTAGCAAGTGGAGACCAAGTGGAAGTTTTAACATCCCGGTCACAAGTGCCTCAACCGGAGTGGTTGGGATTTGTTACCACAGCAAGAGCACGTGCAAAGATTGATTCTTTCTTGAAGAAAATACGTAAAGAGGTTGTAAAAGAGGGAGAAATAAAAGTATTTGAAATCCTCAAACGGAATGGCTTGGAGGCCAACACCTCTAATATAGATAAGCTGAGTATGTATTACGGCTTTTCTAAGCGTGAAGAGTTCTATTATGCAGTAGAAAAAGAGGAAGTTGTTCTTCCGGAAAACATCCGTAAGTTATTAAAAGAGAAGACAGACAATGTTTTATTTAAGTATGTAAAACAGGCTCTTCGCATTGCCTCTAAAAGTACAGACTCTGAAAAGAAAGAGGAAGAGAATAAGGATAAGAAAGGAAAGCCGAAGTATGATAAAAAGAAACCTTATATCTTGAAAGAAGAGGCTTTTGAACGCAATTATGTGATTGCAGACTGTTGTAAGCCCATTCCGGGAGATGAGTCGTTAGGCTTTATAAATGACGATGGCAATGTAGTCGTTCATAAACGCTCTTGTCCGATTGCTATGCGTTTAAAGAGTAGTTTTGGTGAACGCATACTGAATACGGAATGGAGCAGTCACCACTCTGCTTTCGAAGCTACCTTAGAGATAAAAGGTATTGACTCTATGGGTGTTTTAAATACGATTACTCGTACCATATCTGATGACTTTAATGTTTACATCACTCGCCTGTTGATAGAAGCAAAAGATGGCGTGTTTGAAGGGAAAGTTCGGATGAAGGTACATGATGTAGAGGATATCCAACGTTTGTGCGTTGTTCTTTCAAAGATAAAGAACATTAAGTCTGTAGCGCGTGTAGCTGATTAAAGAAGGTAAAAGCAAGAGTTTGACTTTTCAAATAAGTAAGAGTAAAAAGAATAGTACCCGGTGGCAAATTAGTTTTTGTCATCGGGTATTTTTATTTCTTTGCTGGGATTACAAAAGAAAATACCGGTATGAAAAAGAAAGGATTTATAGAAGGAATGAGAGAGTATGTTACTTTGTTACAAAAGGAACAACGCTTCTCAACTGCCAAAAGTTACTTGGATGCCCTCCGCTCGTTTGTGCGTTTCAAAGCAACGGAAGAGATTGCATATGAGGAAATAACCAAAACATGTCTGCATGAATATGAACTCTACCTGCAAAAGGCAGGCCGCTCCCGAAACACAATTTCGACCTATATGCGTCGCCTGCGCTGTATTTATAACAGGGCGGTAGAAAAGGGAGAAGCTACCTATATTCCGAATCTGTTCAGTGGTGTGTTTACCGGAATCGAGAGCCGGAGGAAAAGATCTTTGCCACTAAAAGAACTACATCGCCTGATGACGGTCCCGGTGAAGGAACCCCGACTAAGGAAAACTCAGTTGGCGGTTTGCCTAATGTTTCAATACGGTGGGATGTCTTTTGCAGACTTTGCCCATTTAAAATCAGAGAATGTCCGGGACAATATCCTAAGTTATCAACGCCGGAAAACCGGAACTTCGATCCGATTAGAAGTCCTAAGAAGTGCAAACGCCATGCAGCAGGAACTCTCTCGGAAGACTTCTCATTCCTCCCAATACCTCATGCCCTTCCTAAGTGGCTCTCAAAAGGGAGAGGCTGCATACTTGGAGTATCAGAATGCGTTACAGCAATTCAACCGGAATCTGAAAACTCTGAAAACCCGAGCCGGCATAAAGAGTCCGGTAACCTCATACTCGATTCGTCACTCCTTCGCCAATCAGCTAAAAGAACAGCAAGTACCAATCGAAATAATCAGTGAGCTATTGGGACATCAATCGATACGGACCACCCAGATTTATCTACGCAGCTTCTCCTTAGACAAACTGACAAAAGTGACAAATGATTGCTTTAGGAAAGTATATATGTATAAGGAAAAATAGGAAGGCTACTTGGTAGGTAGCTATGAAAAAGAGAGCGAAAAGAGACTGTTTCCTAAAAAAAGAACCTCCGAGGAAAGATTTAATTACATTTCTTTTGTTTGTTTTTCATAGTATTTCTAATTTTGCAACGTGAAAACAGCACTGCTACCTACCAAGTAGCTAAAACGGAGAAAAATGAATAAGAATCTATTGATAAAACAGGTTGCCGAGCGATTGGATAAGACCGTAGTAGAAGTACAACCCATAATCAATGCCTTTTTGGATTGTATTACGGAATCTCTGCAGGCAGAAGAAAGCGTAGTCGTCAGAGGTTTCGGTACGTTCCGTATCTTGAAGCAGACGGCACGCCCGGTCCGCAATGTCAAGACCGGAGAACCTTGTATGCTTACTCCACGTAACTCCGTCAAGTTTGTTGTCGGAACAGAACTGTTTGAACAAGTAAACTTAAAAAACTCTCCTGTAAAATGAAACGGATATTAACCCTTATCGGATTGTTTGTCTGTTGCTTTCTTTCCGCTCAAGAAGGGGAAAAAGCTTCAGAATCGCGTGATGTCCTCTCGCAAAAGTTTGATTATCTGGTTGTAAAGACGAATCTACTCTATGACGCAGCGGCTGTCCCGAACATCGGAGTAGAGCTGTATCTGAAGAAGAACTGGACGGTAGCTGCCAACTGGATGTATGCCTGGTGGCATACGGACCGGAAACATCGCTACTGGCGGACCTATGGTGGTGACTTTGCAGTACGTAAATGGTTGGGCAAGAGAAGTAAGGAACGGACCTTCGTCGGACACCATATCGGTCTTTATGCCCAAATGCTGACGTACGACTTCGAATGGGGTGGTCGTGGTTATTTGGGAGACAAATGGTCGTATGGCGGAGGTATAGAATATGGTTATTCTTTGCCAATTGCTAAACGTCTCAACTTAGACTTCACCTTGGGTGTGGGCTATTTGAGAGGCGAATATATGGAATACGACCCGATTGATGGCTGTTATGTCTGGCAATACACGAAAAATCGGAATTGGTGGGGACCGACCAAAGTCGAGGTCTCTTTAGTATGGCTACTGCCGTGGCAGAAAGGAGGTAAGCGATGAAAAGAATAGTACGATATATAAGCGTTCTGTTGCTGACAGTCTTGCTGTTCGGTTGCGAACATAAGGAACTTTGTTACGAACACCCGCACCTTGTTCCGGTACGAGTCGAGGCAGTGTGGGACCGCTTCTGTGAATATCCGATGGGAATGACAGTCATCTTCTTCCCACAAGACGGGACGGAGGCGATTTGCGTAGAGAGCCATAATCCGGATAAGGTATCGGTAAATATCCCTGTAAATACGTATGATGTATTGGTCTTCAATGAAACGATGAGTGAGTTGGGTTCAATTAACTTCCGGAACATGGACCGTCTGTCGACAGCCGAAGCATACGCCTATGAGATTTACTCACAGATGAAGATGAAACGCAGTGTAAATGAGCCGATCGTGGCCGACCCGGAACGTTTGGGCATAGCGATTCATCGCGATTTTAAGGTGACGGAAGAGATGTTGAAACAGTACCGACATCAGAAAGAGCTGGGTCTTCCGATCGAGGAGACGGTACTGACGGTCTATCCGGAGAACGTGATTTATACGGTTTACGTCAAGGTACACGTGCACGGAATTTATAATGTACGCTCGGTGGAAAGCAGCCTTTCGGGGATAGCCGAAGGGTACATGATGGACTCGGAAGTGAGGACTTCTCCCCGGGTTACGCATTTGCTGACAAATTGGAGCGCAGTGACCTCCGAATCGGAGCGCAGCGAAGGTTACTTGAGTACCAGTTGCCTGAGCTTCGGATTACCATCGGATCACGAGGGGAAAGCGGAGGAGAATATACTCAATATGTCGGTTCGCTTGGTGGATAACGAGACGGTGCTGAACTATGCCTTTTTGGTGGGTAATCGCTTTAGCGAAACGAAGGATGATTGCAGTCGGATTTTGTATCTGGAGTTAGGAAAGCCGGCGATTGATATACCGGATGACCCGGACATCCCTGATGTCCCGGACGAGCCAGATGACCCAACCCCGGACGATCCCGATACGCCTGATGATCCGGATGATCCCGGCTATGACGATCCGGACGAACCGATTGTCTTTCCGGACGTGAAGCCGGAAGGAAGCTTCGACGGGGGAGTCTCGATTGACCCGAGCTTTGAGGGAGACCATTCGGTAGAGATAAAAAGTGCGAAAGAAAAGAAACAAAACAAAGAATAAAACTATAGTATTAACAATTAAACATTAAGAGAAATGAAGAAAGTATTCATGGGAATGTTTGCTTTAGCAACGATGTTGCTGGCAACAAGCTGCTCTGAAGACGAGATAGTCGCTCAGAGTTCAGGTAATGAAGTAACGGTATCCTTCACTACTGAGTTACGTGGTGATATTAAAACTAAGGCAGTCGGAGATGGAACTACGGTAGACAAGTTGGTTTTTGCAGTGTATGAAGATGGAGAAGAGATAACAGAACTTCGTCAGAACAATGTTACTGTAGCAAATAAACGAGCTACAGTAAATGTCGTATTATTAAAGGGGCATACTTATCAGTTTGCTTTTTGGGCACAAGCTTCCAATTGTTCAGCTTATAACACTACTGATTTAAGAAATGTCGTAGTAAGCTATAACAGTGCAACCAATAACCACGAATTTCGCGATGCCTTCTTTGCAAATCACGAATTGACAGTTAATGCTGCTCAGGAGGTTGCTATTACATTAAAACGTCCGTTTGCTCAATTAAACGTTGGTACAACAAAAGAAGAATGGAAGGCTGCTCTTAAAGCTGCAAATATCTCAGATGAAAGCTTTAACGGAAAATCTTCTGTTTCATTCAGCAGTAGCAATGTTGCAGACCAAATCAACTTGTTGACAGGTGAAGTAAGTCAGAGTGAAAGTCTTCCTGAAACTATAACTTTTGCACAAAAAGAGATGGTAAGTGAAGATTTAGTTGCTGGAGGAGAGGCGTATAAATACCTTTCAATGAGTTATCTTTTGGTGAAAGACGCAGATGGAAAAGGTGTTAAACCATCAAAGTTGGAAGATTTAAAGGCTGTATTTGATATTAATGGTAAGACAATCACATTTGCACCTTCAGCAGATAAAGAAATACCAATTCAGCGTAACTGGCGAACCAATATCATTGGTAATATCTTGACAAGTGGTGTTGACTTTAATGTTATTATAGATGAAGTTTTCTCTGGAGAGAATAATGTTACAGATGATGGAAATGAAAGTTTAGGCGTAAAGGTTGGTGAAACATATTATGAAACAATTAAGGACGCTTTGACAACAGAAGTCGCAAATGGAAATACAAATATTATTGTTGATGTTAGTGGAGCTAATGTAGGAGCACTTAGTGGAAGTACAGCTCTTACAACTTCATTAGTTCCAGCCGGTACTACCGTTACTATTCGTAATGCTGTTGTTGAAGGTCGTAGCTATGGTAACGATGTAGACGGTACTGTGATTTTTGAAGGTTGTACATTTAGTAATCCAAATGATGCATATTCTATCCATTTTGATAATGGTGATGGTAATGTTGTCTTTAAAGATTGTAACTTGTCTGGATGGTGTTCTTTCGGTCGTGCTATTAGTTCAGTTGAAATGACTAACTGTAATATTACAGGTAATGGTCTTTATGGAATGGTTCGTTTCTATCAAAATACAACAATGACCAACTGTACTATTGATGTAAGTGACGTTAATACAACAGATCAATATTTTGATGGTGTTAGTGCTGTCGCAGGAGCTGTTTTAACTATGAATGGTTGTACTATGGTTAACGGTGGATATGAATATGGTGACGATGGTTCTTACATCATAGTTGACGGAAAACAACTTGTTGCAGACGGTGTTTCTTTAAATGCTACTACAGGTGAATATGAAATTTCTTCAGCAGCAGGTATGAATTGGTTTGCGACTACAGTTAATGACGGTAATGATTTTAGTGGTAAAACTATTAAATTAACTGCTAATATTGATTTGTCAAATGTAAATTGGACACCGATTGGGGGAGCAACTATTGCTAGTCATCCGACACCAACATTTAAAGGTATATTTGATGGAAATAACTATAAGATTAGTAATTTAACTGTAGTCTCTAAGGAGGCTAAATATGCAACAGCAGGTCTTTTTGGAACTGTTTTAAATGCAACTATTCAAAACGTTACATTAGAAGATGTAAATATTTTAAGTAGCCATTATGCAGGTGGTATTGTGGGATATTCTACTGCAGAGTCAGAAGTTATTAAAAATTGTCATGTTATAGGTGGAACAATTACATCTGTTCCTGAATTAATAAATGGTGAATACGATAATGGAGATAAAGTTGGTGGTATTGCTGGTTTTACAAATCTACTAAACTCTATTAGTGGTTGTTCTGTAAAAAATGTAACTATTACAGCTTACCGTGATCTTGGAGGTATTGTCGGTTATACTAATGATACAGATGAGAATGCAGTTAGTGGTAACACAGTAGAAAACGTGAAAATTGTTCAGGATAATGCAAATGGTTATAAAGAATCTGTTACTACATATGGAGCGGTATATGGAAGTTTGACTTATAATAAGCCAGCTGAAAGTAATGGCAATAATACAGTAACTGGTGTTACAATAGAAAGTATTAATGAATAAAATAAGATTCTACTTATATAAAGAAAACCGTCCTTCCAAGAGGGACGGTTTTTTTATGTCTTAATCTCCCCTTATTTATTACTCCAATAACTTACCAGTTATTGACTCGATAACCGATAAGTTATTACACGAATACCCGGTAAGGTATTAGGTCGATACCTTATAGGGTATTAGCGTAATACCTTACCGGGTATTGAACCGATACCTTATAAGGTATTGACTCGATACCTTGTGGGGTATTGAAAAGTACATCCAGCAGTCCTGATTGTACGAAACAAGAAAGCGAATAACCGGATTGAATCCAATCCGATTATTCGCTTCTTTTTATAAGTTAAACTCTAAAGAGTTACAGCTTCTCTACCTCTTCTAAAGATAAACCTGTGCAGGAAACGATGGTTTGCAGGTCAATACCACTCTTTTTAAGATTGGTCGCAATGAGCCGTTGCTCTTTTGCTTTCCCGTTAGCTTCCCCTTCCTCAATTCCTTTTTCGACTCCTTTTTCGTATTGTTCGTCCCAACAGATATAAAAATCTCGTTCAGCTCCGATCTGTAGTTCATAAATCAAACGTTCTTGGGCTGTCATCTTTTGTAGCTCAACGGTGCTTTTAAGTTTCTTCAGAAAGGCACTGTATTCTAACATTTGTTTAGGTATCCTACTCATAATCTCTATATGATTTAAAATGTAAGAGGAACTTGATTTTAAGATAGAGAAATTAGATAGGCAGTATAGCCTACGTAACAAGCAATCATGACAATACCTTCTATCCTTGTTATTGTCCGTGTTTTAAAGAACCATCCAAAAATATAAAGTAATATACTAGATCCGATTAGGACTCCAAGGTCCATATTGGTGATACCTTGCATACCCAGTGGACTTATCGTTGCACTACATCCTAAGACGAAGAACAGGTTGAAAAGGTTGGAACCTATCACATTCCCGATAGCCATCTCAGGATTTTTTTTCAGAGCTGCGACAACAGAAGTGGCTAATTCCGGAAGAGAAGTACCCCCTGCAACTAATGTTAAGCCGATGATGGATTCGCTGACTCCTAAGCTACGGGCAATGCCAGAGGCTCCGTCAACAAAGAACTGTCCGCCGTAAATTAATCCGGCTAAACCTCCTATGATAAATAAGGAGGATTTCCAGATAGGCATATCCTTAATCTCAGACTCGCCTTCTCCGCTTCCGTTATGAGCAATGGCGAATGTGTATCCTAAGAAAATTAAGAAGAAGCATAAAAGAAGTAAGCCATCGCTTCCGCTGATAGTATTCTCTGTGGCTTTGTCGATTAGGACGTCATTTGCACAGATGAGTAATACGAGAGAAGAGAGTATACACAGTGGTATTTCTTTACTTAACGTACCCTTTGTTACACTGATTGGAACAATAACAGCAGTACATCCTACAATCATCAAGGCATTGAAGATGTTACTTCCGACAACATTACCAATTGCCATATCGGCATTCCCCTTTAATGCGGATACTACACTCACCGTCAGTTCGGGGGCTGATGTGCCAAAAGCAACAATGGTTAATCCGATGACTAAACTGGATATATGGAATCGCTTGGCGACAGCTGCGGCTCCATCTGTCAAAGCATTTGCTCCGATCAGTATTAAAAGTAGTCCTCCAATTAATAAAACTATATCCATATCAGAAAGGTAGATCATCAATAGGATTTGCAGGACCAAAATCAGGTGCAGACTGCATGGTTGGAGCTGCGGAAGGCATTACATTCTCAGGAGTAATCATACCCGGAGCTGACTGAGGTGTTGCTGCCATTGGGCGTTCTACTTTCCATGCACTGATATTTGTAAACCAACGTCCCTGATATTCGCGGCTATCGATGTCGAAATAAACGATTAATTCTTCACCCGGCTGTATTGCTGCTTGGGCAATTCGGTCTGCACCAAATATTTGAAAGCAGACTTTTCTTGGATATTGATCATGTGTTTCTAATACGTATTCCTGCTTTTTCCATTCATTTCCATTTCTGCTAATACCTCCTTGTTCAGGTAGTACTGCAATAATTTTCCCTGTAATTTCCATATTAATATCTTATTAAATTGCTTGCGAAGGTACGATTTTCCGATGTAACAAGCTAAAATTATAGATGTTTGTTTTCGGTAAAATACTTATCTGGCAGTATCTAATGCGTCAAAAGCTTCTTTTAAATCTAACAACTCATCTTTGATTTGTTTCAACCGATTTACTATTTCTTCATGACGAACTGTAGTCTCTGGATTCTCTTTTAATTTCTTACGTGCTCCTTCTAAGGTCATACCACGTTCTTTCACTAAATGGTATATTAATCGGATTATGTCAATGTCTTCTTGGCGATAAAACCGTGTTCCTTTACCTGTTTTACGGGGACGTATTTGATTAAACTCTTTTTCCCAAAAACGTAATGTTGATTCATTCACATCAAACATCTGTGCTACTTCACTAATGGAAAAATAGAGTTTCAGCTTTTTATCTTTATTTAATGCCATTGTGTTAAACTCTATTTAATCCATAACCTGACCGTGATTTTCCGCAATTTGTATCATTCGGTCGTATTCTTCTGGTGTTAAATCCATGTAGTAATATTTGGATGGATTATCGTATCTGCCTCGAACGATTACTTCATAGTGAAGGTGTGGTCCGGTTGATTTCCCCGTATTTCCTACTTGTCCGATCACTTCGCCTCGTTTTACTCGCTGTCCGACACGGGCTTTGTACTTGCTAAGATGACCGTAAAGGGTTTGATATCCATATCCGTGGTCAATCATTAAACAGTTTCCGTATCCCTGTTTCCAAGCAGCGAAAGTAACAACGCCATCTCCTGTTGCATAAACATCTGTTCCTACTTTGGCAGAGAAGTCCATTCCGGAATGGAAACGTGGCGTACGGTAAATAGGATCAATACGCATACCATATCCAGAAGCTGTACGTTTTAAATCTTTATTAGCAATGGGTTGAATGGCTGGAATACATTTGTTTCGTTCGTCTTGAGTTTTCCCTAAAGAAATGAGCTCCTCTAAAGAGTTGGACTGTACGTAAAGTTGTTTGCTTAGCATATCCATCTTTTGTGTCGTATTAACCACTAATTCCGGATTAGAAAGACTCATCAAATGTTCATAACGATTGGAGCCGCCAAAGCCAGATTTACGAACTGATTCGGGGATAGATTCTGCTTGGAATATAGTTCGGTATAGGTTCTCATCCCGTTGTTGTATGTCGCTAAGAACTTCTAATGCTTCATTCAGACGTAAAGAAAGAACCTCATATTGCGTTTGTAATAGCTTGTTTTCTTTTTTTAAAAGAGATTCAATTGGAGAATCATATATACTCGATAAAAGAAAAAAGACACCCACTCCAATTATGATACCGATACTGAGGTGTCTGAGTAATCCTAAAAAGCGATCTTTAGCAGAAGGATAAACACGTTCATAATTGAGAGTGTTAGGATTATATAAGTAATATGTTTTTCTGTTTTTGAATAGTTTCATCAAATATTTTCTTGCTTGAATATGTGCAAAAATAATAATTTACTGTACTTTTGCAAATTGTTTTTCAGAATATTAACGAGACTATATAATAGATTATGTTGACAGCAAAAGAGATTCGTGAATCATTCAAAGACTTCTTCGCTTCCAAACAGCACCAGATTGTGCCTTCTGCTCCGATGGTAGTGAAAGGTGACCCTACATTGATGTTTACTAATGCAGGTATGAACCAGTTTAAAGATATAATTTTGGGAAATGTTCCTCGTAAGTATCCACGTGTAGCAGATTCACAGAAATGTCTTCGTGTAAGTGGTAAACACAATGACCTGGAAGAGGTTGGACATGATACTTATCACCATACTATGTTTGAAATGTTAGGTAACTGGTCGTTTGGAGACTATTTTAAACAAGAGGCGATTAGTTGGGCATGGGAGTATTTAGTTGATGTTTTGAAATTAAATCCCGAACGTTTATATGCAACGGTATTCGAAGGTAGTCCGGCAGAAGGACTTTCTCGAGATGATGAAGCAGCCGGTTATTGGGAAAAATATTTGCCGAAAGACCATATTATAAATGGTAATAAACATGATAATTTCTGGGAAATGGGGGATACAGGTCCCTGTGGCCCTTGTTCAGAAATTCATATTGACCTTCGTTCTGAAGAAGAACGTGCTAAGGTTCCGGGACAAGAAATGGTAAATAAAGATCATCCGCAAGTAATTGAGATCTGGAATTTGGTATTCATGCAATATAATCGCAAGGCGGACAATTCATTAGAATCATTACCTGCTCGCGTAATAGATACAGGTATGGGATTTGAACGTCTTTGTATGGCATTACAAGGTAAAACATCTAACTACGATACAGATGTGTTCCAGCCAATTATTAAGGTAATTGCTGATATGGCTGGTACTACGTATGGGGTAGATAAGCAAAAGGATATTGCAATGCGTGTAATCGCAGACCATATTCGTACTATAGCATTTGCAATCACAGATGGTCAGTTACCTTCAAACGCAAAAGCGGGATATGTTATTCGCCGTATTTTACGTCGTGCTGTTCGTTATGGTTATACATTCTTGGATCGTAAAGAATCATTTATGTATAAGTTATTACCGGTTTTAATCGAAACGATGGGAGATGCTTATCCGGAATTGATCGCTCAAAAGACTTTAATTGAAAAAGTAATCAAAGAAGAGGAAGAGTCTTTCTTACGTACTTTGGAAACAGGTATCCGTCTGTTAGATAAAAAGATGGAAGAAACAAAAGCTGCAGGAAAGACCGTTATTAGTGGGGTAGACGCTTTTACTTTATATGATACATACGGATTCCCATTGGACTTGACTGAATTGATTTTGCGTGAAAATGGGATGGAAGCTAATATTGATGAGTTTAATGTTGAAATGCAGAAGCAAAAGGAACGTGCTCGTAATGCTGCTGCTATTGAAACAGGAGACTGGATCGTATTAAAAGAAGGTGAATGTAAGTTTGTCGGCTATGATTTGTTTGAGTGCGAGACAGAAATTTTACGCTACCGTCAGATTAAACAAAAGAATAAAGTATTATATCAAGTTGTTTTAGATCAGACTCCTTTTTATGCAGAAATGGGTGGTCAGGTTGGTGATACTGGCTGGTTGATTGCAGAAGATGAAACAATTGATATTATTGATACAAAGCGTGAAAATAATTTACCTGTTCATTTGGTTACAAAGTTACCTGCTGATGTAACAGTGACATTTACAGCTAAGATAAATGAGAAAAAACGTATTCAGTGTGAATGTAATCACTCTGCAACGCACTTGTTACATGAAGCTTTACGTGAAGTATTGGGTACACATGTTGAACAGAAAGGATCTTATGTGTCACCGGAGTCTTTACGATTTGACTTCTCACACTTCCAGAAAGTGACAAATGAAGAGCTACGTAAAGTAGAGGTTTTAGTGAACCAGAGAATACGAAAGAATATTCCATTAGAAGAACATCGTAATATGCCGATTGAAGAGGCAAAAGCTTTAGGTGCTATGGCCTTGTTCGGTGAAAAATATGGAGATGAAGTACGTGTGGTTAAGTATGCGAACTCTATAGAATTGTGTGGTGGTACGCATATCCCTGCTACAGGTATGATCGGCTCATTACGTGTGATTGGTGAAAGTTCTATTGCCGCAGGTGTTCGTCGTATTGAAGCTGTTACGGCTGAGGGAGCAGATCAGATGTACTATGCACAACAAGATTTGATTAGTGAATTACGCTCTTTGATGAACAATATTCCTAATCTGGCGCAAGCAATGAAGAAATCCATTGAAGAGAATGCGGATATGAAGAAACAAATTGAGGACTATATCCGTGAAAAAGCAATGCGTTTGAAAGAGGAAATCATCAATGAGGCAACTGTGGTGAAGGGTATAAAGGTTATGCAATTTATTGGTAAGGGTAACCCAGATGCTATGAAAAATGTGGCTTTCCAGATCAAAGCTGAGACAGAAGGTAGTTTTGCATTTGTGGCTGCTATTGCAGATAGTGCTAAATGTACATTGATGATAATGTTGAGTGATGATTTGGTAAAAGATGGTTTACATGCTGGTAAGATTGTGAAGGAAGCAGCTAAACATATTCAAGGTGGCGGTGGTGGCCAACCTCATTTTGCGACTGCAGGAGGTAAAAATCTGAATGGAATGGCAATTGCTTTAGGAATAATGAAAGAGCTTATAGGAGCCGTATAAAAAACAGAAAGTATGACGAAACAGAAAGTGGTTATTTGCAATGATATGAGACAGGAATTACAAAAATTCCTGTCTCTTCTTGATTATGATAAGTTGTTTATACTAACAGATACAAATACACAGGAAAAATGTTACCCTTTGGTTAAGGATATCCCTGCATTTCAAAATGCTCCTGTTATTACAGTTCAAGCCGGTGATACAAACAAAAATATTGAGCAGGTTGCCTCTATTTGGTCGTATCTTTCTAACGAAGGAGCGTCTCGAAATTCCTTATTAGTCAATTTGGGTGGAGGAATGATTACAGACATGGGAGGTTTTGCTGGAGCTACTTTTAAGAGAGGTATACGAACAGTGAATATCCCAACGACATTGATGGCTTCGGTTGATGCTGCAGTTGGAGGAAAAACGGGAGTTAATTTCAATGGACTAAAGAATGAGGTTGGGGCTTTTTATCCTCCAGAATGTGTGTTTATTGATTGTGAGTTTTTAAAAACATTAGATCGAGATAATCTATTGTCTGGTTATGCAGAAATGGTTAAACATGCATTGATTAGTTCTATGGACATCTATGCTTCTGTTTTCCTATTTGATTTAGATGCACGGATAGATTATAGCTTCTTGAATCGAATGGTAGCGCAGTCTGTTGCAGTAAAAGAACGTATCGTAGAGGAAGATCCTAAGGAGCATGGAATTAGAAAAGCCTTAAATTTTGGTCATACAATAGGTCATGCTTATGAAAGTTTATCTTTTAAAAAGGGAAAACCTTTATTGCATGGGCATGCTGTAGCTGCTGGAATTGTCAGTGAATTGTATCTATCCCATAAAGTTTGTAGTTTTCCAATGGAAAAATTAAGTCAGGTGGTTTATTATTTAAAAGAATATTATTCACCGTTTGTTTTTGACTGTAAGGATTATGATACTTTATATGAACTGATGACTCATGATAAGAAGAACGAAGCAGGTGTTATAAATTTTACATTGTTAGCACAGGTGGGTGAGGTTCGCATAAATCAGCAGATAAGTAAAGAAAAAATTATAGAGTCTTTAGATTTTTATCGGGAAAGTTTTGGAGTATAGCGAGAAAATAATACCTTTGCACCCGTTAAATAAAAACGGGGTGTAGCTCAGCCCGGTTAGAGTACGCGTCTGGGGGGCGTGTGGTCGCTGGTTCGAATCCAGTCACCCCGACAAAAAAGCTTGATTTTATATCAAGCTTTTTTTGTTAATAGACAAGTATGTAAGCTCTATAGCGAGTATCTTTTGTTACGGGGCATAAAGAAAGATAACCTTCTTTAATTTTACCATCTTCTATTTCAAGAGGATAGGTTTTTTTCATAAAGCAGTGACGGGCATAAGCTTCACCAAGTTTACTTTCATAAGTTATACTCATTTCGCCTCGGGCTTTTGAGGCTAAATATTTTTGACTAATACGTAAAGCTACCATTCCCATGGTATAACGTGTGTTTATTTCAATACATGGGTGTATAGCAAAATCTCCGTTTTTATTTTGGTAGATTAACATGTCTACACCTAAATAACCTTTATAAATGGAGCCACATATTTGACGAAGAGCTTCTGATATGGTCTTTTTTAGTTGTTGGAGTTGTTCCTTTAAATCATCATTTAAAAGGCTTTCTAAATATTTTTGACTGCCTAATATATTTCCTGTATAAGTCCCTTTTTCTCCTGCACTGAATAAAGAGAGTCCTTCATATTGAATGTGTCCTTTTCCATCGGAGTAAAACTCCATTGCTATATCTTGTTGTTTATCTAATGCACATTCAATACTGACACATCCTTGTTTTTTTATTGCTCCTTCTATCCATGTATGATCTTTAGTTGTTAATTTACGCTCTGGCAACCAATATAATCCTCTACCAGAGGAGGAATATGGAGTTTTCAATATGAATGGTGCGTTCTGTAGAATTAAATATTTTTCAATATCTTTTATTTTGTTGCAAAATTTAGGAGGAACAGGTTGTGGCATATCAGGTAATAATTCCCTAATTTTCTCTAAACAGTCTGCAGCTGTTTTACGGTGTGTTAATTGGGTATAGATATCTTTCCATTCAGGTATAGATAGATCTAAGTTCCCTTCTTTTTGGAGCCTTTTAAATAGATGGTAGCTATGTGGAGATAATCCCCAAGGAGTAGCTTCCATTTGTGGTAACTTATAACCTTTCTTTATAATTTCATTATGTGAAATAAGAGTTGCAAAAGGTTTTAACTCTTTAGGTTGTAAAGAAAAAAAACGAGGAGAGGTTATTTCTTCAGTGAAGACATAATCAGTAGGATCAGCATACCAAACAGGAAGGTAAGCTAATTCTTTGATCATTCGCTGTACATTTGCTGGAGGAGTATAATTTTCAATGCCTTGTAGAATGGCAGTTTCATGTCCTGGATTAAAAAAGTGTATTTTAGGTATCATAGTAGTATAAAAGTGATGAAGCCGTCTTTATATAAAGACGGCTTCATCTATGTTTTTATTCGAGATTTTCATCAATGGCCTCAATCTTTTTAATTGTAAGAGCCATCTCTTCTTTTAATTTTTCGATTTTACGTTCCATTTCTTTAAAGAGACCGCCACCTCCTTTAGAAGAAATACTTAAAAAGCCTATATTATTTTCGTATGTTTGAAGTTCATTTTTCATACGTTCATATATACGAACTAATTTTTCTCGTTCGTTATATAATTTCCCTTTACCTCTTTCTCCACTACTTAGATCGTTCAGATTATTACGGAACGCTTGCATTTTACGATCACTTTGATCTATTCTGAGACGATCAAATTGTTTGTCAACTGCTTCGTGATATTCTTTGTAAATTTTGTCCTTATCTTTAAAAGGTACATGTCCAATTGTATTCCATTCAGCCATTAGCTTTTTTAATGAAGCAAGAGCTTTGTCGTGATCGGCTTCATCTATTGCCTTTATTTCTTCGATTAAAGCTTTCTTAGCTGTTAAGTTGGTCTGCTCAACATTTTTCTGAGAAAACGTGTTTTTATTTTTTTGCTCGAAGAAGTAATCGCACGCAGTGATAAAACGTTTCCATACTATGTCGGAATGTTTGCGAGCTACCGATCCAATCGTTTTCCATTCTTTTTGTAAAGCAATTAATTTATCTGTAGTATTTTTCCAATCGGTACTATCTTTTAATGCTTCTGCTTTTTCACACAGTACTTTTTTTAAGGCGAGATTTTTTTCCATCTCTTCCTTAATAACTTTGTAGAATTCATTTTTACGTGTAAAATAGACATCACAAGCCGCACGGAAGCGTTCAAAAATCTTTACATTTGATTTTTTAGGGGCGAAACCAATCGTTTTCCATTTATCTTGTAAAGCGATGACTTCTTTATTCTTTTCTTCCCAATCTTTGAATGATTTTAAAGTAGTGTAATCAATATTTTCTATTTGTTCACAGATTGCTGTTTTTGCATCTAAATTATCTTGCTCTTTTGCTTTTAGTACATCAAAATGATCTTGATGACGTTTGTTAATAACTGTTGAAGCTGTTTTGAAACGTCCCCATAAATCTTCACGCAATTCTTTTGCTACAGGACCAATTTCACGCCATTGTTGGTGTAATTTTTGTAATTGATGAAATGCCGAAATAACATCGGGTTCTGTTTGTAATTTTTCGACTGTTTCGCAAAGAGCTGTTTTTAATTCCAAATTCTTTTTGAAATCATAATCTCTAAATTGATTATTTATTTTAATGATATCATAGAATTTCTCGCTATATATCTGATAGCTTTTCCATAAATCATTTACATATTCTTGAGGAACGAGTTTTATCTCTTTCCATTTCTGTTGTATTTCTTTGAATTTGTTATATAGTTTATTGAAATCTTCTTGACTTTCGGTCAACGCTTTTAATTGATCGATTAATTGAAGTTTCAAAGCATAATTTGCTGCTTTTATTCGTTCTTCTTCCGCTTGAATAGCAGCTCGCTTTTCTTTATAAATAGTTAATAACTCTTTTAGTTTATTTTCTGTTTCATCTTCGGGAACAATGAAATCCTTTTCTTCACCACCGTTTTCAAGGAATGCTTTTTTCAATTCGTCCACTTCATTCCGGTGGATTTTGTAATAAGTTTGTTTGAGAACTTCTACTTCGTTACGAATTGCGTCTGTAGTTGTAGCTTCAACCAAACTGGTTAACTTTTCAAGAATTTCTTCTTTTGATAATTTCCCTGTAACGACAGCAACTTCTTCTGTTGCAGTTTCGGTTGTTTCTACCGTGTTTTCCGGTGTTGTAACCTGAGCTTTAGTTTCTTCCAATTTACCATTTTCTTCAACAGGCAAATTAGTTTCGTGAGTGTCCATCATATTCAATCGCATTTAAGAAAAGGATAAATGTTATCCCGTATTAAATCACAAATTAAAGTAAATATTTTGGGATAACAATATTTAAAAGCAGAATATTTTCATTGGAAAATAAGAAAAAGCAATTGACAATAGCATTTTAGCCCTATTCGTCAATTGCTTTTTCTTATAATTTAAACTTTACCCTAAAAATGAAATAAGAATTCCTGCTGCAACAGCAGATCCAATTACACCAGAAATATTACTTGCCATACAATACTGAAGTACATGGTTTTTAGGATCATATTTTAATGCAATATCGTTTGCTACGCGAGAAGCCATTGGTACAGCACTAAGCCCGGTGGCTCCAATAAGTGGATTGATCTTTTTCTTTGTGAAAAGATTGAATAACTTAACAAAAAGAATTCCTCCAGCAATCGAAAGAGCAAATGCTAAAAAACCACCGATTACGATTCCGATTGTAGTAAAATTGAGGAATGCTTCAGCAGTCATTGTTGCACCTACTGATAAACCCAGGAAAATAGTAGCTGCATTCATGATACTATTTGAAGCAGCGTCAAATAAACGAGAAGTGTTTGACCCAATCTCTTTTACTAAGTTGCCAAACATTAACATTCCAATCAAAGGTACTGCACTTGGTACAAATAAAGCAACAACAGTGGTTACAACAATTGGAAATATAATTTTGAGAGTTCGCAGATTCTTAATTTCCAGAGTAGAAGGATACTTTTTCTCCTGTTCTTTCATATTTATACTGAGTTCTTTTTTTGAACAGAGTAATCTTACTACTAATGGAATGATTACTGGTACTAAGGCCATGTATGAATAGGCGGCTATGGCGATCGGTCCTAATAGGTGAGGTGCTAATTTGATGGTTGTAAATATAGCTGTAGGTCCATCTGCTCCTCCAATAATACCTAAAGCTGCTGCTTCTTTTGGAGTAAATCCCATAAGGATAGCAACTAACAATACAGTAAAAATACCTAATTGTGCAGCTGCCCCAAATATGGATAAACGTAAGTTTCTTAACATAGGACCGAAGTCTGTCAAAGCTCCAACTCCCATGAAAATAACAGGTGGAAGAAAACCAGTTTTTATTAACATATAGTAAATGAAGTTCATTATACCTAATTCATGCGCAATGTCATGTAATGGCATTTCCCAAATGTTCTTCATAACACCATGTATGTTTACCATCCCATTCTCATCTGCTTGAATAACCCCCATTTCTCCTCCTGGGAAATTCGCTAGTAAGACTCCGAAAGCAATAGGAACGAGTAATAATGGTTCATATTCTTTTTTTATACCTAAATAAAGCAATATAAACGCTATTGCATACATTATTAGAAACTGCGGTTCAGCAACTATATTGCTGAACGCAGTCATCTCATACAGATTTTGAAATATTTCTTTCATTATTGGATTATCATTAGTATGTCATCTTCAGAAACAGTGTCTCCGGAAGAATAACAAATAGATGTAATAGTTCCACTAAATTCTGCACGTACAGCATTATATGTTTTCATCGCTTCTACGTAGCAAAGAATATCTCCCTCTTTTATTGTGTCACCAACTTTAACTGGTATGTCAGATGTCCCTTTTACTAAAAAGAATTTACCTTCTAACGGGGAAAGGACTTCTTTCCCTTCTCCTCCTGTAGGAATGGTGTTGGTTACTGGAGTGGAAGTAGGTGTTGTCGGTTTTTCTGTTGCGGTGTTTGTTGTATCTCCAAAAGCAACAGTAACTCTGAATGCTTGTCCATTGACATCAACAGTCATGACTTGCGGAGTGGTAGGCATTGCTACTGTTGTATTTGCTGCTGTTACCACTGGTTGAGTATTGGACTGCTTTTCTGCTTTTCTTTTAGCAACATCTATTTTAAATTCTACTTTTGCTTTGCCTGAACGATAGGCTTCATATTGTGCAGGATGCATAGCATATTCAAATAGTTCTTCGTCATCTTCTCCTGTTTCCCATTGCTTCTCATTCATTAATTTACGATATTTATCAAGAGCATCTGGGTAATTATCTTGTGGATTTCCTTCAAAGAATTTACGACCTTCAATTTTCGCTTTTTCAATAATTTCTGGGGCCAATGGTCCAGGAAGACGACCAGCTTTTCCTAAAATCATATCCCAAATATCGTCTGCAATCATACTCCAGCGAGCTTTCCCTTTTTCCATTTGCATAACGTTCATGAGAGCCAAATTTTTGACGTATTGGCTAAATGGTGTTACTAATGGAGGATATCCTACACGTGGCCAAACATAAGCTACCTCATCAAACAACTTAATTAACAATTGATCTTGTGTCATAAGTGGTTTGTTGTTCTTAATATTATTTTTGTTGATTGTCTCTAAATTCTTTTCTAAATCAGCCATCAAACTACCCATCATACCGCCTGGTAATCCTGGACCAATCAATAAGGAGTTCATTAAACGATTCTTAGGACTAATATATAAACTTAAGAAATCATCCATAAATTCTTGTATTAATCCACGGACTTTCATGTATGCTTCCATGTTAATTTCAGGAACTTGATACCCTGCGTCTTTTAACATGGCTTGTACTGTTAATAGATCGGCATGACCTGTTCCCCATGATAGAGGTTCCATACCTACGTCGATATAATCACAACCTGCATTACATACTTCTAAAATAGAAGCTACGTTAAATCCGGGACCTGCATGACTATGATATTGTATTGGTATTTCAGGATGTTTTTCTTTGATGTTTTTTACAATTAAACCTAATGAATGGGGACGCCCAATGCCTGCCATATCTTTAATACAGATTTCGTCTGCTCCTAAATCAATCAACTCCATAGCCATTTTAGTATAGTATTCAACCGTATGGATCGGAGAATGAGTGATACATAATGAACATTGTGAAATCATACCTGCTGCTTTTGCATATTTTATAGAAGGAGCAATGTTCCGAATATCATTCAAACCACAAAATGTACGAGCAATATCTGTCCCTTGTGCTTTTTTTACTTGATAAAATAACTGACGAACATCATCTGGAACAGGACTCATACGTAATCCATTCAATGCTCTGTCTAACATGTGTGTCTGTATACCTGCTTCGTGAAATGGTTTTGTCCATTCACGTACGGCTTTATTTGGGTTCTCACCAAATAATAAATTTACCTGTTCAAACCCTCCGCCATTGGTCTCTACTCGGGCGAAACATCCCATTTCAATAATTGCAGGAGCTACCCGGGTTAGTTGGTCAACTGTAGGGACATATTTTCCTGCAGATTGCCACATATCCCGGAAGACCAAACTAAATTTGATTTCTCTCTTCATAATCTTTATTATACCTTTTATATTTTTTCAATTTTGATAACCTTTCCTTGACCAGCTGTTACCATACTAACAGCTGATACTATAGCAGCTGTTGTTTGGTTTGTTATACTTGTAGTTGAGGTAGTTTGTCCTGTAACTTTTTGTGAAGTTACCTGTTTTTTTACTACTATCTCTTCCGGTATATATTTGTTTACTAATACAATTAAAGCCTTTCCCAGATAAATAACAATCAAAAGAATGGCAAAGACGGTAGTCATTCCTACCACCATTAATAAAAGTCCGATCTCTAAATTTTCCATAATCTTAAATTGATAGTTAAGTTTGTGTTTTTAAGAGGCTGGCACAAACCTACCCAAGTTATATATTTATGCTACAAAATTAGAAAAAGCCTTGAAAATTGAATTCTGATTCTTCCTAAAAAATATAAATAGATTATGACTTTTCGTATCTTTGCTGCTAAAAACAATAGTTTGTAATAAAAATATGGGAAATTTCTTTAAATCACTATTCTCTTCTTCTAAATCAGAGGAATTAGGAGAAGAAAAGGACAACCAAAAAAAGTTTGATGTCTTAAAGTACGATGGTGTTCGAGCATTAAAAATTGGGAAATTAGCTTATGCAATTAAATGTTTCGTTGGAGCCTTGGATTTGCAGGAGGATTTTGAAACTCAAACCTATTTAGTCTCCGCTTATACAGCTGCCAATAAGTTGGATGAAGCTCTTGATGTCTTAAATCGGATGATTAGTTTAAAACCAGATCATATTCAGGCCCGTTTGTTGCGTATCAATACATTGTTTATGTTAGATCGGGATGGAGATGTTATTGCGGACTGTCAACATGTGATTGATTTGGAAGAATCGAATCATTTAGCTTGGTTTTTAAGGGGAAAAGCAAAGGTTGCTTTAAATGATTTATTTGGTGCACTTGCAGATTTGACGAAAGCAATTACATTAAAAGATGACTTTACAGACGCTTATTTAGTACGTGCTCGAATTTTATTACAAATGGGGCAGGCCGTTGAGGCACTTCCTGATGCTGAAAAAGCAGTTCTTTTAGCTCCCGAAGAGGAAACTTCGTATTTATTAAGAGGGCACATTCAAGAAGCTTTAGGTAATTTAGATGTGGCTATGGCTGATTATCAGAATACGCTTGAATTAAATCCTTTTAGTGAAGAAGCTAATGTGGAAATTGGGAAATTGTTGATTTCTCAAAATCGTTTAGAGGAAGCTATTTCATTTTTGGATGAAGTCATAGAGTTAAAACCTGATTTTGGAAAGGCTTATGCGGAACGTGGTCGTGCTAAGAATTTGAAAGGAGATAAAGAGGGTGCTTTTGAGGATTTAAAAAAATCTATTGAATTGAATCCTACAGGTGATGAAGCACAACGTTTGGAAGGACAACATACGAATTTTGATAATATGTATAAGGGAGGAATTTATTAATTTCTGTTTATTATGGAGAGTTTGGGCCGGATTTTATGGTGGAAATGGAAGAGGAATATTGGATGTAAATTACTAAAGTTTTTTGTGTCAACTCTTTGTTTATATAAAAAAAAGCCTTATCTTTGCAGCCCAAATTAGTATGAATAAGATAATAATAAATAATATATAGAAAGATGAAAAGAACATTCCAACCGTCTAACCGAAAAAGAAAGAACAAACATGGCTTCCGTTCAAGAATGGCTACAGCTAATGGCCGTAGAGTATTAGCTGCTCGTCGTGCAAAGGGTAGAGCTAAGTTAACAGTTTCTGACGAATACAACGGATAATTCATTCCGTTTGATTTTCATAAAGAAAGTAAAGGTTTTTATTAAAAAGCCTTTACTTTCTTTGTTTTAAAGGCATTGTTTTCTATTTTTGAACTCACTATAAATATGAGATAGAAATGAAAGGTTTTTTAAAAAATCCGTATGTCTTAAATTTATTGTTAGCTATAGTCGTGGTATGTGCTTTGATGTATGGAACATTGAAATGGCTTGATGTGTATACACGTCATAATGAGGCTGTTGTAGTTCCGGATGTCAAAGGATTAGGTATTGAGGAAGCTGCAGAATTTTTTAAGAGTAATAATTTACGCTATAATGTGATTGACTCTGTTTTTTCGAAAAGTGTAAAGCCGGGAGCTGTTGTAGAATTAGTTCCAATGGCTGGTTCGAAAGTAAAAGAGGGACGTATCGTATTCGTTACGGTAAATGCACTTACTTCTCAGATGGCAGCTGTGCCTGAAGTGGAAGATCTTTCATTCCGACAGGCGTATGCGATTCTTCGAGCTTGTGGATTTGAAAAGATAGAGATTGAGTATGTACCTGGCGATTATAAAGATTTAGCGATTGCGGTTGAGTTGCGTGGACGTGTTTTAGAAAAAGGAGAACATGTCCCATTAACTGCTCCATTAGTGTTAAAAGTGAGTAGTGGTGAGGATGAATTGCCTACGGATTCGTTAGGACTTCCAGATGAAAATACTCCGATAGAGTCATTGAATAGTGACGTTGAAAACTGGTTTTAACTATGGATGAGTTTTTTGACGAAATGGATGATGAACAGGTAGATGACCTGTTGCAACCGGAAGAGGGAGATGATAAAGCTCCTCAACTGTATGAACATTTCCGCTTCGTTGCAGATCGCGGACAATCGTTGTTGCGTGTAGATAAATTTCTTGTTGATCGTATGGTGGGAGCAACAAGAAATAGAATACAATCAGCAGCTCAAGCAGGTTGTATCATGGCGAATGGTAAACCGGTGAAAAGTAATTATCGGGTAAAACCAGAGGATGTTGTGACTATTATGATGACGCGTCCTCCTCGTACATTTGAAATCCATCCTGAAAATATTCCTATAAAAATAGTGTATGAAGATGAAGACTTGCTAGTAGTAAACAAACCAGCAGGTTTGGTTGTACATCCTGGACATGGAAATTATACGGGAACATTAGTGAATGCTCTTGCTTGGTATTTAAAAGATGATCCTACTTATGATCCAAATGATCCAGCGTTGGGACTCGTTCATCGGATTGATAAAGATACTTCTGGATTATTGGTCGTCGCTAAAAAGCCAGAAGCCAAAGCAAATCTTAGTTTGCAATTTTTTCATAAGACGACTAAACGTGAATATCGTGCTTTAGTGTGGGGTAATGTGCGTGAAGACGAGGGACGTATAGAAGGTAATATTGCTCGAAATCCTCGTGATCGTATGCAGATGACTGTATTTCCAGAAGGTGATCAAGGAAAAACAGCTGTTACACATTATTCTGTATTGGAGAGATTGGGATATGTTACGTTGGTAAAATGTCGTTTAGAAACCGGACGTACTCATCAAATACGTGTTCATATGAAATATATTGGACATACATTATTTAATGATGAGCGGTACGGTGGTAATGAAATATTAAAAGGAACAACATCTTCTAAATATAAACAGTTTGTAGAGAATTGTTTCGCTATTTGTCCAAGACAGGCTTTACATGCTAAAACGTTAGGTTTTGTACACCCAACGACAGGGGTAGAAATGTTTTTTGATTCTGAAATTCCTGCAGATATGACAGCCTTGATTGATAAGTGGCGAGTATATGCAAATACTAAAGAACTATAAAAATGAAAAAGAATATTGTTATAGTAGCCGGAGGTGATTCCTCTGAAGTCATTGTTTCATTAAAAAGTGCGGAAGGAATTTATTCTTTTCTTGATAAAGAGAAATATAATGTATATATTGCCCTCGTAAAAAAAGGTGAGTGGGCTGTGAAACTTCCCAACGGGGAATATACACCGATAGATAAGAATGATTTTAGTTTTCATGAAGATGGTCAAGTAAGACATTTTGATTTTGCGTATATTACGATTCATGGAACACCTGGAGAAGATGGTCGTTTGCAGGGTTATTTTGATATGATTGAAATGCCTTATTCTTCTTGTGGAATGTTTGTAAGTGCATTGACTTTTAATAAATATGCTTGTAATCATTACTTAAAAGATTTTGGTGTAAAGATAGCTGAGTCTATTCATTTATTTAAAGGGCAAACAGTTGCAGAGGAAGAAGTCCTCAATCGCTTAGGTCTTCCTGTCTTTGTAAAGCCAAATGATGGAGGAAGTAGTTTTGGGGTAACAAAAGTAAAAGAACTTTCAGCTTTACAACCTGCTATAGCTAAAGCTTTTGAAGAGGGAAAAGAAGTTGTTATTGAAAGTTTTATTGACGGGACAGAGGTGACTTGCGGATGTTATAAGACTGCGAAGAAGGAGGTTGTTTTTCCTGTTACTGAAGTTGTTACAGATAATGAGTTTTTTGATTTCGATGCAAAGTATAATGGACAAGTTCAAGAAATTACACCTGCTCGTATTTCTGTTGAACTTACCGAAAAGATACAACGTGAGACATCAAGAATCTATGATATATTGGGAGCAAAGGGATTAATTCGTGTAGACTATATTATTCCGGCAGATGGTGAACCTAAGCTGCTTGAAATTAATACTACACCTGGTATGACTGCAACCAGCTTTATCCCGCAACAGGTTCGTGCAGCCGAGTTAGATATCAAAAATGTGCTAACTGAAATTATTGAAAATGAGTTTAATTAATTGTCAATGCATAATTGTCAATTATCAATTATAAAAAATATGGAAGTTCCTTATAATTTTGACGATATTCGACCGCTAAATAATGACGAGGTAGAAGAGGCGATAGAATCGTTGACTACTGATGCGGATTTTGAACGGGCGTTTCGTTATATTCAGCCGGATGTTGATTGGAAAGCTTTTTCTGATCTTATGCGTTCTTTTAAGACTAAAGAAGATTTTAAGTCTAAATTGGTATATGAAATTGTAACTGGTTTGGCAAGAAAAACAACCTTCTCTTTGACTTTTTCAGGGCGTAGTCGGTTGCCAAAGGATAAAAAGCCTTGTACCTTTATTTCTAATCACCGTGACATTGTTTTAGATCCTTCATTTCTAAACATTATGTTGTTTGATGTTGGATATGGAATGACACAGGTGGCTATCGGTAGTAATCTATTAATTCGTCCTTGGATTAGAACTGTTGTGCGTTTGATTAATAGTTTTATTGTTAAGCGTAATGTGCCAATTCGTCAGATGTTAGAAGTGAGTAAAAAGCTTTCTGCTTATATTCGTTATACAATAACAGAAACAAAAGAATCTATTTGGATTGCTCAACGTGAAGGACGTGCTAAAGATTCAAATGACCGTACGCAAGGTAGTATATTAAAGATGTTAAATATCAGTGGAGATAAAGATATTGTTTCTAATCTAATGGAATTGAATATAGTTCCAGTTGCTATCTCTTATGAATATGATCCTTGTGACTATTTAAAGGCAAAAGAGTTTCAACAGAAACGAGATGATCCTAACTTTGTGAAGTGTCAACGAGATGATTTATTAAGTATGGAGACTGGCCTTTTGTGTAATAAAGGTCGAGTTCATTTCTCTTTAGCTTCACCTATTAATGAAGAATTGGAGAACTTAGATCCAACGATGGATAAAAATGAGTTGATTACGACGATTGCTTCTATTATTGATAAAAGTATTTATAAACATTATCATTTCTATCCATGTAACTACATCGCGTATGATATGGTGACAAGAACAAATCGTTTTAGCGAGTATTACAGCTTAAAAGACAAGAAACAGTTCGATGATTATTTGCAAGGACAGTTGAATAAGATTGATTTACCCAATAAGGATGAAGATTTCTTACGTACAAAGATTTTAGAGATGTACTCTAATCCGTTAAAGAATAATTTGTCTGTTCAGGAGTAAGAGACTAATAAATATAGAAAGTACCCCTTAAAGTTGATTTTAACTTTAAGGGGTACTTCTTTAGTTTTTACTTGACAAATCAAATTTTATTATGTTATGTGATAAATCTTCTGTCAAAGCAATTGCATAAATTGTAGAGTCATTATGAGAAACACAAAACTTAAAGATCCTTTTATTAGTCTTGATTGCTTGTATTGGAGTCCCAGTAGAATCAAATTGTAAAATATAATTATTCTCTGTGGTTTCTTTCTTCCCCATGGGATTTCCGCAATAGAGTATATAAAAGAAATGTTCAGTACATGCAATATCTTCATAATAAACAATGTCATTTGCATTTGGTTTTATTTCATTTGAATTATCAATTCTACGTTCGATACTTGATATAGGTGTTTTATATTCCTTTATTTTAGTTATTTCTAATTGATCGTTTACGTTGAAAACCTGAATATCTCCGGTAAATATAGAAGCTGTCATCAACAGATGTGTTTGAGGATTGAATTCAAAATATTGTTGGCCCAAGAGGAATTTAGAAGAAGGATTGGGTAATTTATAAATGAAATCAGGATAGGTGTTCCATTCTTTGATAAGAACTCCCTCATTATTGAATACTCCCAAAGCTCCTTCTTTAAAAAATCCATTACCAATAAATTTATCATTGAATATTTTCTTTATATCATCAGAATTACTACAAGTAACCTTGGTAATAGGATTTAAGTCTCCTTGAAGTAAATTGGAGATGTGATATTCCGTATAAACAGAATTTTGTCTTTGAAATATATTTATGGTACTTGTATCAACAGTATTTATATATATAGGTAAGAGGAGATCATTAGGTCCACTGCCTTTTGAGAATAATTGTTTAACTGTTTTCTGCTCTTTTAAATCATAGATATGAATCAGCTTTTCATCTATAATATCTGCAATAATTAGTTTGTCTCCCGCATTAGTAATTTGATAAGGCTTACCAAGAAACGAATCAACAGGAATTTCTAAAGGAGAGATTTCTGTAATTGTTGGAAACTGTTCTATAATAGATATTCGTCTTTCATTTGTAGAACAAGAACACAATACATAAATTGTTGTAACTGTAATGAAATGTTTTAGAGGTTTCATGGGTAATAGTCAGTTTAAAAGTTTCTATGTCCAAATGTAGAAATAAAAATGAGATCATTATCAATGTTGTCTATTTTTTTATATCCTTACTAAAATTAATTTGTTTGGGCTTTAAAAATAAAAAAATAAATTATCTTTGCTTCGTATTGAAAAAGTAACGTAGAAGCGTTTCGATATTACCTCCTTTTAGAATCTCGACAATTCTGACACTCGAGGTAGTAGGCAAATCGTTTCTACGCTTGTGTTTGTTATATATGTATCTCAGAGATGGGAGATTTATATGCAATATCAAGCGTGGAGACCTTGTTTATTATTGAGTGTGGGCAGTCGAGAGCCTTAAAAGGATAATAAACGATGGTCTCCACGCTTTCTTATTTTATAAATGCTGACCGGCGGAGACAGGGAAGGAAATAATTGAGTAGGAAAATGAAAACATTGAAAGTTATTAGTCTCGTTTTTACAGTTTTAGTTTGTGGTGTAAATGGACAAGTCGCAGCAATTAAAGAGTCGGTATTTATAGAACGACAGTATCAGTATCAGCAAAAATCAAAGACTATTCAAGCTGTGTATTATACTCAAAAAGGTCTTAAAAATATTCTTATTCGAGTAAAAGGAAATTATGTTGTCGGATATTGTTTAAGAAAAGATTATCAGGGCCGACAAATTTGGAATGATATATCTCCTGTTTCAATAGATAGAAATAGGGGAATTTCTGATGTGGTAGATCCCAATCTTACTAATGTTATCCGAATTTATGAATATAGTGCAAAAATAGGGGATAGTATGTTATTTTTTAATTTATAAATAAATATTTCTGTTTTCAAAGGTATTTTTGAGTTATATGAAAAATAGTTTATGAGAAGTGTTTCGGTATTATTTTTCTTGAATACTGATAGATTTGAATTTCAAGAAGGTAATAAACGATAGTCCTTACACTCCTTTTTTATAAATACTGACCGGCAGGGACAGGGAAGATTAATAATTATAGTTATGAATTCTAAATCCTTTTTTATATTTAATGAATACGTTCTTTGTCTACTCTTTTTATTGAGTGGATTAAATTCTTTTGCTCAAACTTCACAATACAGTTCTCCACGAACGTATAGGGAATATACATCTCCTTATAATTTAGGAGTGATTCAACAGACTATGATTTATAAACAGCAACAAGCAGATCAGAATCGATATTTGATAGATTGTGAAGTTGAAGAAATTCTAGATACTTTAGATGAAATTGCGGAATTAACAGATGGGTTTAACCAAAGCCAAATGAATATAATAAAAAAATTTACGAGACAATTGAATGAGAGTCTTCAGTGTGATTTATCAAATGGAGCTAATGCTAGAAGTATAATTAAATGGTTAAATAAATGTCATCGATATTTTAGATCTTGGGAAGATGGGGATAATAGTATTGGAAGTGATATTGGGGAATATTCGAGTAATATTAGTGTAAAAGAGTATTCTGGTAAAGTGAGTGTTTCTAAATTTGCTCCTATATTAGATTCTCCTGATTCGAATAGAGGTAAAAGAATCGCTGAAGTAAGAAATGGATCTGTTACAATATTAGAAAAGGTTTCTAATAAAAATTATTATAAAGTATCTTATGAAGGTATTATTGGGTATATTTGGAGAGCTTTCATAAATGATTAGAAAATATTGATAATTTTTCTGCTTATGAAACGTATATTTTTCTTTTTAATAACTTTCTTTTGGACTACTATTATTTATGCCCAAAATGGAGTGCGTTATACAGCCACTAACTTAAACATGAGAGCTGGGGCTGGTGAAAGTTATTTAGTAATAGATGTTGTTCCTGCGGGAACAAAAGTCAGTATTGATGAAACTTGTAACTGTCAATGGGTTCCTATTGAGTATAATGGTAAGGTTGGATATATTTCAACTAAATATTTAGTAAAACAAAGCTCTAAAAATAAGTATTATACAAATTCGGAAGGAATAAAGGTACAATCCCCTACTTATTATAATTCAGTACCAGCGGGTGCTACGGCTCTATGTCGTGATGGAACGTATAGTTTTAGTAGAAATCGGAGAGGAACATGTTCCCATCATGGAGGAGTGAAAAAATGGCTGAAATAGTTTTAAAAAGATAGTTAACCATTGAACAAACGATAGGTTTCGTTCAATGGATAACTATCTTTTTAGAAAGGATAACCAATTGCTAAATGAACGCCCATACCATCTTTGAATTTAGGAATGTTGTAATAACCTTTCTTATCCGTATCGTAGGGAACATGTAGGCCGATACCCCAGTCTACACGAATAACTAAGAACGTTAAGTCATAACGTAAGCCGATACCTGTTCCTAAAGCTAAGTCTTTCCAAAAGCGGTTCCATTTGAATTGTCCTCCGGGACGCTGTTCATCGTTGCGGAGTAACCAAACGTTTCCAGCGTCTAAAAAGGTAGCTCCATGTAAATCTCCTAAGATAGGAAAACGATATTCTAAATTAGCTTCAATTTTAATATCACCAGTTTGATCTAAATAACCATATTTTGAGTCAGTTGGGTGATAACTTCCGGGGCCGATACTTCGGATGGTAAAGGCACGAATACTATTAGCTCCTCCTATATAAAATTGTTCACTATAAGGAGTAGTTGTCGCATTCCCGTAGCTATACGCAATACCTGCCATCAGGCGACCGACTAAATGTTGGTTTCCTCCTAAAGCATAGTTGTAACGAATTTCACTGGTTACTTTGATGAATTGAGCAAACTTATTTCCTAATAGCTGTTTGTCTCGTTTGTTAAAACTCTTTCCTGCTGCGGCATATATGGCGTCAATGATGAGTCCAGCTTGTGTAATGGACGATTGCCACCATAGATGATTCTTTTTTGTTGTGATGGGTGAATCATCGTAAGTATAAGTATATCCTATTGCAGGGATAAATTGATTCTCGAGACTTTGTCCTAAAGCAGGGTTGTCAGTTATGATAGAATCAAACTCAGCTGTCGTTCTTTGTAACAAAGAGTAGGTTAGTTTGAATGGAGTTACTGAGTGATGACTGGTTGCGGAAGGTTGGAACTCGTATGAAGCACTTCCTCCAAAGGCTAACATCTTAAAGAATTTAGCCCGATTTAATTGATCTATATAAATACGAAATGAGGTACTTGAAGGATAGTTCATATCTCTTTTGAACAAACTGGGGAAGATAACTTGGGGGAATGTCAATGTCCCACTGGCACCTAATTCCCAGCTATTGATGGCAGAACTCTTCCCTGCTACTCGTTTTCCGGTTTGCCATTCATAAGAACCACGTAGACCTACACTAAAAGTTTCGCCACCTCCAAAAATATTTCGCTTGGTTACACTGAATACAGCTCCGGGACCTGTCTGGTCATTACTTTTTGTTGTTACGTTTAATTCCAATTCTCCGTCTAAAGGTAAATCGTAGACAGTGTTGATTTGTAGGTTTAATGTATCGCAACGACGACTGGTATCTTTGGGTGTATATTGCATTTCTGAATAGCGAAAGATACCCAAGCGAGAAAAGTTGGTTTGTGTTTTCTCTTGTTGTAGCTGGGAGTATAGATCTCCTGTATGGAACTTTAGCCGGTCGTATAACACATTTGGACGTACCCGGAGTTTCCCCTCATAAAAGATTTTAAGGTCTTTATATTGGATAGAATCAGTTGGGGATTCATTATTATATCCATTTAGATGAACCGATATGTCCCCGATCTTCCAAGGACGTAATACCGTGCGAGATAATCCTGGCTTGGTAGAAATACGAAGGGCTACTTTCCCAGGATGTTGAATTGTATCAGCTTGGTAACTAATAAACTCCGGACGAAAGTAGTAATATCCGTTATTCCGAAGTAGGGAAGATATTCGTTGGCGTTCAGCTTCCAATTGAACAACGTTGAAATTATCACCATTATTTATAAGTCGATTTCCGATATTACGTTGGATTAAGGTATCAATTCGATGGCGTAATCGAACGTAAGCAATACTGTCATACGTATAGGCGTTGTTCATTTCTATTTTGTAATGAATCTTTGCTTTCTTAGGATTTTTCTTGTCTGGTGTTATCTCGTAGGAGGTGCTCCCATTGAAGTAGCCATATTCACGAAGTAAATTATAAGCGACTTTGGTACGAACTTCGGGATTGACAGTATTAATAAAGACTGGTTTTGCTGCCAATTTATTGAATATCCATTTCCCTATTTTCCCCTTCTTATTTACAAAAGCATTATAAACCCATAAACCAAAAGGGAAAGGAATACGAATGGAAGAGCTACCCAATAATGCATTGTTGGGTGGATAGGCGAGAGCAGCTTCAATTTCTGTTAAAGCTTCTTCTCCTTCTTTACTCTTATCTTCATTTGTAATTTCAATGTTTTTAATTCCCGTATATAAAACCTCACCTTCCGGTAAATTCTTTGTCGTGGAACAAGAAACGAATAGGAGTATAGTGAAGAGATAAATAATATGTTTTATTTCTTTCATTTCTTTTCTTCTGTTACAGGTTTAACTTTGTTCTTCTTAAAAATGAAGAGTTCGCGGAGACGAAGCATTTTCTTTCGTAGGACAATACCGGCTCCGGTTTCTGTAATTTCTCCTTCCAACAAGCTTTCGTAATTCTTATTATGGAAGAGTTTGATGTAACGAGTACCACTATTATCGAGTCGGTATTCAATAGAGACATTGTCAATAAATTGTTGTGACTGTCCTGCATTTACATCTTGCCCGGTTGAAACACGTCCACCTAAAATGATACTGATTCGATCATTATAGAAACGCTTTGCAAAACGGAATGAAAAGTCGGTTCTTTCTCCTCCGGCTCCACTACCATTTTGATCGTATTGCTCCATACCTAATGTGATATCAACAGATTTTAAAGCGTTCCCAGCGATATTATTGATTTCACTTTGTAAGAAGCTATTCAAGGCAGAACCCATATTAAGATTTTGCTTCTTCCCTCCGGTATCGTTAATGTTAAGATACATACCTGTGACTAACATGGTGACAGCAATTTGTGATCGTTGACTTTCTCCCATCTTGTTTAGTTCTTGTTGCATATTTTGGTCTTCAGGTGCGGAGAGTACAAATTGTAGTTGTAGGTTCTCTAATGTCTGTTTGATTGCGACTCCTACATTGAAAGTTACTAATCGTGAGCTGCCATCATCTTGAGAAACAGAAGCACGCATACGTTCTGTCGCTGTCAGATTTAATGTGGGGTCCATGATGTTCCCTGTCCATTGAACGTAGCTACCGTTTTGAATGTTGAATTCTTTTAAAGGAATAATAGGCATAGCATATTTAACCATACCTCCGGAAAGCGTATAGCGTCCGTTTAGAATCATTTCTCCTTGTGTTGTGTATTGGAATGATAAATCGCCACCTCCTTCTAATTCAATTCGACTGGACTGGTCAGGAGTGATATCTGCATTAATCCGTACTGCTTGATCAATACGGATAGTCATTAGCATATCTAATCCTCCGATAGGAAGAGGGGCTTCCGAACGGCGGCGACGCATTTGTATTGTGTCGGAGAAATCAGTGAAAGTAACAAGGTCTGTGAGTCGATCTTGTGCTGTTAAGGGAGATTCTTGCAAGACGTAAGTAACATCTGTTCCTCCTAACAGTTGTAAATCTCCTCTCATGGTTAAAGATTCAAGAGGCCCTTTTACTGTTGAATTTAAATTAACAAGTAATTTCCCATATACCATGCTCTCTTTATTTCGTTTGACATTTAACAGTTCCATGTTTTGAGCTGTTAATTTTAAGTCTGCAAGCATTTGGGATGGGTTATGCATATCAATAGACCCATCTATAACAAAAGGATTTTTACCAGAGGCATAAATATTGTATTTGTCGAAATGAATCAGATTGTCTTTTATTTGAACCTCTTGAGAATCTAAGCGGAAAGAGGTCCCTGCTGCTGTTACGTAAACGGAAGAACTATCCATTTGGAAGTATCCGTTGATATCAGGTGTAGTTGGTGTACCATGAATAGATAATTCGCCTTGTAAAGCTCCAGTTAGTTTTGCCATATTCTCGGGGATAAAAGGGTTGAGCATTTCCAAAGGTAAATCAGTTAAAGACATATTCCCCTCTAAATAGTTCTCTTTTTCAGACGTGTAATAAGCATTAATGGTGGATATCTCATTGCGATCTCTAAATAGGTGAATATCTACTTGGTGTTCTTTTGCACTAAGAGGTAGATAGATTGTGTTGAGCATAAGTTCTCCTACTCGTCCATTTTCATAAAATAGACTATCAATATTTGCGTCTGCGGCAATCATAAAACTGCTGTCAGAGGGAGCATAGCGTAAATTGGCACTGAACATTCCTCGCATAGCAGGTAGGTCTGGTATCCCTTCAGATATAGTCTGTAAATCTATTTGGCTTAACTCAGCATGAACTTCTTCTGTCTTTTCTTCTCCGGGAACGGAGTGGATCCAAAGAGAGGCATTTTTTTCACCTGTTAAATGAATATTAGCTGCGATATTCTTGATATCACGATATAAAACGTAATTGTCTGTATTTAATTTGAATGGACGAAAAGCCAGAATCGGTTTTTCCGGGAAGAGGTGTAATCGTAAACCTTCTTGTTCTTTATCTATACGAGCACCTAACAATAGACCGGTCTTCCCTTTTCCATCTGTATATTGTATTTCTGTATCAGTGAATGTGTTTCGTATTTTCCCTTGTAGACTAGCTGTGAATGGTTGTTGCTGTCGGAATTTTGTTTTAATAGCTTTGGCAGTATATAGCAAACCCAATGAGTCTTGATGGACAATAAAACAAATGGAGTCAATCTTAGTTGTATCTTGTATCAGATTAAAAAGATCGGCATCTAAAAAGAATCCTTTTTCAGGAGAACTGTTTGCTTTAATATGGAATTGATCAAAAGCTATTGAATATTGCTGTAAGATATTATAAACAGGATTGTCTCTTCCTGCTTTGATTGTTAAATCTAAAGTTGGAAGTAATGGACGGAGGGTCGGAATATCAATCATTGAGTCATGTTCCAATTGAAAGGTAAGTTTCTCACTTATCTGAGTGAATTTATCAACAATGGCTTCAATATCCGTACTGCCTGTAAGGACCATATCTAAATCTCCGGCATGGAATGAAGTATAGAGTGTATCTTGCTTGCTGTTGGCATGAAGAGTTAAAGATTTAGGACGGTAAGTCCCTTTTTGTGTGAATAGTTTCCAATTACCTAATGTGAGGTCTAAGGAATTATTTTTGCTTAGGTCTGTTTGTGCTTTTGCTGAAAGAGTAAAAGCAGTTGCTAATGAATCTTCCATTAAATGCATACCGTAAAAATCCAGATTTTGTATCTCCGCCGTTAACATTGCGTCTACTATCTTCTTATTAAAAGTAGCATTTAATGATAAATCCATTTGAGCCAAAGGATACTGGCTGAGTAAATCAAATTGTAATTGATTTTTCTCAAAAGTACCATTTAACTGAATATCTGAAACTGAATAGGTACCATACTGAATGTCTTGGATACCCCCCTTTAGTTTTGCCCATGTTGAGGAATGAAAAGGATCATACCCTTTCCCTTCCGCTTGGATGAAAGCTGTCAAATGATATAATGAATCTAAAGGTAGAAAATGGGTCGGTTTTAGACTATCTATTTTGAGATCTACTTTATAAGATTCATGTGTTGGGTTGTAATTGGCATTTAGTTCAACGACCCCTTGTCCTTCCGTTAAAGAAAGGAGAGCTTCGTAAGTTTGATTACGCAAAGTTACATCTCCGTTTAGTTGCATCTCCGGAAGATGATAACGGGGACGTTCAGAAGAAGGAAGCAAACTTAAGATGAAACTTAGATCTTTCGTCTGTGCATTTAATCGTAAATCACCTGAACGACGAATGCTATCTGTTAAAGATTTGATCTCTCCTGCCATATTTACAGTAATAGCCCCCGGTAGTTCTCCCTTTAGCTGACGCAGGTATAATGTAGAGAAATTTCCTTCCACACCTGCCGTTAAATTCATCCTCTCGGGGGGATAAATTTGCTTGAATTCTTGAGGTAGGGAAGAGGCAAAAAGAAATACATCTTCTTTCCCGATAGAGGCAGTTAATAAAGAGTGTAAAGATTTTGTCGGATTATCTTCAATAGAACTCCAAGGGATGGTTGCTAAAAAACGAATTTCAGAATATGGAGTTTTCAATAAGAGTTCAGGTATGCTAATGGTTGCACTGTCGCTGTATATGTCTCCTGTGAGTGAGGTAATCGATAGCCCTGAACGTTCGTCTGCAGTGAACTGCTTGATTTGTCCTTGTATCTCTTTCCCTTTATATAATAGTGAGTCTAATTGAATATTAATATTTTGGAAAGCGATATGTGAAGGATCAAAACCAGAAGATACAATTTCATTCTTGTTTGTATAAGCGAGTGTAGATTGGGTAAGTTGGAATTGTGTTACCCTATATTGCGTTTGTCCTAAATCAATGAATCCGTCTGTTAAACAAGCTTTTGGAATAGAAGTTGATAATGAATTGTCTGCTATTTGCATGGCAAAAGAGACTTGATCCAGATTGATTTGATCTAATATGAACTTCCAATTAGTAGGAGTAGAGGTCGTATCTTCTTGGGAGGTTGTATCGTTTAGTTCTAATGCGATATTTGTATCAGAAAGATTGATTTGATTTAATCTTATGGTTTCTGTGTCTAAATCAATACGGTCTGCTTTGGCATAGAAGTTCCCTACTGTTCCATTTATTTTTATCCCATCAATGAGATCGCCTGAATTAACTCTACCTCCTTGTAAATTAATAGCGTCAATGAGAATCTCTTTTTGCAGTAAAGGCATGAGGTGTATGTTTACCTGGAAACTTTCTAAAGAGAGTAAAGTGTCAGAAGGAGTAACTACCTCTATATTTTGCAGGTTTAAATTTAGAGGAAAAGATAGGTTTATACGTCCGATATGAATGTCCATATCAGTTACTTTACTAACCTGTTGGGTCGCTATCCGTACTGCAAAGTTTTGAAAAGGAGGAATATATAAAAGAATTGAAAGGAGCAGGACTAATACAAAAGGTATTAGACATACAATCCCAGCCCATTTTATCCAACGTTTCATCTGTCTTTGTTGTGTGTTTTCGCTATTATTCATAACGATTTAAAAGAATAATTTGTTCCCATCTTATAAACAAAAGTAGGGAATAAAACGTAAAGAAAGAAATCATATCGGTGAAACGGGAATAAATACAGATAGAATTCGTGTTATTTCAAATGAATTTCTTATTCGAGGATAAAAATGTGGATTTGGTAATTAGATTTTTTGTATCTGTTTAATTTATTTGAGGGCTTGAAAGGATGTTTTTATTTTTATCCTGAAAAATAAAGTGATATAGATATGAAAATAAAGGGTATAATCATTTTTGTGGGGTTGGTTCTTCTGTTTCCAATTTATAGTAATGCACAGTCAGAAGGACCGGGTTTTAGAAAAGGACCGTCTCATGGTTGTTGCTGTTGTTCTTGTCGGGAGCAAAGACCTCCTCATGGTGGACCTCGGGGGCCAATGTTGACGAGAGAATTAATAGAGGATTTATCTCTGACGGATGAACAAGTGACTAAGTGGAAGGAAAATGAGAAAGCTTTTCGAACAAAAATGGAAGCAATGCGTCCTGACAGAGACAGTGAACAGCAACTTAGTCGTGAGGAGATGAAGGAAAAGATGGACGCTATGATGAAAGAACGTGACGCTTCTATAAAGTCAATTCTTACTGAAGAACAGTATAAGAAGTTTCAAGGCTATATGGAAAGAAGTCGTCCTAAACGACCTGAAGGTGCTCCGGCAGAAAGATTTTAATCGCAAGATTATTGGTTATCAATTTTTATCCCCCGACTGGTAAATAGAACTACCTCGCCGGGGTATTTTTATTATAAAGTTGTAGTTTTATTAAATAATTTCTTATCTTAGGCACGTTGTTTGATTATATGAAAAACGAGGCGATTTTTGTGTCACCGAGTATGCAAGTTCCCCTCTGCAAGGCGATGAATATCCGCTTTTAGTCAAATTAGAGCCGGGTGTTTATTATGTGGAGATTCGTTATAATGACAGTAATATTACTGTTGATGGATTTTATAGAATATTAATCTTTAAAAATTTTGTAGCATGAAAAAGTATTTGTTTCTATTTCTTACTGTTTGTGTGTTTTTTACCAGTTGTGAAAATCAATTGGATGTCCTTTTGCCAGAAAATACGGGTTCTGAGTTGAAAACCAAAGTAGTTGTTAATTTTAAGACTACTAAGGCTGAATCGTCTGATGTGTTTAATGTTTCAATAGAGGAGCTCAAAACTTATATGGCGAATCAAACATTATGTCTATCCCATCAAACTCTAAAGCGAGAACAATTTCAGAAGAAACTATCGAGCCGATTGTTTCAGGGACAGACACCGTTATGTATTTAGTTAATTATTCAGATGGCTGGTGTTTATTCTCAGGAGATAAACGAACTGAAGCAATTCTTGCTTATTCAGAAACAGGTCATCTTTCATTGAAAGATATTGGTAATATGGAAGGTTTTTCATATTGGTTTACAAGATATAAGAGATGGATTAAAAAAATTAAAGAAGACGACAGATTATGAAGTATATTCAGAAGCATTAAAAAAATGGGTAGGAATTGATAGTTCTATTAGCCAAGTTGCTTTATTGTCTGTAGATGAATCAGAATCTGATTCCTATGTTTGGACTTTAATAGGTTCAGAAACTGTATTAACCTCTGTTGACAGTATTAATCATATATTACAAACAAGTTGGTCTCAATCAAATAATGATTATGTACCGTATACTACGTCAACAAGTAGTACGCGTTGTCCTGCTGGTTGTGTTTCTGTTGCTGCTTCTCAAGTTTTATATTATCTCCATTATAAAATTGGTTATCCTCAAACAATGCCCTCTACAGGTTCTTGTGTAGGGTATGCTGGAAATTATACACAAACTTTTGGGAATTTTACGAGTTCTGTATTTGATGATATGAATTTATCAGGGAATACTTTATCAGAAATGATGATTGCGTATGTTGGTGGTAAGTTATTGAATACAATTTATGCAGCTGGGGGTTCAAGTGCTTTTACATCAGATATACCGTCTGTATTTGATGATTTAGGGATTACAAGTGAATATGGTTCTCCAGATTTTGAAACAATAGAATCCTCTTTGAAAAGTCGAATACCTATTATTGTTCGAGGACAAACTAGTAGTGGAGAAGGGCATTCTTGGGTTATAGATGGATATAAAAAGGATATTTATGAATATGATGAAATATATGCGTTTTGTAATGATTCTCTTTATGAAGCTACGGGATATGTGCCTGAGGATGCAGAAATAATGCGTGTTAGAAAAACTGGAGAACAAAATCCATATTATTTGATGAATTGGGGTTGGGGATATATTGATAATACTTTTTATTATTGTGCAAATCCCTGGTTAGGATATGATTATAATCGAAAAATGGTTTATAATATCAGAAAAAAATAAGAGTTATGAAGATATTTTTGTATATTGTAATATGTATAAGTAGTGTATTCTTTCTGAGCTGTAGTGAAGATGTGGACGAAAGTACATCTGCAGTTCCTTATTCTGAATATATGTATTTCTCATCTTTATATTTATCTGTATCAGATAAATATCAGAATGATTTATTAGTTGATGAGCAAAAGGTTCCATTTGAACAAATCAGAATAGATTATGAATATGACGAAGTAGAATTGTCAGAGGATGTTCTGTTTACAAATAGTTATATTGGTACTTATCATCCTTCATTCGCTTATTATTCTATAACAAGTGGAAATGTCCCTGTTATCTATGTTAAAAATAATCCTATAAACAATCCTAATCCTAATTATTTATATAATTTAATCGGGATGGGGTTGGTTAGGTATCCTCTATTAGAAGATTTTTTGCCTAATTCTCAATATATGAGAACTTTCTTAGCTTCTTGTGAAAAGAAAGATGTTTTTTCGTTGCCATTAAATTTTTATTATGATGGAAATAAAGAAGCTTCTATGTTTGTAACTTGGCAAAAAGAAGATGGCACTGTTAGTACAGATAAAATAACTTGTAAATGGTTATTTGAGGAAAATATAGATTTTCTATTTGGTGTTAGGGATGTTCAGACTTATAAACAATTTCTTCGTCCTGCTCAAATTTATATTAATGATGAATTAAAGTGGGATATCAATGATTATAAAATATTAGAAACAGATTCAGACGAAGATAAAGTCGCAAAAAATCAAATATCTCTTTATCCGTATATAGAGTTAGTAAAATAGTTTGTAATCTTTCACAGGATAGAATCACCTTATAAAATCAATTTCTACCTGCCAGCGGCGCCGTCGAGGTTTCAGGAATGTCTGAAAGCTTGTCGGCAGCGCTGCGGAGGTTTCAGATGAAAAAATGACTATATATATGGATTATAATTTACACAAACGGTCTTGTTCTCTCTAAGCGAAGCCTTCACATCAATTAATCTTTGGTTACTACTCCCTCGAAAGAGAAGACTCTCATCTCGTAATGCCTGTTTGAATTTTCCGTCTACTAAGACATCGTCAGCCAATATCTTTTTTTTAATTTAATAACCATTCGAAAATCTGGATTATCGACCGTTGTATCTTCAATGATATCTATGATAGAAAGCATAGTTCTCTTTTTTTATTGTGGCTAACACGATTATTTATATGATAAAAGTTGTAGTATAGAAATGAACTACAAAGCATAAATAGAAATAATACTAAAAAATAAGAAAATGGTGTCTTTAGGTTAAAGAAATCTTATTGTATTATTAAATAATTTCTTATCTTGCGAACGTTATTTGATATATGAAAAACGGGGCGATTTTTTGTGTCACCGAGTATGCGAGTTCCCCTCTGCAAGGCGATGAATATCTGCTTTTAGTCAAATTAGAGCCGGGTGTTTATTATGTGGAGATTCGTTATAATGACAGTATTATTACGGTCAGAAAGTTTATGTTAATTATTAATCTTTTAATTTTAAAACAAATGAGAATGTTTAGATTTTTATTGCCCTTTTTGTTAGGGCTGGTATTGATTGGATGTAATAATGATGATTCTTTATTGACATCAAAAAAACAAGGATTAAAAAGCCAGAGTGATTTCGATCCTAAAAATAAGGTAGGATATGTTTTAAATGCAGAAGAAATCGAGGAGGTCGCTCTGGCTATACCTTTAGAGTTTTCTTCATCTGCTGCAACAAAAGCAGGATTAGTTTCTAAAAAAGTAAAAGAGACGATCCTTTATAGCACAACCAAATGGGGTAAATCTGATAATGTAACGAAATCAACAAGTGATAATGATGATATTTATATTGTAAATTATGAAGATAATGCAGGGTTTGTTGTTCTTTCTGCGAGTGATTGTGTAAACAGAGTATTAGCATATTCTGATAATGGAAATCTAACAGAGGATGTAGAGGTTCCTGGAGTTCAGATGTTTATGGCTGCTTTAGCTGATTACGATGGGTCTGTGATAACAGATTTACATCCTTATCCCACAGATTCTATTGATGAAGAGGGATATTATTATTGTAACCCGCAGTATTATTGGGGATATGCAGAAGTGACTGTTGGACCATTATTAACGGCACAATGGGGACAACGTTATCCTTATAATAGTGAATGTCCAATAGTGGATGGAACACAATGTCCAGCAGGTTGTGTTGCTGTTGCTTTAGGTCAAATTATGTCTGTTCACCAATACCCAACATCTATTTATTCTGAAGCATATTCTTCTACATTATCACTGAATTGGGCTAATTTATCAACGAAGTTTACTTCTTTGACAACTGATGCAAAAGCTGTTGCTGCATTATTGCGTGAGATAGGAAGGCAAACAGATATGAATTATCAACCAAGTGGTAGCGGTTCTAATATTTATAATGCTTATAGTGCACTACAAAATATGGGGTATACATCAGCTTCCGTAAATAGTTATAATGAGACATTGATTAAGCAGTCTCTTTCTAATGGAAGGCCTCTTTATATTCGAGGTGTAGATGAAGCGAATGGAGGGCATGCATGGGTTCTTATGGGAAGTAAAGAACTTAAGTATACTTATATGTGTGATTGGGATGTTTATGATTCAAACAATAATTATGTAGGAGTTTGGTCTACAATTGTTAATCCTCATTTAAATGACGGAGAAATTTTAAGTACAAGTTGGAATTTTAATTGGGGGTGGAATGGTTCTTATGATGGTTATTATAATGCAGGAGTTTATAATCCTTCAAATTATGATTTTAGTAATAGCGTTCAGATTATACCAGAAATTAGAAGATCTGCTAATTAAAATATGGGAGAATATTTTATGAATATGAAATTTAGATATGTATTATTAGGAATGGCATTCATATTTTTCAACTGTTCTTCAGATGATTTGGGAACTACAATAGAAGAACCAACAGAAGAACTTCCTGAAGTAGAATTGAAAGCACGTGAAAATATTGTGTTGACAGAAGCTGGTAAGGCTATTAATACACAAGTACAGGGTTTCTCTTTTGAACTGATGAATATATTAGCAAAAGAAAGAGGTAATAATGTGAATTATTGCTATTCCCCTTTAGGTATCTCATTAGTAATGGGGATGGCATTGAATGGAGCAGACAAAGATACGTATGAACAGATACAAAAGACATTAGGCTTTGAGGGATATTCAAGTCAGGATATTAATGAATATATGTTGGCGTTACAAACGGCTCTTCCTGAAATAGACAATACCTCTACCTTTATAAATGCCAATAGTTTGTGGGGAAAGCGTGATAAACTTTTCCTTTCAGATTATGTGTCACAGAGTCAGAAATATTACTTTGCTGCGTTAAAGGATAATTTACCTTTTGATGAGACAACAATGGATGAGATAAATGCCTGGAGTAAAGAACAGACTAATGGGATGATTCCGGAATTTGTTGAGAGTGTAAATGAGATTAAAGGAGCAGAGGCTATATTATTAGACGCTTTGTATTTTAAAGGAACATGGCAATCTGTGTTTGAAAAATCTAAGACGGAAGATAAAGAATTTATATTGGCTGATGGGACAAAGAAATCTGTGCCAATGATGCAGAAAGCAAACGAAATAATGCAATGTGTAAGCAATGATGAAGTTATCATTGTCAGGCTGCCTTATGGAAACGGTGCTTTTAATATGTATGCTTTTTTACCGGCAGATTCCAACCAGAGTATTGATAAATTATGGCAAGGTTTGACTGCTGAGAAATGGAATCAATGGTTAAATCGTGGACTTGTTGGGTATAAAACAACTTTGTCAATACCTCGTTTTGCAACGAAAACGAATGATTCTGAATTAGTCTCTATTTTAAAAGCAATGGGTATTCAAGAGGCTTTCAGTTCTTCAGCCGATTTTAGTAGAATGAGTTTATTAGATTTATATATCTCTTGGGTAAAACAGATTACAATGATTGAAGTAGAAGAGGAGGGGACAGTGGCTGCTGCTGTTTCCGGTTTAGGAATGGAGATGACGAGTAATGGAGCAGGCGTTGTAGAGACTCCTACATTAAAAGTCGATTTCAATCGTCCGTTTGGTTTTATACTTTCTGAATTTAGTACAGGAACAGTTTTGTTTGCAGGAAAAGTAGGTAATCCAGCCTTATAAAATCAATTTCTACCTGACGGCAGCGCTGGGAAGGTTTCCGGACCTCCTGAAAGTCTGCCAGCACCGCCGGCGGGGTTTCTGGAACTTCTGAAAGTCTGCCAGCGCTGCCGTCGAGGTTTCTGGAGCTTCTGAAAGCTTGCCAGCGGCGCCGTCGAGGTTTCAGGAATGTCTGAAAGCTTGCCGGCAGCGCTGCGGAGGTTTCCGATGAAAAAATGACTATATATATGGATTATAATTTACACAAACGGTCTTATTCTCTCTAAGCGAAGCCTTCACATCAATTAATCTTTGGTTACTACTCCCTCGAAAGAGAAGACTCTCATCTCGTAATGCCTGTTTGAATTTTCCGTCTACTAAGACATCTATGTATTTAAGAAGCTCTGCCTGTTTAGGATTATTGAGTAGTTTCTCGAAGGTATAACCTGTATAGCACCAAATGTTCTTTTGGCTTTTTTCTTTAATTGCTCGTGCTAACTCGGTGAATCCTTCCGGTTGAAACATAGGGTCACCACCGCTGAAGGTTACATTTGCAAAATCGTCAGCCAATACCTTTTCTAAGATCTCTTCAGTCGAAACTTGTTTCCCCTTTTTAATATCCCACGATTCCGGATTATGACATCCGGGACACGCATTGGGGCAGCCTGCTGCATAAATAGCTGTTCGAAAACCGGGGCCATCGACCGTTGTATCTTCAATGATATCTATGATAGAAAGCATATTTCTCTTTTTTAATTGTGGGTAACACGATCATTTAATTCTGATAATTTGGCACTGTTCCAACGATCTGTCGTTCCGACTAAATAGCCGGTAATGCGTTGCAGTTTATCAATATGTGTACTTCCACATTTGGGACATTTTTCTAATTTTACATCTGCGTTTTCATACCCACATTCCAAACAACGATTGCGATTGTGATTAACAGAGCCATAACCGATATTGTAACGATCCATCATATCGACAACCTGCATGATAACTTCCGGATTGTGTGTCGCGTCCCCATCCATTTCAACGTAGAAAATGTGTCCTCCACGTGTTAGATCATGATAAGGAGCCTCTATCTCTGCTTTATGTCGAGCACTACATTTGTAGTAAACAGGGACATGGTTTGAGTTGGTATAGTAGTCGCGATCTGTAATTCCCGGTAAGATCCCAAATTGCTTACGGTCACGACGTGTGAATTTCCCTGACAAACCTTCGGCAGGAGTTGCCAAGATACTGTAATTATGCTGATATTTTTCAGAGAATTGGTTGGCACGATCACGCATATAGGTCACAATTCTCAATCCCAGCTCTTGGGCTGCTTCGTCTTCTCCATGATGTTTCCCGATCAATGCCACCAAACATTCGGCTAATCCGATAAAGCCGATACCTAATGTACCCTGATTAATTACAGAAGCGATTGTGTCGTTGGGTTTTAGTTTATCACTTCCTAACCACAGAGATGACATCAATAGAGGGAATTGCTTGGCATAAGCCGTTTTTTGAAATTCCATACGTTCGTGTAACTGATGTGCTGTAACCTCTAACATGTGATCTAATTTGGCGAAGAACCGGGCAATTCGCTCTTCTTTGTTTTCGATAGGCATACATTCGATTGCTAAACGAACGATATTGATGGTTGAGAAAGAGAGGTTTCCTCGACCAATAGAAGTTTTAGGACCAAAGCGGTTTTCAAATACACGTGTTCGACATCCCATAGTTGCCACTTCATGAATATATCGTTTGGGATCATCTGCTTTCCAATCTTCATTTTGATTAAATGTTGCGTCTAAATTTAGGAAATTAGGGAAGAAACGACGAGCTGTTACTTTACAAGCTAACTGATACAGATCGTAGTTACGGTCTTCCGGCAAGTAACTTACACCTCGTTTCTTTTTCCAAATCTGGATAGGGAAAATAGCCGTCTCCCCATTCCCGACTCCACGATAAGTACTTCTAAGAATTTCACGAATGATACAACGTCCTTCGGCTGAAGTGTCTGTCCCGTAATTAATAGAACTGAATACAACCTGATTACCTCCACGGGAGTGGATAGTATTCATATTATGAATGAAAGCCTCCATAGATTGATGGACACGGCTGACGGTTTTATTCATGGCGTGTTGTATAATACGTGCTTCTCCTTTTAAATCATCTAAAGGTCGGTTTATATAGTCCTCTAATTCTATTTGATATAGATGACTATAATCTTCTCCGGTAAGATCTTCTAAATTTTTAATCTCTTCGATAAAGCTATTTCGTACGTATGGAGCTAAATAAAAATCAAAAGCAGGAATAGCTTGTCCTCCGTGCATTTCATTTTGGGCCGTTTCTAAAGAGATACAACCTAAAATGCTGGCTGTCTCAATACGCTTTGCCGGACGTGATTCTCCATGTCCTGCGGAGAAGCCATATTTTAAGATATGATCTAAAGGATGTTGTACGCAAGTAAGACTCTTTGTCGGGTAATAATCTTTATCATGGATGTGCAAATAATTTTTTTCTACCGCTTCTTTAATTTCTTCACTTAATAAATAGTCATCAACGAATGGTTTGGTTGTTTCGCTGGAAAATTTCATCATCATTCCCGCAGGAGTATCTGCATTCATATTTGCATTCTCGCGAGTAATATCGTTTGATTTGATATTGATGATCTCTAAAAACATATCACGTGTTTTTGCCTTACGTGCAATACTGCGTTGATTACGATAGGCAATATATTTTTGAGCAACATCTTTACGGCTACTGTTCATCAATTCCAATTCGACAGCGTCTTGAATCGCTTCAACAGTCATTTGAGTATCTCCTTTGAAAGAGATATGGTCTGTGATTTGTCGAACCAATTCTCGATCTTCTCCAATTTCAGTATGTAACATCGCTTTGCGAATAGCAGTTGCTATCTTTTCTTCATTGAATCCGACAATACGTCCGTCTCGTTTGATAACAGTTTGAATCATGATAAAATTATTGATTTGGATAATTAAATTTAGCGGTTGCAAATGTAAGCAGGATAACTGTATAGTAAACTTTTTGGAAAACTTTTGTGTGGTTAAAATATGTCAATCAGCTGATATATAGGTGCGATTCGAAGAAAAGTGGAAAACTTTTGGTTTTTTACTTGTTTGAAAGTTTCCTAAAAGGACGAAACTTTATTTCTAAAATTAATTTCTCCGGGCAGGAAAAATAGACTCCCTGCCCAGGAAAATTAATTCCCGCTTCCTCCCATAATATCCAGTAATTCGTTAGTAATTGCTTGCTGACGTGTTTTGTTGTACTGGAGTGTTAACTCTTGGATCAAATCATTTGCGTTATCATTGGCAATTTGCATAGCCATCATTCGCGCTGCATGTTCTGCAGTGATTGTATCCAATAAAGTGGTATAAATTGTCAAATTTAGAAATTTAGGATAGAGGAGAGCTAAAAGTTCTTTTTGAGATGGTTCCAAAATATAGTCTGTATTTTGAATCGACTCTTTATTCTCTGTTTCTGGTGATGTGATCGGTAAATAAACTTTACGAGTTAATATCTGTGTCGCTACATTCTTGAAGTGATGATAAAGTAACTCCACCTGATCTACTTGTCCTGAAATAAATAAGTCTTTTAAAAAAGAAGCTAATTTAACAGCCTCCTCATAAGAGGGCTTTTCTCCTAAATGTAAGAAATCTTCATGAGTAGTATAACCCGCTTTGTGCAGTTCATCTACTATCTTTTTCCCAATAGGATAGAGATGAACTGTTATGTTTTGCGTGTGAAGCTCTTGTAATCGAGTTGATAAGTTTTTCCATATATTCGTATTGAATGTACCACAAAGTCCACTACTTGAAGAAAAAACAACGATTGCTATGCTTTTTATGTTACGTTCTTCCGTATAAGAAGACTTTTGTTCATCGGTAACCTCTAACAACCCGTTTAAGATGGCAGAAAGTTTATTGGCATATAAAAGGGTATGTTCTGCTAACATTTGGGTATGGTGAAGTTTGGCAGAAGAAACCATTTTCATTGCCGCTGTAATTTTCTGCGTGCTTCGGATAGACGCGATTCTGAGCTTTATTTCTTTGAGTGAAGCCATAGCTTAGTAGTCCCTTGTTAGTTTTTTAACAGTTTCTTCTAATTTCTTTTGGATATCCTCGTTGATTACCCCCGTTTTGAGTATGTCTAATACGTCATGTTGGTGTGAGGTATGTAATTCGCGTAAAAACTCTTGTTCGAAATTATGAATCTTATCCAAAGCAACATCCTTTAATAATCCATTTGTTCCGCAATAAAGAATTGCAATTTGTTCCTCTACGGGCATTGGACTATACTGAGGTTGTATCAATAGCTGAGTGTTTTTTTGTCCTTTATCAATGGTAAATGCAGTAACTGCGTCCATTTCTCCTCCGAATTTAGAGAATGACTCTAATTCTCGGAATTGAGCCTGATCTATCTTTAATGTACCAGCCACTTTCTTCATGGCTTTTAGTTGTGCATTACCCCCTACACGAGAGACAGAGATACCTACGTTGATTGCCGGACGGTTCCCTTGGTTGAACAAGTCGGTTTCAAGGAATATTTGTCCGTCTGTGATAGATATTACATTGGTAGGAATATACGCTGATACATCTCCTGCCTGTGTTTCAATGATAGGTAAAGCAGTCAAAGAACCTCCTCCTTTTACTTTATCTTTCATACTATCGGGAAGGTCATTCATTTGACGAGCCACCTCAGGTTGGTTTATAATTTTAGCCGCACGCTCTAATAAACGAGAGTGTAAATAGAATATATCTCCCGGGTAAGCTTCACGTCCTGAAGGACGACGTAAAATCAAGGAAACTTCACGATAAGCGACAGCCTGTTTGGAGAGGTCATCATAGACAACCAATGCGTGACGTCCACTATCTCGGAAATATTCTCCGATTGCAGCGCCGGCGAAAGGAGCAAAATATTGCATTGCTGCGGGATCAGAAGCTGTGGCACTTACAACAATGGTATAATCCATTGCTCCTTTTTCTTGTAACGTATTGACAAGTGCTGCAACAGTTGAACCCTTTTGACCGATAGCTACATAGATACAATATACAGGATTACCAGCTTCATAGGAACTGCGCTGGTTGATGATTGTATCGATAGCAATAGAGGTTTTACCGGTTTGACGGTCTCCGATGATCAATTCGCGTTGGCCACGTCCTATAGGAATCATGGCGTCTACAGCTTTGATACCTGTTTGCAAAGGTTCATTTACAGGTTGTCGGAAGATAACACCTGGAGCTTTCCGTTCCAAAGGCATTTCGCAGGTTTCTCCGGTTATTTCTCCTTTCCCATCGATGGGGTTACCTAATGGATTGATAACGCGTCCGATCATACCTTCACTAACGTTGATTGAGGCAATACGTCTTGTTCTCTTAACAATGTCTCCCTCTTTGATTTTATCTGTTGAACCTAATAAAACGGCTCCGACATTGTCTTCTTCCAAGTTCATTACGATTGCTTCCATGCCATTGTCGAACTGTAATAATTCGTTTGCTTCGGCATTATCAAGTCCATATATACGTGCAACACCATCACTTACTTGGAGCACTGTACCTACTTCTTCAGTGCGGATGTTGGTACTAATTCCTTCCAATTGTTGGCGTAGGATGGTGGAAACCTCACTTACCTTTATTTGGTCTGTCATACTTCTTTCCTTTTTTATTTGTTTTCAAGTAATTGCTTGCGAAGCTCTCGCAACTGTGTCGCATAGCTGGCATCTATCCGTTTATTCCCGATACGCAGACGAAATCCTCCGATTAATTCAGGTTGAACTACTCCGGAAAACTCAACTGTACATCCCATCTCTTTTCTTAGTTTGTCTTGTAAATGTTCTTTGACCTCTTCACTCACAGGAACAGCTGTATGAAATTGTACACGCGTGATATGTTTATCCTGTCTGTATAAATGGATATAGGTATGAGCGATAAAAGGTAAAAGATTTTCTCGTTTATGTTCTAATATCAGATGTATAAAACGAGTATATAAGTCTGAAACCTCTATACCACCGGCTGTTATTAATAGTTTTTGTTTCTCTTCTTTAGAAGTGAGAGGGTTACTTAGAACCGTTTTCAATTCTGGTTCAAGAGAAAAATTATTAGCCAACCTTTTTATGTCCTCATATACCTGATCTGCAAGATCTCTTTCTTTTGCGAGAGAGAAAAGAGCTTTTGCATATCGATTAGAGATTATTCCTATATCCATACGTTATGATTTACAAAACGATACTTCATCTAATAGCCGATTCATAATTTGCTGTTGCTCTTTGTCTCGGCCGATTTTTTCTTTTATAATCTTTTCCGCGATTGCGATAGAGAGATCAGTGATTTCTGAACGTACTTCGCGGATTGCTTTTTCTTTCTCCTCTTGGATACGTCGAGTCGCTTCTTCTATCTGTAGGCGAGTCTCGGCAGTCGCTTTTTGGCGAGCCTCCTCGAGGATTTGCTCTTTTTCAGCAAAAGCCTCTTTTAAAATTTTGTTTTGTCTCTCTTTTGCTTCTGCCAGTATTCTGGCTCCTTCAGCCTGTATATTGGCAAGCTGTTCATTGGCTTGACGTGCTGCTTCGAGGGAATTGTCGATGTATGCCTTTCTTTGTTCTATCGCTTTTACAATAATGGGAAAGCCATATTTAGAAAGGATTGCAAAGACAATTCCGAATGAAACAATCATCCAGAACAGTAGTCCGGAATCTGGTGTAAATAGTGACATACTTTGTACTTTTTATTGGAATAAAGCCAAGAAACAAACGACTATTGCGAATAGTGCTACACCTTCAATCAATGCACCCATGATTAACATAGAGGTACGAATTTCTCCAGTTGCGGATGGTTGGCGAGCAATAGATTCAACAGCTCCTTTACCGATCATTCCAATACCTAATCCTGCACCGATAGCAGCTAATGCTGCACCAATTGTTGCTCCTAATTTTGTTAAACCTGCTCCGGCTACTGCTTGTAATAAAATTGTTGATAACATATTTTGAATTTTTAGTGATTGATCAATATTATATTTATAATTAATGTTGCGATTTGGATTGTCCAATAAAGCTTGCAGATAACATGGTAAATATATAGGCTTGTAGACAAGCTACTAAAAGCTCCATGCAGTTCATGAATACACAGAAAATGACAGAAACAAGGGTCATCCCTGTGCTGATAATAATACCCATAGAGGCGGTGATGAATACTAAACACGTGAGCGCTAAAATAATGGAGTGTCCTGCCATAATATTTGCAAAGAGACGAATCATTAATGCTATAGGTTTAGTAAAAATACCGACAAACTCAACGAAAGGCATAATAGGAATAGGAAGCTTCAAATAAATTGGTGTATTGGGCCAAAATATCTCTTTCCAATATGCTTTAGGAGCAAATAAGTTTATAGCAATAAATGTACATGCTGCCAATACCAATGTGATTGCGATATTTCCGGTAACATTGGCTCCTCCGGGAAAAATAGGGATAATCCCAAACAAATTATTAATCAAGATGAAGAAGAAGACAGTCAATAGATAAGATGAATATGAACTGTAGTATTTTTCACCAATTGATGCCTTAATGACATTATCTTGAATATAAGAAACGGTTGTTTCAACGACTCCGATAAATCCTTTTGGTACTTGGTTCGGATGTTTCTCATACCAATGGGCTGTTCGGAGCACAATGAATAGCAGTGCACCACAAGCGAAAAATAGACCACAGACATTTTTAGTCAAAGACAAGTCTATAGGACGAACCTCTTCTCCATGACTATTCTTTTCAACAAGTTTACCTGCATATTTACCATCTGCTGCGATGTAATAATTATGGTAGCTATTTCCATGATGTAGATGGTGAGAAAGGAAGAAATCCCATCCTTGTTCCTTGCTTTTGACTATAATAGGAAGAGGTATTTCTATCTCTTTGCCATTCCACTCGGTAATATGCCATGCATAGGAATCCTGGATATGCGAAAAGACAATGTCTTGCACATCTATTTTCTCTGATTCTGCTTTTACGGGAAGAAAAGAACAGAACCATAGGAATAGAATAATTCCTACCCATTTATTTTTTTTGATATCGTTCATCTCTTTCTTTTTTCTCTCTTTTCATTCTTTTTTTCTCAAACAAATAAACTGTATACGTCTCCAGTCCAAGATGGATTAGATAAAAGAGCATAAGTGTAGAACCAAATGTTTGCATATTTGTATTGACCAAAACAATATATAGCCCTAAAAAAATGAGGGCTAATGTGAATCGGCAAAAACGTATAAGCATAAACATGGTGATAGTAACGTCTCCATTTTCTCTTTTTACACGGTCAAGCACGTATATCATGACTATACCTGTTAACCAAAAGAACACAGGAATGGAAGGATACCATTTAAAATAGAGATCCGGCCAAATCGTGTAAAGCAATCCCCCTAATGTGATACCAATTGCAGCATTGATAAATGTAACCAATGCCATAAGCTTTGTTTTTAACCATCCCGTTTTTTTACTTAACCATTCCCCCATTGTTTCTATTTTTTTAGGTTATTCAATACAAACAGTTATTAGATTACTCTTTACCTCTACAAATCCGCTTTGGATTGATAGTTCAGCCCTCTGCTTCCCGTTGTCATATTCAATGATTCCTTGTTGGAGAGCAGCTATTATTGGGGCATGATCAGGTAAAATCTCGAAAGATCCCATTGTGCCCGGAAGAGAGATACAGTCGATCTCTCCTTCGAAAAGAACACCTGTTGGAGATATAATTTCCAGTTTCATATTTGTTTAGTTTGCTTGTTCCGCCAGGAGTTTCGCTTTTTCAAAAACATCTTCGATAGTCCCGACATTCAAGAAGGCTTGTTCCGGAATATGATCCGTTTCGCCGTCCATAATCATTTTAAAACCTCGAATCGTATCTTCAATAGAGACCATTACACCGGCAACACCTGTGAATTGTTCTGCCACAGAGAACGGTTGTGAAAGGAAACGCTGAACACGACGAGCACGGTTTACAGTCAAACGATCTTCGTCTGAAAGTTCTTCCATACCCAAGATTGAAATAATATCTTGCAGTTCTTTGTTGCGTTGTAAGATTTGTTTCACACGTTGCGCTGTTTCATAATGTTCCTTCCCGACAATTAGAGGGTCAAGGATACGAGAGGTTGATTCCAATGGATCTACCGCCGGATAAATACCTAACTCGGTGATTTTACGATTTAATACGGTTGTCGCATCCAAATGTGTAAAGGTCGTTGCAGGAGCCGGGTCTGTCAAGTCGTCAGCTGGTACATAGACTGCTTGTACAGAAGTGATAGATCCTTTTTTTGTTGAGGTAATACGTTCCTGCATAGCTCCCATCTCAGTAGCCAATGTTGGTTGATAACCTACAGCGGAAGGCATACGACCTAACAAGGCCGATACTTCGGACCCTGCTTGGGTAAAGCGGAAGATATTATCAATAAAGAATAAAATATCTTTGCTTTCTCCATCTGTTGATAAATCACGGAAAGATTCGGCTATTGTCAATCCGGAAAGTGCAACTGAAGAACGTGCTCCCGGCGGCTCATTCATCTGCCCGAACACTAATGTCGCTTGGGATTTCGCTAATTCATCATAATCGATTTTAGATAAATCCCAGTTTCCGGCTTCCATGCTTTTCTTAAATTCTTCTCCGTAACGGATTACATTTGATTGAATCATTTCACGTAGCAGGTCATTTCCTTCACGGGTACGTTCACCAACACCTGCAAAAACAGAGAAACCATTGTTCTTTTTGGCAATGTTATTAATGAGCTCCATGATAAGCACTGTTTTTCCAACACCTGCTCCACCGAACAACCCGATTTTTCCTCCTTTTGCGTATGGCTCTAAAAGGTCAATTACCTTAATCCCTGTATATAAAACTTCTTGACTGGTTGTTAAGTCTTCGAACTTGGGAGGTTCACGATGAATAGGAAGAGCTCCTGTTGAGTCAAGATTAGTCATACCGTCAATCGGATCTCCTGTTACATTCATCAATCGACCTTTTACTTGGTCACCAACCGGCATTGTAATAGGTGAACCTTGAGAGATAGCTTCCATTCCTCTTCTAAGACCATCCGTTGTGTCCATTGCCACTGTACGGACTGTGTTCTCCCCAATGTGTTGTTGCACTTCTACTATTAACTTTTTCCCATTGGGACGAGTTATTACCATAGCGTCATGGATATGGGGAAGTACAATTCTCTCTTCCTGTTTACTTTCAAAATGAATATCCACGACAGGACCAATAACCTGTGATATATAACCTTTTATTTCTTCCATAGATTACATAATTAGGTTGCAATATTACAAATTTATGTTTTCTAAAAAGTGAGAAATATAACTTTTTGAAACTTTTTGCACTTAGTTAAACATTCACTTCTTCTTTATGGAAACCGATATAGAACACTCTTGTTCTTGTATAGAACAATTTGCTGAAAATGAAACGTTTGTAATAAATAAAGATAGAGACTGTTAGGCGGAATAATAGCCCTTCTTGTAAAACTTTTTCAAAGTGTTTTGTAATGTTAAAATGGAGAGGGAGCGGAGGGAATTGCTTTAGAGAGTGGTTAATTAATATTTAGCAAAATAGATTCTTTTGTTTTCTCAATGTTTTTACTACATTTGCGGCAGAATTATGGTGTAATTGTTTTGCTTCCGCAGGCAATTAGTAAAAGGGAATCCGGTGTGAATCCGGAGCTGTACCCGTAGCTGTAAGTTCTGTAGACCCTGGGCACATCTTTTAGCCACTGAAGAGAATTGACGATGGTCGATTGGATTCGGGAAGGTAGCCACAAAGGGAGAACAAGCCAGAAAACCTGCCATGATTTGTTTAATCTAATCTCTCGGGTAAAGAGATTAAAGAATCAAAATAGTATATGCTACGTATTTTTATAAAGCGATTGTTAGGCACATATTGTGTCTGGCTTTTTTCGTTTATGGTTTTGTCTGCGCAGGTGGTAGATACGACCAAAGTTCACCAGCTTTCAGGAGTGGAGGTGGTCGGAAAGGTGCGTCCTGCAGTGACGCGCGAGAGTACACCTCTTCAGGTTTTAGGAAAAACAGAAATTGACCGTTTAGGTTTGCAAGACTTATCGGAGGCTGTAAAGCGTTTTTCCGGTGTTACTGTTCAGGATTATGGAGGTATTGGGGGATTGAAAACAGTCTCAGTCCGTAGTTTAGGAGCCAAACATACTGCAGTAAGTTATGATGGGGTGACGATTACGGATGCACAGAGCGGACAAATCGATATTAGTCGCTTTTCATTGGATAATGTCGATATGGTCTCTTTATCTATTGGACAGGCTGATAATATTTTTCAGACGGCACGTATATTTGCCTCTGCGGGAGCGTTAAATATAAAATCCAGTCGCCCAGAGTTTCAAGACAGACCTTTTCATTTGAAAGCACAGGTAAAAACAGGCTCTTTTGGTTTGGTTAATCCTTATTTGCGCTATGAACAACGTTTAGGAAAACGATGGTCTGCCACTGGGCAGTTGGATTGGCAACGTGCCGATGGACTTTATCCCTATTCAATCCAAAATGAACAGACCGAGGAAACCGGGAAGCGAAAAAACAGCGATATTCAAGCCCTTCGTGCGGAAGTAAATCTTTTCGGAGAGTTGGGAAAAGAAAGTGAATTTTCCTTGAAAGGATATTATTATGATTCAGAACGGGGTTTGCCGGGCTCTATCATTTTATATAATGATTACCGAAAGGAGCGTTTATGGGATAAAAACTATTTTGTGCAAGGATATTACAAAAAGCAACTGAGTTCCCATTTCGCCTTGCAGGCACAAGGAAAGTTCAATTATTCATGGAATAAATATGTAGATATAAATAATAACTATGAATCCGGAAAACAGGAAGATCGCCATACACAACGAGAATATTACCTTTCTGCCGGTGGACTTTATACCCCGTTGAAATCCTTTTCATTCTCTTTGACGACCGACTTTTCGGTAAACACACTAAAGAACAATTTACCGGATTGTCCGTTCCCGACTCGCTACACTTCTCTGTCCGTTTTTGCAGCTCAATACAAAGACAGTCGGTGGACAGCTACAGCCAGCCTGCTGGGTACTTATATCACAGAAAATGTTGAGACTGGAACTAAACCGGACGATCGGAAACGTCTGTCTCCAGCATTGAGTCTCTCTTGGCGTGTGTTGGAAGAACAGAACATTCGTTTGCGGGCTTCGTTTAAAGACATATTCCGTGTACCAACCTTCAATGATTTGTATTATTTAAGGGTTGGAAATACCTCTTTAAAACCGGAGCGTGCGACACAATATAATTTAGGTCTGACATGGAGTGGCCAACCTTCTTCTTGGTTATCCTATTTAAATGTAACGGCGGATGGTTATTACAATCGAGTACGAGATAAGATTGTAGCACTTCCTACCTTATATATATGGAAGATGATGAATTTTGGGGAAGTCTCTATCGGAGGAATTGACGCCAATGTGTCGGCGGAGATTACCTGCTCTTCTGCGATCCGCTTATTATTGCAGGGGAATTATACTTGGCAGCGGGCGATTGATATAACAGATGAAACGGCAAAGAATTATAAAGACCAGATCCCCTATACTCCTCGTCATGCCGGATCCGCTTCTGTTTCTCTTTTGAATAAATGGGTGAATCTGTCGTACCTGCTGACTTGTGCGGGTGATCGCTATGCGTTACCACAAAATATAGCGGATAATCGGATTGATCGCTATGTTGAACAGACGATATCTGTGAATCGGGAATTTCAATTAGGAAATTGTCAATTGCGTTTACAAGGTGAGATTTTGAATATCGGAAATATCAATTATGAAATCATTAAATATTATCCGATGCCGGGACGTTCGTTCCGGATATTAGTGGCATGTAATTTCTAACATATTAAAATAAAAAGAAAATGAAAACAAAGAAATGGTTATTGATGGGTGCTTTATGCGCTATGTTACCTGTTGTATTTAGTTCTTGTAGTGATGACGATGATCCGATCTCTGAGATTATAGAAGAACCGACAACTACTGGAGTCTATCTTTTAAATGCAGGTAAATGGCAAGGAAATAATTCTACATTGGATTATTATGATCCGGAGACAAAGAGCCTATCGACTAAAGTTTTTGCCACACAAAACGGACGTGGTTTAGGGGATACGGCTAACGACATGATCATTTATGGGTCCAAAATGTATGTAGCTGTAAATGTCTCTGCGACGATTGAAGTAATGGACTTGGCTGGAAATTCTTTGAAGACAATCAGCCCAAAAGATGAATCCAATGCTCCTCAGCAACCCCGTATGTTGGCAGCTGCCAATGGCAATGTCTATGTTACTTTGTATGATGGCCATTTAGCATGTATTGATACAACTTCTATGGAGATTGTCAAAAAGGTGAAAGTAGGTCCGAACCCGGAAGGCGTTTGTGAGTTAAACGGCAAGTTGTATGTTGCTAATTCCGGTGGTTTAAGTGCCGTACAGGATTCAACCCTCTCTGTTGTTAATGCCAGCACTTTTGAGGTAGAAAAGAATATCGTTGTGACAATTAATCCGAAGACCGTTCAAAAGGATGAGTCCGGTAATTTATTTGTTCTTTCCTTGGGTAATTATGGAGATATCAAGAATACTTTGCAGCGAGTAAATGTCTCTACGGGCGAATTGGAAATTGTAGAAACCAATAACCAGTTATGTTCAAGTGTAAGTGGAAACAAAATCTATCTATACAGTGCAAAACAGGAAAATTGGGTAGTGACAGAATATAACTTTAAGGTGTATGATATAGAGAAGAAGAGCATGCAATCCGGCTTTATTACGGATGGAACAGTTGTTGATAATACCTACTGTTTAAGCGTGGATCCGATTAGTGGAAATCTATATATCGGAACTTCTGATTATGTAAGCACCGGTGATATGTATATTTTCTCTCCCGAAGGAAAGTTAATTGATCAGTTAGCCTTGTCTGGTTTGAACCCTATGGGAGCTTATTTCTTGGCAGGAGTAAAATAATATGCAGTTGATAAAATACTGGATTGGTTTTGTACTGGCTTTTTGGGTTGTCAGTTGTTCACAGCCCAAAAAGTCTACATCAGAAACCGCTTTGGTCGCTGATACGATTCGTTATGCACAGGGATTTACGGTACAGCGTTTTGCCGATTATACTGCAGTTGAGGTACATGACCCTTGGGATAGTACCCGCCTGTTGCAACGCTATCTCTTGGTGAAACGCAATCAGCCTATTCCAGAGAATCTACCAAAAGGGACTGTCGTTCGGGTACCGATTCAGAATATTGTTGCTTATACTTCCGTTCATACGGCTATTATTGATCAGTTAGGAGAGACCGAGCGAATCATCGGTGTATGCGAATCTCGCTTTATAGATACTCCTTCTGTCGTGGAGGGATTAAAAGCCGGTCGTATCGTGGATATGGGAGAGGCGACAGCTCCGAATGTGGAGTTGATGATTGACAAAGGGGTTGAGCTGTTGATTGTTTCTCCTTTCCAAAATAGCGGTTATGGTCCGGTAGAAAAGTTAGGACTTCCGATTATTGAGGCTGCCGACTATATGGAGTCTTTGCCTTTGGGTCGTACGGAATGGATTCGTTTCTATGGTCTGCTGTTTGAGAAGGAGGCATTGGCTGATTCTATTTTCCGGGAAACCGAAAAGAATTATTTAAGTCTTAAAAGCCTGATAACAGAGGAAATGAAACGTCCGACTGTTATCTCTGAGAAAAAATATGGCGCCTCTTGGTTTATGCCGGCAGGGGAGAGCTACATGGCAAATCTGTTTCGGGATGCAGGTGCTGATTATCTGTTTAAGAATCTGTCCGGTTCGGGTAGTAAGCCTTTGGCGTTTGAAACTGTGTTGAACGAAGCGATTCACGCCGATCGTTGGTTGATGAAGTATAATTTGTCGGAAGAGATGAGCTATGCCGACTTACGTATGGAATATACTCCGTATGAAAATTTTGACGCATTTAAAAAACGACAGATTTATACTTGTAATACGGGGAAGGTTCCTTACTATGCTGAGTTTCCTCTACATCCGGACTATTTATTAAAAGATTTTATCTGGATTTTTCATCCGGAGGTACTGCCGGCAGATTATGAACCTCGTTATTATAGGAAGATGGTTCTCTAACTGAAGATATTTTTTCTTATGAAGCCCCAGTGGGTTGTAATTGTTCAAAAAAATGTGTGTTTATCTCAAAGCTGTCATAATAGGGGGCTTCATAAGAAAAACGTATAAAAATAGGTGATGGATTGTCACCGGAAAGGTCAAATTCAGTGCCGGGAAGGTTTCCGGACCTCCGGAAGCCCTAAATTCGCTGAAAATACCCTTTCCGGAGTTCCGGAAGGTCTGATTTTGCTGAAATTTACCTTTCCGGAGTTCCGGAAGCCTAAAATTCACTGAAAACGGCTTTCCGGCGGTCCGGAAACCTTCCCACCGTTGATTTGAGCTTTTCCGGAGAGTTTTTACTCTCCTTTTTACCAAAAACAGACTTCCCAATTTTCCGAAACTCCTTTTTGGGTTGATAGGAGAGGTTCCAGAAAATTGGGAAGTCTGTTTTTTATGATTTATTCTTTTCCGGTGATTAGGCAATACCGTTTAGCATACCGTAGAAATACATCGGTTTCAGAATATATACTTTCAGTAACCATGCTACCCACTGTTCTTTTGACATATCTAAAAGAGAGAATGGGAACGAAATCTTTGCCTCTTTCTTATAGTCAAACTCACAAAGAAGAACATGACCGTAATCAGTGATAATAGGACAAGCGGCATATCCGTCATATCTTTCAGTCGGCTCTTTTCCTTCCATGATGGAAATCAGATTCTTGGCAGCCAAAGGCACCTGCATACGGATTGCGGCAGAAGTCTTGCTGGTCGGAATGCCGGCTGCGTCACCCAAAGAGATAATGTTCGGATAGCTCTTATGGATGAATGTTTCTTTGTCTACCATAACCCAAGCGTCTGCAGCTAAATCCCCTTCCGTCCAGCCTAAACCGGCTTCACGAACAAAGTCAGGAGCAGACATAGGAGGAGTGAAATGCAAGAAGTCGTAATCCTCTACAAACGGAGTGTAAACCTTTTGGTCTCCCACTTTTTCTATTTTCTCAAAATGAACCTGTTTTGCAGCAGTGTCTACCCCTTTTACACGTACATTCAGGTTGATAGGAATGTTACGTTCTTTGTAAATCTCCAATAGACGAGGGGTAAAGAAAGGAACGTTATAAAGTTGTTTAGACGCTGTATAGAAGTTTAAGTCCAACTTATCACGTGTACCCTGTTTGCGGCTGTGATGTTCTGTCAACAGACAGATTTTTTTAGGAGCACCTCCACATTTGTGTTTGGTGTATGTGTCTGTATAGATTCCTTTTCCTCCTTTTTGAGCAAATTCCTGAATGGCTTTCCAAGTCTTTTGAGCCCCTTCAAAATCATAAATACAATGTGCATTCCCTTGTCCCAAAGTGGCTTTTGTGATACCTTCTACCTTTTCCCAGTTGATTTGCAGACCCGGAGTCAAGACCAGGAAGTCGTAGTTTACTTTTCCATTATTTTGAGTAGTTACGCTGTTTTGAACAGGATCAACTGCTACTACAGAGTCTTTTACCCATTTTATACCGCTGGGGATACAGTCTTCTTGCTTTTTCCAGACTTCATCGGATTTGTAGACCCCGGAAGCAATCAAGGTAAATCCCGGTTGGTAATACTGTCGATCGCTTGGATCAATTAACGTAATGTCCGGGTTGTTCAACCAGCGTTTCAAACGGGCAGCCATACTAATACCGGCAGCTCCTCCTCCGATGATAACGATTTTACCTTTTGCATTGCTTGAAAAAGCTTTTGTCTTTTGTGTGCCAACCGCGGTCAGTAAGCCTGCCATAGCCATTAGTTTGAAAAAATGACGACGATCAACACCGATTTTTTCAAAAGCCTTTAATTGGTTTTCCAGTTCCTGCTTCATTGTATTGAGAATTTAGATTTTTCGATAAAAAGAAGGCACGAATTACACGTGGGTAATCCGTGCCTTTCTTGGCTACAAATATAATGTAAATTCCTTATTATTTGTACTCTTGCCAGCTCTTAATCTGGATGTCAGCTTCAGACATATTACAGAATGCACTGATAAATGCACTTGCCAAACGAGCGTTGGTGATCAACGGAATATTATGGTCGATAGCCGCACGACGAATCTTATAACCGTTTGTTAATTCACGTTTACTGTGATCCTTCGGAATATTCACTACCAATTCAAATACGTGTTTGCTGAACATATCCATAATATCCAAATCGCCGTTTTCATCAGGCCAGTAAACAGTAGTTGCTGGGATTCCGTTTTCGTTTAAGAATTTAGCGGTTCCAACTGTACCGTAGATATTGTATCCTTTTGCTTTTAATAAAGAACAAGGTTCCAATAATTCAGCTTTACTCTTAGCGGCTCCTGATGAAACCAATACATTCTTTTGAGGAATTCGGTTACCAACGGCAATCATAGCAGAAAGAAGAGCTTCGTTGAAGTCATCACCGATACAACCTACTTCACCCGTAGAACTCATGTCTACACCCAAAACCGGGTCTGCTTTGTGTAAGCGAGCAAATGAGAATTGAGAAGCCTTAACGCCAATCCAATCGATGTCGAATGCGCTCTTATCCGGTTTTGTATAAGGAGCGTCCAACATAATGCGAGTAGCAGTTTCGATGAAGTTACGTTTCAATACTTTAGAAACGAATGGGAAACTACGTGAAGCACGCAAGTTACATTCGATTACTTTTACGTCATTATTCTTTGCTAAGAACTGAATATTGAATGGACCGCTGATATTTAATTCTTTTGCGATCTTCTTACTTACTTTCTTGATACGACGAGCTGTTTCGAAATAGATCTTCTGAGCAGGGAATACCAAAGTAGCGTCACCTGAGTGTACACCGGCAAACTCAATGTGTTCAGAAATGGCGTATTCAACCACTTCACCATTCATGGCTACAGCGTCAAATTCAATTTCTTTTGCACCTTGTAAGAATTCAGAAACAACTACCGGATATTCTTTAGATACTTTAGCTGCCAAATCTAAGAACTCAATCATTTGTTCTTTGGTATGACATACGTTCATAGCTGCACCAGACAATACGTAAGATGGACGAATCAAAATTGGGAATCCCACTTTTTCGATGAAATCATCAATTTCTTCCATGCTGGTAAGCTCAGCCCAACGAGGTTGGTCAATATCTAATGTATCCAACATTGCAGAGAATTTATGACGATTTTCTGCACGGTCGATAGATAGAGGAGAGGTTCCTAATACCGGTACATTCTGACGGTATAACTTCATCGCCAAATTGTTTGGAATCTGACCACCTACAGAGACAACTACACCTTTCGGTAATTCTAAGTCAATTACGTCAAGAACACGTTCGAATGAAAGTTCATCGAAATACAAACGGTCGCACATGTCATAGTCTGTAGAAACGGTTTCCGGATTGTAGTTGATCATGATGGATTTGTATCCCAATTTGCGAGCTGTCTGAGCTGCATTAACAGAACACCAGTCAAATTCTACAGAAGAGCCGATTCGGTAAGCACCAGAACCTAAAATGATCACATTCTTTTCGTTTGGATAATAGGTAATATCGTGCTGGCTACCGTCATAAGTCATGTACAAGTAGTTAGTCAATTCAGGATGTTCAGAAGCGATGGTGTTAATACGTTTTACGGTCGGCAATACACCTAACTTCTTACGCTGGTTGCGAACACGGATGTTTTCTTTCTCCATGTTTGCTTTTGGATTTTCTACATATCGAGCGATTTGGAAGTCAGAGAAACCTAAACGTTTTGCCTCTCTCAATACCTCTTCTGGAAGATCTTCAATCAGATTATATGAAGATAATACTTTTGTGTAATCAACGATATTTTTCAGTTTTTCAAGGAACCACGGTGTGATTTTTGATAATTCGTGGATACGATCAACTGTATATCCTTTTTCTAACGCTTTTGCAATAGCGAAAATACGAAGGTCGGTCGGATTGGCTAAAGCATCGTCTAAGTTTTCAAATTCAACATCGTTGTTTCCAACAAAACCGTGCATGCCCTGTCCGATCATACGTAAACCTTTCTGCATGATTTCTTCAAAGCTCTTACCGATAGACATGATTTCACCGACAGACTTCATGCTTGAACCGATTTGGCGACTTACACCTACGAATTTAGTTAAGTCCCAACGCGGGATTTTTACAATCATGTAATCTACATCTGGAGCTTTGTAAGCAGAATTAGGAGTTCCCATTTCTCCAATTTGGTCAAGGCTGTAGCCTAAAGCCAACTTGGCTGCAACGAATGCCAATGGGTATCCACTTGCTTTAGAAGCTAATGCAGAAGAACGGCTCAAACGAGCATTTACTTCAATTACGCGATAGTCACAAGTGGCAGAATTGAAAGCATATTGAATGTTACATTCACCAACGATACCTAAATGGCGGATTGTTTTGATAGAAAGTTCTTGTAATAAAGTAAGCTCTTTTTCTGTCAAAGAACAGGTTGGAGCGACTACGATACTTTCACCTGTATGTACGCCCAGTGGGTCTACGTTTTCCATGCTTACAACTGTGAAGCAGTGGTCGTTCTTATCGCGGATTACTTCAAATTCAATTTCTTTCCATCCTTTCAATGATTCTTCTACCAAAATCTGTGGAGCGTAAGCGAATGCGCTTTCAGCTAATGTACGTAATTCAGTTTCATTTTGGCAGATACCACTACCCATACCTCCTAATGCGTATGCAGAACGAATCATGATTGGATAGCCGATTTCATTTGCTGCCTTGATTGCGTCTTCCATGTTTTCAACAGCATGGCTGACGGGAGTTTTTACTTCTATCTCATCAAGTTTCTTTACAAAAAGGTCACGGTCTTCTGTGTACATGATAGCTTCTACGGATGTACCTAATACTTGTACGCCATATTTAGCTAAAGTACCACTGGTATAAAGTTCTGTACCGCAGTTCAAGGCTGTCTGGCCTCCGAAAGCCAATAGAATACCATCTGGTTGCTCTTTCTTGATTACTTCTTCTACAAAATAAGGAGTAATCGGTAAGAAGTAAACTTTATCTGCAACACCTTCTGATGTTTGGATAGTTGCAATATTGGGATTAATCAATACAGTGCTGATCCCTTCTTCTCTCAGCGCTTTTAATGCTTGGGAACCAGAATAGTCAAACTCTCCAGCTTGTCCAATTTTTAGGGCTCCTGAGCCCAGAACAATTACCTTTTTGATACCACTTTTTGACATAGTAATTTATCAATTTTATAGAATGTTATATTTGTTTTAATGACTGTAAAATACAAAAAAAATGCGTTAGTAAAAGTAACTAACGCATCCTATATAACCAAATTACAATCTGGAAAAATTAAAAAATGAGTTCCCTTCTCCGACGTATAATCGGAAAAAAGCATTGAATTTTCTTTATGTATTTTCTTTGCCATAAAACCTCATTTTCAAAATTTCGACAAAGATAAGGCTTATATTTTAAACGTACAAGCCTAATATTAAAAGAATTTCGCTTTTGTTTTCTCTTTGAATTTCTGTTTATTGAATGGGTCAGAAAGAAAATTGGAACTGGCCATAAAATAAGAAACAGGATAGAATCGCAGATAAAATACCGATGTAAGGGATACTGTTTAATCCGCTTTCTTCTTTACGAGGATTGGTGATACATATTGTAGATAAAAATAGAAGTAAAATCTCATAAGCCGGCTCTTGTAGTAAAGGGGAATGGGTAAGCAAAATACTGAATGTTAAAAGACTGACGGCGACTCCTATTTGTCGGTGTTTGATACCGTAGTAGATAGATGTTATTAACCAAGCAGAGAATAGGAGTAGTCCTGGTGTCCCTAAATAAGTGTTGATTAATACATATTCATTTTGATCATTATGCAGATTTATTGAGGGATATAATATAAAGAGGGAGAATAAGAAGATAAGTGAAAAGAAAAAAGCTTTGTAATAATGTTTCATTTTATCAGAAGTCTTTCTTTGGGAAATTACTCTTAAATTATAAATTCCAAACGCTGAAACTAAAGCAGTAAAACAGATGAAATAGTTTATTTCTGAAAATAGAGTTATAATGGTATTTAGAACTGCCAAACTGGATAAGTAGAAAAAAGGAGTACGAGGATCTTTAAAAGAAAGTTTGGTACAGTTTAAACTGTGTAGGAGCGAGTCTAAGCATAGAGGAAGTACGATTGCAATATATTCTAATAATAGAGTAGGTTGTAAACTGCCATTGACTAACTTTTGAGTGGGATTGTCTGGAATGGCGTCATTTATATGGCAAATCTTTCCTAATGTTGGATACAAACTGGTATATAAAAGACAGACTATAAAAAATATTCGGAATTCTTTCTGATTTTGCAAAGTGGCTCTTAACATAAACCACAAAACAATGAGTTGAGAAACAAATAGAAATTGTTCGGAACTAAATAGAGAATTTGTTTGATATTGATATAAAACTATACCAAACAAAAGAAGTAGGATTATATCTGGTAATAGGAATTTAAAACGGGTTGTTGGCATCGTTAATAAAACTCCAATAGCAAATAGCATGGAGGTAAAATGAAACCAATCAAATGGACCAAATTTACTATTGGGCATTGATTCTACACTGGGAATGAAAATAGTGAGTAATAATAACATTCCACTTGCCGCTAAAAAATAGAGGCTTAAACAAAAAAATGAGCTTTTCATCTCTTCTATGAATTAATAAGTAAATTAAATTGGCAAAAAGGCAAGAGTTGTTATTGTATTCTTAATAAAAGAGACAATAGCAATAAGATTTTCGAGGTTTAAAATGAGCCTGAGTACCAGTTTGGCCAATAAAACAATTCAACATACTTAAACTGTTTTATTGACCGGCCCAAAGATAGTTGGATCTTTGTTCGTACAGAAGGAAAAGATCTGACATTTTATTGACAATAAATTAAGTAGTTTTCCAAATTGTTGTTAAATTGAATATTTAATATATTTACAATCAGTTTTTTATACGATTCTCTTTTTTCAAAGTGAAAATCGGTAGATATAAAAAAATACCTAAAATTGACATGATGAGTCCTCCAATTGTACCTGCAGCTAAAGGGAACCAGAAGGCTTCCTTGTCCGGACCTAACATGAATGGAATAAACCCTAAAATGGTAGAAACAACCGTTAGGAAAATCGGAATTATTTTAGCATTCCAAGCTTTTAAGTAAGCCCTATATGGAGACATTAAAGGTTTACGTTGGAGTATCTGATTATATTCATTTAGGATATAAATGCTGGCATTTACAGTGATACCACAAAGTAAAACAAATGACGCAAAACCTCCTTGGTCAAAATTGAGTTTAAACCAATAAAACGTAAGGAAGACTCCTATATAAGATATGGGTATAACGAATATGACAGCCAAAGGTTGTTTTAATGAGTTGAATAAAATACTGGTGGTAAAGAATATTATAACAATAATAAGTAATAACAATAGATACTGCTTATTATCTTTTTTATTCCAATACCAATAGGAACTACTGGATCTTGCCGTATATCCCATAGGAAGCGAAGCATTAAACTCTTCTAATATTTTTTCTTGTATTTTATTCCCTTGGTTGGAAGCTCCAATATATTCGTACTGTAGACAAAGTCGATATTGTTGATTCACTTTGGCTACTTTTTGAGGCATTTGTCCCTTTTCTACAGAAGCTAACTCTGATAATTTATAAAGTTTATCTTTTATATTTTGAGGAACATATTGCATTTGCCAAATATCGTATTCTTTTGACTGGCGAGATGATAGTTTTAGTTTTTCTGTCTCATCGTTGACGACAATAGTACCTGTATATAGGTCTTTCTCAAAAACGGGATCTAAAGCGGCAAACAACTCAATAGGCAGTATATTCTCTTGAGCCATACGAGCTTTATTCAAGTTGAAATAGAATTCTTGATAATCATCCTTCCACCATGAAAACTCTGAGTTTATTAAAACCTCTTTGATACGACGATAAGTGAGTAGTTTTGCTTTCAACTTCTCTGCCCAATCATACAATTCATCATAGTTATAGCCATACATTTCAATACGGAAAGAACCGGCTCCTTCTCGTACGTCATTACTAAATCCTTGATCTTGTAATCCCCAAACGTTCCAACTACCTCCTCCTAATTCCAAAGCTTTACTGATAATCTTGCTTTTTAGCGTGTAAGGAAAGCCACTTCGTTCGCTTTCTTTGGTGAAATAGATACGAATCCCAGCTTGACGAGCACTATAAATATTTGTTTGGAATTGACGTATCTCTTTGAATGTACTAAGATATGCTTCCATACGACTGATTAGATTATTCATCTGCGGCAGTGTAGTACCATTGGGTAAAGAGGCACTGACAGAAAGGACTGTTTCTTCATTTTGAGTGAAATAACTGCCTTCATATACTTTCTGTACGAATAGACGCAATGTTCCACCTAAAGCTTTGTCTATAATAGGCTTTATTTTTTCTTTGTAAGTTTCGTTGGACATCAATTGATTATAGTTGTCAATCCATAAAGAATCTATAGCAGTATATGTTTTTTTCTTATCTCTGGTATTGTATTCAATTTTCTCTGGTAATAAAAAAACAGGAATACCAAATGCTAATAATAGGATAAAGCAGGCTGTCTTCTTCCAACGACAGAGAAATCTAATCTGATGTTGGTAATAAGTGTTGTAATATACTGGAAAACGTTTTATAAAATGCTTTCCCTTTTCTTGTAATTGTTTTAGCCAAACTCCTTTTATCAGTTGTCTCTTAGGAGTTGTAGATTGTTTTTTCCATTCCAAATTCATTTTCTCTATTAATGCAGGAACAAGGAATAAGGCTATGAACAATGATATACCCAAATTTATGATGACAACCGCTGCAAAATCTTGTAGATTTAAACGGATTTTTTCATCTAAGAAAAAGATGATAACCAAAGCTCCCATCGTCGTTAATGTTGCTGCCAAAATAGATAAGATGGCTTTTCGATTATGACGATTACGGATGTGCTCTGTCATAACGATAGTATTGTCAATCACTAAACTAAGAGAAATTGTGATTCCTGCTAAAGAATAGAGCTGCATTTCTAAACCTAACAAATAGTACAGGATCACAGCAATACCTAAATTGATTGAAAGACTGATTATAATTAATAATAAATACTTGATTTCTCGTGTAATCAGTAATACAAAAATTAATAAGATCAATATCGTCAGTCCGGTTCGTACATAAATCTTATCTAATTCTTCTTGAATAAATTCAGTTGCGTCATAACTGGTATGTATCTCATATCCTGCAGGTAATGAGGCCTGAATCTCTGTTATCTCTTTTTTTATTTGTTTAGCCAATTCAAGTTGGTTCGCAGTCTCTTCGGCACGGATAGAAAGATAAATAGAATTTAGTCCATTTATGCGGTAGTAACTTTGGGGGCTCTCTTCTTGGCGAGTTACTTTCAATAATTGGTCTAATCGTATCAATTTCCCCTCTTTGTTTGAAACGGTGATTAATGAAGGTTCAAAACCATCTTTCTCACTTTCAGGAATGAGGGCCAATCGTATCCATTGCTTTCGATTGTTTTCATTTAGGCGATTAGTTGACATAATATGAGTTTCTACATTGCCTGTCCCAAGAAACTCTTTTTGGTAGTATTGGCTTATAGCTGTTTGAATATCTGAAACTGAAATTCCAAGTGTTGACAGCTGATTACTATCATATTCTAATTGCCACTCCATAGGAGTAGCTCCACTGATATCAATTCTATAGATACCGGGGATACTACTCAAATGAGGTTTTATTTGATTTTCGGCAAATCTCTGAATAAAAATAGGGGTAGCTGCTGCATTCAATGTATAACTCATGAATGGTCTTGCCTCTTTATTATCTGGTCGACTCATTTCTAAGACTGGATAACTTAATCCATCTGGTAAACTGGGCCAAGTTTGACGAATGATAGTTGAGGCCTCGAAGCGAGCTGCATCTACGTTGGTATGTTTGTCTAATTCAAGTGTAATACGACCACTCCCATTAGAGGATGTAGAGTTAATCTCCTTGATCCCTTTGATTCGTGCCAACATTGCTTCTAAACGAGAGGTAACTTCCATCTCTATGACGCGGGCAGAGTTCCCGGGCATACTATAGTTGATCGTTAATCGAGGTAATGTTCGCGATGGGGATAGCTTAATAGGTAATAATGGAACAAAAGCAAGCCCCGCCAACGCCAGACATAGAAATGTGACGATGATTGTAAAAGAGGATATTTTAGGAGATGTACTCATGTCTTATTATAGTCCGTTTTTATAATCGAATTTATTAGAAAGAGAGAAACCTGTTTCAAAATCAAACAGAGTTAACTTTCTGATTTTATAATAGCTTAACCAATAGTTTTGTAAAGCTGAGATATAATTACGTTGTGCTTCTTGTTGACGATTTAAAGAAAGGGTTAAACTGTTGATATCAGCTTTCCCAATCATAAAACGTTGTTTAGTCTCACTATAGGCCATTTCGGCTAAATCAACGGCTTCTTCAGCGCTTCCAATCAATGCTTGCTGAATATTAAAGTCACCTACGGTCATAATTACGTCCTCTTCTACGGTCAGCTCTTGTTGCTTGGCAGAGGTTTCTGTGACGAGTAAATTATTTTTAGCAACATTATATTTCCCTTTTCGGACTCCCCAGTCAACTAATGGGATTGAGATAGATAAAGTGACAATCTCTTGTTGTTGTAGATTTTTATAAGCATTTTGCAAATTGTCGGCTACCTGGTTGAATCCGAAGCTGGCATTTAGTTGAGCATTGAACATCGCCTCTTTTTTTGTTTTATCTACATTTTGTTGTGCTTCTAAAACTTGTTGACGTAATTCAAGAAAAGTAGGATTATTAGAACGTGCTAATTCAAGTGCTTTATCTACGGAAATCTCCATGTTACGGGGACGGCTGGGTAGACGCAAATGAATATCTGTATTCTTATCAAAATTCAAATAAGAAGCTAAATTAAACATCGCACGTTTTAGAGCAATTTCTTTATTTTTTAATGTATTACGGGCATTGACTGCGTCTAACTTGAGAGTCAATAAATCAGCTTGACTGATAGAGGCTATTTTATGTCGTTCTTGCCCGGTTCGATAGAGCGTGTCTGTTGTTGCTACATTGTCTTTGGCTAAGTCATATTCCATTTGTGCCATAGCTAGTGAGAAGAAATAAGTGGTAGCTTGCTCGCTCATTTCCTCGACATTGTATAAAAACTGCTTTTTAACTTTCTCATATTTCAAAGGTTCGATTTTCCGTTCCCATTTAAAGGCATTGTATCCTAATAAATTCTGTTGATATCCGATACGAATAGGGACAGAAGAGAATTGATTATATGTTTGATCTCCAAAATAACGCATATAATCCAAGTCGGTGTCTAAATAGAATGTACCGCCTAATAAGTCGAAATTTTGTTCTATTGCAAGACCTCCACCTGCATAATATCGTTGCTGCTTACGGTAGATATCAATATCTTCATCCGAATCGTAACGTTGTGTGAAATAACGTGTGTATTGAACGGGAGTTAGATTTAACGTTAAACTGGGTAGACGACCAGCTTTATAGGTACGGTATTCCCAGTATCCCGCTAAATACATATTTTTATATCGGAATGCATCCAACGAACTGTCTGCTGCCAATGTGATGGTCTGTTCCAACGTCAGTGTTAATTGAGCTTTCCCTTGGAACATACATAAAAGCATAGATAATGCAATTAGATATTTGTATTTGAGTTTGCTGTTCATAATCTTTATTTTTCAATTATTACATCCTGTTTTCTATAAATAAACCAATAAATCAAAGGAATAATAAAAAGACTGACGGCTGTCCCTATGAACATGGCTGAAATCATAGCAACCGAGAGTGGCTTTTGCAGTTCACTACCTAAGTCAAATGTGAAAAGTAGTGGAACCATTCCGAAGATAGTGGTTAGAGAGGTCATGATAATGGGACGTAAACGACGTCTTCCAGCTTCATGTATTGCTTCCAGAAGAGGAACTCCATCTTTGCGAAGCTCATTGATTGCATCCAATTTTAAAATAGAGTCATTGATGATAATACCACAAGTGACTACTATACCGATAGCACTCATCAGATTCAACGAATGGCCACAAATCCATAAAACCAATAAAGACGCAGCTACGTCAATTGGTATTTCTAACAAGACAATGAGTGGTTGCACGAAGCTTTCAAATTGGGCAGCTAAGATAAAATACATCAACAAAATAGAAATGAAAAGAATGATTACTAATTCATTCAACATCTGTTGATTTGAAAAGAAACTACCGGAAAAGTCAATGTCCCAATCTTTTCCTATCACTTTTTTAACTTTGTCCATCAATGGTTCTGCTTGATCTACGTCATAGAAACTAAACGGAATGTATTCTCCATTTTTTCCAGCTGTGATCGTTTTTAAATCCTCACCAGGAGTGACACGCACCAACGATTGTAGAGGAATATATTTGACTTCTCCCTTATCATTTGGTGTGGTACTAACCAATGTCTTTTGCAATACTTCGTTTACAGTCAGTTCCTCTCCTGAAAGTGAGATAGGCAGGTACTGTTGATAGGAACGAAGTGTTGCTACTTCGTTCTCTTTGAATGCCGTTTTCAAGAGTTGATAGACTTTATTGTAATCTACATTATAAAGTAGAAGCTTTTGTCGATCAATCGTAATGTTTAATTGGTTGTCGAAAGCAATACCGACAGGAGTATATCCGGTCTTTGTCTCTATTTGCTGTCTGATTGTTTGTAAAGTAGAAGCCTCCAACACGTCATTTGGATTTCGGGGGTGAAGTTCTGCTACAATGTCTGCCTCTCCGGTAACAAATAATTTTTCAAATACAGTCACAGGAGGAGAGAAGGAATATACAGCCATAGGATAATGTGTCTTTAACCATTGCTCAATAGATTCCTGTAAAGGAGCAATCTCTTCCGGTTTTTGTGTTTTGAAATACATCTCGCTTTCTGAAGCTGACATCTCCTGCTCACGGTTTAGTAGGAACTGTTGTTGTCCTACATACGCAGTGTGTTCTGTCACTTGATCTTTAATAAAAGCAGATAACTCATTGATTCTATTTCTGTTCTCATTGACATGAATATTCTCGTTCCATTCAATATGAGCGATTAATTCATTTTGGTCAATTTCAGGCATTCTACTTTTAGGTATTTCATAAAATAGAATCGCGCAAAGAGGAATCGTTACAATGAGAAATAGTAAAGACGCTGTTTTATGACGAAATACAAAATCTACCCCTGCGTCATAGAAACGATCTAAAGTGTGTTCCTTTATTAAATTATTGATTCGAAGATTGAACCCTTTATGTTTTATATCAGGAATACTATAGACTAACTTGTAAAGAACTGGTAACAACATAATTCCCGTAAAGTAAGATACCATCAGCCCTACAGTTACTGCGAATGCTTGGTCAAAGAAGATCGCTCCTGCAATGCCACTCATAAATACTAAAGGTACAAATACAGCGATAGTTGTAAAGGTGGAACTTAACATTGGTGTGATAACTTCTGTTGTTCCACGACTACAAGCCTCTTCTAAGGAATCTCCATGAGCTCTATATTGTGCAATATTTTCGGTTACAATGATAGAACTGTCAATCATCATACCTAAAGCCAGTATAAGTCCGGAAATAGAGATGATATTTAGCGAAATATGGCATAGATAGAAGAAAAGGAAACTAATAATCAGGCTGACCACCATGCTAAGCCCAATAACAGTCGGACTCTTTATATCTCCTAAAAACAGGATAGCCACGATACAGATGAATAAAAATCCCAAAGATAGATTTTGCTTTAAATTGGAGATTGTATAATCCAATAGTTCTGTCTGATTGCGACTAATGCTAAATTCTATGTCAGGATAAACAGACGCAAAATAGTCCGTAATCTCTTTTAAGGCCTCTTTCATATTATCCATATTTTCATCCGCCTGTTTAATAACTGCTAAGGTGACTGCGCGTTTCCCGTTAGACAGAGAAGCTCCCACCTCTTTCTCCGGAACAATAGAAACCCGAGCTAAATCTTTTAGTTGGAAAATATGGTCATTTTTTCGAATATAAATGTTTTCAACATCTTCCGGTGTACGCAATAGGGTCGAGAACTTAATGTTATATTCATAATATCCATCACGAACGGTCATACTTCCCGGTTCGATGTTGTTAGAGATTAAAGCAGACTCTAAATCATCCAGTGTAATCTCTGCCATTTTTAAGAGTTTCATGTCAGGTACGATTTGTACCTGCTTACTCAGTACACCGGTGACATCTACCATTGCAACTTCCGGCAATTGCTCTATTCTTCGCTTGATAACAGTTTCAGCGAATTGGCATAGATTAAGAAATGCAGTTTCGTCTTCTATTGAAGCCGATTTCCCTTTAGGACCATCAGTCTTTAATGTGAGGTTCAAACAGAATACTGGTATATCTGTCGCACTGGCTTTGATTACCCGTGGACGTTCTATCTCGCGAGGTAAGTAGTTCATGGCGGCATCGATCTTCTCATTGACTTCGATGAATGCTAAATCTGTATTTGTACCGAAGTCAAAGTTAAGACGTATAATAGCAGAACCGTCGCGTGTTTCACTGTGTATGTCGCGTAAGTTGGCTACCTGCATGAGTTGTTGGCGTATGGACTTAACTACAGTATTCTCCAATTCGCGAGCCGAAGTGTTTTGTCCGGACACCTGTATTGTAATCTCTGGGATTGCAATGTCTGGCAACAGCGAAACGGGAATCGTGAAATAGGTCACCAATCCGATGATAAAGCAGGCTGTAAAAGCCATCAATACCGCGATAGGCCGTTGTAGTAGGAATTTAATCATAAGCTTTCAACTATTTTTACGGGAGCTTCATGAGCCAAATTGATATTTCCACTGGTGATTATAATATCGCCCTCTTTCAACCCTTCTCCTTCCGAATTCGCAATGGTGTAGCTATTGGCGTTTTCTAAATTAGTATGCACATACACCCAGCTGGCCTTCGTCTTTGTCTCGTCCAATTTGAATACAACCTGTTTTCCGGAGCGGAGTACGACTGCACTTTTCGGAATTACCAATTGATTTCCTAAAGAGCGATGAATACTTACACGTACATTCATCCCTTCAAACAGTTTCCCTTTATCAGCAACGGCTGCCTTTACCTGTACCATCCCATTCTCATCAACCAATGGATTGACTTCGGATATACGTCCCTCTACGACTACATTTGATAGTGCAAAGGGGCTAACTTGTACACGGTCTCCCTTTTGAATCAGAGGCAGTTCACTTTCCAATACGGTGAAAGAGGCCTCTAACGTGCGGGTATCAATAATTGAACAAAAAGCCTCTGAAATAGACGCGGTGTTGAGCTCTTTAGAGAACAGGTTCGCAACGATACCGTCAAAAGGAGCGGTTAGCGTTGCATTTTTTTGTTCAAATTCAGCTAATTGATAGGCAATCAAAGCCTGATCATATCCACTTTTGATACGGACCAATTGCATAGTTGCAGAAGGAACTTTTGCAGAATCTTCCAATTTATATCCTTGACCGATGAGGACATCTTGCAATTCCAGTTTTGCCCGTTCCAATGCGTCTTTAGCTTGTGCCGTTTTGTTGACCAAGCGGAATGTCGAAAGCTCTGCCAGTTTTTGGCCTTTAGTGACCCGATCTCCATTCTTTACGTATATTTTCGCAATGGGTTCTGCAGACTCAAATTTTAAGTCAACAAAGTGACGGGCAGATAGTTTGCCATTACTAATTAGCTCGTGATTGAAGTCTGTGCTTTTCAGTGTCATCACGGTAACTTCATTTGTCTCGTCGGGAAGAACTGTTTCAATACCTTCTTCCTCTACTTGTTTCTCTTTCTTTTCTCCGGAACAAGCCAGTGTCCCTGCAAGAACCAATAGCGTAAATAATCGGTAGTATTTCATGATTTTATCGTTTTAATCAGGTTACTATTTTACAAATATACAAATATTTTTGATTTACGATTCGCTCGCTTCGTTATTTTCTATTAAATTGATAATTTCTTCTCTCATTTCCCGAATAGCCGTGCTTTGCACTTTAGGCTCTTTAGTGAGCACTTCTTGTGCTGCAACTTTCAGCTTATCAGGATGATAGAATGCTGGCTCAGCATATAATTTTACCAATAGATAGTAAGGATATACTCGCTCCGGCAAAATTAAGATTGCTTGTCGCAATTCCTGTTCAGCCTCTGCAAATTTTCCAAGAGCCTGCTTGTTTTTAGCAATCATGTATCGAATCATTGGATCTCCACTTAATTGCTTTGCCTGTTCCAATACCTGTATAGCTGTATCATACTGTCCGGTATTATTCAGGCAAAGCGCCTCTTCGAATAGGAATTTAGGCTTATGTCCTAATTTTGTCTGTAGGGAAAGATAGTCTTCTACGACAGACCGATAAGCCTTGTTCCGGTAAAGAATCTGCAATTGATACCATTGGCTGTAGGCCTTGTATGTATCGGCTTGCCGGATGAAAAGTAGAAGTCCCATGATTGCTATTAGTAGCCTTCCACTCCTAATGAAACCTTTCTTCCTAATAGAAATAATCGCTGAAGTCCGTGCTCCGCTTGTGCAAATAGCACCTAAGAAGATGAACAGAATCCAGAAGGAGGGAAGTTGCAAAGGATATGCTGATAGTGCAAAGATCGCCAGTGCTATAATTCCTCCAACCGCTCCCTGCTGTTGGTTACGGGTTCCACAGATAAAGAGAGATACTATCCATGAAATGAATAAAACGAGTCCGAAGATTCCCTGTTCCAGTCCGATTTGCAGATATTCGTTGAATGCATATTCCGGACATCCAGCCACCCGTTTTTCAGTATCAGTCGCAGCTTCCGCCTGGAAGTAGCGAGCCTGTTCCTCTGCATAGGCTGCCGGAAAACCTCCTAAACTTGTTCCGGTGATGGGTTGGTGGAGAATAGCTTTTCCGGTAACTTTCCACATGAGTAGGCGACCGTCCGCGGAGTCCCGTTTTAAGGCGTACACCTCGGAAAAAATCCATCCGCACGCGAGAAGAAAAAGAATAGACAAAGGGATAAGAAATTTTCTGTATTTCTTATAGATCGCTTTGCTCTTTTCCCAGCCGATTCGTTCGGTCCAATAGACCCAGCCACAAGCAATGATCGCTGCGATCCAGGCAGACCTACTCATACCTGCTGGCAATACCAATACGATGACACTGATAGCGATCCAGGCAATACCATGCAGAAGTTTATTGAAACGTAAGACAACCCATAAACAGAGTGGGAGTATAATTGCTAAATAACCGGAGTAGGGGCCTGGATTGAAAAAGCTCCCGGTTAGTTTGAATAGGGGATGGTTGGAGACGCTGTATCCTCGCATTTGCTGTAATCCCCAGACCGCTTCGGTTATACCTATTAAAATAAGAACCAATAGGAAGTAGAATTTTAATCCCGGATAGCTCTTCAATAAAAAGCGTAAAGTCCACCAGAGAACCAATAGTTGCCCTCCAAATAATAGCTTTTCCGGTTCCGGATTGAGTGACCAGTTGTAGGTCATTAAAGTAATTCCGTAGAATGCACAGGCCAGTACGTCCGGCCAAGTTATCGAAAAGTTCTCTTCCTGTTGCCTTCCCCCTGCGATCCCTAAAGGAAGAGCCATACCCAACATGGATAGATGAAACCAGAAGACTTTTCCCATCACTAAGCCATCTGCCAGACTGCGGTTCATAGCAAAGACTGTACAGAGTACGAGTGTCCCTGTAACCGCTGCCCATCCGGTGAGGATTCCCTGCTTATCGCTATTCCATTTCTTGCCCATTGCTTTTTGGTTTTATGCGGATGTGTTATTTTTATTTTATTCTTTTCAAAAAACGTTCCCAACGGAAAGTTCCCGTGTGAGGGTCTATTGATTTCCAGATAAGCACCGCTTTCCCGACGATATATTCTTCAGGCAATAGTCCCCAATAGCGAGAATCCTGTGAATTCATGCCATTATCTCCTGCCATAAAATAGTAGTTCTTTAAAAAACGGTAAGATTTTATAGGTCGCCCATTCAAATATACCGTTTTGTCTTGATAAGTCAGTTTCCCCTGTTGTTCCCATTCGATAAGCTTTCGATATAAGAGATAGTGAGTGTGATTCATGACTAACTCATCTCCTGATTTGGGAATATAAAAAGGGCCGAACTCTTGTATCGTCCAGTTGAAAGAGGAATCAAACGGAAAACTATTATAGACTCCTTTGGCAAAGTCCTCTGGACGAGTTGCTCCTATTTGCAGTTGAGATTTCTTGTTCCCTAATAAAAGATCTACTCCTTTTACCTGAAATTCTCCTTTATGGATAGATAGACTATCTCCGGGTAGGCCGATACAACGCTTAATGTAATATCTTAAAATATGCATTTCTATCTTGTCCCACTGGTTGGGATGAGGGAAATTAAAAACCAAGACATCGTTTCTTTGTACTTGCCGTAATCCCGGAGTTCGATAAATAGTGACCTGCTCCAAATTGAGTGTAGCGTTTACATTAAAAAGTCGTGCTCCTAAAATGGGTTTCCATACTAAGACTGCGTCTCCCTCTATTAGTCCCGGTTCCATGGAGTTACTGGGTATCCGAAATGAGGAGAAAAAGAATACTTGAGAGAAGAACCAAACGAATATAAGAGTAAAGCCCACTAAAAATAAATTTAGCAGTTTATCTATGATTGATTGAATATTGGTTCTTCCTTTCATGTCTTTTTCTTTTTTAGTTGATGTCATATTTTGATTAACAATTTTCTCCCATCTCTTCTTTCCACGGTTTTATGTCATTCTTTTCGATAAAGAAAAAATGTCGATTCCGATTGTTTGTTGGGATGTAGAAAAGCAGCAATCCATTCTCGGGAATTCCCTCGTAGGTCCATGCTTCTTCGTCTTTCTCTACTAACTGAGTAGCAGTGAACGACTGTGTATCTGTATCCCAATAGTATAAATGATACTTCCCCCATAGATAGAATTTCTTCTTTGGAAAGACATATCGGAATGTTTTCTCTTTATTTGGTACCAATTTACGAATATTCCCATTTTTATCCACATAAAAAGGAGACGATACAAATCGCAAAGAAGAACCATCCGGCGAATCTGCTATTATGAAGATATTATCTCCAACCACATTCTCAAATATGTAGTTCCCTTTCTTTCTCTCTCCGATGGCTAACGGTTGCCATTGATTACTATTAAAAGTACAGAGATATACGAGTGGAGAAGGATTTTTAAACACCTGTTCCACTGGAGTAACTAATTGAATAGTCGGAGCAAAATACTGATGGGTTACATCTTGTTTTAATACATTCTTTAAATGAGTAATATAATTATCATTAATATCGGGATTAATAGAAGTATTAAAATTGGGCTCAAATCGATCACGATATACTTTTGCAGGGATTCTATGATATCTTTTGAAATGATTATTTGTCTCTTCCCCGGGAGCTGTTTCTCCCGGATTGAAACAATAAAATACCCTATCACTTAAAACAACACACCAGCTGTGCCCCATATTCATTTTTGTCCAAAGTGTATGATCTATTGTTACAGGAATTCCGACAGCGCGCATTACAATAGTAGTTAAATTACATAATCCATTACAATCACCTAACCCTGTACGAAAGGTCTCTTCCGTTGTAGGATATAAAGGACATCCTGTTGTTTTATAAGCAATAATTTTCTTCAATTCTTGGTGTATGATAGAACAAGCCTCTAATGGATTTTGTGGCTGTATAGAATCTAATAGAGGAAGGTATTTGTCCCTCATCTCTTTTCGTAAAGAGGAGGGACACTCGTTTTGTACCCGATAGGGTAAAATATATTGACAAAAATCTTCAAAAGATATATTTTTATTCCAAGGTTTGTGTAGGACGCTGAATGCTAATTCGATATTATTGATAATATATTCACTATTGATATATTTAATGTCGAATCTCTTTTGCCTAATTAATTGATATTCTTTCTTTAATAAACTATCACAATGTTTTTGTACAGCATTTTTATTTGCAAATAGGGTGACATCTGGGATGTATTTCCCTTTTAGTGGAGAATAATAATATTCCTCTTGTGAAAAATGGAAAGGCATATTTTCTATTAGAAAGAGAGCCGCTTTTTGTTTTTCCGGCTCGTCTTTATAATAGTCTAATACCTTTTCAAGTTCCCCTCGGTTCTCTTGTGCACACTCTAAAGCGTATGTCAACTTTGGATTATTTTGACAAGAGCATAAAAAGAAAAAGAGTATTATTTGTAAACTTATTTTTATCATTTATATTTTATCTAAAATGTCTTAATGATAATATAAAATCTCCGTTTTTTAAGTGTTCTAATTGATCTTCTGATAGAAGATGATAATCAAAAGATTCCTCATAATAATCTGGGTGTATAAATGAGATTATTGTAGAATCACAAAAGCCAGCATAAAATGAATTGTCAGAGTCATCAAACTTTTTACTTTTGTATAGTATGTTTTCTTTTGTGTCTAATAAAAATACTTTACTATTTCGATGTTCCCAAAGAGTCCCTATGATTATGTCTGAATATATAACCGGAAAATTCTTTAAGAGTGAATAATTATCAAACTCTCGAATGTATTTTTCGATATTCTTCTTTTTCTCATTCTCTACATTTTCTTTCCCAAAATCAAGGGTTACTGATTTTAAAAGCTCTCCATTTAAAGTAAATAAATGAATATCATTGTCTATAGGTTTATTATAGATAATATGATCTTTGGTTTGTGTTAGTTGGTAATCTGATATCCAAAAATTTTCATCAATGAACTTATCGTATTGAAGATACGTTTGAATGATATTAAAACTACTATCGGTAATAGCAATTCGATAACCTTCTCCTTCTCCCTTGTTCCAAGATGAAAGAGCAAACATATAATTCCCGTTATCTAATAATTGAATTTTATCTGCTTCAAAAGGTAACTTTTTTGAAGATCTTAGACTAAAATCACTATTATAAATAAAAAGTTTATCCCATCTGCCATCTATAGTATAGATGTTATTTTCTTTGTCAATATCAAAATCTGCAATATCCAAGTATTCATTAGGACCTTGTCCTTTTCTTCCTACTTTCCCTATAGCATTACCTGTTTTCTGATAAACAATTAAAGATTTGATACCTTGGTCTAAAATATAAATTTTGTCATTTGCTAATTTTATTTTACTGACCCTTCCAAAGTCGGTATTAATATCTTTACTTTTTAATTTTATAAAAATAGGTTCGGTGAAATATTGATTGTTTATACCTTCTTCTATGGGTTTTACATCCATGTTTGAAATAGAGTAGGTGGTATAGTTAGCTCTATCTCTTTTTTTAGAGGATTCTTTACAACCTATGATACATAGACTTAGTAAAATGAATAATATGTATGTTCTCATTTTATATTGTGTTTTTTAGGAGTGTTATCTTTTTTGGGGATAACACTCCTTTAATGTTATGATTTTATTGATTAACTTTGACAGCCTGATAGATCACTACATGGAGCTGTATTTCTGGATTCGCAAGCACCTAAAACCTTAGGACCAGTACATTTTCCTCCACCTTCTCCTCTTGCCAATGCTTCTATATTTTCTAAAGCAAGATCTGATAATTCTACTACATTTTTATTTTGAGTATAGTTGTAACTTGCAGCAATAGCAATAGCCGCAAAGGCGATAACTTTGATGAATTTTTTCTTCATTGTAAAATAATAATTTAAAAAGTTTATACTTAATGTGTTTCATCTAAAAAGTTACTTCTCTTCACTTTTTAAGACAAGGAATCACTATAATCCTTTTTTTAGTTAGTTATTAATTCCCTATTTTTGCTGTACCTCCTTTTTATTAAGTTAATAATGAGGAGAACTTTGGGAGTTTCTGTTGTGGATTGCGAGTTTGAAAGCAGAAACTCCCTCCTTTTCTCCGTTATTTAATCTTTACTTCTCCTACAAAACGAAGTTGGTAGGATTGGTTTGGAATGTTTCCATAGATATCTACTGTACGGAAAAACTCCCCTTGTTTTTCTGCTTTATAGCGAACAGTAATTGTCGCAGTTTTTCGGGGAGCTATTTCTTTCCAATCACATATTGCTTCTGTACAATCGCAAGAGGTGGTAAATCCTTTTAAAAGGAAAGGTTGATCTCCTGTGTTTTGGATTGTGACCTTTTGTTCTTTAATTGTACCCTCTTTTACAATGCCTAAATCATATTCTTCTTGATTCGTTTGAATTGTTGTTTGGACAATTATTTCCTTTTGTTTTTTGGTAATTTGTTCTAAATACAGATCTTGGACGGCAAGATTATGTATAGGATTACCAATGACAACTACTTTGTTGTTTTTATCTAACAGAAATGTCTGAAATGTCATATTACTTGGAAACTGATTCAATCGATTCAATTCGTTCTTATAGTCGATACAAATCGGATAATCAAATTGGTCTCTTTTTAGAATATACCGTAAGTCTTTGTTATCCTTTGACTGAAAGAAAAACAGAAAGGGAACTGCCTTACCGGTTATTGAATCAACCTGTGCAATCAACTCCTTCCATTTGGGCAACTGTAATTTACAACTTACACATCCGATGGAATCAACAAAGACTAATACTTTGTAGTCTGATGTTGGAATTTGATAATCCACAGTATCGGTGACAAATTGAGTAAATGTAATCTCTTTGGGGAATACAATCTCTTTCCCTTGCCACTCTTGTACAAGATGTGTAAATTCTTCTTTTTTACTGTTTTGACAGGAAATAAATAAGAACACAGTAAATATTATATAGAATTTTGCTTGCATTGTTATAGAATATTATTAAGATCCAAATATACAAATTGTCTTTCTTCATCTAAATTCATTATGATTCGATTATATTCTTCATCATAGCATATATTAATGATAGGACTGTTGATTTTTAAAGTCTTTATAAGGTCTCCCTGTAAATTAAAAATTAATAACTTATCAGGTTTATGAATTTTTTCGATGTTATTTTGTTTATAAAATCTTTCATCTCCTAAATAGGTTGTAACTATTTTGTCTTTACAAAATAAAATATGTTCATGGAATCTTTTTTGTTTTGATTTTGTATTATCCCAATTTTTCCCATATAAACAATATTTCAAATCCCCATCCAAAGAACATATGGTCATTAGATCATGGTACCAATAAACTTCTGCATATAAATTATATTTTGGTGAAGCTGCAAAACTAACCCGTTTCCCTTTTATTTCTGAATGCCCAGAATAAGACATGAATTCTGTTGCTCCAGTTCGCATATTCCATTTGGCAACAGCTGGTATATAGTCTCCTGGATTTAATACTTTCATAAAAAGAGCATAAGAAAGTGTATCACTAACATATTGCATCTTGAAAGGAAATTCATTTGGATTCATAGTTGCTATTTTTTGGGGGTTGTAATTGGGGTTGGATAATACACTATCCATTGGAAAAGATAAGAACCCCTGTTTCCCATGATCAATTACATAAAAGGTGTTTTCCTGGTTGTTTGGGATAATATCTCCCATATTAGAAATTTCATTGGGCCCTTGTCCTCGAACTCCAGTACTAGTAATATATTGGAACGTCTTTTTGTCAAATATATGAATTAGTTTATCTAATGATTTGTAGTCGCTTATAATTAGATATTGATTTAAGATAAAAGGTTTTCCAAAATCTGAGATATCTACTTCATTAATATCTAAATTATGTAGGTATGATTCTACTTGAAATATGTTTTTAGTGGAATCGTAAAATTTTGTATTTTCTGTATTTTGTTTACAACTTGAAAATAAAAAAAGAAATATACAAGACAAAGATATAATCGTTTTCATTATGATGTTATTTAATAGTTTTGAGATTTAAGAAGAGATGTTAATTCCCATAACATCTCTTCTTTTATTTACTTGCGAGCTTCTTCGAAAGGATGGTATCCGTAACAGAAACAAACACCTGCAGGTGTTAAACATCCGTTAGGGCAATCAGTCATACCATCCCCTTCACCACTTGCCAATGCTTCCACATTGTTCAAAGTCAATTCTGATAACTCAATGGTATTTTGGTTGTAATTCCAACCAGCTACAGCTACAACTGCAACAAAAGTAATGACACTTAAAATTCTTTTTGTCATATTTTATTCTTTTTAAATTGTTTAGTATTTTATTCTTTTCAGTATTCATCTGAATAATAGTTACTCTTCTTCACTATTCAGATAAGGAACTTGATGAACCTTTTTTTGTTTTTTAATAATTTACTATTTTTGCGTTTCCTCCTTTCTTTTATTAGTTAATAAATGGGAGGGAGTATCAGGGAGTTCTTGCCTATCTCTTTGCCTTTCAAGGCAGAACTCCTTTTTTCTCCTACTTGCTTTTTACAGTTGAAATGTGACAATTGGAGAATCACTTTCCAGACAGGTGGCAATTACTTGATTCTTTTTTTCGTCAATTTCTAAACCATATATGTTTTTATCTATTGTATATTTTCTGATTGGATTTCCTGCTAAATCAAATTGGTAGAGGAAATGTCCTCCTTCTGGTGGTCGCTTCCCCTGTACCTGATATTTTTTGCGTTCTTCCCAAGAAAGTCCATCGAAAATGGCATAAATTGCTTGATCAGTTACTTGTACATCCATAAATCCTTTTATCCCTGTTGGAATTCCTTCTCCTAAAACTTTTTTAAACGCAGGTTCTCCTCCAGGGCCGTAAATAACAAATTGTTTTTCTGTTTTCAAGTTATGAACTTCAATAACTTCTCCCAATTGAGTAACAAGTACATAGATGTCGTTTTTGGGATTATAATCTGTAAATGTACGCCAAGCTTGTGCTAAAGCAACGTCTCTATTTTCTTTATGTTCTTCAGTTGGAATCTTTCCAATATTTTGAATTGATTGTCCGTCGTGGCTCACTTTATGATAACGACATTCCCCAGAATAATTTGGAATTAAAAAGTTTTTATCCGTTCGGTAGAAATCTAATGAACGGATAAGACTTTTGTTCAGTGGAATGTCTTCAGCACGTGAAACTGCTTTTGCTTCAGGTGAAAGTGTCCAACGAGTAATTATCATCCGGTTTGCATCTAATGTATAGATGGAATCTGAGGAATAAAAACGTATTCCGTCTGCCGAGAGAACTTCTTTAGGTCCTTCCCCACGTTTCCCAAATGTAGCAATTGGTTGCCAATCAGGATAAGAATAAACATGATAAAAATATTCATTTGGATGTAAGTCCATCAGAATGGCCATGTTTTCTTTTATTGCTATCCGATATGGGTAACGAAAATCAGTTTGTAAAGAAATCTCCTGAGTGGTTACTTTTCTTTCTTCTGGAAATGTTTTATAACGATTATACCGCTCATTAAAAAAACTGTTTTTCAGAAAAGAGAAACAGATTCCGATGCATAATATGGATAAAAGATATCTCATCTATTTTTAAGGTTTTAAGCTGAAGCCGGTTATCTTTTCATAAACTTTATAACCAATGCAATCAATGTCACCAGTACCAGTACAATAAAAGTTCCCTGGATCACCTTCTCCTTGAGCTAATGCTTCAATATTCTGAAGGACAATTTCGTTTAGTTGGATAGTAGGTTTGTCTTGTAAATAAAGATAAACTCCTGTTAAACAGACTAAAACAATGCTTCCTTTTAGACTTTTCTTTTTCATAATGTTTTTTATTTGTTAATTATTAATTGACTTTTCTTGGAAAATCTGTTGCAAAGGTATTTTTGTCTTTTGAAATAGACTTCTTTTTTATGTCGATAGTTTGTCGATATTTGATATTTAGAATTAATGTTGACAAAATATTGACAAACTAGTATTGTATTTGTTTTTCTGTATCTTTGCAAAATAATCTAATGGGAGTATGAAACTACAAGCTAAATATAAAGTTGGAGGATTATTATTATTAGTGACAGTTTTTTGTATAAGGATGGTGGTAAATGCCTATGTTGTACAAAAAGAATTAGAAGTTGCGAAAGTAGCAGGTTTGTTTACCCAGTCTTTACAAATAGAGATGGATAAATATAAGCTATCCAATGTATATCTTCATTATGATTCTACAAAATCAGATTCTCCTGATATCTCCTTGGAAGAAAAAAAAGCATGGCTTCATCAATGGAGTTTAAGTAATAGAGATCCAAATCGTGTTAGCTTGGATAGTATTTTTAATGCAGAGTTAGTGCGTCAAGGTATAAAAGGGGAAGGTGCTATTTATTTTATGCGGGATGGTAAAACAATTTGTACTGCTGCTGATTCTCTCTTTAAAGAAAATGCACTTATGGTAAAGCGGATGAATTATCGGCTGAATCACAAGCCCGGAAGTGAAATGTTTTTAGAAGGGTATGTGAAATTTTCTTTCTGGGGACTTTTTTTTCAAATACCTTCTATCCTGATGTATTTGATAGGATGGTCTCTTTTAATTGTCGGTATTTACGGTGGATATAAGTATTGGCAAAAAGAGCAGCAACAAAGGGAAGTGAAAGAGCGACAGCAGAAATTTGAGGATGATTTGAGACGAAAAAAGGAAGAAGAGGAAGGGGAAAAAAGAGAAGAAGAAAAAAAAAGATTGGAGGAAAAGATAAGAAGGTTAGAAGAGGAAAACAAGAGAAAACAGGATTTTTCTACTGTGATAGAAAAAGAGAAACCCTTAGAAAGTTCAATCTTTATAGAATGGATTAAGTTACCTAATGGAATTCGTTTTGATAAAACACATGGTAAAGTGAAGTATTCAGGAGGAATTATTGATTTGACTGATATGAATCGAACTGTTTTTGCTGCTTTTATTGAATCAGAAAATAACCTTTTAAGTTATATGCGGATTCGTATGTTATTTTTAAAAGTTAAACATGAAAAGATTTCTCGGGAAGAAAGAGCAGCAATTAGTGCTACAATTATACGTTTACGGAAACAATTAGAGGCTATTTCTTCTATAGAAATTCTTTCTATTCGTGGTATTGGCTATCAATTAGTTATCAAAAAGGAAAATGAGGATAAAGTCAGTCTATAATTCTTTTAGTTATCGGATCTACATGGAGTATTAGCCGTTTCTATTTTAGAAATGCAACCTCATTCCCTTGCCATTTTTATACAAGATGGAGATCTTTTTATAGTCTTGGTAAACTATAAAAAATAGGGCTATATCACGTATTTGTAAAAATTCATTGGGACCATCTCCTTGATTTGCTATTCGACTTATCTCGTTGTCTTTTTCTATGTCTACAACAGTAAGTTGTTTTTGTTCGAATCAATTATGACAGATAAAGGTGTCTCCTTAATAGGATGAATATGTGCAACGGCCGGTTGAGTTATATAGATTTTATCATTCATAATGATAGGGGGAACGTATGGATGAGAAGAGGCTGTATAAGAGGGTATAATTTTGTATCCACTATCCGTTGTTCCATAAGGTATTTTTTGTATAATATGTTTTGCTGTATCTACTTTGATTAACCCTGTATAGCTGTATGATGAAAGATAGATGTTATTAAAGTCTTGAATATAATATCCTGAAATAGCGTTTATGCCATTGGGTCCTTCTCTTTCAAAATCCACTTTAAGAATATGTTTATTGGTGTCAAAATCATAAAATAAGATTTGATTTGAATTATAATTAAGGAACGATAAAATATTCCTCTTGTTTTCATCTTCAAATACATATAAATAAAATGGATTGTATTTTGTATCTGAATTTAAAGGAAAGCTTTTTATTTTCCCAGAAGATAATAAATTATAGTTGTATTCTTTGGGGGATTGAGTCGTATTATTTTCTTTTTTACAAGAAAAAAGTATAAAAATAAATAGAAAATAGATATAATATAGTTTCATGTTATTAGATGTTTTTGTTATAAAAGTGTGTATTGTATCCGTTTTAGGGATATTTTACAAAGTTAATTTTTAAATTCGAAATATTAGGAATCGTATGTGTTAAAATATGAGAATGGGAGTATTAGGCTGACATTTTTAATTATTTGATAGATTCACTTCTGATAAATCAAAAGAATACAAATAATAGTCATCCTCCCAACCCAAGGCAATTAACTCTTGATTGTCTTGAGACACACAGATATTAAATAAGGGTTTATCTGTTACTAAACGACAAACGCAGTTCCCGTTCCAGTCGTAAATAAGTATATGATTTGTTTGTATTGCATCCACGAGTCCTTGTGTTGTTCGGTTTTCTAATTTTTTCCCGGAATACAATCCATAAACATATTGTTCTGTAGCATAAAGATCTATATAACCACATTGGTTATCGTCTCCATATCGAACACCGTCAATCTTTTTAGTTTTATGAGGTGCATATACCGGAAGAATATCATAGTAACCTTGTATCAAATATGGTTTTTCTCCTAATTGATAAAGTTCTAATACACATCCGTTATTTGTAGTAGAAAGAAATCTGTTCAGGGTCTTGTTATATACTAAACTCCCTTGATAAGCTAAATTTTTACTGGTGATATCAATTTCCTCTTCTTCTTGTGGATAGTATCCAAATGATTGAATTTTATTCCCTTTTTGATCGTATAATATATATCGGTGCTTATTCTGTTTATCAAAAATCCCTGTAGCCAAATAACCATCATTGGTTTGTATAGCAGAAAAAAACAGTTCTGAAAATTTAGATTCAAATAAAGTGTTTCCTGATATATCTTTAAAAAAAATAGTTTTTCTTTTCCTGTCAAAAATAGAAAAACATGTATCGGAATGTTTTTGTATTATGCGAGAAGAGAGATTTTCATTAGGACCTTGTCCAAATTTAACTAAAGAAACAAGACTGTCTTTTGTGTAATAGATTTTATCAATTAAAGACTCTGATTTGAAGTTTTCTCTGATAATATATTCCTCTTTTTCAAACAATAGCATTTTCCCGTACGTGTTAAATTTATAAGTATCTACATTCAACTTTTTCCCATAGACTTGATAAACGTCTTTAAATTGATTAAAAGGAATGTCTTTGACGTTTTTAGTTTCACAAGAAGTGCATAAAAATAACAAAAAGAAACTGATAAATATTTTAAAGCTTTGTATAGTGTTGTTCATATTTTAACAAGATCTCAATATTGATTAATGCAACAAAGATACCATTTATCTGATAGGTAGAAAAGTATGGTTTATGAAGTTTCTATGTATTGAAATATAAAATAAAGTCCTGCTAATTGTAATTAGTTGCCGGGTAATGAGCATTTGTCGCCTGGTAGCCTAATCTTTCCGGCAAAAGATTGCTTGCCGACATATGTCGGCAGACTTGTCGATGATTGTCGGCAAACTTATTGACAGCTGTCGGCAGGCCTGCTGACAATTGTCGACAGGCAAATTTATCGGAACATATATCCGACAGAAAGTGTTACATTGTTCTGATAGAGAGAGGATTCGCCTTCCTGTTTTACGGAACGGCGATCTAAGGTACCGCAAATTGCACCTACAGAGAAGAAATAACGTCTGTAATCGACTCGTAAACCAACGCTTACACCTAAATCAAATGATTTTAAATCGGCCTCTTCGGTTTGACCAAATTGAATGTCTACGTTTTGATTCTCGGTTTTCATCTTTCCAAACAGAGAGAAATCAAGAGCTGGTCCCGCAAAGACTCCTAATTGTACATCTTTTATAACAAAAGTGTAGGCTAAGTTTACCGGGATTTGAATAGAGTGGTAACGACATTTATACAGAGAGTTCTTAGCACCATCGACTTGGTAATTAGAGATGAAAGAACCTCCTTGATGAACAAAAGCGACCTCCGGACGCAAAGAAAGTCTTTTATATAAAGGTATATCAACAAGACCGGCTACACTGAATCCGAAACGTGCTCCGGCTTCATACATTCCCTCCACTTTTTGTACTAAACAGGAGTAAGCACCTCCTACTCGTGCTCCAAATGTTACTTGAGCCATTACCGGAACAACCATCAACATCGTCAAAAAGACTATACATACAATTTTCTTCATACTGCTAATCTTTACGTTCTTAGGAACAAAGATAGAATTTTTCCTTCGTAATACAGAAATGAATGGAATAAATTAATAAAATAAGCTGTATCTTTATAGGCTGAAATAAGTTTGTACAAGTTTTATCATGGAACCGTTCATTCATTTACACGTACATACACAGTATTCTTTACTGGATGGGCAAGCCTCTATTGACGCTTTAATTGAAAAAGCGCAAAAGGATGGTATGCCAGCGATTGCCGTAACAGACCACGGGGTTATGTTCGGGATTAAAGAATTCTTCAACAAGGTTTCTAAAAAGAATGGAAAACCGAAAGGGGCGATCAAAGATTATGAAAAGGAGTTGAAAGAATTAAAAAGTAAACCTGAGCTAACGGTTGAAGAACAAGCTCGTCTGGAGGAAATCCCGATTAAAATTGAGGAAGAGAAGAAAAAGATATTCAAACCCATTATTGGCTGTGAGTGCTATTGTGCCCGTAATGGGCGACATAGTAAACTCGCTTCACAAGATGACCGTAGTGGTTGGCACTTGATTGTGTTGGCTAAAAACCTGAATGGATATAAGAATCTGATCAAAATGGTTTCATTGTCTTGGACAGAAGGTTTTTACGGACGTCCGCGTATTGACAAGGAGTTGTTAGAAAAATATCACGAAGATTTGATTATCTGTTCGGCTTGTCTTGGTGGAGAAATACCTCAACATATTCTTAACGGACGATTAGATAAAGCCGAAGAATCGATTCTGTGGTTTAAGAATTTATTTGGAGAAGATTACTATTTGGAGATACAGCGACATGAGACACATGATCCATCTGCAGCGCAGGATGTATATCCTCATCAAATAACAGCCAATAAAGCTATTTTAGAACTGGCGAAAAAACATAATATTAAAGTCATTGCGACCAACGATGTTCATTTTACCAATGCGGAAGATGCAGAAGCACATGATCGTTTGATCTGTCTAAGTACAGGAAAAGATTTGGATGATCCAAACCGTATGCGTTACACCAAACAGGAATGGATGAAGACAACGGCAGAGATGAATGCCATCTTTTCTGATGTTCCTGAAGCATTGAGTAATACACTTGAAATTGCTGATAAAGTAGAATTCTATTCTATTGATCACGGACCTATTATGCCGACATTCGCTATCCCGGAAGAGTTCGGAACAGAAGAGGAATATCGTCAAAAATTGACCGAAAAGGATTTGTTTGACGAGTTTACTCAGGACGAAAATGGGAACGTTGTGTTGAGTGAAGAGGCTGCACATGATAAAATTAAAAAGTTAGGAGGCTACGAGAAGCTTTACCGTATCAAATTGGAAGCTGACTATCTGAAAAAAATTACCTATGATGGAGCTAAAATCTGTTATGGGGAAAATCTAACGGAAGAGGTTAAAGAGCGTCTGAACTTTGAGCTACACATCATGAAGACGATGGGATTTCCGGGGTATTTCTTGATTGTGCAGGATTTTATTCGAGCTGCTCGTGAGGAGTTAGGAGTTTCGGTAGGTCCGGGGCGTGGTTCTGCGGCTGGGTCAGCCGTCGCTTATTGTTTAGGGATTACAAAGATTGACCCTATAAAATATGATTTGCTGTTTGAGCGTTTCTTAAATCCGGATCGTATCTCTTTACCGGATATTGATACGGACTTTGATGATGATGGACGTGGGGAAGTACTGCGTTGGGTTACGGATAAATATGGAGCGGAGCGAGTAGCCCATATTATTACGTATGGAACAATGGCAACAAAATCTGCGATTAAAGATGTTGCCCGTGTTCAGAAATTACCACTACCCGAATCCAATCGTTTAGCAAAATTGGTTCCGGATAAGATTCCGGACATGAAGAAATTTAAATTAAAGGACGCTATCAATTACGTTCCCGAACTAAAAGAGGCGGCAACCGGAAATGACCCGTTGGCTCGTGATACATTGAAATACGCACAAATGCTGGAAGGAAATGTGCGTAATACGGGTGTACATGCTTGCGGTGTCATCATTGGGCGGTATGATATATCTGATGTGGTTCCAGTCAGTACCGCGAAAGATAAGGATACGGGAGAGGAGATGTTGGTTACTCAATACGAAGGAGCTGTTATTGAAGAGACCGGATTGATCAAAATGGACTTTTTGGGACTAAAAACATTATCCATTATCAAAGAGGCCATTGAAAACATCAAATTGACTACCGGACAGGATTTAGATATTGATCATATCAGTTTGGAAGATCCTGCTACTTATCAACTGTATTGCGAGGGAAAAACAACTGGAACATTCCAGTTTGAATCGGCTGGTATGCAGAAATATTTGAAGGAGTTACAGCCTTCCAAGTTCGAAGACTTGATTGCCATGAATGCACTCTATCGTCCGGGACCGATGGATTACATACCCTCTTTTATTGCTCGTAAACAGGGGAAAGAGGAAATCAAGTATGATATTCCAGTCATGGAACGTTACTTGAAAGATACGTATGGTATTACCGTTTATCAGGAACAGGTCATGCTTCTCTCTCGTTTATTGGCGAACTTTACTCGTGGAGAAAGTGACGCGCTCCGTAAGGCTATGGGGAAGAAGTTGATCGATAAGATGAACCACCTGAAAGGAAAATTCATGGCAGGTGGACAAACAAACGGTTATAAAGAAGAGACGCTGAATAAAATTTGGGCAGACTGGGAAAAGTTTGCGTCTTATGCTTTTAATAAGAGTCATGCGACTTGCTATTCTTGGGTGGCTTATCAAACGGCCTATTTGAAAGCTAACTTCCCGTCTGAATATATGGCGGCAGTACTGAGTCGAAGTTTATCCAATATTGTGGATATAACCAAGTTCATGGATGAATGTAAAGCGATGGGTATTCAGGTTCTCGGACCGGATGTGAATGAATCAATCTTGAAATTCAGTGTAGATAAAAACAAGAACATTCGTTTCGGTTTGGGGGCAGTCAAAGGAGTGGGAGAAGCAGCAGTTCAAAATATTATTGATGAACGGAAAAAGAATGGGCCGTTCCAAAGTATCTTTGACTTTGTTGAACGGGCTAATTTGACAGCTTGCAACAAGAAGAATATTGAATCATTGGCTTTAGCTGGAGCTTTTGATAACTTTAATATCCAACGTGAGCAGTTTTTTGCTGAAACAGGAAAAGGAGAACAGTTCCTTGAAACATTAGTCCGTTATGGTAATAAATACCAAATGGATAAAATCACAGCCACCAACTCTTTATTTGGTGGGGATACATTTGTTGCTATCGCTAAACCGGAGATACCTCAGTGTGATCGTTGGAGTGATTTGGAACGACTGAATAAAGAGAAGGATTTAGTTGGAATCTATCTTTCAGCTCACCCCTTGGATGACTATCGTATCATTCTGACATACGTATGTAATACAGGAATGGTCGAACTCAACGATAAAGAAAGTTTGGTCGGAAAAGAACTTCTATTTGGTGGTATTGTGACCGATTTCAGAGAAGGAATGTCTAAAAAGGGAAATCCTTATGGAATTATTAAGATAGAAGACTTTACGGGTAGTGGAGAATTAGCTTTATTTGGAAAAGATTATATCGACTATAGTAAATACGGTAAGCTGGGAATGTATCTATTGGTCAAGGCCAGAGTAGAAGATCGTTATAACTCCGGTCGGTTAAGTCTGTCTATTGGATCCATTCAACTTTTACAAGATGAAAAAGATCATTTGATTGAAAAGATCAGTATTACGGTTCCTATTCATGATTTGGATGAACCGACAATTAATGAGCTTTCAACGTTGATAAAAAACAATCCGGGGCAAAGCTTGTTATATTTTAAAGTCGTTGATAGCGAGCATAATGTGACGCAGAACTTTTTCTCACAAAACATTAGACTCAATGTCACGCGCAATCTGGTGGAATTCCTTCAGGCAAATGAAAGTATAGATTTTAAAATTAACGGTTAAATTTGTACAGCGTAGAAAGAATTTGTATTTTTGGCAAGGAAAAATTCAATGGATTATAAATTATAAAATCAAATATAGAAATGGCACTACAAATTACAGATGCAAATTTTGAAGAGTTGGTAAACTCTGGTAAGCCTATGGTTCTCGATTTTTGGGCAGAATGGTGTGGTCCCTGCCGCATGGTTGCTCCGATCATTGATGAATTGGCAACCGAATATGAAGGCCGTGTGACAATTGGTAAAATGGATGTAGACAACAATAATGATGTGGTTGCACAATTTGGTATTCGCAACATCCCAACCGTTCTTTTCTTCAAAGACGGTCAGGTTGTAGATAAACAGGTTGGTGCGGCACCAAAAGCAACATTTGTTGCCAAGATTAATGCTCTTTTATAATTTAAGGGCACGAAGCATTTCGCGTTTTCCAGGAGGGCCGGGTATTCTTTCTACAGTATATCCGGCCTCTTTCATCATTCGCCGAACAACTCCTTTTGCACAGTAAGTGGTTAAGATTCCTCCTTCCGACATATTGGCATATAATCGATTAAAAATCTCTTGGTTCCACATCTCCGGTTGTTTATCTGGAGCAAAAGCGTCAAAATAGACCAAATCGATAGGATTGGGTAAATCACAACGATTACTATCTCCTTGTATTTTATGTAACTCGAAAGAGTTTGTGATTCTTACGGACTGATCCCAAGGGGCTTCATGTAAAGCAAAGAAAAGGTCTTTCTTCTCTGAACAGATCAGTTCTCCATAGTTTAAAGTCTGTACTACATCTAAACTCAATGGATAAAGTTCGATGGAATAATAATGAATTCTTATTGGAAGGGATTCAGCTTCCAATAAAGTTAAAAAGGCATTTAAACCTGTTCCAAATCCGATTTCTAAGACTGTAATATCTTCTTTGTTGGATTGATGTAAACCAGCCTCAATAAAAATATGTCGAGACTCCTGTATTGCCCCATTTACTGAATGGTAATGTTCATCCATTTCAGGTATAAACAGCGTATGGCTTCCATCTGCTGTTACCTGTAATTCTCTATTGATATGAATTCTCTTGTTTTGCATATTTGCAAATATAGTGTTTATTTATCATGTTTTTGTTTATGTAAAAACTTATCAAAAACAATTTCCTTTATATTTGTAATTCAAAAAGTGAATACAAATGTACAGGCTGTTGCTTATAGGGATGTTGATTTGTTTGGGAGGTAGAAGTTATGTATCAGCACAACAATGGACAAAGAAAGATTCTATCTGGCTTCAGAATGTTTTATCTGGAAAAGAAAAATTAGAGTTAAATCCGGAAACAAAAAAAGCAATTGAATCGGGGGAGTTGATTAATTTAGATGACGCCTCTAAAATGCAAATGGCTCCGGCGGAACCATTGCCTACCACAAAAGATTTCTCTGAATATATCCATAAACGAAAAGTGGCTTTGAAGAAGTTACCTCCAGCTGTCTTTTGGCTATACACTCCTCCACGCGGAGTAGAGTTTAGACTCTATCAGCACATGCTTGAGTCATGGAGAAAAGATCCGATGTCAAAGTATGACAATGGGAATTTGAAATTTGATGTAGGAGAGATGACCAGTAAAAAGGTTCGTGTACATAAACGAAATGCTAAACGAGACGCGACAAGGAGAAACTACAACAATCTTCCTACTCCTGATATTATCAAAAAGAAAAAGAAATATGCCCAGCAAAATCCGCAGGCAGCTGGGAAAGATACACTCTTACTTCGGAAGGACTCTGTCTTTTCTAAGGATACTCTTCCTGTCAATTTAAAGCATTAAGCAAATATTTCTTGTTATTTTATTAAAATAAATAGCCTGAACTATTGCGAAAATAAATTTCTTTGCTTTTATTTGTCTGACAAATAAGATTAATCATAATTACAATTCTACTTGTATGGATACTTTAAAAGTACACAGTCAAACGACGACGTTAGTTGATCAAGTTGAGGACAAGCTTTTGAACTACCTCAAAGAGAAAGATCTGCGTACTGGAGATTCTATCCCGAATGAATTAGAGCTGGCTGCCGCTTTAGGTGTTGCGCGCAGTGTTTTAAGAGAGGCTTTGAGTCGTTTGAAGATGATGGGAATGATTGAAAGCCGTACTCGTAGAGGTATGATATTGACTGAACCTTCTATATTGGGGGGAATGAAACGAGTTGTTGATCCTCGTATTCTTAGTGAAGATTCTCTATTTGATATTTTAGGTTTTAGAATTGCACTTGAAATAGGAATCTGTAGCGATCTGTTTCGGAATATTACTCCCAAAGACATTGCCGAGTTAGAGGAAATTGTAAAAATAGGAATTGTCTTTGAAAACAATGAGTATGCACCGGTCAGTGAATTTACGTTCCATGCTAAATTGTACGAAATCACTGGTAATAAAACTATCTCTGAGTTCCAAGAAATCATTCATCCCGTAATGGTCTTTGTGAAGGATAAGTTCAAAGATTTCTTAGAACCGATTAACATCGAAATGAAAGAAACAGGTCAGCTTGTTACACATGCTGACCTACTCAATTACCTTAAGGTAAAAGATGAAATCGGTTATAGAAGAGCGATTGAACAACATTTTGAAGTATATCGGAGATTTTTAAATAGCAGAACAAATATAAAGTAAACCATATAATTTGTTAATAATATGTCTAATATATTAAGAACATACACGTTCGTTTTAGTTTGTATCCTTTCATTTTTCCGGGTTACAGCTTCAGAAAAGTACTCTTTAGGTACTCATTCCGAAATGGAAAAGATTGAATGGGATAACTCTTTGATATTACCCGCATTGGATGAAAATCCAAATATAGGTGTTGCAGGAGTCTTTTCCGGTTTCATTGGAAACCATTTGGTTGTTGCCGGCGGTGCAAATTTCCCGGACGCAACTCCTTGGAAGGGCGGTTATAAGACTTGGTGGAATACATTGTATTATATAGATGTTGCTCAATCCAACCCTCAATGGGTTACGTTGCCGGAAGGATTACCGAGAGCAATTGCTTATGGGTGCTCGATTGAGTTACCGACTGGAATCTTGTGTATCGGAGGGTGTGATTCCTCTCAATGTTATGCAGATGTTTTCCAAATTCAGTTAGTAAACGGTCAAATCCTAATTGATACTCATTGGCCGGCATTACCTGTCCCTTTGGCAAATGCGACTGCCACTTTGTTGGGAAATAAAATTTATATTGCTGGTGGACAATCGAGTATGCAAGTTCAGGAGGCTACTAATCATTTTTTCGTCTTGGATTTAAATGATATTCAAAAAGGGTGGCAGTCTCTTCCAACCTGGCCGGGTGAGGCTCGCGGATATGCTGTGAGTGTAGCTCAGAGCGATGGATTTGATAAATGTTTCTACCTTTTTAGTGGACGCAACTACAAAGCAGATGGTTCAGCAAAAGTACTTACTGATGGAATGGTTTTCAATCCGCGTCTAAACAGTTGGAAAAAGTTAACAGCTCAGTTCCCGGTTATGGCAGGTACGGCTTTGGCTTCCGGTGCAAACCATATTCTCTTTTTAGGTGGTGTTCCCCAACTTCTTCCCGGTTCGGATGAACATCCGGGATTTGATAATACTATCCGTATTTATCATACCATTACACAAACTTTATTTGAGAAAGAGGTTGCCCCGTATCCAATTGCTGTTACTACGCAACTGGCAAGAAAAGGGCATACATTTTATGTAGGTAGCGGGGAGACCAAACCTGGTATCCGAACTCCTCACATACTGCGAGGAGAAATTGTTCCTTTTGAGAAAGGATTGGGTTGGGTGAATACTTTTGTAATCATACTTTACTTTGCCTCTTTGGCTTGGATTGGTTATTACTTCTCTAAAAAGCAGAAGAATACGGACGACTATTTCAAAGGGGGAGGCCGTTTACCTTGGTGGGCTGTCGGGTTAAGCATTTTTGGAACCAGTTTGAGTGCCATAACGTTCATGTCTATTCCTGCAAAAGCGTATGCTTCTGATTGGAGCTATATGTTGGTGAATGCCGGGATTCTGATGGTCGTTCCGCTGATTATTTTCCTATTCATTCCCTTTTATCGTAAACTGAATGTGACTACCGCGTATGAATATTTGGAACAACGATTCAATCCGCTCATTCGGGTGCTGTGTAGTATAGCCTTTATCCTATTTCAAATCGGACGTATGGGGATTGTGTTGTTCTTACCAGCCATTGCACTAAACGTAGTTACCGGTTTTGATATATTCCTTTGTATCGGGCTCATGGGAGTCTTAAGTCTTATTTACACAATGATGGGAGGAATCGAAGCGGTCGTGTGGACGGACGCTCTTCAAGTTGTAGTATTATTAGGAGGAGCTATTTTGGTATTAGTCATTGCCACTTTCCACATCCCGGATGGCTTCTCTGGAATCATTCAGGAGGCAGCAGCCGACCATAAGTTTGATTTAGGCAGCCTAAACTTTGATTTGAAACAATCTACCTTATGGACTGTATTAATCGCTACTTTCTTCACGAACTTGACAACTTACGGAACAGACCAGACGATGGTTCAACGCTACATGACTACCGAAACAGAGAAGCAAGCGCGGAAAAGTGTCTTAACGAATGCAGTCTTAACCATCCCGGCGACTTTGCTTTTCTTCTTTGTCGGTACTGTGTTATATGTCTATTACAAACATAATCCTATGGATTTGAGTTTGACAATTTCAGACGGTGATGCCATTCTTCCTTGGTATATCTATTCTCAGTTACCCCAAGGAGTAGTAGGTTTGCTGATCTCTGGAATCTTTGCCGCCGCCATGTCTACGCTAAGCAGTAGTATGAACTCTGCCGCTACAGCCTATGTGGTCGATATTCATAACAAGATAAAACCAAGTAGCTTACATACTGCGAAGATTGCTACCCTCTTTTTGGGTATTGCTGGAATAGCGTTTGCTTATATGATGGCTACTTGGGAAATTAAATCTTTGTGGGATGAGTTTAATAAAATATTAGGCATTATCTTAGGAAGTTTAGGTGGGCTTTTCCTTTTAGGAATGCTTACGCGAAAGGCTAATGCCGGAGGAGCTTTATGTGGTATCATAGGAAGTACAATTGTCCAGTTGCTTGTTATTCAACAACAATCTGTACATCTATTATTATACACCACAACCGGTTTTATCTCTTGCTTCGTCATTGGGTATGTAGCCAGTTGGTTAATACCCAGTTCCAAGACAAACATTGATCATTTAACGATTTATAAAACAATATCAAACAAATAAAAATATGAAGAACTATCAGCGATTAAAAGGTTTAATAGCAGCAACCTTTACCCCCATGTTTGACAACGGGGAGATCAATCTTTCAGTGATAGATAAATATGCAGATCTGATGGCAAGTTCAGGAATGACTGGTGTTTTCGTTTGTGGAACTACAGGAGAATCTCATTCTTTAACAACCATCGAACGTAAGAACATTCTGGAACAATGGGTGAAAGCCGCTAACGGTCGCTTTAGAGTGATTGCCCATGTTGGAAGTAATTCCCAATTTGAAGCAATGGAGTTGGCACGTCATGCCGCAGAGGTTGGTGCTGACGCAATCGGGGCTATGGCTCCTTGTTTTTTCAAACCAGCAACTGTAAAAGACTTGGTAGATTTCTTTGCCCCAATCGCGAAAAGTGCGGAAGAACTTCCTTTCTACTATTACAATATGCCTTCCATGACAGGGGTATGTCTACCTGTTGCCACTTTCTTGCAAGAAGGGAAGAAGGTTATGCCTAATTTAGTAGGAACAAAGTTTACGCATAATAACCTCATGGAAATGGGTGAGTGTTTAGCACTTAACAATGGAGAGTTTGAAGTTCTTCATGGTTATGACGAGATCTTAATTTCCGGATTGGCATTTGGAGCTGTAGCAGGTGTAGGAAGTACCTACAATTATTTACCGGAAGTCTATTTAGGTATACTTAAGGCGATGGAAGAGAAAGACCTTCAAAAAGCCAGAGAGTTGCAAATGAAATCAATAGATATAGTAAAAGTAATCATTAAATACGGAGGAGGTGTACGTGGAGGAAAAGCTATCATGAATCTAATTGGAATAGAGTGCGGCCCATGCCGATTACCAATTTCCCCAGTAAGTGAAGACGAATATTGTGCGCTCAAGAACGATTTAAAAGAAATCGGATTCTTATAATAACGAGATTATAAAAAAAGCACCGGGGAATAAAAACTTTGGCCGGTACTTATTCCCCAAGTGCCGATCTTAAAACAATACCATTTTAAAAACAGTACAAAGATGAACAAAATTAATCATTTATGTTTACTGTTAGTCCTTTTATTATTTCCTTTTGTTTCCACTTTTGCACAGGAAATGAATATTTCAGGAACTGTAGTGGACAATGAAGGACTAACATTACCAGGAGTTTCCGTTTCTGTAAAAGGAACAACAACAGGTACAATTACCGATCTTGACGGTAAATTTAGTTTAAAAGTTTCTAAAGGAAAAACACTTCTATTTTCTTTTATTGGATATACAACGAAAGAAATTGTTGTAGGTCATGAAACATTTTTAAATATTATTTTAAATGCTTCTACTGTGGGATTAGATGAGATTGTAGTTGTAGGATATGGAACCCAATCTAGAAGAACAGTTACATCTGCAATTACAAAAGTGAGTGGTGATGCATTAAAGAATGTTCCGGTTAGTACTATTGGAGAAGGTCTAAAAGGTAAAATTGCAGGAGCTCGTCTATATTCTAACAATAATACTCCAGGAGCGGACGCAACGATTCGTATTAGAGGTGGCTCTTCTATAAATAAAAGTAATGATCCATTAATATTAGTAGATGGTATAGAACGTGCTTTTTCAGGTATTAATCCTAATGATATTGAGTCTATTGAAGTTTTAAAAGACGCTGCTTCTACTGCTATTTATGGTTCGAGAGCTTCTAACGGTGTAATTTTGGTTACAACTAAAAAAGGGGCAAATCAACTACCGCGAATCACTTTTGAGGCTAATGTGGCATTACAACAAGCTGAGACATTATATGATTTTATGAATGCAGAAGACTATCTTAGCATAGTTCGTCCTGCTGTTGCCGCTGGACCTAATGCTAAATATAATTGGATGGATGGTTATTCTGCTAGTTCTGGAAACACAGAATCTTCTATATATTCAACTCGCTATTTAAAAGAGGGAGAAAGTATACCTGCAGGATATAAATCAATGCCGGACCCATTAGATCCTACAAAGACATTGATTTTCCAAGATAACAATTTCCAAGATGAAATTTATCAAAATGCCCTTTGGCAAAACTATTATGTAGGTGTTAATGGTGGAAATGAATCCATTAAGTATAGTGCAAGTGCCGGTTATACAGATGATGGTGGGGTAGCTTTAGCTACAGATTATTCTCGTTTAAGCTTACGAAATAATATGGATATCAAAATCAATAACAAATTGTCATTTGCTATGGGATTTGATTATTCTAAGACAAATTCATCTGAGTATCCGAATCAAATGAATATTATATCAAGAGGATTGGCTACACCTCCTACTCAAAAGAAATATAATGCGGATGGAACACCGACTAAAGGTTATAATGCCACTTCCCCGAATCCATTGTGGTATCAATATTATAATGATCAAAGTAAAGAGGAAAAACGTCTTTCTGCTTTTGGTAAGTTAACGTGGCGTATTATAGATGGGCTAAAAGCAGATGTACAGATGTCTACATATAATCATCATTATAGAAGTGATAGTTTTGAGAAAGCGAATGAATTTAGTGGATTACGTACTACAACAGCTAAATTTGGAGAATTAAACCGTAATAAAATTGAGGCTTATGGAACCTATGAACCTATAATAAAACAATTAAGGATCATTCCTTCTCAGTTATGGCCGGTTATTCTTATCAAAAAGACAAAGACCAAACAATGTCTGCAACAACGACAGGAGCAAGTTCTGATAAAGTTCCGACATTAACGGCTGGTCCAAATAAGAAAAGTGCAGATAGTGAATTTACGGAAGATGTGACTATTGGTTACTTCGGACGTCTATCTTATGATTTCCAAAAGAAATATTTATTTTCTGCTACATTTAGAGAAGATGCCTCTTCGCGCTTTGCAGATGGTCATCAATGGGGATTCTTCCCGGGAGCTTCTATTGGCTGGGTAATGTCTGATGAGAACTTTATGAAGAATATAAAGGCTATCAATAATTTGAAATGGCGTGTCAGCTATGGACAAACGGGTAATAATGCTATTGGGTTGTATGACGCTTATGGAAAATATTCAACTAATGCTAAATATGATGGAACAGCAGGTATTGTCACATCAACTATGCCTAATACTGAATTAACTTGGGAAGTTTCAACTCAATTAGACGCAGGTTTCGACTTATCATTGTTCAATAGTCGTCTAAATGTTAGTGCAGACTATTTTGATAAAAGAACGGATAATTTGTTATTCAGTAAGGAATTACCAAATACATCTGGATTTAGTAGTGTACAGACTAATATAGGAAAAGTTAAATTCTATGGTTTTGATATTGAGATTAACTCAACAAATATTGAGACTAAAGATTTTACCTGGACTTCTAAATTTACTTGGAGTTTTGTGAAAAATAAGGTGTTAAAGTTACCTGATAATGGACGAGATAAAAATCGTATTGGAGGTATAACATTAGCAGATGGAACAGCATTTGGTGGAACAGCAGAAGGAGAACCTCTTTATCGTTATTATGGATATGTTGTTGATTATATCATTGAAACACAAGAACAGGCAGATAACGCAATGTATGATAACTCTGCTAAAGGATACCGCCAATCTGATGGTAAGAAGGTCGCAGGGCGTAAAGAAATTGGAGACTATGAGTGGAAAAATAGAGACGGTAGTAAAACCAGAAATGGAAAAGACTATATCGATAGTCAAGACCCAGTTCCTATTAGGTTATACAGTTCCTCATTCAACAGGAGGTTTAAATAATAATTTTACATATAAGAATTTCACTTTAAACATCTTTTTGGATTGGGCATTAGGGCATTCTATCAACAACAATTCAGAAATGCGTTATTTTATGAATACATTTGCTAATAACTATACATTGATAGATGAGGTTAAGCAATGTTGGAAACAACCGGGTGATAATACTAAATACGCTCGTTTTACAGCTAATGACCCAGATGATGGAAATGCGAATTTTAGTCGTACCTCTAATATTTTTAATTATAAAGGAGACTATTTATGTGTTCGTGAAATAAGTCTTTCTTATGATGTCCCTAGTACTAAATTAGCTAAATTAGGTATTCAGAATTTAGCAATTACATTAGCAGGAAATAACTTGCATTACTTTACTGCGGTTAAAGGAGTTTCTCCTGAAGTTGGAGCTTCTACAACTTATAGTTCAAGTTATTACAATTATCCTCCTATTCGAAAATATTCAATAGGAATGAAAGTAACATTCTAAGGTTTTCTAAAAAATTAGTATCATGAAACTAAGAGCAATATTATCAATAATACTGACAGGACTTCTATTAGCTTCTTGTCATGGAGACTTGAATGTAATTCAAAAAAGCGCAGTCTCTGCCAATTCTATGTGGCAAAATGAAAATGACGCTTCTTCTGCTATGTATGGATTATATAATAAATTCAGGTCAACGTTTAGTAATGGATATATTTATTGGGGTGAATATAGAACAGGTTTATGGGGAGATGGTCTAACAACACAAACTGCAAGAGACCAGGTTTACCAAAATCAAATTCCAACAAGTCATAGTTATGCAAACTGGGGAGATCTGTATACAACCATAAACAATGCAAACTTAATTATTAAATATGTTCCTAATATCTCTTTCAGTAGTGAGGATTCTAAAAATAAAATTTTAGCAAATGCCTATTATGTAAGAGCATTTTGCTATTATTGGATTGGACGTATCTGGGGGGACGCTCCTATATTATTGGAAGGATTTGAGTCCGATCAACAAGATGGACTATTTCCTACACGGCAACCTGCAGATGACGTATTTAAACAGGTGGGTAATGATATTGATTTAGCAATTGATTTAATGCCTGTTTCTGTAACAGATAGAAATTTGGCCTCTTTGGGATCTGTTAATATGTTAAAGGCTGATTATTGTTTATGGATGTATAAAGTTCGAAAAGCAGGAGAAAGTTATCTTAAAAATGCGGAATCTGCGATTCAATCAGTTCTAAATAATTCTAATTATTCATTGGAAGATGATTATAGTAATATTTTCTCTAATGAATTAGGAGATGAGATTATCTTTGCTTGGAGTTACATACAAGATGAATATACAGGTGGATATCCGGGAGATTATTTGGTCCCTTCTCAATATGTTTCAGAAGAAGCTATTGAAAATCCAGTCAAAGTTGGTAGTCATCAACAATGGTGTTTTTATACAGAAGATTATAAAGCTTTACTTTCTGAAAATAAAGATGATCAAAGAACCATTGTTAGTTTTGAAACCTATTTTGATGAACCCAAAAATGCGACATTCCAATGGATCAATAAATTTGCTGGAACTTGGACAAATGGTACACGAATTTTTGATTCAGATATCATTGTTTATCGTTATGCGGACGCAATTATGTTTGACGCAGAAATTAAATTGGCAAAAAATGATATTCAAGGAGCCATTTCTACTTTAAATAGAATTGCAGAACGAGCTTACGGTAAAAAAGATTTTTATCCTTCTACTCTTTCAGCAACAGAACTTAATGAAGCACTCGTTACAGAACGTATGAAAGAATTTGCAGCAGAGGGTAAATTATGGTGGGATTTCATTCGTTTAGGAGTTGTATTCCAAAAGGCACCTTATTTAGTAGGACGTGAAAATGAACAAAATGTCCTATTATGGCCTGTTTCTCAAACTTCTATCAATAAAAATCCAAATATTATACAAACACCTGGATATGATAAATAACTTATCCTATAATTAGCTATATTTGCATATACAGGCAGAGAAAATGTTTTCTCTGCCTGTATTTCAAACAAACCTATTTCTATAAACCGTAAAAATACAGAATCTTTATGAACAAAATACTTTTCCTATTCTTCACATGTCTTCTGTTTTCTGCTTGCTCTACGCATACGGATAAAATAACAGTATCAATTAAACAACCGGTTCTTCCTGTTCTCACATTGAAAGAGACTAATCCTGTTTTAAAATTAGAATTAATTCGAAATCAGGATATCTCATATTCATTACAAAGTTGTTCCTTTTCTTTACAAGGAACTACAGATATTCATGACGTTGAAAGTATAAGTATTTATCATGCGAATGCTAAAGGGTTTATCGATCCTCAGAAAGCAATTCAGTCGTTAACTGAAATATCAGAAAATATAACTTTAGATGTTACAATACCGATTGAGGTTGATACTCTTCCTCTTTGGGTATCTTTAAAATTGAGAAACAAAGTTGATTTAACACATCGATTCCATATCTCTTGTACTGATATCAAGACAACAGAAGGAAATATTTTTATTCCTGTAGCAGATAATGTTTCTTTACGAACAGGTGTTGCTGTTCGTAAAACAATGCAAGATGGAGTACATACTTCCCGTATACCCGGTTTGGCAACATCTAAGAAGGGTACGCTTTTAGCAATATACGATGCCCGATACGAGATGTCGCGAGATTTACAAGGTCATATTGATATTTGCTTAAATCGTAGTATGGATGGAGGACAAACTTGGCAACCAATACAGGTTGTTCTTGATATGAAAGAGTGGGGTGGTTTACCTGAAAAATACAATGGGGTAAGCGACGCTAATATTTTAGTAGATGAGAGGACTGGGGATATCTACGTAGCTGGTCTTTGGATGTATGGTGTTTTAGATAAAGAAACTGGGAAATGGGTTCCTGGAATGACAAAAGATAGCACGCGTTGGATTCATCAATGGCATGCAAAAGGGTCACAACCTGGATTTGGAGTGAAAGAAACAAGTCAGTTTATAATTGCTAAAAGTACTGATGATGGGGAAACTTGGAGTGAACCTATTAATATCACTGCAAAGACTAAAAGAAAAGAATGGTGGTTATATGCTCCTGCTCCTGGGCATGGTATTACATTAGAAGATGGAACTCTTGTTTTCCCTACACAAGGACGCGATAAGACAGGGAAAGCTTTTTCTAATATAACTTGGAGTAAAGATGGAGGAAAAACATGGACGACTAGTAATCCTGCTTTTGATGATGTTACCGAATGTATGGCTGTTCAACTTTCTGATGGAAGTATTATGCTTAATATGCGGGACAACAGAAATAGAGGGAACAAAGAGGTTAATGGAAGACGTATTTGTGTTACTAAAGATTTAGGTAATTCATGGATAGAACATCCTACATCTCGTAAAGCATTAATAGAACCAACTTGTATGGCGAGTATTCATAAACATATTTACCAACAGAATGGAGAACGTAAATCTATGCTACTCTTTGCTAATCCCGAATCGCATTCAAAACGTGACCATATAACTTTAAAAGTCAGTTACGATGATGGGAACACTTGGCCTGAAGAAAAGAAAATTTTATTAGATGAGTATAGTGGTAGAGGGTATTCTTGTATCACATCTGTAGATGAGAATACAATCGGTATTTTATACGAGAGTAGTCAAGCAGATATGGTATTTCAACAAATTAAATTACAAGAGTTACTTCCATAAAAAAGAAACATAAAACAATACAATCATGATGAAATCAAACAAAAGTATTCTTGTAGCCCTTTTTTTAGGGGTACTGGCTTCGGTTCAGGCACAAGTGGCAAAGCCGAACCTGCCTTGGGTAGATGTCTCGGAAGAGAAAGAGCGACAAATTGTTATCGCTAAAGGAACAGAAGAGTTGTATAATGGTCATCCGACTACTGTTATGATGGAGGATAACCAGACAATCCTTTGCACTTGGAGTTTTAAACATGGGGGAAAATGTGGCCTTATGGCACGTAGCACAGACGCCGGAAAGACTTGGGAACAGGTGGAGACTCCTGCTGATTGGCAGACAACTGCAAACTGTCCCAGTATTTACCGCTTAACCGACAAACAGGGGAAAGAACGTTTGATGGTTTTTGCTGCTCGTCCCAATATGTCGCAAACCTATAGCGAGGATGGAGGAAAAACTTGGTCACCAGTTCGCAGTCTAAACAAACCTTGTGTGATGGCATTTTCCAGTATTATTCGCCTAAACAATGGAGATTATTTGGGTTTGTATCACAGAGGGGATAAAGACAAAGATCGTTCACCGCTAACCTTGTGGCAAGCAATCTCTACTGACGGTGGATTGACTTGGGGTGAATCGACAAAGGTCGGTGAAGTAGCAGGAAAAGATCCTTGTGAACCATGTGTATTTCGTGATCCCTCCGGGAAAAAACTTGTTTGTATCGCCAGAGAAAATCGCCGCAAAGGGCATTCGTTAGTGATGACCTCAACGGATGAAGGAAAAACTTGGAGCACTTTAAAAGAGACTCCTTGGGGATTGACTGGAGATCGCCACATGATCCGTTATACTCCGGATGGCCGTATTGTAGCCGTTTTCCGCGATATGGCTCCTAATAGTCCGACAAAGGGGCATTTTGTAGCGTGGGTCGGTACAATTACTGATGTCTTGAATGGAACTTCCGGACAGTATAAAATCAAATTGTTACATAGCCATGCCGGTTGGGACTGTGGGTATCCGGGATTGGAACTCCTTCCGGACGGTAACCTTTTGGCTATTACGTATATCAAGTACAAACCGGGAAAAGAGAAACATTCAATAGTCGGTGTTCGTTTTAATTTAGATGAGATCGACAAACGATTCTAAGGATTACCTCCAAAAGGAATGCCCATCCGTTTACCATTTTATGCCTATTCGTTGAAGAATGGATAAGCATAAGTCGGGAAGCGGATGGGCATTCCTTTTTTTATTTGTTTACTCCCAAGCGGGAGGCTCTTGGTTCAAAAGATGTTTCACAAAGAAGTCGTGCATTTTATGCATTTCGAACGGTCCTCCTAAACTATGGGTTTTACCCGGCAAGTATAGCTGTTCAAAATTTTTATTTGCCTTCATCAATGCACTGACTACCTGTAAGGTCGAAGCCGGATCTACGTTATCATCCAGTTCTCCGTTTATCAAAAGAAGTTTCCCTTTTAGTAAATGAGCATTATCCACATTGGAAGAAGCACTATAGGACTCGTCTAACGGATACCCCATCCATTGCTCATTCCACCAAATCTTATCCATACGATTATCATGACAACCGCAAAGGGCAACTGCTACTTTATAGAAATCGTTATGGAACAACAAGGCCGCCATTGCATTTTGTCCTCCTGCTGACCAGCCATAAATACCTACTCGATCTAAATCCATATAGGTATATTTTGCTGCAGCAGCTTTTATCCAAGCGATACGATCCGGGAAGCCTGCGTCTTTCAGATTCTTCCAACAAACATCATGGAAGGCTTTGGAGCGATTGGAAGTTCCCATCCCATCAATAGAGACTACAATGAAACCTAATTCAACCAGCTTAGAGATTAAATGGTTGGTAGGTTTGAAATCTTTATCTACATGGGAATCGTGTGGACCTGCGTAAATCATCTCTACTACTGGATAACGTTTGGAGTTGTCAAAATTCATCGGACGATAGATGTTTCCCCATATATCCGTCTTTCCGTCACGCCCTTTGGCGCTGAAAACTTCCGGCATTATCCACCCTTTTGCCTGTAAGGCACGAATATCACATCGCTGTAGTTCGGTTACTACGGAAGCGTCTGTAGTTCGTTTCAACTGGCTGACCGGAGGTAAGTCGGGGCGGGAATAAACATCTGTGAAATACTGACGGTCGGCAGAGAAGACTACGGTATGATTCCCATTCTCCGGTGTCATATCTTCAAACCCTGTGCCATCCAAACGGATCCGGCAATAATGCAAGTTATATGGATCCTCTTCTTTATTGAATCCGGAAGCTGTAAAATAGACCATCCTGTTTGCTTCGTCAACATAATCGACTTGCCGAACTACCCATTCTCCCTTTGTTACCTGTTGTTTAATCTCTCCATTCGTACCGTTGATTAAGTAGAGATGTCTCCAACCGTCCCGCTCCGAAATCCAGAGCAATTCTTTCCCATCGTTCAAATCCTTGCGATAGTTATTGTAATAATAGATAAACGTTTTTACCTGTTCATCTATCAAATGTCGAACGGAACCGTCTGTTGCATTTACCTCCCCTATGATATATCGCTGATGGCCTCGTTGATTAAATTCAAAGGAAAAGGCACGGCTATCTTCTCGCCATCCTGTCAGATATAAATAATATTGGTTCTCATATAAAGAGGTCTCTACTGGAATCTGTTTACGAGTTTCTACATCGAAAAGGACCGGTAGGTGAATAGGGATAACATCTCCCGGCTTTGCATAATCACGCCATTGCAAAATCGGTTGTCTCTGAGTGGCAGGACTGGATTCCAGCAAAGGGATACGGCGTTCCTGCACATCGCGTATTTTCACCGTTGCCAGCTTACGGGAATCGGGAGACCAGATGATAGACCAGCCATCATATCGCAAGTTTGTAGAACCATCCATAGAGAGAGCTATTTCCTCTTTCGGTTGTTCCTTCTGTTCTTTATCTTGAACAGGAGAGATATATAAGTTATTGTCTTTTATGTAGGCTTCCCATTTCTTGTCAGGCGAGATGACAGGTGTAGGCTCTCCTTCGCGCTGCCAACGTTTTTCTTCTTTTTCTTCCTCTTTCAACAGAGATTCAGCTAAGTTCTTTTGCTTCTTGGAGAAGAAAGCAGCTAATCCCTTCTTATCTGTTGCACGTTGTTTTTTCCCGTTTTCAGCATTGACGAGATAATAGAAATCTCCCTCTTTCTCGTGATTCTTGTACCAGAAATAATGAGAACTATCGATCCACTCCGGGCGAATAGCGGGTGAGTAGACTAAATTGGAGCATTTCATAATTGTATCGGCACGCAAATAGTCTGCGCGTGTTACTTGTGCCATTAACTTTTCATTTCTCAACGAAGTGACCAATAGACACAAGCAGATCATACATAAAGTTGTCTGTTTCATATTCTTTAAACGATTAGATGTTACTTTCTATACAGCCCTGTTCGCTCAACCACCAATCAATCATCTTTCTGGCTAAACTTAGTTTCTGAGGTATTTCCGGCAGGTTATCTTTTGAGAAGAAAGAGCCGGCTGATAATTCTTCGTCTTGTAGCTTGATCTCTCCACTCACATAGTCCGCAATAAATCCGATCATCAAGTTGCTGGGGTAGGGCCACGGTTGATTACCGAAGTAGGTGATATTCCGGATGGTTAAACCAGTCTCTTCCTTTACCTCTCGCTCTACGCATTGTTCTAAAGTCTCACCTGTCTCTAAAAAACCGGCAACCAGTCCGTAAAAAGTTCCTCGGAAATTACGGGCATGTACCAATAGTATTTCGTCTCCTCGCCGAATCAAGACGAGGATAGCGGGTGATACTGCCGGATACATCTCATTGCCGCATTGCGGACATTTTTTCATGATAAGCCCTAACTGTTCGGTTGGGGTCCCACAAACCGGACAATATCGGCTGTGTTGATCCCAATAGATAATTTCGTATGCTTTCCCGGCTTGTGCATAAAATAAAGGATCTAAGAACTCATAAGAGGCCCGAAGTCCCATCGGTAGAAAAGTATCTGTCTCTTCCAAAGGCTTATGCGTAAAAGCAGCCATAGCTTTTGTCCCGTCAGACATTTCTACCGGTAGTATGTGTTCGACATCTACCGGAGATTCAGAGCAAAGAGGGATGATATATCTGTTCCCTTGCTTTTGTAATAGGAGCTGGTCTTTGTAAAAAATGTACCAATGTTGGAGGCTGTTATTTACCTTATCCATATTTTTTTATTTTTTTCTCGTATTAAAATGCGAACTTTCCGCAAAGTTACGTTATATTTGTATTATATATAAAATTAATTAGCTTATGAAATACATGCTCATCTCCGATATTCACGGTTCAGAAACCTCCCTAATCAAAGCATTAGAGGCTTTCAGACAGATGAAATGCGACTATCTACTTATTTTAGGAGACATATTATATTTTGGTCCCCGTAATAGTATTCCGGAAGGATTGAATCCTAAAGGAGTTGCCGCTCTGTTAAATCATATCAGCGACAAAGTTATTGCTATCCGGGGAAATTGTGACGCAGAAGTCGATCAAATGTTGTTAGATTTTCCTTGTATGAGTGACTATGCGCTTATAATGGATGAAGGGAAACGTCTTTTTCTTACGCATGGACATGTTTATAACGAAGAGATCCAACCTAGGGGACATTTTGATTTCTTTTTTTATGGACATACACATCTTTGGAAATTAGAGAGGAAAGATGATACGGTTGTTTGTAATGTAGGAAGTATTACTTTCCCAAAGGGAGGGAATCTGCCCACTTTTACTGTTTATGAGAAAGGGCGCCTCTCTATCCATTCATTGGTAGATTACAGCCTTTTGGCTGAAATAGAGAAATAAATTGTTCCATTAAAAAATACGAACTCAATATGAAAACACAACTTTTTATCCTCGGTATTTGTACTGTTTCCTTTCTTGGGGTTAGCTGTAGGCAATCAGCAGAAACTGAACATAAAGTGTTTGCTACACCATTAGTAGAGTCGCGGTTTGATCGTTCGAAACCATTAGAAGTTGTAGAGGTAGCCCAAGCGATTCAAGCTCCTCAATCATTAAAGCTGAGTCAGATAGCTTCCTCTATTGAGTACTATACAGTGGGTACAGGAAATTATACGGTAAAACAGGTAATTTCATTACCGAAGGATTCAGCATTCATTACGTTTAATTACCCTCGTATTTATTATAGAAAACAAAATAATCCCAGTAAACGCTATGGGTTTAAAGCATTAGACTATAAATGGAACAAGGAGATGAATGGACTAAATCTGTTTTACGATAAAAAGACGACTCGTATGTTTGTCGCTCTTAGTGGGAAAACGAAAGTAACCCGAAAAGAGGGACTTGATAGTCATCCTTGTATCGGAGAGTTATCTCCTTTAGATTCTATGTTAACTATTTATCGTTATGTCTTTCCTGAGAACTTACCGGTACAATATGTAATCAACGCTGAGGAAAATCAATTAATAGGGTTCTCTTCGACTGGTTATACATTAGGGCATTATCTTCCGGGCTGTGGGGAACCTGATGGTGTTATGACTTTTAATCTGCAAGGTGATTTGTTATGTAAGTTTCAACTGAAAGAGGGACAAATGGCTGATACTGCTATCACCAAGCAGATCCCATCTTTCAAAACTTTTTATTGGAATGCGGAACAAGATAAAATGACTTTTATGATTCCTTACTGCGATACAATCTACCAGCTATGCGATTCACAAACAATAGCTCCGCGCTATGTTCTTGATTTTGGAGATAACCGCATAGATTTATCTCAAGTACAGGAGGGATTACCCAAGGGGAAGATTTGGGTAAAATCACTTTTTGAAAATCCCCAAGGATTATTTGTGGGTATTTTTCAAAAAGCTTCTCCTATTGTTAAGAATTGGTTCCCCAATCCAATAGACTATAAGCCTACGCTTACTCATCAGATTGTTTATCTGAAAAAAGAAGGAAGAACAATCTCTATTCCTTATGAAAAAGAAGAGGGAATACAAGGATTCATCAATGATTTGGACGGTGGTCTTCCTTTTTGGCCAGACGGGCAGACAGATGACTGCTTATATATGATTCGTTCCGTAACCGAAATGCGTAAATTAGTTAAACGTACAGGCTCTCTTAAGCAACAAAAGTTACTCCAGTTTTTGGATAACTCCAATGTAAAAGAGAGAGACTTTGTTATGATTGTCGTAAGGTAATAAACAATAAATTCTATAGTATATGAAAACACATTTTTCCCTTTTTATTTTGTTATTGCTTTGTAATATAGGTCAGATGGGTTTCATGGGAGCAGAAAAAATGAAAGTATTAATTCAAAAAGAACTTCAGAAGTAAATATCAAAAAAGGGGGCAGATTTTTGATCTGCTCCCTTTTGATATAAGAATGAGTTGTATTATCCTCTGAAACCAATGATTTCGCGAACTTCACGCAATGTTTTTGCAGCACTCTCACTGGCCTTTTCAGCTCCCATACGAGCGACTTTAGCTAAATATTCTTCATTAGAACGAATATCTAAAATGCGTTCACGAATAGGGGCACAGAATTTATTGATATCTTCTGCTAACTGCTTCTTCATGTCTCCGTAACGGATCTCGCAGTTATTATACTTCTCATTGAAGAAATCATAGGTATCCTTAGAAGAAACGATTTCCATCATTGTAAATAAATTGGCAATCGGTTCCGGTTTCACGCTATTCGGCTCTGTAGGACCAGCGTCCGTAACAGCTTTCATGACCTTCTTCTTAATGACCTTTTCGTCGTCAATTAGATAAATTGCATTGCCTTCGCTCTTACCCATCTTTCCAGAACCATCCAAACCTGGAACCTTAATCGCTTTATGAGAATAATAGAAAGAGGCAGGTTCAGGGAAGAACTCAACTCCAAATGTAGAGTTGAAACGGCGAGCAAAACGACGTGCCATCTCCATGTTCTGTTCTTGGTCTTTACCTACCGGTACTTTCACTGCTTTATGAATAATAATATCGGCAGCCATCAAAGTTGGATAGGTTAATAACCCAGCACTGACGCTATGTTTATTTCCTTCGTTAAAAATCTCTTTTTCCACATCGCCTTCTGAGGTATTCACGCGATCAATATGTAATTGCTGACGAGCTTTATCCTTAAAAGAAGTAGTACGCATTAATTCTCCAATACCTGCGTTCATATTCAAGTACAGATATAATTCTGCTACTTCACGTACATCACTCTGAATATATATCGTCGCTTTTTCGGGATCAATACCACAAGCCAAATACTCAGCCAAGATTGTATTTACACTATTACGGATATTTTCAGGACGCGGATGTGTAGTCAACGAGTGCCAATCTGCAATAAAGAAATAGCAATTATACTCATTTTGCATTTGCAAAAATCCTTTCACTGCACCAAAGTAATTTCCCAGGTGCAAATTACCCGTTGGGCGAATGCCACTTACTACTGTTTCCATTTTCTTTTTTATTCTTAATTATCAGAGGCACAAAGATAGTAATTATTTCTTAGAGTCAACAGAATCCAACTTGGTTCCACAATACTTACAATATTCTGCCAGCTCTTCATGACCTGTCTGATGACACTTCGGACATTTTACTTGACTCCTTTTTCTTTGCTCTCCGACCATAGTTGCGGAGACGATCCCAGTCGGTACAGCTATAATTGTGTAACCAATAAGCATAACTACAGCTGAGAGAAGACGTCCCAAAGGGGTTACTGGGGTTATATCTCCATACCCAACTGTTGTCATTGTTACAATTGCCCAATAGATACCGTTTGGTATGTTGTTGAAACGTGTATCGGGTTGGTTTCCTTCTACCATATACATAATTGTTCCCATAGAAATGACTAAAATCAGTACAAATAGGAAGAAGACTATAATTTTAGGTAGGCTCATTCTTAAAGATCTCAGTAATAAATTCCCCTCTTTTAAGAAATTAAACAACTTAAACACGCGGAAGATACGGATCAGGCGGAAGGCTCGTATTACTAACAGATAACGTGTTCCTCCTAAAAACAAGCTTAAGTAAAAAGGTAAAGTGGCTAACAAATCAACAATCCCAAAGAAACTGAAAATATATTTCTTGGGTTTGGGTGAACAATAAATTCGCACTAAATATTCAAAAGTAAAGAATGCCGTAAATAGATATTCCAGGACACGAAGAGTCAATGTTAAATAAGAGGGGAACGAACGCATGCTTTCTAAGATAACTATCAGAATGCTTACAATAATACATCCAATCAAACAGGTGTCGAAGAGTTTGCCCAAAGGTGTATCAGATTCAAATATAATGATATACAACTTCCGTTTTAAATCCTCATTATGGCGAATAGCCTCTATCCGTTCCTTGATTCTTGAAAAAAGTTTCATATTCCTATTTACTATTACTACCCAACTTCTGTTTATCTGACAAATGTAAGAAATTATTTACCAACATTTTTAGGCTTAGAATAGTTTCGATTTATTCATTAATATTCCGTAGATATACCATTCTATTAGAAATACTTTACTTATTTTTGTTCCCAGTAGTATCTTTTATTATAAAAATCCATTGGGAACAAAACACACAAATATATAATAACATGAAAAATCTTAGTTTAAAAGTGCTAATCTTATTAGTTATTTGTCTGTATACAAGTTGTAAAGAACAAATACAAGAGGAAAAAGGTAATCTTGTATTTAAAAAAGAACAATCAGTTACTTTTGAGAAAGTCCCCTTTTTCAAAGAGAAAAATATGGTTTCGTTAGAGATGAATGATACCTCTTTGATTGCTGCCTATCCTGCTTTAGCCGTCCATAAAGATTACTATCTGGTTTATTCAAAACAGTCAGGAGGACAAATACTTCAATTTAATCGTGAAGGGAAATTTCTAACAAAAATAGGGAATCTCGGTTCGGGGCCTGGTGATTATATGGGATTAACAGATGTACAAATAAATCCGACAGATGGATCTATTGAGGTGTTAGGGCAGGACGCTATTTGTCAATATATAAGTTCAGGTGCTTTTCTAAAGAAAATACCTCATAGTTACCCTGCATTTTCATTTTGTAAAGAGGATGAACAGACTTATTGGTTTTATCTGGGAAATAATAATCTGAATGGCAACAACAAAGTTTACAAAACAGATCAAACACTAAATAAAGTTGGAGGTTATTTGGAGTCTAATCCTAAAATGCTTCCTCTTATGGAGCAAAACTTTCATAAAGGAGATGACTATCTTACTTTTCACGAAGGATTCAATACTCATTTGTATAGGATACAAAAGCATGAATTAGTAGAAACATATAATGTCTCTTTAGGGAACTTAGCAATTAATCTTCAAGACTTTCCTTCGGATCCTATGCAATTACTTCCTTATCTTCAAAAAAAGAATTATGCCAACATTCAATGTTACTTGGAAAACAACCAGTATATTTATCTTTTAATAGCGGAGCATGTCCCTAATCAGAAAGGAAATTCCATATATCATTGGTTTATTCAGAAAGAGACTCAGAAGGAATTCTTTATAAAACAACCAGAGGGAATTACTCCAGATTCTTATTTATATGCACCTCAAGTACTGACCAGCGAGAATTTACTTTATTTCATAGGTTACCCTTTGGAATCAAGCGAAACGGTCTCTTTAGGGGAGACCAATCCTTCAATTATCATTTTAGACTTATCTACAGTATTCGGAAACAATTAATAAAATTGATATATGGAAAAGAATTTATATTCTATTATTATTTTGTTTTTGCTCTGTCTCTCTTCTTGTGACAATGGATCAGAGACTTATCAGCAGGCAAAAACATTCAGTTTGGATCATTTTTCAGAAACAATAGAACTAAAAGGAAAAGAGTTGACTTTTGGAAATACGGTCATGAAACCTATCCGGATACAAGTGATTGATTCTTTCCTGATTACAATCAATTCCGGAGAAGAAAAGCATATCAGCCTGTTTAATCTAAATACAAATACAAAAATAGGTGACAGAATAACGAATGGAAACGGACCGGAGGATATGTTACAACCCAGTTTTGTAAAAGGTACACAATCTTTACAATTATATGATATTGCAAAGAAAACATTAATGGAATATGATATCCAAGCGTTTGTTCGTGATATTCAGCCTCGATCTATCCATAAGATAAAGCTTAAACAACAAATATTGGAGGATATTGCAAGAGATAAACAATCCAATATTGTTGCTCCGTTGTTTCGCGGAACTCATCGATTGGCTTTACTAAATCAACAGGGAGAAGAGATCAGGCAATTGGGTTCGTACCCGGAGACAAAAGCAGATTTTACCGATGTTGAAAAACGAGAGATGTTTCAATTCTCGTATACTGTAACTCCGGATGGCAGGATAATTCTGTGTTATAATTGGACTGACCTGATTGAAATTTACAGTTCGGAGGGTATCTTATTACATCGATTGCATGGACCAGATCAGTTTATATCTCCTTTTCAAGAAATTCACAAAGAGAAAGTGATAATTGCAAGACCACAAAAAGGTGAGCAAAGAGAGGGGTATTATAATCCTGTAATTGTAGGGGATACATTCTTTGTTCTATATAATGGAAACAAAGTTGATAGTGAGAATTATGATGAGAATAGTCGGCAGCTTTTCATCTTTGATTGGAATGGCAAGCCGTTGAAACGCTTACTGTTAGATCAAGGGATTTTAACTTTTACGGTTGATTCAATAAATAAAAAGATTTATGGTATCAGCAGTTCCCCTGAGTTTCATATTGTCTCATTTGATTTTGATTTGTAAATAATAGAAGTTGTACGACTCTTTTAATGAAAGAGAATTTAAAACTATAATTTTTCAGGTACCCCTCTTATTCTCAGACTGAAGTAAGAGGGGATTTTTTTATTCAGAAATAGGAGTATCTTCTTCAATCTCTGTTATTACTAATTGATAACCAATTCCTTTGTGAGTCGAAATATGAATGAAAGGAAATGGAACCAGAAACTTACGTAAGCGCGTAATTGAAGTGTTAATTGTTGCTCTTTCAGAAGCAGAAAGTATTTCTTTTTCTTTTCGTTTGAAAGGTTTAGAATAAATTTGTGAATAGGTTAAAAGATTTTGTTCAGCTTCGAGGAAACAAGTAAAAATATCTGCCATACTTGGTGATAATTTAAATATTTCTTTTTTATAAAGAAATACAGCCTGCTCTCTGTTAAAAAGTAAACCATTCGGTAATTGAGTCCATGTGATTTTGGTAGTTTGAGAGATTTGAACAACTTTGTTTTTATGGTTTTGTCCCATTTTATTTTTCAATTCTTTTGTTCTCTTTTGATCTTCTTGCTCCTTTTGTGCTAATAGATACTGTTTTTGTTCCTTTTTTCTTTGTCTCTCTAATAATGCCAACTCTTTCTTCATTTTAAACTCTTGCTTTTTATACATTTTCTCTAAATGATTGTGTCTTAGAGTTTCTTTTTGTAACTTCTGTTCTTCTTGTATTCTTAGTTCATTCAATCTTTTAAATTTGATTTTTATTGCTAAATCTTTCTCTTTTGCCTTTTTATTCTTGTAAATAATCCCGATTATCAATAAAATCCAAATAAAGAAAAGGAAATACACTTCTGTCGTTTGAAATAATATTCCCCAAAAGGAGATTTGTACATAGGCTTGAAGAATAATATTATTTTCTTCTTTTTCATTGATACGAAAAACAATTGGTTCTAAAGGAATTGCATTCTTTTTGAAAAGAGTATCTGGAGAACTACAAGTCTCTTTATTTCGATAAGTACAATAAATAACCCCTTTCCCTAATATTCCTTCTTTCGTAAGTTCTGCATTGAATATACTATCTAAATGAGTACGATTGGGATCTTTTCTTATAAAATAATTTTGCCAAAGCCATTCTTCTTTTTCTTTTCTCGTAATTTCTTTATTCGGAGATAAATCAGGATTATAATAACCTATTGTAATTTGGGTAGATAATCTCCTTTCTGTTTGAACAGAGTTTGAAAAAATAGAAAAAGATTTTAATGTTTTTATTTTTCGTTGATTAAGAAATAAACATCCTTCTAAATAAAAGAATATTAAGATTGAAGATAATAGTTGTAAGAAAAGTTTATTTTTAATTATAACTATCATTTTTAAAATTCTAATTAGAAAAAACAGTAAAATCGACTTTTTTTTATTAATTCATTATATTTTTGCAACACAAAAATACAATCATATTTTTAATCAAAAAATAATTTTAAAATGAAGAAAAACAAAATTAAAATTGGATTAGTACTCTTATGTTTAAGTGGATGTTTTTTCTTTTCAATGGAGAAAAAACAATTAACAGATTTAACTTTTAAGAATATTGAGGCTTTAGCGCAAGGAGAAGGACCTACAGAGAATTACTATTGTATCGGTAGTGGAGATGTTGATTGTTATGGCTATAGAGTAGAAGTTAAATACAGTGGATTTAGTTTAAGACCCTAAAGTAGACAAATGAAACGTATTTTATCCTTTTTATCATTAGGAGTATCTCTCCTTTTTTCTTGTACTGGCCCTTCTGAGACAGGTATTTCTCATTATAACCAGTTTAAAGAAGAAAAAAATATTACGGGACAAGAAGTCTCTTTGGACTCTGTTTTTTATCGTTATCTCTATCGGGTAGCAATAAAAGAAAACATGGCCATTCTGATGGACTTACATCCAAATGAATATTTTTATCATGTTTATTCTTATCCAGATTGGCAATTCATTGCCTCCTTTGGAAAACGTGGGGAAGGTCCTGAAGAAGTTCTCTCGGCAGACGGAGTACGTTTTCATTCTCCGGATTCTATCTATACATTAGACGCAAACCGGATGATAGTTACTCGTTGGACACTTTCACCTGAAGCAAAAACAGTTTCACGTGTTGAAGATATTCCTCTAAACAAAAGTCTTATCCGTTCTTTAGATTTCTATCGAACAGATAAAAACTTTTTAATTCCGAATTATTCTGGGGAATGTCGTTATCATGAAGTGAGTCATGACGGACAATCAATCCAAGATATAGGGGAGATTCCGACTGAAGAACATAAGGAAAACAGAAATGTTGCTTTGGCGCAGGCTTGGCGTACGTTTACGGACTATAATCCTAAAAACAATATCTATGCACTTGTCACTCAATTAGGAGAAGTGGTTGAAATACACAATTTGAAGACAGGAAAGCAGATTGTTTTATATGGTCCTGCTGGTGAGCCTCGTTATAAGGAACATAAAGGTGAAAGTTTTCCGAATGGAATCAAAGGGTTCACTGATGTACAAGTTACGGACAAATACATTTATGCTCTCTTTGATGGTATGTCTTGGGAAGAACGTCACCAATATTATAAACGAGGAGAGGAAGCGCCTAATGGAGGTCATTTCATCTATATGTTTGATTTAAAAGGTAAACCTATTCGGAAATACATTTTAGATAAAAACATTATGGGCTTTGAAATTGATGAGAAAAGAAATATGCTCATAGCTACTTGTGCGGAAAGTGATGAACCGATTATTTTATATAATCTGTAAATTCTTTCTATAAAGGGACAAGGAGCAGTCACAAAATTTTTACACTTTAAATGAGAAGGAGTTTCTACCAAGAGACTCCTTTTTGTTTTATGAAATATTTATAGCCTCATTGTGCTTTTTTTATTGCTAACCGGGGAAATAATTTTTCTTAGGCAGAGAATTATATTTGCCTGCTTAGGAATGCTATATTCTCTCGGCAGCCAATTTTTATAGCTCGGCAGCTAATTTAAATGGCTCTGCTTCTATTTTTACTTTGTAGGTAAAACTGTATGAATACTATTGATTGAGAAAAAAGTGCTAACTTTAACGAGAAAATTTAAGAGGTATGAGATGTATTATTATTTTTATGTTTTGAGCAATTTTTTTTGTTTTTAAAAGAAAATGATCTTATCTTTGAATAAGATATGTTGGTCCCTCTCTGTAAGGAGATGAATGTTTGCTTCTGTCATTTAGGCAATTTAGAATTGGGTACTTATTGTATGGATTCATTATAATGGTGGTAATTATTGGGGTTAAGATATTTTATAAATATTAATTCTTAAAATATTGTGTTATGAAAAAGTATTTGTTCTTATTTCTTACTATTGGTGTGTTTTTAACCAGTTGTGAAAATCAGTTGGATAGTCTTCTTTCTGAAAATACGGAACCAGAGTTAAAAACCAAAGTGGTTGTTAATTTTAAAACGACTAAGGCTGAATCGTCTGATGTGTTTAATGTTTCAATAGAGGAACTTAAAACTTATATGGCGAATCAAACAATTATGTCTATCCCTTCAAGTGTTAAAGCCAGAACAATTTCAGAAGAAACTATTGATCCGATTATTTCAGGAACTGATACTATTATGTATTTAGTTAATTATTCAAATGGTTGGTGCTTATTCTCTGGAGATAAACGAACACCTGCTATTTTAGCTTATTCAGAAACGGGTTCTTTGAATATGGATGAGATTAATTCTCATCCAGGATTATCAATTTGGATAGATGATAAAAAAGATCGTATTGGAATCCTAAAAAATACGACAGAGTATAACGAAGAATCTTTATATTTAAAAGAGTGGGCGCAATATGATTCTAATATTACTCGTGTGGCTTCGGCCTCAAATTCTGCTGAAGAACTTACTTGGGTCTATATAGGTAATGAAGAAGTCTCTGAAACCCTTAAAACAGATGCAATTCAATTAGAAACGGAATGGGGACAAAATACGCCATGGAATACCTATGTCCCTTTTAAAAAAAATTCAACGACTGAGAGGTGTCCTGCTGGATGTGTGCCTGTAGCTGTTTCACAGATGGTCTATTTTTATCATTTTCATGGTTTCCCTCAAGTAATGCCTTCTACGGGATTTAGTTTAGGAGATTATGAAAATGATAGTTATTCATTTTCCAATATGACAAGCTCTGTCTTTAATACAATGGCTAAAACTTATTATTATGGTGCAGATACAAATGAGACTGCTTTAATGATAGGCTATATTGGACGACAACTTAATACAGAATATACAGATAATGGATCTTCTGCGTCAATGAGTTCGGCAACACAATTTTTATGTAATTTAGGAATAGAACATGAATTGTATGATTATAGTGGAGTTACAGCTTTTAATATGGTCTCATATTGGAGAAAGCCTACTATTGTTTCGGCATATACAGATTCAGGAGAGGGACATGCTTGGATAATGGATGGAGCGAAATATATAGAACGTGTGTATGATGAAGTTTATGGATATATGAATGATTCTCTTTACTATGATACAGGCATAATTCCAGCGGGAACGGAATATAAACGAATAAGAAAAACAGAAATTCTTGATATGAAAACGTCTTTTAATTGGGGGGACTCTGGACTTTTTAATTATACCAATTATTTTGATGTTTCAGATGATTGGGATATGGGAACAGCTGTTTATAAATATAATAAGGAAATGATAATTTATAAACTATTATAACTTTTTTATATGAAATATGTGCTTTTTATTCTACTGGTTTTATTTGTCGCTTGTGATAAAGTGGATTGGTCTCATGATGTTTTAGAATTTTATCCTCACTATGATGTAAATTTGTCTGTAGTTGATAAGGACGGGAATGATCTTTTTGATCGGAATAATACTTACCGAGTGTTTGTAACTCTTTTAGATATTGCTCCTCAAAAAGATGTGCTTGAAAGTAGTAGTAAGGCTGATTGGTGGGGTACAAATGTCTATCGTCCATTTTTTTACACTTGGATGGATGAATGTTATAAAAAGATAAATGTAAGTGTTAGAGAGAATACAGGTTCTTGTCTTTTAGATTCTTTGTATGTAGCGAAGTTTGCAGAAGGACTTCATGGAACATCTATTATTCGTCTGGAACATTTTGATTCCTTGGTAAAGGAATATAGTTATGATGATCCAAAGAATACAGATGTCCCTGCAAAATATACAAAGTATAAATTGTATTCGATATCTCCCGATCGGACGTTTGATAAGAATATGGAAAGTGTATCTGTTCTTAAATGGGAAATGACAGATAATACAATAACTACTGATACAATTCGGATAAAGTGGAAATTGATTAAATATGAAAAAGGAGCTCGAAGTTTCTATGATGAAAATGGAGAACAACATACTATTAAAGGAGAGTATCAATTGATTGATGAAGTATTTGTGAATGGACAAAAATTATGGGATCTTGATACGGATGGAACTTTGATAGATTATAGTCAATATGAATCTGTAGAACATATTACTCGTGGTGATATATTAAAAGAGACTCCTTATATTGTACTTGTGAAGTGACGATAGGCGCACTATTAATAAATGTTGTTATCGTATCAATCTCTCATTTTGCAGCAAAATAGAGAAAAGAAAGATATGGGGAATTGTAAACTTTTGATTGAAAAAAGTTTTAGGGAAAAGTTTTGTATTTTGGAGAAAAGCCGTACCTTTGCAAGCCGAATATTATCAAATTGTACTAAGAGTTTAATTTTTAGCACGTTGTTACGTCAAGTGTCCGTAGTGACAACGCACGCGGAAGTTTAAATTCTTGTTTTTTAGATTTATTAATTTATTAATTTTTTTAGAAAGTGGATACTTTAAGTTTTAAGACCATTTCTGCAAACAAAGCAACTGTAAACAAAGAGTGGGTCATTGTTGACGCTGAAGGACAGTCTTTGGGACGTCTTTGTGCAAAGGTGGCAAAGCTTTTGCGCGGTAAGTACAAACCCAATTTTACTCCGCACGTTGATTGTGGTGATAACGTGATTGTTATCAATGCAGACAAAATCGTTCTAACAGGTAACAAGTGGAACGATCGTATTTATTTGAGATATACTGGATATCCAGGTGGACAGATCGCTTATACTCCGGCTGATTTGATGGCTAAAGGTGAAGATCGTCTATTCCGTAAAGTAGTAAAGGGTATGCTTCCTAAAAATCGTTTAGGTGCTAAATTATTGAACAACCTATATGTATATGCAGGAACAGAGCACAAACATGAAGCTCAGCAGCCTAAATTAATCGATATAAACTCATATAAATAATCACAATGGAAGTAGTAAATGCAATAGGAAGACGTAAAGCTGCAGTGGCTCGCGTATTCGTAAGCGAAGGAACAGGAAAGATTACTATCAACAAGCGTGATCTTGTTAATTATTTCCCTTCTTCAATCCTTCAGTTCATTGTTAAGCAGCCGCTCGCAAAGTTGAACGTTGCAGAACAATATGATATTAAAATCAATCTTGTAGGTGGAGGTTTCAAAGGACAGTCTGAAGCTGCTCGTTTGGCTATCGCTCGTGCTTTGATTAAAATCAATCCGGAAGATAAACCAGCTCTTCGTGCAGAAGGTTTCGTTACACGTGATCCTCGTTCAGTAGAACGTAAGAAACCAGGTCAGCCGAAAGCTCGTAAGAGATTCCAGTTCAGTAAACGTTAATCTTATTTGTGAGTCTCTTACAAGTATAGCAAAGCGTTTAGTATCTAAATTATCAGGATTCTTTTTATATGTTGATATACGGAGAGACTACCTGGTAATTGAGTAAAAAACAAAAGAAAGTAAACGATTTAAGAAAAAAACAATGTCAAGAGTTAATTTTGATCAGTTATTAGAAGCAGGTGTACACTTCGGACACTTAAAGAGAAAATGGAACCCTGCAATGGCTCCTTATATTTTCATGGAGCGCAATGGTATTCATATCATTGACCTATATAAAACAGTTGCTAAAGTAGATGAAGCAGCAGAAGTAATGAAGAACTTGGCTAAACAAGGTAAGAAAGTACTTTTCGTTGCTACTAAAAAACAAGCTAAACAAGTTGTCGCTGATAAGGCTTCTTCTATTGGTATGCCTTACGTTATCGAACGTTGGCCGGGTGGTATGTTGACTAACTTCCCGACTATCCGTAAAGCTATCAAAAAGATGGCTACTATCGATAAGATGACAAAAGATGGTACATTTGATAATCTTTCTAAGAGAGAAAAACTTCAGATTACTCGTCAGCGTGCTAAGTTGGAAAAGACTTTAGGTTCTATCGTAGACTTAACTCGTCTTCCGTCTGCTTTGTTCGTTGTTGACGTAATGAAAGAACATATCGCTGTTCGTGAAGCAAACCGTTTAGGTATCCCTGTATTTGGTATGGTAGATACAAACTCAGATCCTAACAACATTGACTACGTAATCCCAGCTAATGATGACGCTACTAAATCAGTAGAAGTAGTATTAGGTGCTATCTGCGAAGCAATGAACGAAGGTTTGCAGGAACGTAAAGCTGAAAAGATCGATACTGAAGCTGCTGGCGAAGGCGAAGCTCCAAAAAGAGAACGCAAAGCAAAAGCTGCAGTAAAGCGTAACAAGAAAGAAGACGACGATGCGTTGAACGCTAATGTTGCTGGAAAGTTCGCTAAAGACGAAGAATAATCAATTGACAATTGATAATTAGATAAAAAACAATGGGCAATTGGCTTTTGACAGAAGTTGTCAATTGTCAGTTGTCCATTATCCATTTTAAGTATAAACATTAAATTAAATAAAGAAATTAAGATTATGGCTGTAACTATGGCTGATATTACCAAGCTTCGTAAAATGAGTGGAGCTGGTATGATGGATTGCAAGAAAGCTTTGACAGAAACTGACGGCGACATCGAAAAAGCAATGGAAATTATCCGTAAAAAAGGACAAGCTGTTGCTGCTAAGCGTTCTGATCGTGATGCTTCAGAAGGTTGTGTATTGGCAAAGAAAGATGGTACATTTGCTGCTATCATTGCTTTGAAGTGTGAAACTGACTTCGTTGCTAAGAATGAAGATTTTGTTGCATTGACTCAGGCTATTCTTGACGCTGCTGTAGCTAACAAGTGTCAGACTTTAGATGAAGTGAAGGCTTTACCGATGGGTAACGGTACTGTACAGGACGCTGTTACTGATCGTAGCGGTATCACTGGTGAAAAGATGGAGTTGGATGGTTACTGTGTAGTTGAAGGTGCTTATACAACTGTTTACAACCACATGGGTAAGAATCAACTTTGTACAGTTGCTGCTTTCAATAAAGAAAATGAAGAAGTAGCTCACAATGTGGCTATGCAGATTGCTGCAATGAATCCGATTGCTATTGATGAAGCTGGTGTTCCTGAATCTGTAAAAGAAGCTGAGATCCAGGTTGCAATTGAAAAGACTAAAGCTGAACAAATTCAGAAAGCTGTTGAAGCTGCTTTGAAGAAAGCTGGTATCAATCCTGCACACGTAGATAGCGAAGACCATATGGAAAGTAATATGGCTAAAGGCTGGATTACTGCTGAAGATATTGCTAAAGCTAAAGAAATCATTGCTAAAGTATCAGAAGAAAAAGCTGCAAACTTGCCACAGCAGATGATTGAAAATATTGCTAAAGGTCGTCTTGGTAAATTCTTGAAAGAAGTTTGTTTGTTGAATCAGGAAGATATCATGGATGGTAAGAAGACAGTAAGAGAAACAATGAAAGAAGCTGATTCTGAATTACAGATCCTTTCATTCAAACGTTTTACTTTGCGTGCTGAATAATTTTTATAAGCAATATACAGTGAAAAAGGGTTCCAGATTTGGAGCCCTTTTTTTGTTAGTATCCCTTCTGTAAATAACTTTATATCCTAAAAGGTTAGATTATCTGTAGTTTTTGAAAACCTTTTGCGTCTAATAAGTAAGAAATTAATCAGAAACAAGATGAAAGCATAAGAAACGGATTTTGCGCAAATCGTGAGAAAATACAAAAGTACAATTTATGCTGTGTGTTTTATGTTCTCGAAAGATTCAAACAGTATCGTAAAACCATACGAATTGCAAATGATTTATTACAACAAATCCAAGAATTAACAGTAGAGTAGAATCTTTTTTATAGACTTAGATATATTAGATTAAAAAAGTCCCGTTGGGTTTGATAACCACAATCGGGACTTTCAGCGTATGAAAAAAGTATTTATTTAAGTCTTGATAAAGCTTCTTTGATACGTTTTATAGCTTCAATTATGTTCTCATCGCTTGTCGCATAACTCATACGAATACATTCCGGTGCTCCAAAAGAGGTACCTCCTACGCAGGCTACATGACCTACTTCTAATAAATACATTGCTAAATCATCTGCGTTATTGATTGTGCGAATCCCGTCTGTTTTACCAAAATAGGCACTACATTTAGGGAATAGATAGAAAGCTCCTTCCGGTTGATTTACTTCAAAGCCCGGAACCTCTTTGGCTAATTGAACAATTAAGTTTCGACGACGTTCGAATGCTTGACGCATTTCTTCAACAGGAGCTTGTGTACCAGTGTAAGCTGCTTCTGCTGCTTTCTGAGAAACAGAGCAAGGGCCTGAAGTATATTGACCTTGTAATTTGTTTACAGCTTTTACAATCCATTCCGGACCTGCGATGAATCCGATACGCCAACCTGTCATTGCGTATGCTTTTGAAACACCGTTTACAATAACTGTACGCTCTTTCATTCCTTCAATCTGAGCGATACTGTTATGTTTTCCGATGTAATTAATATGTTCGTAGATTTCATCCGCAATAATGATAATTTCCGGATATTTTTTAAGAACCTCTGCTAAGCCTGCTAATTCTTCTGCGCTGTATACAGAACCTGTCGGATTAGAAGGAGAACAAAGTATTAACGCCTTTGTTTTTGGAGTTATAGCAGCTTCTAATTGAGCAGGAGTGATTTTGAAATCTTGTTCAATTCCCGCTGGAACAATTACAGGTTTCCCTTCTGCCAATTTTACCATTTCCGGGTAACTAACCCAAAATGGAGCAGGAATAATAACTTCATCACCTGGATTTACCAATACCAGAATGGTATTACAAACAGATTGCTTTGCTCCGTTTGCACAAGAAATCTGGTTGATTGTATAGTCTAAACCATTTTCGTTTTTTAGTTTAGCAACGATTGCATTTCGTAATGCAGGATAACCCGCAACTGGTGAATAACGGGAAAAATTCTCGTCAATAGCCTGTTTTGCCGCCTCTTTAATATGGTCAGGCGTGTTAAAGTCGGGTTCACCGACACTTAGGTTGATAACATCTACTCCCTGAGCCTTTAGTTCACCGCTTTTTTGTGACATGGCTAATGTCGCAGAGGGAGATAAACTTGCTAAACGAGCTGAAACTTGTGTCATGATCGCGTTTTTATGTAGTTAGTTATTTGATATTATGTAAAACATGTCCCATACGATCCTTTTTTGTTTTCATATAGAATTCATTGAAAGGATTTAATGCGACTTCGATAGGTACATTTTCTACCACAGTTAACCCGTATGCTTCTAAACCCACACGTTTTACAGGGTTGTTGGTCATCAAACGCATTTTGGTAATTCCTAAATGACGTAAGATTTGAGCTCCTACACCATAATCACGTTCATCGGCTAAATGGCCTAAACAGAGGTTGGCATCTACAGTATCCATACCATCTTCCTGTAATTTGTAAGCTTTCATCTTTTCCATTAAACCAATACCACGGCCCTCTTGATTTAGATAAATGACAGCACCACGTCCTTCTGTTTCAATCATTTCAAGAGCCTTATGCAATTGATGACCGCAATCACAACGTTTTGAACCAAAAATATCTCCAGTAGAACAGGATGAATGTACACGAACAAGAACCGGTTCTTCTCCTTCTATGTTTCCTTTAATAATAGCAATGTGTTCTAAACCATTACTTTTCTGTTGGAATGGGATAAGGCGGAAATGTCCATAATCAGTTGGCATATCAACTTCGACTCCCTTTTCAACGATTGATTCTTGTTTAAGTCGGTATGCGATTAAATCGGCAATTGAAATTAATTTTAAACCATGTTTATCTGCCATCTTTCGTAATTCCGGCAAGCGAGCCATCGTTCCATCTTCATTCATAATTTCCATCAATGCAGCAGCAGGATAGAGTCCAGCTAAACGTGCCATATCAATACTGGCTTCAGTGTGTCCGGCGCGGCGAAGTACACCTTTTTCTTGTGCATATAATGGATTGATATGTCCCGGTCTACCAAATGTTTCAGGTGTAGAGCTTGGGTCTGCTAATGCACGGATAGTTGCAGCGCGGTCTGCGGCAGAAACTCCCGTAGTACAACCTTCTAATTTATCAATAGTGACAGTGAAAGGTGTCCCTAATACTGAAGTATTATCTACTACTTGATGCGGTAAATCTAACTCCTTACATCTGGATACTGTGATAGGTGCACATAAAACTCCTCTGGCATGTTTCAGCATGAAATTTACCTTTTCAGGAGTAATTAGTTCAGCGGCAATAATCAGATCGCCTTCATTTTCACGGTCCTCATCGTCTACAACGACAACGAATTTACCTTTGCGGAAGTCTTCGATAGCTTCTTCTATGGTGTCTAATTTAATTTCGCTCATATTTATATTGTTATTATTTCTTATTTTACAAATATACGGGTAATTTTTCAATTATATCTATCAGTTCATTACTTGTCTTCTGTATCATTTGAATATCGTGACGCAAAAGTTTACGTTGATAAGTTACAAATAAATAAACAGGTAAACCTATAGGAATAAAAATACCAACGGCAATTCCTAATTTCCCATTTATTTTTGCACTCATTTGTCTATATCCATTGATAATAGGATAGTCCATTAACTTATTTAAAACCAGATTCTGATCAGAATTGGATAACTCTTCAATAATTTCATCCATATCCATGGCCAATTGTTCGGCAATTGGGTCACGTCCTCCCTGTTTCCAGAACTGTAAATAATTTATCCATCGTTTATGACCTGTCAAATAGATCTTACTCTTTTCTGATAATTGTTTCAGACGAGGTACAATATTTTTATAGTCGGGAGCAAAAATAATTACCTCTTTACGTTCTATCTTTCGGCCAGACCGTTTCCCAAAAATGTTTTTTAAAGCGTTCAGATAAGTATCTGCATTGAGAATGACAGAATCATTGACTGCCTTGTAAGTAAGGAAAATACCTAAAGGAGCTAAAACGGCAGAACTTAACCACATACCTTGCCATGCTTGCCAAACCCCATCACGAGCCATCTTAAAACCAATGTTGTCAATGATGTAATAAAATATGAATAAGATGACAGAGATAACAACAGGTGTACCTAATCCTCCTTTACGAATAATAGCTCCTAAAGGTGCTCCGATAAAGAAGAATACCATACAAGCAAATGAAAGTGTGAATTTTTTATGCCATTCAGTCAAATGTCGTCGAACTTTATACGCTTCATCTCCAACTGTTGCTGCTTTGAAAAAATAATCTGCTTTTTGGGTCTCAATACTTGATTTTGCACGAGACAAAAAAGAGGCTTTATCACTTGGCTTTTGGGCTTGATAAAGACTATCAAAGTTGATCGTTATTACCGGCTCATTGGGTGCATTGTCAGCAATTTTTTCTGAATTGGTTATCTCTTGCGGGTGGGTTTGAGGTCCTTCAGGCTGTTTTAATGTTTTTATATAAGAGGCTTCAAAAATAGTTTTCGCATTAAGCCCTTGAATACTGTCTAATCGAACTCCCATAGAATCAATGTAGGTTTGTAAATCGTGTAAGTTTTTTCCCATAAATTGATTCTGCATGAATGATTCATCTGTTCGAGAAAAGTTTGCATCAAATTCGATTAAGATATCTCGACTTTCAAATGTCTCCCGGCGATAAGGTACAGCGCTTTTTACTCCGCTGGTTTTAGATTGACTTTTTAAATTTGCGAAAGATTCTCCATTGTAAAGAGACAAAACTAAGAACATCTTGTCTGCGGATGTTTTTAGACGTCCTGAGTCTGCTACGATTACACTGGCGTTATTGAATCCGTTTGAATAATCGTAGATCATCATGTCACGAAGTAAGCCTGTTTTGTTGTCTTTTTCTTTTACATAGACATTAAAACCTGTGATTTCACTATAGAATACCCCTTCCGGAATGTCTAATTCCGGAGACTTTTGTCGCATAGACCATAGCAATGTGTATAGTTTTACCTGTACGACAGGCATAGCGTAATTTTGAAAGAAAAAGGCTCCGATACTAATCATCCCTATTGTGACAATTAACGGTCGCATAATACGTACAAGGGAAACACCGGCTGATTTCATGGCCAATAATTCCAAACGTTCACCTAAATTACCAAAAGTCATAAGGGAGGCTAATAGGATTGCCAAAGGGAGTGCCATCGGCACTAGAAAAAGGGCTGCATACATGAACATCTCTGCCAGAACGAGAATCTCTAATCCTTTTCCAACCATGTCATCAATGTACCGCCACAAAAATTGCATAAGTACAATAAACAGACAAATACCGAAGGTCATTAAGAACAACGGCAGAAATGTCTGCAGCATAAATGTATATAATCGTTTTATTTTCAACATTGCTTATCCGGTTGACGGCGCAAAAGTAGTGAAAAAACGATAGGATAGCTAACAGAAAGCACTATAAAAAACTAAATACCGAGTGTACGCTTCAATGCTTCTACTTGTGTGTCCCATAAATCAATAGAATCCATCTTTTCTCCTGCTTCAGCAAAATCGGTTATTTCTAAAGAGGTGGATCCTGTTAATTCATGTGTATGGATTTGGAATTCAAAGTAAGTATCTTCGCTTTCGTCTTCTGTCCATTGATAACGGACGCTTATTTCTGGTTTTTGAGAAAGCCTTTTTGCCTCTTGCTCTGTTTTATTCCATTTAAAAACATAGATGTTCCCTTTTATTGTAACATCATCCGCGAACCAAGCAGATAAGCCCGGAGGTGTGGTTAGGTGATTCCATAAGCTTCTGCGTGAAACTTTATCGAAAATATATTCGATGTGAAATTTCTCCTTTTTCATATTCAATCGTATTTAGTGCGAGCAAGATAGTAAAACAAATTCTTTTATACAAATTTATTATTGAAAAAACTCTCTCAAAATTAAGATTTTAACTGATAGCCCTTGAAAATTCTTGGATTTTTTTTCGTAAAAGTCTTGCGTATAATAAAAATAAACTCTACTTTTGCAACGTCAAATAAAAATGACGTCTACATGATGGCGAGATAGCTCAGCTGGTTAGAGCGCATGATTCATAATCATGAGGTCCCCGGTTCAATCCCGGGTCTCGCTACGTTAATTACCTCTCAGTCGATTGATTGAGAGGTTTTTTTATGCGTGTATTTTTCTTTTTAATGTCCGATATACAAGTATTTGCGTATTGGAAGAAAGAGTGATTGTGAAATGGTCTCCAAGAGCTTCGTTAAGTGTCCCTTGCCACCAGGCTGTTAATGTTCGGTCTTGGATAGGCCAACGTAATCCGGTTGTAGAGATTGTCCCAGAGACGGAGGGGGAAAATATAGATACTTGAATTCCCGGTTCACTTTGGAGGGTTGTTGTTTGTAACAGGGGAGTAAAAATACCATAATCAGATAACATTTCGATACGTTGGAATAGAGGTGCATAATCCATTAATAAAGAAATGTTCCCTAATGTATGATCTTCGCGTAATCCAGTTGCTCCAAGGATGAGAACCTCTTTATGACCAGAAGTATAAGCAAAACGAACGGATTTGGTAAGATCGTTGATCTCTTGATCTTCGACGAAATGAATACGGTCTGCATGTTGTTGCTGGATGGAGTGGGGAAGACTATCTAAATCTCCGACAATGGCGTCTGGAATGATATTCTCTTGAAGTAGTGCCTGTACTGCGCCATCGCAGGCAATGACTGTTGAAGCTTCGTGTAAAAGACGAAGTGGAAGAGCTGTTTGTGGAAAGCTTCCATTTGCAACTATTATACATTTATAAGGTGTTATCATTTGTATTTATTCCTTTCTTTTTCCAAGTATATAATCCGACTCCTGCTAAAAGAGCATAGCAAAGGTACAGAAACATTGTGGGATATAAACCTCGAAGATAATAAAGGTAGACAGATACGCAATTAACGATAATCCAAAAAATCCAATGTTCAATGATTCGACGAGCCAACATCCAAGTTGCCACAATCCCGACTGCCGTTGTAAACGCATCTCCTACTGGAATTGGAGAATCAGTAAAATAGTGTAATATATAATAAAGTAAAAGATAAATGGATAGGATAGAAAAACTGATTCCAATGAAAAGGGGGAGTGTGATGTGGCGGTATAGAATTTCTTCCGGTTGGCTATTATTTTCTGGTTGTTTCTCTTTTTTGTTACGGGTCCATTGCCAGAACCCATAAATACTAATGATTACATAGTAGATATTCAATCCCATATCTGCATATATTTTGGAGGAAAAGAATACAAAAATATAGAAAAAAGAGGTTAGAAAACCAACAATCCACATGGCCCGGTGCTGCTTTATCTCTAAAAGCAGATAAAGCAGTCCGGTTGATACTCCAAAATACTCTAATAGTTGGTCCATGTTTAAAATTTAAATGTTACTCGTGCCATTGCGTTTGTGCCGGCTTGTGTGAAGTAGCCATCTTCTTTGTAACGTTCTCCACCGACCATTGCCGAATAGACCCAAGCATTTGTTTCATATTTTTCATTAAACAAATTGTTGATTGTAACATCCAATGCAATTTCTTTCATGAATTTAGGCTTGAATACATACCCTACTCGTAAGTTACTGACAAAATAAGGATCAATAGAACGGTCTTTGCAGGAGGTGTTATCGATATATTGACGTCCTACAAATTGAGAGTTAAAACTTGCATTGAATTGTTTCCAACTGAAATTAAACATACTGTTTGCGATAATATCCGGAGAAAATGCAATGCTTGTTGTTCCAAGTTTGTTTTGTTCTTCTCCGATATAATTCCAGTCTGCGTCGTACACTTCAATACTTTCTGTGAAGTTCTTGATTTTATTTCTACTCCAAGTGACATTTCCACTCCAATCTAACCAACGAGCAATTTGAACCCCACCAGTAAGTTCAATACCCATACGATAACTATCTTTTATATTAGATGTGAGTGCTTCTCCGATCTCACTGATTTTTCCTGTGAGAATAAGCTGGTTGTTGTAATCCATGAAATAGAGATTTGCTCCGATGTGGAAACGAGAATGACTGAAACCATAGCCGGCTTCGTAGTCGTATAATGTTTCGTGTACCGGACGTTCGTTAGGACCAGCTTCCGTAAAATTATCTCGGTTGGGTTCACGATTGGCAACGGAGAAGGAAGCAAAAGCATTATGTCCGTTCTTTTGGAAATTAATACCAGCTTTGGGATTAAAGAAGTTCCAACTTTTGTCAATATCTACATTGTCTCCGGCTTTGTCATCGCTTCCTTCAATGGAATATTGAATACCTCGATATTGTAGATCTAAATATCCATTCCAATAAAGATGGAATTGATAATTCGCTTTCGCATAAACATTATAATCTAATTTATCTCCCCGGTTACGATAATATTCGTAGTCTGGTTGAGGAAGGCTGTTGGAATATTTAGCCCACATAACTCGCCCGAAATGATCCCCATCATAACGATTGATTGCTGCTCCTGCCGAAATTTGTAGATGTTCACCTCTGTAGTTTGCACTATAGATAATGCCGTAAAAATCATTATCCAACCATTTACGGCGAACTAAATCTGTTTTAGAGACTGTGTCTCCGGTTGCGTTGATGTAAGGAGATAGTTTATAGCTTTTAAACTTTGCATTCTCTTTGTAATCTTCATAGTATCCGGCCCCATGGGTATAATGAAGTGTTGCATTCATGTTCCATTGGTCATTGATACGTTGACTGGCTGTCAAATGATAATGTTGTTGTTGATAATTATCCGTTTGATTGTCATAATAACGAGTCTCTCCATTCTCTTCATATTCGCCACAAGGATTGTAAGTCCGGTTGGTGTCTAATAAATAGGAGGGTACTCCTGTCCATGCCTGATATGTCTTTTCAATGCTACCGAATGTTTGGAACCGAATAAGTGTATTAGCTCCGTAGTAGGCAGCAGAAGCAAAGTAGGAGTGCATGTTTGCGTCCGCCCGATCGATGTAACCATCGCTTCGAATGTTTGAGTAACGGGCGTCAAATACAAAATGATCATGTATCAGTCCGGTACCGAATTTAATTGTATTTTTGACTGTCCCGAAAGAACCAGCTGAAATAGAGTATTCAGCTGAAGGTTTTAATTCGGCCTTTTGTGTTTGCATAGCAACTGTTGCGCCAAAGGCAGCTGCCCCGTTAGTAGAAGTCCCTGCTCCTCGTTGTATTTGGATGTTGTCCACGGATGAGGCAAAATCTGGCATGTTCACCCAAAAGACTGAGTGTGATTCAGAGTCATTCATGGGGACACCATTTACGGTAATGTTGATACGATTAGCATCTGTCCCTCGAATGCGAAACCCCGAGTATCCGATACCTGTACCTGCGTCCGAGGTCATGATTACAGAAGGTGATTGCAGGATTAAGAAAGGAATGCCTTGCCCGTCATTTAAACGATTTAGATCCTCCTTTTTTAATTCGCTGTATGCCACGGGAGTTCCTTTGTTTACTTTGGTGGCAGTTACGACTACTTCATCTAATGAGATGTCTTTGGAAAAGTCAAGTGAGTCGATTGGACTCTTTGTCTGTGCTTGTGCGCCCAGAATTGAGAAAAGTGAAATTAATAAAAAAACCTTTTTCATTGATTTGTTATTATTTTGATAAAACGATAAATTATAAATGAAAAAGGGGAGTGAGTAGAACAATTCTCTGTAAACTTAAGGATAAAGCTTACATTTCAAATTCCCTACGCCGGCATTATCCGTACAGGTAATGTGGGTATATTCTCAGCCTATGTTACCATAAGCACCCCTTTTGAATTTCGGCTGCAAAGGAATGAAAAATGTGATAAAAATCCAAATGGTTTGTATGTTTGTTGAAACTTTTGTTTTTTCTTCTCCATTCTTTTGTTCCAATAGAATTTTCTATATCTTTGTTGTACAGTTACAAACACAAAAAAGAATAACTATGAAAAAGGAAGAACAGTTGGTACGCTTCGATTGGGCCATGAAGCGATTGCTAAGAAACAAGGCGAATTTTGTTGTTTTAGAGGGTTTCCTATCTACTTTGTTGAAAGAGAATATTCACATCACCAAGCTGTTGGAAAGTGAAAGCAATAAGGAGGATGAGAACGATAAGTTCAACCGGGTAGATTTGCTCGCGCAAAACGACAAAGACGAGCTTTTTATTATAGAGATTCAGAACAGCCGCGAGTTAGACTACTTCCACCGCATTCTGTATGGCACCTCAAAGACCATAACCGAATATATCCACGAAGGGGAGCAGTATGGTGTGATTCGCAAAGTCTATTCAATCAACATTATATATTTCGGTATCGGAATCGGTATGGACTATGTTTATCATGGCAAAACAGTCTTCCGGGGCATTCATCACAATGACATCCTTCAGCTGACAGCCCGTCAGCAGGCACAGTTCAGAGGGAAAGAGGCAGGAGACATCTTCCCGGAATACTACATCTTACGTGTGGATGACTTTGATCAGTTGGCAACCACTCCGTTAGACGAATGGATTTCTTTTTTGAAGACCGGAACGATTTCGGCAGATGCCACGGCACAAGGCCTTCCGGAAGCGCGTGAATGTCTGCGGATCATGAACCTCACTGACGCTGAACGTCGTGCTTACTATCATCATATGGATGCCGTCCGCTACCAGAAGAGTGTGATTCAGACCGGCTGGATCGAAGGACATGACGACGGCTATAAAGAGGGTCGTGAAGAGGGTTTAGAGCAAGGTCATGTAAAAGGTCTCAAAGAGGGGCTGGAACAAGGCTTAGAACAGGGACGCGCAGAAGGATTGGAACGAGGTCGTGCGGAAGGTCTGGCAGAAGGAGAAAGGAAAGCAAAGATAGAGATCGCCTTACAACTGAAGGAACAGGGACTGTCAGTCGAGGCTATAGTTACCTGTACCGGTCTGTCCATAGAAGAGATTCAAATGTTATAAGCTGGGATTTACTCTTTAAAAGTGTTATAGGAAAGTCGCTGAATTTAGAGTTCGTTAACTCGAAGAATAGAGAAAGCTCGATTTTGGGTAAAAATCGGGCTTTTTTAATGCTTTTTTTGTAATTGGAGTAAGAAAGAGAAAAGCTACTTATGTTATTGGGAATCTTTTATTTATTATAAATAGATGTACATGCGTACGTTATTATATATAAGAGGCTTTTTTGCCTATATTTGATGGATTCGGAGTGATTAAATGCTTGATTGTGATTTAAATAGAGGTAGAAAACAAAATGACCAACGAAAACGTTCGTTTTTTTTGCCATTTTCACAGCACAAAAATAGGTATTCTTTTTTAATCTGCAATTCTTTCTTTGATAAAAAAACTTTTTCTATATCCTTTCTTATCAATTAGATAGCTAAATCTATACGAAAAACCACTTTTCTTACACGAAGTCCCATTTTCCCTCCGAAAGCTACAAAAATATGCCAAACAAAAACGAACGTTTTCGCTGGTCATTATACCAAATTTAAGTTAATCGTTGAAATATAAGTGATTACAATAAATTATTAACTAAAAAAGTAATGTTTATGAACAAAAAGTTTTCTACTCTTTTGATGGGTGTAGCGATGTTGGGTTCAGTCTCAGCATCTGCAAAATTAGACTCAAGTGTTGTTGGAAAATTGACAACTGTAAAAATGGACGGAAAATACTTGACTACAAAAACCACTGCTGCGGGTGCTGATAGTTTGGTATTAGTTGCTTCACAGGATGCAGATGTACTTTCTGCTGCTTACAAAAAAACACTTTGGAAATTTGAAAAAAGTACTGCTGTTTCAGGTTACGAAGAAGTTTATAAAATTACAAACTATGGAACTGGAACTGTACTGAGTTTGGATCTGTCTAAAAAGAATGCAACAAAAGGTGCGGTTTTAGCGGAGAATGGTCAGGCTTTGTGGAATGTTGCTAATGACGGTAATATTGATATTACAATTGGTGGTAAGACTTACGCTCTTGTTGTGAATGCAGCAGGTGCAGTAACTTTACAGCAAGTAACAACAGGAACTTCAGTCATAATTGAAACGGTTAATAAAACAAAGGTTTTGACATACGAACAAATGAACGGTTTGTATAATACATCATTTGTTTTGAATTTTACTAAAGAAGTAGAAGGTAATCCATTAGATGGTGTTGCAGTTGTAGCTGAAACAGCAACATTATCAAGTGGAATAGAACTTGACGGTTATTTGAACTTTAAATTTGCTGATGGCAAATATTTGGTAGTGGATACTGCAACTTGGGCTCAGTCTACTAATAAAGATTTTAGCTACTACAAGTTAACAACAGATGTAAAACCTACAGATACAAAAGAAACTTATGCTAATAATGGTACTCCTTCGACTGTTTTAGAAAATGGTCGCTCTGCTCGTTTCTACGCATTTAAAGCAGAAGTGAATGTTGGTGATGGTTATACAATTACTATCACTCCGCAAGCTGTTCCTGCATTAGCTACTGATGCTCCTGCGGTAGCAAGTAAACGTGAAAAACCAGGTTATGTACCAGTACAAGAAGATGTAAAACCATTGTCTTATGGTGATTTTGCCGGTGGAACAACAGTGATGGCTGCATTTTCTGACCCAAACCAAGTTTCTGCGTTTACTCCTGCTAAAGCTACATTTGGTGAAGCTACAGCTCCTGCTACTTTAGATAAGAATTATACATATTATATTAAGAATGCAAAGACTACAGGTAAAAACATTGGTAAATATTTTGTATATGATAACTGTAATGAAACTGTAAGTTCAGTTTCTTCTGTAACAGATGTTCCTTCTGATTTGTGGTATTTGGATTCAAATGTATTGAAAAATATGTTGAACAACAATAAAATTAAAGGTACTGGTTTTATCACTTTGATTGACGAAACAACAAGCACTTATGCATTTGGTACAGATACATTGCAGTTGGTAAAAGGTCCAAAAGTTGTAACAATTCAGGCTAATTCTTATAAGAAAATATCAAAAGATGACTATGTAAACGGTGCTCTTTCTTTCATGTTGAAATCTGATTTGGCAGAAGATTTATATTTGTGTGAAAAATCAGGTGATTTATATGTTGAAGCTTCTGATTTGGAAACTGCAGCTAAATTTAAAGTAACTCCGGTTGAAGAAGAGGCAATGACTGTTACAAACTCTAATGGTATTGTGGTTAACAGATATTTTGTAACTAATCGTTTAGGAACAAAAGTATTAGCTTGGGTTGACGGTACTACTGGTATTGCAAATGGTGAAATTGCAATGATTGATGTAGAAAAAGCTACAATTCCTGCTTGGGTTGCATTTGAATATTTAGGTTCAGAAAATGAATATAAGATCGTATTCCCGGGTACTGAATTTGCATTAGCTGCAAAGGCTGGTTCTGGTATTACATTCTTGACAGGTTTGTGTGACTTAGAAAATACAACATTCGTATTTGCTAAGAAAGATGCTCCAACTTATGGCAAACCAGCTGTTGGTCATGTGAAGATCACTACATTAGAAGATGATGGTAAATATTTAGCTTCTCAGAAAGATGGTTATGCAGCATTGAAGGCTGAAGGTCAAAGCTTGAAGTCTGAAGATGTTTATACTTCTGATACATTGACAATGTGGTTAGATACTGCTTGTGTTAAGTTTGACGCTGCTATGCCATTGTATTATATTTCTACAAGTGCATTCAACGAAGAAGGTACTGAAACAAGAAATTATTTGATGAATACAGCTAATATATTTGATTCAAAAGGTAATCAGATTTATGCTTATGAACCTGCTACCGGTGATGAAGAAGCAGTTCGTGCTGCTTATATTGCAGCTTCTGTTTGTGGTACTGACTCTTTGGCGATTGCAAAGGATACAATCAATTCAATGAAATTGAATCCTGCGGCTGTTGCATTTGAAGTGGCTGCTGACGTAAATGACGAAACTTATCGTATCGTTTCAATCTTGAATGAAAAGACTGGTGTAGACGTTGATGATAAACCTATTTATGAAGCTCGTACAATGTATTTGGCTCATTTGAACAATGTATTGTATTGGACAACTTACGGGGATCAGGCAGAATTGTTCGTAATTGAACGTGCTGCTACTCCTACAGCTAACGAAACTATCGCTGCTTCTGCAGTAACAGTAATCGCTGGTGAAGGTAACGTAACAATCGCTGGTGCAGCTGGTAAGAAAGTGGTTATCGCTAATATCTTAGGCCAGACAATCGCTAACACAGTTCTTACATCAGACAACGTAACAATCGCTGCTCCTGCAGGTGTAGTAGTTGTAGCCGTTGAAGGCGAAGCAGCTGTTAAAGCAATCGTTAAGTAATTAAATTGACATAAATTTAACTTTAAAGAATTGCGTGGAAGCGTGTGGCGGAAATCAAAACACGCTTCTAAGTATCCTGAGAGAGGTGAACAAGCATTTCAAATTTTTTAATTAATAATATATTTGTACTGCACTCCCCCTGCGAAGGACGAGAGCAGGTAAAAAACAGGGCTCAGAGGCAAACGCTTCTGAGCCTTTGTTTTTGTGTACAAATACATTCTATCATGAAGAAAAGAATTTCAGCCTCCGAATTGAATCAGGAGGTGCAAGAACTAAGAGCGTGCTGCGTAGAATCAGAGAATTTGCTGCGCGAAGTGAGTAAACAGTGCCATTCGTTGAGCCGTAAGTTGGAACACATCGGTTGGGAAGAGGACGTCGAGGTACAGGAGTCGATTGTTTTTACGGGAACGACCAAGGAGTTTGTCTCCCTGTTGTTGCCGTTGATTCAGTCGCACCACTGTAAAGTGAACGGCAAGAACAACCGGGAAGCCCTGCTGCGGGTGATTGACAATGTGATTAAGGTCCAGTTGGAAAACGGAAAGGGATACTTGAAATTTCCCAGTCTGTTGGATGCTGTGAAACGTTGTCTCCCAGACGAATAGCCCTGTATCCTTTTTTATTAATAAAGACGAAAAAGGGTGTACTGACTACTTGATTCTTTATACCTTTGATAAGTATCAAAACGAATTGGTATAAATAAAAAATTGTGTTATCATGGTACGTATTAGTTTATTTGCCCAGTTTAAGATGTATCAGGGTGATAGAGAGTTGATTGTAGTATTGAATGAGATTCGCGAAGGTAAGTATGCTTCTCCTGTCTGTTTATTGCGTGAATACCTTGCCAAGGGGGATAAGGTGGATGCGGAACAGTTGAAAAAGAGGTTGCTTGCCTTTACGGTCTCTTCTTCTTATCAAGGGGTACGGAAGCGGGAACATCTTACCGCTTATCATCCCCTGTTGATTTTGGATTTGGATAAGCTCCCCCAAAGTGAGATTCCCCGTCTGCGTCAGCTAATCGAGCAGGCTCCTTATACGGTTGCCTGTTTTTTGAGTCCCAGTGGGAACGGGTTGAAAGTGATTGTCTATGCTGCGGTAGAGATACCCTCCTGCGTGGAGAACCATCGGCTGATATACGACCGTATGCGAATCTGGTATGAATGGCTGTTAGGGGTGAAGATAGACGCTTCCGGAAGTGACGCCGGGCGACTGTGCTTCGTTTCTTACGATCCGGATCTCTACCTTTCTCCCCGTTTTAAGGGATGGTTACAGGGGGATGAACCGCTGCCTACCGATTTGGAACCGGTTGCGCACTGCGAGCCGGAGGAGTCGGCAGCGGATGAAGGAGGAATCGAGTTCTCCCCGGATGTGAAAGAGCGACTTTCGTTGGCTCGTAAGCGTACCTCCCGCAAGTTTCGCTATGTAGAGGGAAATCGGAATAATTATGTTTTTCAGTTTGCCTGCCATTGTAATCGGTTGGGAGTACCCAAAAGGAGTGTGCAGCTCTATGGACAACGTTGTTTCAAAGGGTTAGTCGTAGAGGAGCTGTTCCAAGCGATTGAGAGTGCTTACTTGCATATCGAAGAACGGGGAAAAGAGTTGATTGAAAAGGGGGTGAGTAGGGAACAGTTGGTACAGAGTATCCAGCGGTATTTGGGAAAGAACTATCAGTTGCGTTACAACGTGGTACGGCGTTTTGTGGAATGGAGGCGTAAGGATGAGGATAAGCCTTTCCTGCCGGTGACGGACTATTGGGAAAATTCGGTCTGGTGTGCTTTGCAGCGGGTAGGGGTTCCTTGTAAACTCAGTGACCTGCATGCGGTGGTTCATTCCGATTTCAGTCAGGAATTTGACCCGTTTGTAGCCTATTTCTCCGGACTTCCTGAGTGGGACGGAGTAACTGACCATATCGCCCGTTTGGCAGAGACGGTGGTCACAGAACGGCCGGAGTTTTGGTTGTCTTGCCTTCGGAAGTGGTTGGTCGCTACGGTGGCTTGTGCGATAGACAAACAACCGGAGAACCATACGATTCTGTTGCTGAGTGGGGAACAGGGAATCGGGAAGACCAGTTGGTGCAGGCATTTGGTTCCGCCGGCACTGGCGAGCTATGTTTATTCCGGTAATTTGGATCCCTCCTCAAAGGACGCTTTGCTGTTGCTGTGCGACTGTTTTCTGATTATTTTGGATGAGCTTTCCGGACAGAGCCGTATGGAGTTGAACCGGCTGAAGGCGATGATTACGAAAGATGTCGTTCGGGAACGGCGTGCCTATGCCCGTAATGCAGAAACTTATGTGCGTAGAGCCTCTTTCTTGGCGACAGTTAATGATAATCAGGTGCTGACGGATCGAACCGGTTCCCGTCGTTTCCTTTGTTTCGAGGCGAAACAGATTGACTACATGGCGCCGGTGGATTATGAGGGGATCTACTCGCAGGCGTTGGCGTTGTATCGTAGTGGATTCAAGTATTGGTTTTCGGACAGGGACATTGTCGAGGTAAATGAAAACAACGAATCGTTCCAGCAAAACAGCCCCGAAGAGGAACTTTTTTATACCTATTTTCGTTTTCCGAATGATTCCGAAAAGCCACAATACCTCTCAAGCAGCGAAATTATGTCGAAAATTTGTGTGGGTTCGCGTCTGTCTATGACTCATGGGAATGTTAATAACCTTGGGAAAATGTTAAAAAGAGCCGGCTTTAAACAGGTCCGGAGGGGCGGAAGACGCTATTTTGCCGTTGTTGAGCTTACTTTTGACGAGAGAAAGGCCAATCAGCAAGGAGTTGGGGAGGAATTATGTGCCACGTGTGCCACGTAAAAACGTTTTTCCGAAACTTTTTAAAAAAAGGGGCGAATGTAGTTTTTGGAACAATTCGTAAAAGCCCAATCGCCCCTAAAATAGAAAAGTGTTGGAAATTGCATTTTACGTGGCACACGTGGCACATGTCCCCTCTTTTTTAGCCCCCGTCCCGAAAAAAACAGCTCCTGTCTGAGAAAAAATGAGAGAGGAGAGAAAAGAGGTTCGGTAGGTGCTAAACTGAACTCCTTTCAGAAAAATAATTGGTTCCACATTGCTGATTTTATTCTCCATCGTAAACTTTATGGATATTACTTTGTGAAATGTAATAAATGTATTACATTTGTGGTATGAGAACTATGATAAGAAGTAGAGAATTTGATGAGTTTTATAATTCGCTACCTGCAAATGTTCAGAACAAAGTAAAATACGCTATGAACATTATTGCGGATGTAAAGGTCGTAAATACTAAGTTGGTTAAGAAACTTGTAGATACAGATTTTTATGAGTTACGCGTATCTGTGGGTAATGAGTATAGGGTTATTCTTTTTACTATTGACCACGAAAATTTTATAGAAGCCAAGCAAATACTTCTTTTGAATGGTTTTATGAAGAAGTCCACAAAGGACTATAAGAAGGAGATACAAAAAGCAGAACAAATTTTAAATAGTTTACAGTAATGAGACCAAAGATTGATATTAATAAACTCAAACATCTTCCTACTACAGAGGACATGTTTGTCGAGGAGTACGGAGCAAAAGGTACTGCTTCGCGTGAGGAGTTCGATGCGAAGTCTCGTGCTTGGTATTATGCCGAGGTATTGAAGAATGCCCGTAAAGCAGCCGGAATAACGCAACAGCAACTTGCTGACAAGATTGGCAAGAAGCGTGAGTATGTGGCTATGCTCGAAAAAGGAGAAACAGATATGCAGCTTTCTACATTCATTATGATATCGGAGGCTGTCGGCTTGAAATTTGCCTTGACCTATTAATAACCAGATTGAACATAGACTTTATGCTGACTGGGTGGACATCACTCATAAATGGGTAGAACTTTCAGGGTTCCCCTAAATGTTCTACGATACAGGCGACCATTTTGGGGGTGAAGCAACGGAGACCGGGGCGATAGCCTAATGCGGTCAGTTTTTCTTTGAGAACCCCTTGATAGTTGATCCAACGCCAAAGTTGCATGATTGCTCCCCGATGGGAAAGGTGCGGATTGTATAGTTGTGCCAATTCTCCAATGCCATAGGCATGAATACGAAATGTAGAATGCTCCATAATCTTTTGTTGTTTAATGAATTAAAGATACGAAATAATCTGCAATTAACCAAACCGAACGGCCTGTTTATCAAGCTTTAATCGAAAAAATAGTTCCTTTCGTCACGCCTTGTCTTTTCTCTCTTCATCCCTTCCTGTTTCCGGTTGTACCTTTGAATTGTAATTAAAAATAAGATGTATGGCAATAAAGTATCATTTAGTTCTTCGAAAGAACATGAGTCGAAATGTTGCAGAGGGAGAGGAACAGCTCTATTATGCGCAGACACGAGCAACACGTACCTGTACCTTTGAGGAGTTGTGTGAATTGATCGCAGAGAGTTCAACCGCTTCGAGTGGCGATGTAAAGCTGGTTGTAGACCGTATGCTCACCTTTATGGCGAAGTCTTTGGAACGGGGTGAGGTGGTACAACTGGGTGAGTTGGGTAATTTTCAATTTCTGATAGGTAGCTCGGGGAGTGTGACGACTGACACTTTTCAATCCTCTCAGCTGCGTAAAGCCCGCCTTTGTTTCCGTCCGGGAACTCTTTTGCGTACTTTGGCGCAGACAGTCAAAGGGGAACGTATGACGTTGGAGACAACAACCGGTAGTAGTTCGAGTGATAGCAGTACAGAAGAGAAACCGGATGAATTGTAAATCTTTACCAGAGAGTGTGTATGAAAAAGCAGGAGTTTGTTGAGAAGTATGGGGAGATGGCTTGTACGGCCGGTCAGCTGTATGGATTGAATCCGGTCGTTATTTTGGCACAGGCTGCCTTGGAATCGGGTTGGGGAATGAGTACATTGGCGGTACAAGCCTATAACTTCTTTGGAATTACGGGTTATGGAGTGACAAATGCCTATTGGCATGGTGGTAAAACGGATTTAGGAAATGGCGGTCTGTTGTTTCGCCGATATGACACGCCGGAACATGGTTTCCTGGATTTTGCCCGTCTGATAACGACTGTCTATCCGCAGGCTGCAGCAGTAAGTTTCTTTCCGGCTGCGTATGCGCAAGAGATTGCTTATAGTAGATATATCAGTGAGGCGAATGGGGATAACCGAGAGGCTTATCGGAAGGCGATCATCGGGATTGCTAAACAGCTGAGACTGAAAGAGGGTAGATTGATAATTGATTAATGGGTAACAGTATGGATGAAAGTAAAAGAAGTAAGATCCGGTCGATTTTGGAGTTTCTAAAGGCACTGATTGAGGTGTTGTTGGGAAAACGGCAGAAGAGTGACAATGGTTAGAGGTATCGGTTTGTTTTACCCCAGAAGTGATATGCTTTCGGGGTTTTATATTTTTGTTTGTAAACATGAAAAAATAATTTATCTTTGTTCGTGTTAAAAAATAAATCATGAGAAACGTATATATAAAAAGAATCGGTCTATTGTTGTGTGCTGTCCTTTGCGGATGTTTTGCTTTATGGGCACATCCGGTAACGGTAAGTTCACCTGATGGAAAAATCAAAGGAACTTTCTATTTGACAGATGATTCTCTGTTGATGTGGAAAGTTGACTATCAAGAACAGGCAATCGTTTTACCCTCCCGTCTGGGGATTACCGGATATGTCTCCGGACTGGTGATGAAGGAGGTTCGGGAGGAACAGAAAGATACTGTTTGGACACCGGTCTATGGTGAACGAAGTCAGATAAGAGACTGCTATTCGGGAAAAACAATTCGGATTGCTCGTCCGCGGAACCGCCATGAGTTGCTGTTGGAGATACGGGCTTACAATGAAGGGATTGCTTTCCGTTACTTTTTTGACGAACATGAGAATGGAGGACGCTATCTGCATATTACGGAGGAGAAAACCGAATTTACTTTACCGGAAAATACAAAAGCCTGGTTTACGGCTCGTGCACAAAGACCTTATCAGTTACTCCCTTTATCGGATTGGCCGGATGAATGTGAACGACCGTTGACGTTGGAACTTCCGAATAGTCTATATGCCTGTCTGGCAGAGGCAGCAGTGGTAGATTATACCCGTACGAAGTTTGTTTTGAGTGAGACAAAACCTCATACAATTCTTTGTAAACCGTATGACGCTGTGGATGAAATCAGCCCTTTTGCTACCCCTTGGCGCGTGGTGATGGTGGCAGAGAAGCCGGGACAATTGTTGGAAAATAATGATATTTTGTTGAACCTCAATCCGCCTTGTGCTATTGAGAACCCTTGGTGGATTCGTCCGGGAAAGGTGATTCGCGAAACGACTTTAAGTACACAAGGTGCTAAAGAAGCAGTCGATTTTGCTGTGAAACGAAACTTGCAATATATCCATTTTGACGCCGGTTGGTATGGGTATGAATATCAGAAGGGGTCAGACGCTACGACTGTCACAGTAGACCCTCGTCGTAATCCTAAAGGAGATTTGGATTTGAAGGAGGCGATTGCCTATGCCAAGAAGCATGGAATCGGGGTGTTTGTCTATGTGAATCAGCGAGCTTTGTATGCTCAATTGGATGAGATTTTGCCGTTGTATAAATCATGGGGTGTAGATGGAATCAAGTTTGGTTTCGTACAAGTTGGTTCTTATCGTTGGACCAGCTGGATGCATGAGGCGGTTAGGAAGTGTGCCCAACATGGATTATTGGTAGATATTCATGACGAATACCGTCCGACCGGTTTCAGCCGCACCTATCCTAATTTATTGACTCAGGAGGGAATTTACGGGAATGAGGAAATGCCGACTGCGACTCAGAATACGATTCAACCGTTTACACGCTATATTGCGGGGCCGGCAGATTATACGATTTGCTATTATTTGCAGAAACAGGTGTTAGAGGCAAAGGGAGTTAAAGAGCCGAAGCGTTTTATCCGGACGACCTCTGCTCATCAGCTGGCGTTAGCTGTGATTTATTACAGCCCGTTGCAGTTTATGTATTGGTATGATAAGCCGGCAGATAGTCAAGATGAACCGGAGTTGGCCTTCTTTGACGCTGTACCGACCGTTTGGGATGACACGAAAGTATTGGATGGAAAGCCGGGTGAGTTTGTCTCTATCGCACGACGGAGTGGGAAGCAGTGGTTTGTCGGTGTGATTACGAATGACGAAGCGCGGGAGGTTCCTTTGGCTTTTGATTTCTTGGAACCGGGTAAATCTTATTGGGCTCATTTGTATTATGATGATTCCAAAGTGAAAACAAGAACACAAGTAGGCATTAAAAAGATAAAAGTCACTCATCAGTCTGTCCTCAATCTTTCATTGAAGGCAACCGGTGGAGAGGCAATAAGAATTGAAGAGATAGAATAATCCGATGGAAAAACAAAATAGATACTCATTTGATCAATTATACTTTGATTATAAAAGTAGATTTATACGTTTTGCTTGTACATATGTAGGAGACGAGACGGTGGCAGAGGATATAACTGTTGATAGTTTGATATATTATTGGGAGAATAGGGAAAAATTAGCCTCTGATTCTAATGTACCAGCATATATATTAACTGTTATAAAGCATAAGTGTTTGAACTATTTGCAGCGATTGAGGAGACATGAAGAAGCTATTGAGTATCTAAAAGATTGTGATACTTGGGAATTAAATTTACGTATAGCTACATTAGAGGCTTGTAATCCGGAAAAGTTATTTTCAAATGAATTACAATCTTTAGTGGCTAAAGCTTTAAAAGAGTTACCAGAACAAACACGTGAAATATTTATTCGTAGTCGTTATCGTAATCAGAGTCATAAGGAGATTGCTGCGGCTTTGGGTATTTCTGTTAAGACTGTAGAATTTCATATAACTAAAGCTTTGAAAGTTTTACGTGTTGTTTTAAAAGATTATTTCTTTCTATTTCTGTTTTTCAGAAAATTCCTTTGTTGAGTTTTACAAATAGTTCTTTTTGATTAAAAAAAGTTCCATTTTAGGTTAGGGATGTTCTTTCTTTATTTGCTTTATAAGAAAGAACATAAAATGGAAAAAGAATTACTATATAAATTTTTTGAAGGAAAAGCCTCTTTTGAAGAAAAGGAGGCTATTCGGATATGGCTGGAATCTTCATCTAAAAATGAACAGTATCTATTTAAAGAACGGGAATTTTTTGATGCTATGATTCTATCAGGAGAATCATTAACCCCCATAAAAGTAAGATTGAAAAAATCCCTATCAAAGTTTATATGTGAGTTTTTAAAGATTGCTGCTATAATTATTTGCATAGTGGGATGTGGCAGTTATTTTTATCAATGGAAACTTCAACAAATGGGGCAGAAAATGAATATTGTTACTGTTCCTGCTGGGCAACGAGTAAATTTGACTTTATCAGATGGAACAAATGTTTGGGTAAATGCTTGTTCTGAAATACGTTATCCCTCTGTTTTTACAGGAGAAAAAAGAAATGTTTATTTGAGAGGAGAAGCCTATTTTGAAGTGTCTCGGGATGTAGATGATAAACTATTTATAGTTCAAACAGATAAATTTGATATAGAAGTACTTGGCACAAAATTTAATGTAGAAGTGTATGATGATTCTGATAATTTTTGTACCTCTTTGTTAGAAGGTTCTGTGAAAATTTTGGATAAGAATAGTCCAGGAAAAGATCTTTTATTAAAACCTAATTACCAAGTCTCTTTAGTAGATGGTTGTTTACGTTCAAAGCCGATAACGGATTTTGATTCTTTTCGTTGGAAAGAGGGGCTTATTTGTTTGAAGAATATAACATTTAGGGATTTGATGCAACGTTTGGAACAATGTTATGACGTACGTATTATCGTAGAAAATCAGAAACTTGTAAATTATACATGTAGTGGGAAATTCCGTATTTCGGATGGGGTAGATAGGGTATTGTCTGTATTGCAGAAAGATGTGAATTTCTTGTTCGAGCGTGGTAAGGATGATTTTACTATATATATAAGATAATGTTTAACTTAAAATAGAATGCCTATGGAATAATAAAGTAAAGGTTAACCTTTAAAAAAGGATCGCTTAATGACGGGTGCATTAAGCGATCCGAGAGCTATAAAAATATTTAATAACTTAATTTTTTATTGATATGAATATAAAATTTTTGTTGACTCATCTTTTTATAGAAAGATACCAAAGAAAATACTTTTTTAGAATAGTAAATATTACATTTTTGTTTTTGTTTTCATCTGTATTTTATCTGCGTGCGGAAAAGATGAATCCGCAAGATGTTTTTATTACAGTTCGTGAAAATAATGTTAGCATAGAGAAAGTTTTAGGTGAGATTGAAAAACAAACAGACTATCTTTTTGTTTATAATGGACTGGTAAATGTAAATAGAATTGTTTCTGTAAATCATGAAAAAACATCTTTGGATAAGGTCCTTAAAGAACTGTTTGATAAATCAAATATAAAATATGTGTTAGATGGTTCTTATATTCTTCTTAGCCCCCGAAATAATTCTACTGATAAAGCAAATGTTACACAGCAGACTCGTATTTTGACGGGTATAGTGAAAGATAATAAGGGTGAACCTATTGTTGGAGCAAATGTAGTTGTTAAAGGAACGACAATAGGAACTGTAACGGATATAAATGGAGGATATTCTTTAGAAATTCCAAATAAAGATGCTATTGTCCAGATATCTTATATTGGATATTTGAGCCAGAGTATTGAAGTAAAAAATCAAAGAAAATTAGATGTTTATTTGGTTGAAGACACTCAGAATTTGGAAGAAGTTATCGTGGTTGGATATGGAACACAAAAGAAAGGTGAAATTGCAAGTGCCATCTCTTCTATTAAATCCGAGGATTTTATTAAAACTCCTTCTACAGATGCAGCTCAATTAATAAAAGGACAAGTTCCCGGATTGAGTATTACAACTCCAGATGCAAATCCAACTTCTACATCTGAAATTTCATTACGTGGTATTACAACTTTAAAGGCAAGTTCAAGCCCATTGGTATTGATAGATGGTATTCCGGGAGATTTGAATTCCGTTTCTCCAGATGATATAGCACAAATTGATGTGTTGAAGGATGGTTCTGCTGCTGCAATTTATGGTACCCGTGGTACAAACGGAGTTATTTTAATAACGACTAAAAATGCGGCAGGTGAAATGCCAACAGAAGTTGATTTGAACGCTTATATCTCAACTCAGCAGATTGTAAAGACTTTACCGTTTATGGACGCACAAGAATATCGTCAACGAGTAAAGGAGGGTGTTCCGGGTGCTCAGGATGACGGGGCTACAACAGATTGGTTAGATCAAGTTACACGTACTCCATTTACTCAGATCTATAATATTAGCTTACGGGGTGGAAGTCGTACTACTAATTATGTTGCAAGTTTTGAATATCGTGGATTGAACGGTTTGATAAAACGAACAAATAATCAGATGTATTATCCTCGCATTGAGATAACTCATCGTATGTTCAATAATAAGTTGAAATTAAATGCGAGCTTAAGTGGTTATAAACAGACTTATTTTTCTGGTTCGGATGGAGGTAGCTATAATAGTGAAGTGTATAGAAATGCTTTGATTTATAATCCTACGACTCCTGTATATACTGCAGATGGAAATTATTCAGAAAGTACAAAAAATGAATATTTTAATCCTGTAGCTTTATTAAATGAAGTAGAAGGTGAAAATCAAGCGACAAATTTACGTATGTTTGGAAATATTACTTATACTCCAATTGAGGGCCTGGATATCAAATATTTGATTTCTTCAAATACATATAATCAGTCTCGTGGATATTATGAAACACAAAGTCATAAATCAACATGGAGAGATGGTAAAAATGGGTATGCATCTAGAGGAACGACACGTAAAACACAGGATTTGTCAGAATTGACAGTACAGTGGAGAAAAACGCTGTTGGAGGATCATTCATTTACTGTATTAGCAGGATATAGCTGGCAGAAAGATACCTACCAAAATTATTATATGCAAAACTTTAATTTCCCTTCAGATGATTATACATATAATAATATGGGAGCAGGGCAAGCTTTAAAAGATGGACGTGCAACAGAATCTTCAACAGCAAATGAAAGTAAGTTGATAGGTTATTTTGGACGTTTAAATTATAGCTATAAAGGTAAATATATGTTGGCTGCAAGTATTCGTCATGAAGGTTCTACTAAATTTGGAGCGGATCATAAATGGGGAAACTTCCCATCAGTTTCAGCAGCCTGGAATATAAAGGGAGAAGATTTTATGAATGATATAAAGAATCTATCTACATTAAAATTACGTGCTGGATATGGTGTTACCGGTACTGTTCCTTCAGATCCTTATATGTCATTGAATACTTTGAATTTTAATACGTATGTCTATTATAATAATGAGTGGATAAAAACTTTACGTCCTAATTCTAATGCGAATCCAGACTTGAGATGGGAAAAGAAAAAAGAAATCAATATTGGTTTGGATTTTGGTTTATTTGAAGATCGTTTGACTGGTAATATCGACTATTATCATCGTAAGACAGAAGATTTATTATGGGATTATACAGTTTCTTCTCCTCCTTATTTATATTCAAGTATTGTTGCAAATGCTGGTTCAATGAAGAATACAGGTGTTGAAATTGGGCTTACTGCTATTCCGGTACAATTAAGAGATTTCCAGTGGACTACATCAATAAATTATTCTACCAATAAAAATGAATTAGTCTCTTTGTCAAATGATCAGTTTGTTTCTAGCGGTTATTCAAATCAAGGATCAACGGGAGAACCATTGCAGACTTATACTCATCGTATAGAAGAAGGGGAAGCTATAGGTAACTTTTATGGATATAAAGTACTTGATATTGATGAGAATGGTCACTGGATCATTGAAGGTGAGGATGGTACTCCTAAACCAGTATCTGAACAACAACCTACAGATAAAAAGATTATTGGAAATGGTCTTCCAAAACATTATTTAAATTGGAATAATTCTTTGAGTTGGAAAGGTTTTGATTTAAGTGTAACGATGCGTGGAGCTTTTGATTTTGATATTTTGAATATGCCTCGATTACAATATGGAGCTCCTGTTATGTTAGCTAGGGGTAATGTATTAAGTGAAGCTTTTGAAACAAAGTTTGGAAAGGTTCCGTTGGCAGTAGATCAGGAGCTTCAATATGTTGATTATTATATAGAAAAAGGAGATTATTGGAAGATTGATAATCTAACATTAGGGTATACATTTAACTTTAATACTTGGATAAAGCGATTAAGAGTTTATGGAACTATCTCGAATTTAGCAACAATAACAGGCTATTCTGGTATTGATCCGGAAGTTAGTCTTAGTGGTTTGGCTCCTGGGGTCGATAATAAAAATCGTTATCCTTCTACTCGAACTTATACATTGGGTGTTTCTGTTAAATTTTAAATAGTAAAGCATTATGAATACTTATATAAAATGTTTTTTAGGTGCTTGTTGTTCTGCAACATTATTATTCTCTTGTAGTAATGATATGGATGAAGTGGTTTATTCATCAATTACAGAACAAAGTTATAATTATTCTCAAGCAGATTTTGCTCCATCTGTAGCTAGTGTGTATAGTTATATGCGGAATTTTACATCACATTGGGGATATTTTACAACACAGGAAGTAACAGCTGATGCAATAGTTATGCCTCCTAATGCTTCCGGCTGGGATGATGGTGGTGTATATCGACGTATGCATTATCAAACTTGGAACTCTGAACAGGATCATGTGACAAACATTTGGTCACAGTTTTATAAAGGAGTTATTTTGTGTAATAAAGTAATAGAGCAAATTACAGAAGGAATACTTCCTGCTGCTTCTGATTCTGAGAAACAAATGGGATTAGCAGAATTAAAAGCTATGCGCGCTTATTATTATTGGTTGATTTGCGATAATTTTGGAGATGCACCTTTGGTTACGACAACAGCGATGGAGCTTCCTGTAAAAAATACTCGTAAAGAAATCTTTGATTTTATAGAAAAAGAGTTGAAGGAAGCTATACCTAATCTTAGTGAAGAAGTGGGTGGTAGTTATTATGGACGTATGACCAAATGGGCTGCAAAAGCGTTATTGGCTAATTTATATTTGAATGCTCAAGTTTATGTGAATGAATCACGTTGGGATGATTGTATAACTCAATGTGATGATATTATTAATAGTGGAAAGTTTGTATTAGCAGATAATTACAAAGATCCATTTCGTGTAACTGGGGTTGAGACATGTAAAGAAATTCTTTTTACGATACCATTTGATGAAAATCTTGCTACTGGGAATCAAATTCATATGTATTCTTGGCATGGTGAATTAAAAAAGAAGTTCAATACGGAAGCAACACCTTGGGGATGTGGTTCAGCAATGGGTGTTACTCAATTTATTGATACTTATGATACGAGGGATTCCCGTTTAGCCGATAGTTGGTTGATGGGTGAACAACTTGCTGCAGATGGATCTCCATTGTATGGAACCTATGATAAGATGGGCGAGCCACTGATTTATACAAAAAATATTCCAAGTGGTAATTATACTAGTGAGATGGAAGGGTATCGAATGAATAAATATGAAGTACCGGCAGGAGCACGCTCTTCATTAAGTACAGATATTCCGGTATTCCGTTATGCAGAAGTATTGATGATGAAGGCTGAATGTTTACTTCGTTCCGGTAAGTCTGGTGCAGGAAATTTAGTAACTCAGGTTCGCCAACGTGCTTTTAAAGATAATCCTGAATTAGCTGTTGTAACGGATGCTCAACTTGCAGAGAATAGTTGTTATCAATATGGTTATGTTGAAAATTATGTGATTGTAGATAAAGGTGATCAAACACCAATACAATTCGGCCGTATGTATGATGAATTAGGCTGGGAATTTGCTTGGGAAATGCATCGTCGTAGAGATGCAATTCGCTTTGGTGTTTATACGACTAAAAGTTGGTTGTCACATAAACCTGAGGGAAGTTATCGATCGGTATTTCCAATACCGGAAAGTGTGTTAACTTCTAATCCAAAATTGGAGCAGAATCCGAATTATTTATAATGTTTGTTTAATTAAGGAGATCTCCGATTGGGGATCTCCTTAAGATGATAAGAAGGGATGAAAATAAATTATTGTATTTGCTATATATTTTTTTTCTTTATTTGTGGATTCTCTTTGGAAATTCAATCTCAGGTTTTGGGTCGTTCATTGTTGGATTCATATGTAAATCGTTTTGCTGAGCAAGATGAGGAATTATATGTTCAGTTTATTTCAAATAGTCAGGCTGCTAACTTTTTATTCGAAAATATTCCTTTATTTGAATGTCCAGATAAAAATATAGAAGAAATTTATTATTTTCGTTGGTGGGCATTTAGAAAACATTTGAAAAAAACACCAGATGGTTTTATTGTAACGGAATTTTTGCCAGACGTTCCGTGGGCAGGAAAATATAATGGTATAAGCTGTCCTGCTTGGTTTCATTTTAGAGAAGGACGCTGGTTGAAAAATTCTGATTTTTTAAAGGATTATGCTCGTTATTGGTTAAAAGGAGGAGGCTCTCTTCGTTCTTATAGTTTCCCCATAACACATGCGATTTATCAATATTGTTTAGTAACTGGAGATAATCAGATCTTGAAGGATCTATATACTGATTTATCGAAAAATTATTTGGAATGGAAAAAGGAACGATTTTGTATAGAAGAGGAACTTTTCTGGCAAAATGATGGTCAAGATGGAATGGAGGTCTCTATTGGTGGACATGGTTTTCGTGCAACTATAAATTCTTATATGGTTGCTGAAGCACAAACTTTATCAAAAATAGCTTCATGGAAAGCGGATGAACAAGCCGATTTCTTTAAAAATGAAGCAAAGATGATAAAGACAAATATGTCTAAGAAATTATGGGATCAGAAATCAGATTTTTTTAAAGTGTTACCCAAAGAAAAAAATGCGAAATTACAAGATGTTCGTGAATTGCATGGATATACTCCTTGGGCTTTTAATCTGATGGATTCTACTTATTCTGTAGCCTGGAAGTTTTTGATGAGTACTTCTCATTTTTTTGCTCCTTACGGATTAACAACGGCAGAACGTTGCCATTCGGGTTTTAAGATTGCTTATGAAGGGCATGAATGTCAGTGGAACGGTCCTTCTTGGCCATACGCAACTTCTATGACTCTAGTAGGTTTGGCAAATTTGTTAAATAATCAAGATCAATCTTTTGTTAGTTTATATGATTATCTAACTTTGTTAGGAATTTATGCTCGGAGCCAATATAAAAGAACAGAAGAGGGAATACAAATTCCTTGGATTGATGAGAATCTGAATCCTTTTACAGGTGATTGGATTTCAAGGACCTTATTGTTACAACGAAATCGATTACCTTTAGAGAGAGGAAAAGATTATAATCATTCTTTATTTTGTGATCTTATTATTAGTGGATTAATAGGAATTCATCCCAAAGATGGAACTTCTTTAGAAATTAATCCGCTAGTTCCGGATGGTTATTGGGAATATTTTTGTTTGGATAATGTTTTTTATCATGGTAAAGTTTTATGTATTTTATATGATAAAACAGGGAAAAAATATAATAGAGGAAGTGGTTTGTCTATTTTTGTAGACGGTAAAAAAGTAGCATCTTCTTTTTTGATAAAAAGGATTAATATAGATTTGTAATAATTAAAGTTTTAACACCATGAAACAGTATTTTATCGTATCATTGGCTTGTTTGGCATTGTGGGGATGTGCTGAACAGCGAAGTGAGAAAGAAGCCCCTTTGAAAATGATAAATCAGGTTGACTTCTCTCATGTGAAAATTCAGGATCATTTCTGGTCTCCTCGTTTGAGTAAACATATATCTACTACCCTTCCGGTCTGTATTGATCAGATAGAAAACCAGACGGGGCGTATCAAGAATTTTGAGAATGCTGCTAAAAAAGAGGGAAAGCATTCCGGAATCTTTTTTGATGACTCTGATGTCTACAAGGCATTGGAAGGAATGGCTTATACATTGATTAATAATCCGGATCTGGAGTTAGAGAAAAAGGCGGATGAATGGATTGATAAGTTTGCCGCTGCTCAGGAAGAGGATGGATATATCAATACTTACTATACTTTGACCGGACTGGATAAACGGTGGCACAATATGGATAAGCATGAAATGTATTGTGCGGGTCACATGACAGAGGCGGCTGTAGCTTATTATCAGGCTACCGGTAAGCGGAAACTGCTGGATGTTTGTATTCGTATGACTGATCACATGATGAGTATCTTTGGTCCGGGTAAACGTCACTGGGTTCCGGGACATGAGGAGATTGAGTTGGCTTTGGTAAAACTGTACCAAGTGACGAAGGAACAGAAATATTTGGATTTTGCGAATTGGTTATTGGAAGAACGAGGTCATGGTCATGGTACAAAAGGAGACGAAGGGAAGTGGGACCCGAAATATTATCAGGATGATAAACCGGTTCGAGATATGACTGATATTGGTGGACATGCTGTACGCTGTATGTATCTCTATTGTGGTATGGCGGATGTAGCGGCTTTGAAACAAGATTCCGGATATATTGCTGCTATGCACCGTTTGTGGGATGACGTGGTGTTGCGTAATATGTATATCACCGGAGGTATCGGGTCTTCTAAGCATAATGAGGGATTTACGGAAGATTATGATTTACCGAATTTGGAGGCCTATTGTGAAACGTGTGCTTCTGTAGGTATGGTCTTTTGGAATTTACGTATGAATCAGTTTACTGGAGATTCTAAATATGTGGACGTATTGGAACGTTCGATGTATAACGGTGCTTTGGCTGGAATCTCTTTGGCAGGAGATCGTTTCTTTTATGTTAATCCGTTAGAATCCAAAGGAGAACATCACAGGAAAGCGTGGTATGGATGTGCTTGCTGCCCGAGTCAGATTTCTCGTTTCTTACCTTCTATCGGTAATTATGTTTATGGAGTTTCTGAACAAGCAATTTGGGTCAATCTATATGTCGGTAGTACCACTCAGATACCACTAGGTAAGAAAGAGGTGACTTTAAAACAGGAAACTGACTATCCTTGGGAGGGTGCGGTAAAACTGACCGTATCAACAGCGACACCTCTGAAAAAAGAGATTCGTTTACGTGTCCCGGGTTGGTGTAAGCAATACACAATTGCGGTGAATGGGGAAACAATGAATGCCCCGGTAGAAAAGGGATATGCCGTATTGAATAGAGAATGGAAAGAGGGAGATGTAATTGCCTTGGACATGGATATGCCTGTTGAGGTCGTTGCTGCTGATGCTCGAGTGAAACAGAATGTGGGTAAACGTGCGATCCAACGAGGGCCGTTGGTATATTGTATTGAAGAGGTGGATAATCAGAAAGGATTTGACGAGTTGGTTCTTACGCCTAACACTTCTTTCAAAGCGGAATTCAAACCTGCTTTATTGGAAGGTGTGACTGCTATTCAGGCAGAGACTGGTAAGCAGACTATACAATTGATTCCTTATTACGCATGGGATAACCGTGAAGCGGGAAAGATGAAGGTCTGGATTGATTATAAAGAGTAATTGTTTGTCTTTTAAATCGAGTGGTTATGAAATCTATTATAAAGGCATTATGTGCTTCCTGGTTGGTGATATCTATGGCGACGGCTGCCAATCCAACAGAAGAGGATCATACAAATTCAGTCCCTTATAGAAACAATCGGTATCCTTTGCTTCAGAAGCCTTATATCGAATTGCCTATTGGTGCTATTCATGCGGAAGGCTGGATGCAGGAGCAGTTGTTGCGAATGAAGAACGGGATGACAGGGAATTTGGATAAGGTATATGAAAAGGTAATGGGACCGCGTAACGGTTGGTTAGGCGGAGATGGAGATGTTTGGGAACGTGGACCGTATTGGATAGATGGACTTTTGCCATTGGCTTACCTATTGAATGATCAAGCATTGATAGAAAAGGTAAAACCTTGGATTGAATGGACATTAGCTTCTCAAAAACCGAGTGGTTATTTCGGACCGGATACAGATCGAGGACCGGAACCGGGCTTGCAGCGAAATAATGCGCAGGATTGGTGGCCGAAGATGGTGATGTTGAAGGTTATGCAACAATATTATTCGGCTACAGAAGATGAACGGGTCATTGATTTTCTGACGAAATATTTTAAGTATCAATTAGCAGAACTACCTAAAAATCCGTTAGGAAAATGGACCTTCTGGGGAGAAAGACGCGGAGGGGACAACTTGATGGTGGTTTATTGGCTATATAATATTACAGGAGATAAGTTCCTCTTGGAATTAGGCGAATTAATTCATAAGCAGACATTTGATTGGACAGATGTTTTCTTGAATCAAGACCATCTGTCGCGGCAGTTGAGTTTGCATTGTGTGAATTTGGGACAGGGATTCAAGGAACCTGTTGTGTATTATCAACAGAGTAAAGAACAGAAACAAATTGACGCAGTTAAGAAAGCGGTGAAGGTTATGCGTAATACGATAGGATTGCCTACCGGGCTTTGGGGTGGTGATGAGTTATTACGTTTTGGAGAACCAACGACCGGCTCTGAACTATGTACAGCTGTTGAGATGATGTTTTCGTTGGAGGAGATGTTGGAAATAACGGGAGATGTACAATGGGCTGATCATCTGGAACGAGTTGCTTATAATGCATTACCGACACAGGTTACGGATGACTATTCTGCTCGTCAATATTATCAACAGGTGAATCAGGTTGCAGTCACTCCGGAATGGCGTGAGTTTACAACTCCACATGAAGATACAGATATTCTGTTTGGAGAACTGACGGGGTATCCTTGCTGTACCTCTAATTTACATCAAGGGTGGCCAAAATTTGTTCAGAATTTATGGTATGCAACGGCAGACAATGGAATAGCTGCTTTGGTGTATGCTCCATCTTCAGTAGAGGCAAAAGTGGCGAATGGGATAACTGTTCGAATTCAGGAGGAGACTGCTTATCCTTTCGATGAGAAGATTCACTTTCATTTTACCTTTGCCGACAAGAAAGTAAAGAAAGCTTTTTTCCCGTTCCATTTACGTATTCCGGCTTGGTGTCAACAACCGGTGATACAGATAAATGGAGAATCTATTTCGGTAGATGTTTGTCCGGGAGAAATTGCTCGTGTTAATCGAGAATGGAAACAGGGAGATGTGTTAAGTATTGAGTTGCCTATGCCGATTACAGCCAGTCGTTGGTATAGTGGAAGTGCAGTGATTGAACGAGGTCCACTGTTGTATGCTTTGAAGATGGAAGAAAAGTGGGAAAAGAAATCTTTCGAAGGAGAAAAGGCTGCTAAGTATGGAAATTGGTATTATCAGGTAACTTCTGATTCCCCTTGGAATTATGCTTTCAAACGAGCTTCTTTGACTCCGGAAAGTATCAATCAACATTTTACAGTAGAGAAGGTGGAGCAAATAGCTACTTATCCTTGGAATGCGGAAAATGCTCCTATTACTTTGAAAACAAAAGGGTATCCGGTAAAAGGATGGACTCTGTACCGAGGTTCAACAGGTAAGGTCCCCTACTACACGCAACAGGGGGCCGATTTATTAGAAGCAGAACCAATAGAATTGATCCCTTACGGGTGTACGACACTTCGAGTAACGGAATTCCCGGTAAGATAAATCTATTAACGGAAGAATAAAGCAAGGGACAGGACCTATCACAGGCGCTGTCCCTTTTTATTTAAAACCAACTATGAAAAATAACCAAAAGCGGTTTAGAAGATTAGTTTATGTCGTTCTTCAGAGTTCTTTGTTTGTATTTGCAGGATGTAAATTCCCGGTTCCGTAGTTACAGGAATTGTTTGCGTCCCTGCTTGAATCACTTTTTGCCATACGCATTCTCCCAAGAGATTGAAAAGTTTTATATTTCCAGGTGTTGGGATGTTTTGCAGATAGAGTTGTTTGTCTTTTATAGCATAGCGAATTTCTTTCTCTGGGGTTTCTATATGCACATTCTGTTTGGTATGGGGCTCTTCAGTCGTAATGTTGAGTGGATGGTGAGTATCAATGACGGAAACTGCATTTTTTGTTGTGTTTTCTTCCATGATCTGTAGGGTCGTTGAAGAGGAGGCTTTTACAAAGAATGCAGAAAAAGGAGGTAATGCATGATTACTTCCGATTGCATAGGGTTGATAACTACTACCGTTGTACACATAGACGTATCCATCTAAAGCTGCATTGCTTTTTATACGAGATAAAGCCAATGGAGCTGGTAATGGATTTCCACATAGATACCATCCGTAATTTTCCTGATTCGTTGAGGTGGAATTATTTTCTAAGGTGATTGAAAGAGTTCCTTTTTGGGCAAAGTCTTCTGTTACCTCACCTGGTTGGGAAGAAAAAGATAAGGTCTTTTGGGTGGCATTTTTGTCTAATGCAATTAAATAGCCTCGATTCTTTTCAAACAGTGGGGTATTTGTATCTGTGTGAATGGGTACTACTTCCCAGTTCTCAGACGATTGATTTTCTGTTGCCCGTTTGTCTCCGTTGTAGGTTTGTACATAGAAATAGTTACCTCCGTCGTTGGGGGTGTCATCTTTTTGTTCAAATTGAGAGTCTATTCCTGAGAAATAAACATCAAAAGGAAAAGAGATGAAATACCATTTATCGGTAGATTCAAATGTTTTATGTACAGTGATACGATTTGAAATATTGATCTCTCCATTAGAAAGAACGTTTGCTTCGTCTCCATACAAATCTAAATTGTTGATGGAAAGTTGACTGCTACTTTCAATTTGAAGGGAGCCTGAATAGATAGCAATGTCATGACATTGTGTATCTTCAGTTATGGAAACGGTACCGTTGATTAAGGCACTTCGATTTCGTAAAGGAGGAAGATGTGACCAACGGGTAGAATCAGTCCATATCCCAGTTCCTGTAAATAAAGAATAGGTAGGAATGTTCCCATAGGCAAAAACACTGTCTGTCATATAATATCCAGTTGCCTCACTGGTTGTTTGAGTTGTTACAAAAGACAAAGAGTTGGGATTATTTCCTATGGTGAAATATTTGTAGTTTAGGTAATCTTCTTCCGTTGGTGTGTGAGCCGTTAATTTCTCGTCTTCTCCATTTCGAAAGACATATAGTAAAAGGGAATCTTTACTAGATAAATGTAATCCTGCTACATGTATTTTGATTTTTACATCTGTGTAGGCAGATAGTGAGTAGGGCTGGAAAATAGCCCCTGAACCAACGGGTAGTTTTAAAGTATATTTGTCTTGGACAACAGAAGAACTTCCGGTTAACGTGAAATCCCAATTGTCTTTTTCTGATTTTCCGAAAGTTTGTATTCGGAATGTATCACAAACAGTCGGGTTGTCTTCACTGTTTATAAAACTTTCCCATGTAGATGGATTAGAAACTTGCGCGTGCAGCGCATAACTGGTGCAAAGAAATGCACATTGCATGAAATGTAAAATAGACTTTCTCATAGTTAATACTATTTTGATTTTTAATTGCTGCAAATATACAAAAATAATTGGATTTACTATCTTTGTCGCATGAAAGAATTTATTATATCGGAAGCACAAACAGAAAAAGCGGTTTTGGTAGGGTTGATCACTCCTACGCAAAGCGAACAGAAGGTAAAGGAATATCTGGACGAGTTGGCTTTTTTGGCTGATACGGCAGGTGTTGAGGCGGTCAAACGTTTTTATCAAAAGTTAGACGGTCCCAATTCAGTTACTTTTGTCGGCTCTGGTAAATTATTGGAAATCAAAGAATATGTGGTAGAGCATGAGATCGGATTGGTGATCTTCGATGATGAGCTTTCAGCGAAGCAATTACGTAACATCGAAAAGGAGTTGCAGGTAAAGATTCTGGACCGGACCAATTTGATTTTGGATATTTTTGCTCGTCGGGCACAAACGGCTCATGCTAAAACTCAAGTTGAGTTGGCACAATATAAATATATGTTGCCCCGGTTGACCCGTTTGTGGACCCACTTGGAACGTCAGCGAGGAGGTGTAGGTATGCGTGGTCCGGGTGAAACGCAGTTGGAGACGGATAAGCGTATTATTTTGGATAAAATCTCTAAACTAAAGCGAGATTTAGTTGAAATAGATAAACAGAAAAGTGTACAAAGAAAGAATCGTGGCAAAATGGTGCGTGTTGCTTTGGTGGGATATACCAATGTCGGTAAGTCGACCTTGATGAATCTGCTGAGTAAGAGTGACGTTTTTGCAGAGAATAAACTGTTTGCCACTTTGGATACGACCGTAAGAAAGGTGATTGTTGAAAATCTGCCGTTCCTATTGTCCGATACTGTTGGTTTTATCCGGAAGTTGCCTACCGAACTGGTGGAATCCTTCAAATCAACCTTGGATGAGGTACGTGAAGCCGACCTATTGGTTCATGTCGTTGATATATCCCATCCTACTTTTGAAGAACAGATAGAGGTGGTGAATCGGACTTTGATGGAGATAGACAAGACGGAGAAGCCAATGATTATGGTCTTTAATAAAGTCGATGCATTTACGTTTGTCCCTAAAGAGGAAGATGATCTCACACCGCGTACACGAGAGAATATTGACTTGGACGAACTGAAGCATACTTGGATGAACAAGATGCAGGATAACTGTATTTTTATATCGGCCAAGGAGCGTACCAATATTGAAGCACTCAAAGCATTGTTATATGAACGGGTGAAACAGATCCATATCACTCGTTTCCCCTATAATGATTTTCTGTTCCAGCAGTATGACGAGGAATAGTTAGAAAAGAGATTTTAAAGGCTACTCACCCAAGCGACGGAACTATTTGGTTTTGTTTCTTGGGTGATGTTCTAATATCTCTTTCCGTAAGAATTGTCTGTCAATATGTGTATAGATTTCTGTTGTAGTAATCTTTTCGTGTCCTAACATCTCTTGGATAGCCAACAAGTGAGCACCTCCTTCCAATAGATGAGTAGCAAACGAGTGGCGGAATGTATGAGGGCTTATGTTTTTCTTTATCCCGGCTAAAGCTGCCTGTTGTTTGATGATGTGGAAGATGGTGATACGGGAAAGGGAAGTTCCTCTTTTACTTAAAAATAGGATGTCCTCAAATCCTTTCTTGACAGGTATGTGATTCCGGTCGTAGAGGTAGTTTTTGATCTCTTTTATGGCAATTTGTGAGATAGGAACCAAGCGTTGTTTGCTACCTTTACCCTCTACCTTAATAAATCCTTCGTCGAAATAGATGTCTGTAAAACGGAGAGAAACCAACTCGGATACCCGTAGTCCGCAACTGTATAGCACCTCAAGGATGGCTCTGTTCCGTTGCCCTTCCGGTTGGGTAAGGTCAATACTGTCTAAAATAGAATTGATCTCTTTGACGGTCAAGACTTCAGGTAGTTTCAACCCGATTTTGGGAGATTCCAATAACTCAGTCGGATCAACGGTTATGTAGTTGTCCAAGAGGAGAAATTTATAAAAAGACTTGATACCGGAGATAATTCTGGCCTGAGAGCGGGGATGAATTCCGAGGTCATGCAGTTGAGCGATAAATTGTTGCAGATCGCTGTAGGTGATATCCTCATATTTTTTTCCTTCGTTCTCAACGAAATTTGTCAATTTATCCAAATCAGTCAGATAGGCATCGATGGAATTTGCTGAAAGTGCTTTTTCCAGACGGAGGTATGTTTTATATCGTTTTATTTTGTCGTTTTCTAAGTGCATGGGATAAATTACAAATCTTTACTATCTTTGCCCCCATATTTCTATGAGGTAGAAATATGGTGCAAAAGTAATAAATTACGACAAAATGAAGAAGATTCAGATTATTAATGGCCCTAATCTTAATTTATTAGGTAAGCGCGAACCTTCTGTATATGGAAAGGAAGCTTTCGAAGGTTTTTTGAGTGAACTACGTGCAAAGTATCCGCAATGTGAGATTACTTATTTTCAGAGTAATGTAGAGGGTGAGATGATTAATAAGATTCATGAGGTTGGTTTTGATTATGACGGAATTATTATGAATGCAGGAGCTTATACGCATACCTCGATTGCTCTACATGACGCAATTAAAGCAGTGACAACTCCTGTGGTAGAGGTACATATTTCTAATGTACATGCACGTGAATCCTTTCGCCATGTCTCTATGATTTCAGCCGCTTGCAAAGGTGTTATTTTAGGATTTGGGTTGGATTCGTATCGGTTGGCTGTAGAAGCTGTTCTTCAGTTTTCTGAGAACAAGTAAGAACAACAGGATATTGAAACTGTTGGATATAAAGAAGAAAGATTGGTTATAAGGTAAAAAGATGTTTAATCGAGTTGGCGGATGGCTGCCAACGAATGAAAGGGTTATTTATGTTAAAGCATACAAAGATTGTTGCTACGATTTCAGATCAGCGTTGTGATGTAGAATTTATTGATGCGTTGTATAGAGCCGGGATGAACGTAGTGCGTTTAAATACAGCCCACATGTCGGAAGAGGGGTTGACAAGAGTGGTCCAGAATGTCCGTGCAGTTTCTGATCGAATCGGTATTTTAATGGATACCAAGGGACCGGAGGTACGAACAACGATTGCACAAGCACCGATTCCTTTTAAAACGGGAGAAGTGGTCAAAGTCATGGGAAATCCGGATGGAGAGACGACACATGATTGTATATGTGTCTCTTATCGTAATTTTGTGAAAGACTTGGCAGTCGGTAGCGACATCTTGATTGACGATGGAGATCTTGAGTTGAAGGTGGTAGATAAAAAGGGGGACTATTTGGTTTGTGAAGTAGGAAATGACGCTACTTTGGGTAACCGTAAGAGTGTAAATGTTCCCGGAGTCCGTATTAATCTGCCCTCGTTAACAGAAAAGGATCGGAGAAATATTCAGTGGGCGATTGATCATGAGTTGGATTTTATTGCGCATTCTTTTGTTCGTGGTAGACAGGATGTGATGGATATCCAACATATATTGGACGACCAGTATAGTCCGATAAAAATTATTGCAAAGATCGAGAACCAGGAGGGTATCGATAATATTGACGATATTTTGGAGGTTGCCTATGGAATTATGGTGGCTCGTGGGGATTTAGGTATTGAAGTACCTGCCGAGAAAATACCGGGGATTCAACGGATATTGATTCGGAAATGTGTGGAGATGAAAAAGCCGGTTATCGTAGCTACTCAAATGCTTCATTCTATGATTAACAATCCACGTCCGACACGTGCAGAGGTAACTGATATTGCCAATGCGATTTATGACCGTACGGATGCCTTGATGTTGAGCGGAGAAACGGCTTATGGTAAATATCCGATCGAGGCTGTCCAGACAATGACGAAGGTGGCTCGTGAAGCAGAACGGACGAAGTTGGCAGTGAATGATATTCGTGTGCCCATCACCGGCAACGATTTGGATGTCACTTCATTCTTGGCTAAACAGGCTGTGAAATCATCCTCTAAGTTACATGTAAAAGCAATTATTACGGATAGTTATACGGGACGAACCGCAAGATATTTGGCAGCTTTCCGGGGTACATCTACGGTGTTTGCTATTTGTTATAATCCCCGTGTAATGCGTATGTTGTCTCTTTCTTATGGTGTATGGGCTGTCCATCAACCTTATAATGATAGCCGTCGCGGATTCTTCTGTGACGCATTGAATCAGTTGATTAAAAGTGGACGTATTACGCGTGAGAATATGGTTGCTTATTTGAGTAGCAGTTTCGGTGAAGGAGGTACCAGCTTTTTGGAAATCAATAATGTAGGAAAGGTTTTGGACGCTGGAGGGAATTATCAGTTGCCAACGTTTAAGGAATAGTAGAAAATTATAAATCAAAAGAATTGTGACAATAGACGAATACATTCTTTCACATAGTGACGAAGAGGGGGCTTTGTTGGCTGCGTTAAATCGGGATGCCAATGTGAACCTGCTTCGTCCTCGTATGTTATCCGGTCATCTGCAAGGACGAATCTTAAAGATGTTTTGCCGAATGCTTCAGCCTCGCCGCGTATTAGAGATAGGAACCTATACAGGATATGCGACTCTTTGCATGGCAGAAGGGATGGAAGAGGGGAGTTTGATCCATACTTTGGAGATTAATGACGAAATGGAGGATTTTATTATGAAGTATCTGAACAAATCGCCTCATAAAGATAAAATAAAGGTCCATTTCGGAGATGCTCTTGAACTTATTCCCACTTTAGATGAGACGTTTGATTTAGTTTTTATAGATGCTGATAAACGTTTGTATTCAGAGTATTTCGATCTTATTTTCCCTAAAGTACGTCCGGGAGGACTGATTCTGGCAGATAATACCTTGTGGGATGGACATGTCATTGAGGAACATCCTACCGATAAACAGACATTGGGTATTTTACATTTTAATGATAAAGTCAAAGAAAATCCACTTATTGAAAAAGTTATCTTACCTTTGCGGGACGGTCTTACAATGATCTGGAAAAAATAAATAAGGAAATAATATGGAAAGTACAAGATTAAGTAAAATAGAACGTCTTTTACAAAAGGAATTAGGAGGTATCTTTCAGAGACAGACACAGGCTATGCATGGTGTTCTGGTCTCAGTCAGTGTAGTACGTGTAAGTCCGGATTTAAGTGTAGCACGTGCTTATTTGAGTATCTTCCCGTCAGAAAAAGCTCAGGATTTACTTGAAAACATTCGAGCAAATACGAAGGCTATTCGTTATGATTTGGGACAGCGAATTCGTCAGCAGGTACGTAAAATTCCGGAATTGACATTCTTTATTGATGACTCTTTGGACTATATAGAGAATATCGAGAATTTATTGAAGAAATAAAAGTTACAGCCTTGAATTTCCCGTTTTATATAGCTCGGCGCTATCTGTTCTCCAAAAAATCTCACAATGCCATAAATATAATATCTATGGTATCGGTTTGTGGGGTTGTGGTAGTTACCATTGCGTTGGTTTGTGCGTTGTCTGTATTAAATGGTTTTGTAGGATTAGTCTCCTCCATGCTGAGTAATTTCGATCCGGAATTGAAGATACAACCTGTGCATGGAAAGGTTTTCGATTCGACTTTACCGGCTATTCAGGAGGTAAAGAGGTTACCTGATGTCGCATTGTTTTGCGAGGTCTTGCAAGATAATGCGCTGGTACGGTATAGGGATCGCCAGATCGTAGCGACGGTAAAAGGTGTCGATGATACGTTTGAGAAATTGACACAGATTGATAGCCTCCTGATTGATAGTCGGGACGGGAAGTTTATTTTATCAGATGAGGTTGTCAATTATGCAAATTTGGGGGTTGGGACAGCCTCCTCTTTAGGGGTACGGGCTAATTTTGTAGACCCTTTGGAGATCTATGTCCCGAAGCGAGATGAGAAGGTCAATCTGTCTAATCCGGCTTCCTCTTTTAATTTGGAATATGCCTTTGTGGGAGGTGTTTACGCAACGAATCAACAAATGTATGATGAGAATTATTTGTTGTTGCCTCTCTCGCTGACCCGATCCTTATTTCATTATGAAAAAGAGGTCTCTGCTATAGAATTATCTCTACGTCCCGGTGCAGATGTAAATTCGGTAAAGAACCAAATAAAATCGCTTTTGGGTGAAGATTTCTTTGTGAAGGACCGCTATGAACAACAGGAATCAGCTTTCAAGATGATGCAAGGGGAAAAATGGATGATTTTCCTGATTCTCTGTTTTATACTTCTTTTGGCTCTGTTTAATGTAATCGGTTCTCTTTCAATGTTGATGATTGAGAAAAAAGGAGATGTCTGTACCTTGCGCAATATGGGAGCCGATGACTCTTTAATCTGCCGTATTTTTCTTTTTGAAGGTTGGATGATTTCCGGATTTGGGGTGCTGATTGGTATAATAATAGGGTTGGCTCTTTGTTTGTTACAACAGGAATTCGGATTAATTAAGTTAGGAGAGACAGCGGGAGCTTTTGTGATTGATGCCTATCCTGTCCGAGTAGAATTGGAAGATGTATTACTTGTTTTTATAACTGTTTTAACGATTGGCCTTTTTGCAGCTTGGTATCCCGTTCATTATTTAGGGAAAAAATGGTTGAATAAATAAAATACAAAGGCGGAAGTACTGGTTACTCCCGCCTCACTTTCATAATTAGTATTTTGGTTATGGTGTTTAACAATAGAGTATTACCCTATTGTTAATTGCAAGCAAAGAAAGATAAAATAAATTAAAGATGCAAATATTTATATTGTAATTTCTTAATGATTCAGAGATAAACGAGTTATCTGTTTGTTTTTGCGATAAAAAGTAGACTGTGTTTGCCTGTTGAAAACTTTTTATTACTTTTCTCTTATATTTCTTGGTGGTTCAAATAGGAAATGTGTAATTTTACCCTCTCATAAGGTAATGTACGTGCAAATCAACAAACTACATACCCTTATTTTAAGGAAAAGTTTAACACTGCAAGCAAAAAATGGAAGAGAAAGAGGTTTGTTATCATGTACCGGTCATGCTTCAAGAGAGTTTAGAAGGCTTGAATATTCAACCATCGGGGGTGTATGTGGATGTTACCTTTGGTGGAGGTGGACATTCCCGGGAAATATTGAAGCAATTAGGAAGTGAGGGAGAACTTTATGGTTTTGACCAAGACGCTGACGCTGAAAAGAATATTCCTGCAGATACTCGCTTTACTTTTGTTCGTAGCAATTTCCGCTATTTATATAATTTTATGCGTTATCATGGCGTAGAGGGGGAAGTAGACGGTCTTTTGGCTGACTTAGGAGTCTCTTCTCATCATTTTGATGATAAAGAACGGGGATTTTCTTTTCGTTTTGAGGGAGTATTAGATATGCGTATGAATACGCGGGCGGGTCAAACTGCTGCTGATATTATTAATACTTATACGGAAGATCAATTGGCAGATTTGTTTTATCTCTATGGCGAATTGAAGGTGGCTCGGAAGTTGGCTTCAGTATTGGTCCGTAGTAGAGAGATGAAACGAATAAATACGATTCAGGACTTTTTGGAAGTTATAAAGCCTTTTGTCGGAAAAGATAAGGAGAAGAAGTTTTTAGCTCAAGTCTTTCAGGCATTACGTATAGAAGTGAATGATGAAATGCGTGCCTTGAAGGAGATGTTGCAACAAACATTGCAGGTTTTAAAACCCGGAGGGCGATTGGTCGTCATTACGTATCATTCTTTAGAGGACCGTCTGGTTAAAAACTTTTTAAGGTCTGGAAATTTTGAAGGTAAGACTGAACAAGATTTTTTTGGAAATGTAAAGTCTCCATTTCGTTTGGTGAACAATAAGGTAATTGTGCCTTCGGAAGAAGAGGTTGAACGGAATCCCCGCTCTCGAAGCGCAAAATTACGGATTGCAGAGAAATTATAAGATTTTAGAGGATATGGAAGAGGTACAATCGACAAAGAAAAAGAAAGAGAATCGTTTTTCTCTTTTATATGTTTTGGGAGGCGGAATCCTGAAAGAGGAATTTGTTGTTAAACATACGCGCATGATTGTGCTGATTGTTATCCTAATCTTTTTCTTTATAGGGAACCGTTATACTTGTATGCAGAAATTGCGTGAGATAGACCGATTGCAGCAGCAGCTTCGCGACGTACGTTTTGAGGCGTTGTCCATTTCTTCTGAATTGACGGGGAACAGTCGGCAGTCTCAAATTGAATTATTGATAGAAGAACAAGGAATAGAATTAGAGGCGGCAAAGAATCCGCCATACGAATTGTATAAGTAAGATGACTGAAGATATAGAATCAAATGAAACAGCTCCAAGAAGTAACCGAATTTTGTTTTGTTACTTTTTCATTGTCTTATTGCTCGGCTCTGTAGCGGTAGGCATCGTTGTGAGTGCTTGTAGGACCGCTTTTGTGGAAAAGGAGCATTGGTTGAAGGTTGCAGAAAGCCAGGAGCTTCCTAATCGTTTGATATTCCCAAGTCGCGGAAATATCTATTCTTCGGATGGCAAGTTAATGGCAACCAGTGTGCCCTGTTATTATTTGTATATTGATTTTGCTGCAGATTGTTTTTCTAAGAAAACAAAGAGCTGGAGTAGCTTAGATACGCTTTTATATAGTAAACGTAATGGCATAGACTCCTTGGCTATTTGCCTTTCTCATAAGTTTAAGGATCGTTCACCTGCCGGATATAAAAACTATTTGTTAAGCGGGCTAAAGGCTAAGAAGAAGAATCGCCAGTTCCCCATTTATAAAGGGAGAGTATCCTATTCTGATTTGAAGGAGATAAAGAAATATCCTTTCTTACGTTTAGGGGTTTTTAAAAGTGGTTTTTACACACGTGAAATGGTAATACGTCAAAAGCCTTTTGGCTCATTGGCTGATCGTACAATTGGAAACACCTATCGAGATATAGATCCTGAAACCGGACTTACAAAAGGTAAGAACGGTTTGGAGTTGCAATACGATTCTTTATTGCAAGGAGTTGCCGGCTTGAAGTCTATCCGTCGTGTCGGAGGAGGGTGGACCAATGTCGTAGAAAAAGAGCCGGAAGAGGGATTTGATATTCGAACTACCATTGATATCAATATTCAAGATATTGCGGAAAAGTCATTGTTGGACAAATTGAAAGAGATTGACGCAGCGTCTGGAACGGCAGTTGTAATGGAGGTTGAAACAGGTGAGATTAAGGCAATGACTAATATGGGACGTATTAGTGAAGGAGTCTATGGAGAAGATACAAACCATGCGGTTGCTGATGAGACAGAACCGGGGTCTACCTTTAAAGTTGCTTCTATCATGGTTGCCCTTGAAGATGGAGTTTGTCTTCCCGGAGATACGGTAGATACAGGAAATGGTATCTATATGTATAAAAAAGCACGTATGACAGACCATAATGCACACAAGGGAGGGTATCATCGTATTTCCGTAGCACAGTCTATTTGGTATTCGTCCAATATCGGAGTTGCAAAAACTATCTTGAAAGGATATGAGAAGAATCCTCAGAAATATTGGGAAGGATTGCAACGAATCGGGCTAATGGAGGATTTACGTTTAGAGATTCCCGGTGCCGGGCGTGCTAAGATTCGCCGACCGAACGATTCGAATCGTCCTTGGTCGAAGGTAACATTACCTTGGATGTCCTTTGGATACGAGACACAGATACCACCTATCTATACATTGACTTTTTACAATGCGATCGCAAACAATGGGAAGATGGTTCGTCCTTTCTTGACAAAAGAAATTTTGCGGAACGGAAAGACAGTGAAGAGTTTTTCAACTGAAGTTATTCGTGAATCCATCTGCTCGGAACAGACTTTGGCAATGGTAAAAGAGATGCTGTTAGGAGTCGTAGAGCAAGGAACGGGTAAAGCTGTCTTCTCTGAATCTGTTCGTATAGCAGGAAAGACCGGTACGGCGCAAATCGCTTCTGGTGGTGTTTATAAAAGAGCGGGTCACCAAGTAGCTTTCTGTGGTTATTTCCCGGCTGACGCTCCGAAGTATTCTTGTATTGTGGTGATTCGTCAACCCCGTAACGGATATCCTTCGGGAGGAACTATGTCGGGAGGAGTTGTAAAAGCAATTGCCGAAAAGGTGTATTCAAGTCATGTCCCTGTGGATATTCGTGAAATGAAAAGAGATTCGTTGGCCGTTATGTTACCGAAACCCAAAGGGGGGGATCGAGCTGCTTTGAATGAAGTTTTAGAAGAATTAGATATTGATGTGAAATCTGATAGTATCGATTCACAATGGGTTGCGACTGTAGTGGATGATAGTCTTCAGACAGTAACACTGAAAGAGATTACAATTCGAGAAGGACTGGTTCCGAATGTGGTAGGAATGGGTGTGAAGGACGCAGTCTATTTATTAGAAAGCGTAGGTCTTCAAGCCTCATTAGTGGGAATGGGACGTGTCGCTTCTCAATCCGTTGCCCCCGGAAGTAAAGTCATAAAGGGACAAACTGTTTCATTAATGTTGAAGTAGATTATGGAACTAAGAGAACTTATTCAACCGTTAGAAGTACTTGATGTCGTTGGAAATGTAAACATCGAGATTGCCGGGATTCAATCGGATTCCCGTAAAGTGGAAAAAGGTTTTTTGTTTGTGGCAGTGCGTGGTGTATCTGTAGATGGTCATGCTTATATTCAAAGTGCAATAGAAAAAGGAGCTGCTGCAATTGTTTGTGAGGAAATTCCTGCGTCTTCGGATGAAGATAAAAATATACAGAAGAAAAGTCCGGTTTACATTCGGGTAAAGGATTCAGCAGAGGCATTGGGCTTACTTTTATCTACTTGGTATGAAAATCCTTCTGATAATTTGGTCTTAGTGGGAGTTACAGGTACGAATGGAAAGACAACCATTGCTACGCTTCTTTATGAGATGTTCCGTAAAATGGGGCATAAAGTAGGATTACTTTCAACAGTTTGTAACTATATAGATGGTGAGGCAATACCAACAGATCATACGACACCGGATCCGATTACCCTTCACCGCTTAATCGCTCAGATGGTGGAGGCCGGTTGCGAGTATGCCTTTATGGAGGTTAGTTCTCATTCTATTGATCAGAAGCGTATTAGCGGATTGTCATTTGATGGAGGTATTTTTACCAATCTGACTCGTGACCATTTGGACTATCATAAAACGGTAGACAACTACTTAAAGGCAAAGAAGAAGTTTTTTGACGATCTTCCTGCGTCTGCTTTTGCTTTGACGAATATGGATGATAAGTCAGGCTTGGTTATGTTACAGAATACAAAGGCAAAGAAACTTACCTATTCATTGCGAACATTGGCAGATTTTAAAGGTAAGATATTAGAATCTCATTTTGAAGGAACAGAGATGTTGATAAATGGTCGGGAGATTGTTACTCGTTTCGTTGGCCGTTTCAATGCCTATAATTTGTTGGCCGTATATGGGGCTGCTGTCTCTTTGGGTAAAGAACCAGAGGACGTCTTGCTGGTATTGAGTGAGTTATGTCCGGTCTCAGGACGTTTCCAAACGATTCAATCACCAGCCGGTTATACTGCGATTGTGGATTATGCACATACACCGGACGCATTAGTCAACGTTTTGAATAGTATCCATGAAGTATTGGAGAGAAATGGCCGGGTGATTACGGTAGTCGGTTGTGGTGGAAATCGGGATAAAGGTAAACGCCCCATTATGGCGAAAGAGGCTGCTAAATTAAGTGATCAGCTGATATTGACTTCGGATAACCCTCGTTTCGAGGAACCGGAGGAGATTATTAAGGATATGGTTGCAGGGTTAAATGCTACAGATATGGAACATACGCTGTGCATTACTGACCGTACACAAGCGATCAAAACAGCCACAATGTTAGCAAAGAAGGGAGATGTGATTTTAGTCGCTGGTAAGGGACATGAAGATTACCAGGAAATCAAAGGGGTAAAACATCATTTCGATGATCGTGAAGTATTAAGGGAAATTTTTAAGAATTGATATGTTATATTATTTGTTTAATTATCTGGATCAGATAGACTTGCCGGGTGCAGGGATGTTTAAATATGTCTCTTTTCGTTCGGGGTTGGCACTGATTTTATCGTTGTTTATTTCAACAGCTATTGGGCGTCGTATCATTGATAAGCTACAGATGTTGCAGATTGGTGAAACGGTTCGCAATTTAGGGTTGGAAGGACAAATGAGTAAAAAGGGGACTCCTACGATGGGAGGAATCATTATTATTATCGCGATTTTAGTCCCTACGTTACTTTGTGCGAAGTTGACCAATATTTATGTGATCCTGATGTTGGTGACGACAGTGTGGTTAGGTCTGTTGGGGGGAGCCGATGATTACATTAAGGTTTTCCGGAAAAACAAGGAGGGAATGCATGGAAAGTTTAAAGTGGTCGGTCAGGTAGGTTTAGGCTTGATTGTCGGTTTGGTTCTGTTTATGAGTCCGGACGTAGTAATTAAAGAAAATATGGAGGTCCGTCATGGTGATGTTATTGAGGAAGTGCGTTATCACACGGTAGAGCAGAAATCAACGAAGACGACCATCCCATTTATGAAAAATAATAACTTTGATTACGCCCAGTTAGTGACTTGGGCAGGCGATTATAAGGATGAAGCGGCTTGGTTGGTATTCGTGCTTATGGTAATCTTTGTGGTTACAGCGGTTTCCAATGGGGCGAATCTGACAGATGGTCTGGATGGTCTAGCTGCCGGTAGCTCTGCGATTATAGGAGTGGCATTGGGTATTTTAGCCTATATGTCGTCTCACTTTGAGTTTGCTTCCTTCTTGAATATTATGTTTATTCCGGGAGCAGAAGAGTTAGTTGTTTTTGCTGCAGCCTTTATTGGTGCAACAGTGGGCTTTTTATGGTATAATGCATTTCCTGCACAGGTATTTATGGGAGATACCGGTAGTTTGACATTAGGAGGTATCATTGCTGTTTTTGCAATTATTATCCGTAAAGAATTACTGATTCCTATTCTGTGTGGTATATTTTTGGTAGAGAATTTGTCTGTTATCATGCAGACCTTTTATTTCAAATATACAAAGAAAAAATATGGCGAAGGCAGACGTATTTTTAAAATGGCGCCTTTGCACCATCACTTCCAAAAGCCGGGAAATTCAGGTATACAGGCATTGATTCAGAAACCGTATAATGTCGTTCCGGAGTCTAAGATCGTAGTCCGTTTCTGGTTGATAGGCATTATATTGGCAGTGATAACAATTGTGACGTTAAAAATGCGATGATAAAGTAAAGTTTTTATGAAAAGGATAGTTGTTTTAGGGGCTGGAGAAAGTGGTGCTGGAGCTGCGGTTTTAGCACAGGCGAAAGGTTTTGACGTATTTGTCTCTGATTTTTCGTCTATTAAGCCTAAGTATAAAGAAATGTTGGACGCCCACGGAATTCGTTGGGAGGAGAAGCAACATACTGAAGCCGACATCCTGAATGCCGACGAAATCATCAAGAGCCCCGGGATTCCCGACAAGGCTCCCATTATAAAGAAGATCAAAGAAAAAGGAATACATATTATTTCTGAGATTGAATTTGCCGGAAGATATTCCGATTCCAAAATGATTTGTATTACCGGTAGCAATGGAAAGACGACTACGACTATGCTGACCTATCATATTCTGAAACAGGCCGGAGTGGATGTTGGATTGGCGGGTAACGTAGGAAATAGCTTAGCTTTGCAAGTTGCCGAAGACCCTCATGCTGTTTATGTGATTGAACTGAGTAGTTTTCAGCTCGACAACATGTATGATTTTAAGGCAGACATAGCTATTTTGTTGAACATAACGCCGGACCACTTGGACCGCTACAATTATGAAATGCAAAACTATGTGGACGCCAAGTTCCGTATTCTTCAGAACCAGACAGCTGAGGACGCATTTATATTTTGGAAAGACGATCCTATTATTGCCCGCGAAATAGCCAAACGCCATCCGCAGGCAACTCTCTATCCTTTTGCTGAAAACGCAGCAGACGGAGTAAAAGCTTATACAAAAGATAAAAAGGTTATTATTGAAACTTCAAACGGGACGTTTACTATGGAACAGGATTCATTAGCATTATCAGGTACCCACAATTTATACAATTCATTAGCTGCAAGTATCACTTCCAAGTTAGCGGATATTCGGGATGAGAATATTCGAGCTTCATTGAGTGACTTTGCAGGAGTGGAACATCGCTTGGAAAAAGTTGCACGTGTACGGGGAGTAGATTATATCAATGACTCAAAAGCAACCAATGTAAACTCATGTTGGTATGCTTTGCAAAGCATGACCACTCCGTTGGTTTTGATTCTAGGCGGAACGGATAAAGGAAATGATTATTCCGAGATAGAGGAGTTGGTAAAGACGAAAGCGCATGCTTTGATCTTTTTGGGCGTGGATAATACAAAACTACATAGCTTCTTTGACGGAAAAGTCCCTGTGATCGAAGACGCTCGCTCTATGGAAGAATGTGTAGCGAAAGCCTATAAACTGGCTCAGAAAGGCGATACGGTTCTGTTATCACCCTGCTGTGCAAGTTTCGACCTCTTTAAGAGCTATGAAGACCGAGGCGAACAATTTAAAGCGTGTGTAAGAAACTTATAAAAAGGGAGAGTAAAGATGAATTTGGCAAGTAAACTATTCAAAGGAGATCGGGTAATATGGATTCTCTTCCTGTTCTTTTGTGCGATTTCGCTGGTAGAGGTATTCAGTGCGACCAGTACTCTTGCCTATAAGAGTACGACTCATTGGACCCCGATTGTCCGACATGCGAGTTTTCTTTTGGCAGGCGTTGTGGTGGTTTTACTCTTACATAATATCCCTTGTCGCTTCTATTCACTGCTGAGTGTTTTCTTGCCGATTTCTGTCGTTCTGCTTATACTGACCTTTTTTATCGGTGTAGAGATCAATGGAGAGAAGCGGTGGTTGAATATAGTTGGAATTACCTTTCAACCCTCGGAGATTACTAAGCTTGCCACGATTGGATATACGGCTGTAATCTTGAGCCTAAAGAATTGGCTTACAGATAAACAGAAGTTCTGGTATATTCAAGGTGGAACTGCTTTGGTTTGTGGTTTGATTTTCTTTACGAATGGTTCAACTGCCATTTTGCTTTTTTCCATCGTTCAGATGATGGTTTTCATTGGCCAAATCTCTCTCGTACGCTTATTGAAGTTTTGGGGAATCTTGATCGCTGCTGTTTCGTTAATGGTCTTTCTATTATTGACAATGCCGGGCAGTGTTATAAACTATATGCCTGATCGTGTGCAAACATGGAAGGCGCGTATAGAACGCTTCTCCGATTCTGAGCCGCCTGTTGCTATGGAAGCAGGGAAGACGGTGAATATTGATGGAGAAAATTATCAGGTCATTCATGCCAAAATAGCCTTGGCGCGCGGTGGACTTTTTGGTAGGCTTCCTGGACATAGTCAGCAACGTGATTTCCTCCCTCAGGCATATTCTGACTTTATCTATGCGATTATTATCGAGGAGATGGGGATTGCAGGAGGAATTTTCGTCCTATTCCTATATACAGTATTACTGGTTCGTGTGGGAATAATTGCCCGAAGGTGTGACAAATTATTCCCGAAATATTTAGTGATGGGGTGTGGTTTGCTGATAGTCGTCCAAGCCCTGATAAATATGGCAGTGGCAGTTGATTTGATACCGGTAACGGGGCAACCTTTACCGTTAATCAGTCGAGGAGGAACATCAACTGTAATTTCCTGTGCTTATATAGGCATTATCCTTAGTGTCAGTCGTTTTGGTGCGAATATGGGTAATGTAGAGGTGATAGATAAGTTACCAGTAGAGGAAAATCCGGACGGCAGCGAACCGGAAATGGGTCAGCAGCCGTTGGAAAATGGGTCGGCACCCGTTGAAGAAGCAATAGGCAGGGATGAGAATGGCGTTGAAGAGGCGGAAGAGAACCCGTTGAAGGCCGTTATGGAATTAAAAGAAGAAACAACAACAGAAACTAAAATATGAAACCGTATCGAATTATCATAAGTGGCGGTGGAACCGGAGGACATATTTTCCCGGCAATCTCAATCGCAAATACAGTGAGAAAGCGTTTCCCTGATTCAGAAATCTTATTTGTGGGAGCTGAAGACCGGATGGAAATGGAGAAAGTCCCGGCTGCTGGATATCGCATTGTAGGGCTTCCGGTAAGCGGATTTGATCGGGCGCATTTGCTGAACAACATTCGGGTTGTAGGTCGTTTGTTTAAAAGTTTACAGCTTGCCAAGAAGACGATACGTGAGTTTAAACCGGATATAGCGGTGGGAGTCGGTGGTTATGCCAGTGGTCCCACTTTGTGGATGGCGGCTTCGTTAGGTATTCCGACACTGATACAGGAGCAGAACTCCTACGCTGGTGTGACCAATAAATTGTTGGCGAAGAAGGCCGGTAAAATCTGTGTCGCTTATGAAGGAATGGAGAAGTTCTTCCCGGCAGATCGCATAGTAGTTACCGGGAATCCGGTTCGTCAGGATTTGGAAGAGGCACTGGATAAAAGAGAGGAGGCATTACGTTTCTTTGGACTTTCACCGGAGAAAAAGACCCTTTTGGTAGTAGGGGGTAGCTTAGGCGCCCGGACGATTAACCGGAGTATACAGGGGGATTTGGATAAATTGTTTGCTTCGGATGTAGATGTACAGGTGATTTGGCAGACGGGGCGTTACTATCAGGAGGAGGCAGTGAAGCATTTGAAGGCCTATCGAGGCATGCCTGTGTGGTGCTCGGATTTTATTACACGAATGGATTATGCTTATGCTGCTGCCGATTTGATTATCTCTCGTGCTGGAGCCAGCTCTATCTCTGAACTTTGTTTGTTAAAGAAACCGGTGATACTGGTTCCTTCCCCCAATGTGGCAGAGGACCATCAGACGAAGAATGCACAAGCTTTAGTCGATAAAGGGGCGGCTATTATGGTGGCAGACAAAGAGGCTGAACAGAATTTAGTCCCGACAGCACTTCAAGTAATACATGATAGTGCGCGTTTGGAAACATTAAGTCGCAATATCGCTAAATTAGCACACCATCAGAGTGCAGAACGTATTGTTGATGAGATTGTAAAGATTATAAAATGATTTATCTTTGTATCAAAGATCAGTAAGACGTAAGAAAGATGAATATAAACAACATAACGGCTGTCTATTTTGTGGGGGCTGGAGGCATTGGGATGAGTGCTCTGATTCGTTATTTCCTATCAAAGGGAAAGAAAGTTGCGGGCTACGACAAGACTCCTTCCGGCTTGACAGGACAGTTGAATAGTGAGGGAGCTGCAATTCATTATGAGGATAATGTGGATTTGATTCCGGATGATTTTACAGACCCTGCTAAAACATTGGTGGTCTATACACCGGCTGTCCCTGAATCCCATACGGAACTTAGCTATTTCCGGGCCAACGGATTTGAGGTGATGAAGCGTGCGCGGGTGTTGGGAGAGATTACGAATTGCAATCGGGGTCTTTGTGTAGCCGGGACGCATGGGAAGACAACAACCTCCTCTATGGTGGCTCATCTGTTGAAACAATCTCATGTAGATTGTAACGCTTTCTTGGGCGGTATCCTAAAGAACTACGATAGCAACTTAATGCTTTCTGACCGAAGTGATTTGACAGTGATAGAGGCTGATGAGTTTGACCGCTCTTTTCATTGGCTGACACCCTATATGGCTGTGATAACAGCTGCGGATCCTGATCACTTGGATATTTATGGAACGCCGGAGGCTTATCGGGAAAGCTTTGAGCATTTTACATCCTTGATTCGTCCGGACGGTTGTTTGATTATGAAGCAAGGGGTTCAAGTGACTCCACGCTTACAGGCGGATGTCCGGTTATATACCTATAGAGGTGCTATAGAAGACTGTGAATCTGTTCAAAAGCCGGACTTTTATGCTGAAAATGTACGTATTGGGAACGGAGAAATCTTTTTTGATTTTGTAGGTCCTGACGTCCGGATTGCAGAGATTCAGTTAGGGGTTCCGGTAAAAGTCAATATTGAAAATGGCGTGGCAGCAATAGCCTTGGCATGGTTGAACGGAGTAACGGCAGAAGAGATAAAGAGAGGTATGGCCTCTTTCGCCGGTCCCCGTAGACGTTTTGACTTTCATTTGAAAAGAGAGAATATTGTTTTGATTGATGATTATGCCCATCATCCGGAGGAGTTGAAGGCAAGTATCCTTTCAGTAAAGGAATTGTACGCAGGACGGAAAGTAACAGGAGTTTTCCAGCCGCACCTGTATACTCGTACACGAGACTTTGCTGCAGATTTTGCTGCCAGTTTATCTCTGTTGGATGAATTGATTCTGTTGGATATTTATCCGGCACGTGAGGAACCAATTCCGGGCGTGTCTTCGCAAATTATTTATGACGCTGTAACGATTCCCAATAAGCGTTTGATCCGAAAGGAGGAGTTGTTAGAGGTGGTTGCTGCTGAGGTGGATCAGTTAGAAGTTGTATTGATGGTGGGTGCAGGTAACATTGAATTGTTGGTGGATCCTGTAAAACAAATATTGGAGAAAAAGGGATAATGGTATTTCGTGTCATTTCCATAATTGTTGCAACACTCTTGTCTGTTTACATTGTGTTGGCTGCTTTCTTCTTCCACGAAGATAGAGGAGGAAAGGAATGCCATGACTTGCAGGTGGTGATCGTAGATAGCTTGGATGAGCATTTTGTAAGCGAAAGTGATTTGATCTACATTCTTAAGAAGGCCAATCTGGACCCCATTAAGAAGCCTATGAAGGAAATCAATACACATCAGATAGAGAATGAACTGCTGAAAAACGAGATGATTGCGCAGGTTGAGGCATATAAGACACCTTCTGGTCTTATTAAGTTGGAAGTAGAACAGAAAATTCCTATCTTGCGAGTGCTTAGTCCACGAGGAAATTATTACATTGATAATTTAGGTACAACTATGCCGGTCAGCCGGCGATATGTGGCTCATGTCCCAGTGGCAAGTGGCTTTGTAGAAAAGGAGTTGGCAGTAACCGATTTATACAAATTTGCATTATTTTTGCAGGATGATGACTTCTGGAATAGCCAGATAGAACAGATTTATGTACATCCGAATGGAGAGGTGGATTTGATACCTCGGGTAGGAAACCATCGGATTGCATTAGGCTCTTTGGCTGATTTCGGAAGCAAGCTGGACAAACTTAAGCTCTTTTATGAGAAAGCGATACCCAAAGTGGGATGGGAGAAGTACAGCGTAATAAACTTAAAATATAAAAACCAGATTGTTTGTACAAAAAGATAAAGAGAATATGGCATACACAGACTTTATAGCGGCCATCGACCTGGGCTCTTCTCACATGGTCGGTATGGTAGGAACGAAAGACACTTCGGGTGCTCTTTCTATTGTTGCCTATGAGGTAGAGAAGTCCGACACATGCATTCGAAGAGGATGTGTATATAACATAAAGGATACAGCATACAAGATCGTAGGGTTGATTCGCAAACTTGAGAATAAATTAGGTGGAGCCCGCATAGGAAAAGTGTATATCGGTGTGGGTGGTCAATCGCTTCGTACAATCAACCATACAGTTTCAAAGATATTGGGAACAGGGGTTGTTACCGAAGAAACCCTTCAGGAAATGGATAGGGAGTGTAGCGAATACCGTCCGGAAATGCTGGATGTCTTGGATATTGCCTCTCCTTTGTACTCTTTAGATAATCATTCAGAGTCACAGCCGGTGGGAATGTCCTGTTCTCGTATAGAGGCACATTATAAGTTGATAGTAGGACGCCCTTCGCTTCGTCATGCTGTTACAACCAATATGGTAGAACATATAAAGGTAGATGTTGCCGGAGTGATTGTAGCTCCGCTGGCGTTAGCTGACTTAATATTGACAGACCAAGCCAAAGAAAATGGTTGTGCATTGATTGACTTTGGGGCTGGCGTTACTTCTGTGACTTTGTATAAATCCGGAAAGCTGGCAGGCTTGTATGTGATTCCTTTAGGTAGTCATCTAATTACAAGAGACTTGATGTCTTTAGATAATTTGCCGGAAAAAGAGGCTGAGCGTATCAAACGTACAAACGGAAACGCAATTTGGGAAAAGGAAAAAGACCCACAGATGATTCCGGTTGATTTGGCCGATGGACGTCATGGTAGCGTGAAGTCAACGGACGTAAATCATGTAGTGGAAGCCCGTATTCGTGAAATCATAGAGAATATATACGCTCGCTTTGAAGACGCAGGTGTAACAAACGAACCGGGATATAAGATTGTAATAGCCGGTAATGGTTCCGTATTGAAGAATTTACGGGAGGCACTAAGCAACCGCTTCAATATGGAAGTTAGCTATGCCGCAGTTCGGAAGGACTTGATTGTTGAGGGAGAGATGATTGCTAATAATTTGGAATATACAACGGCTGCCGCTTTATTGTTGAAAGGAACAGAAAACTGTGCGTTGTATGTAGTTCCGGAACCGGAAGTGAAGAAACCGGAACCGGCTCCTGAACCAAAAATTGTAGCTCCTGAACCAAAAGAAATAACTCCCGACCCGGAACCGGAGGTAAAGAAACAAGAGCCCGAGATAAAGGCTCCTACTCCTCCTAAAACTCCAAAGTCCACTAAACCTAAAGGCAAAGGTTGGTTCGGTACTTTATGGGAAAAAGCTGAACGGGCAGCAGATGATATTGGTCAAAAGATTGGGGACACAATGAAAGAGGAAGAATAATCGGTAACAATTAAAGACAGACGACAATGGACGATAAGATATATGATTTTGACATGGCTAAAGCACCTCAGACGATTATTAAGGTAATTGGTGTCGGTGGTGGTGGCGGTAATGCTGTTAGCAATATGTATCGTGAAGGTATTCGGGATGTATCTTTTGTGTTGTGTAATACGGATAACCAAGCATTGCAGAAGTCAGAAGTCCCTGATAAACTATTGATCGGTCAGAATACGACACATGGTTTAGGTTCGGGTAATGTTCCGGAAGTAGGAAAAGCTGCAGCCATTGAAAGCGAGGGCGAAATCCGTAAAATGCTGGATGATGGAACACGTATGGCCTTTGTTACCGCAGGAATGGGAGGTGGAACCGGTACCGGTGCCGGACCGGTAGTCGCTAAGATCTCTAAAGATATGGGGATTTTGACTGTTGGTATTGTTACGATTCCTTTTGTATTTGAAGGTCGCCCGAAGATAGTAAAAGCATTGAGAGGCGTAAGGGAAATGGCACAAAATGTCGACTCTTTATTAGTTATCAATAATGAACGGTTGAGAAACTTTAAAGATATGCCGATTCCGCAAGCCAATCGTAAGGCAGATGAGACGCTGACTATTGCAGCTAAGAGTATTGCAGAGATTGTAACAACCAATCTTGAACAGAATGTTGATTTTGCCGATGTTGATACAACTATGCGGAACAGTGGTGTCGCTCTGATCAGTATTGGTTTTGGAGAGGGAGAAGGACGTCTACATCAGGCTATTAATGAAGCGTTGGAGAATACGTTAGTTAATGATGTAAACAATATCTTCAATGCGCAGCGAGTAGCGTTTGTTATTTACTATAGCCATGAAGATGAACTACGTATCAGTGAAATGACCGATATTCATAATTTTATGTCGCAGTTCAAGACCGAATATGAAGTGAAATGGGGACATGGTTATGATGATAGTTTGGGACATAAGATTAAGATTACAATTTTAGTAACCGGTTTTGGTTTAGAAGACATCTTGTCCCAGAATGAGCAGGAAGAATTGGATACGGAGGAAAAGATTCGTGAGGCAGCCGAAAAGGCAGCTCTTGAAAAACAGATAAGAGAGGAAGAAGATGCTTTGATAGACCGTTATTATCCTAATTTGTTGGATAGTGCTCCTAAATCTGAATATGTTGTTCTTTCTTATGAAGAATTAGACGATGACAGCCTAATCGCTTTCTTGGAAGAGAACCCAGTTTATAAACGTACGGCAAAAGAAGTACAGTTATTGAGACGAACAAATAATAATCCGTCTTTGGCTCCACAGTACAAAGCGAAGACAAGCTCTTCTGAGGGTCCGGGAGAGAAGGCGAAGACAAGCGGTAATAAGATATTTTTCTGATAAGTATAACATAAAATCAAGAAGGTTATGGATTTGTTTGAAAAAGTCAGCGAAGACATTAAAAACGCAATGAAGGCGAAAGATAAAGTCGCTCTTGAGACATTAAGAAACGTAAAGAAATTCTTCTTGGAAGCGAAAACGGCTCCGGGAGCTAATGATACTTTGACTGACGCTGACGCATTAAAGATCATGCAGAAGTTGGTAAAGCAAGGAAAAGACTCAGCTACTATCTATGTTCAGCAAGGACGTCAGGATTTGGCAGACGCTGAATTGGCACAAGTTACCGTAATAGAGAAGTATTTGCCGAAACAGATGTCAGCAGAAGAATTAGAAGTTGAATTGAAAGCCATCATTGCACAGGTGGGAGCTTCCAGCCCGAAAGACATGGGTAAAGTAATGGGTGTTGCCTCTAAGGCATTAGCAGGTAAAGCAGAAGGTCGTGCTATTTCAGAAGCTGTTAAGAAGCTATTGAGTGAATAAAAGACTACAATACCATGATTACCTTTGTTTGTTGCTTGCTCGCTTTGATAGCAGGTTATTTTTGTTACGGTAAGTTTATAGAAAAGGTGTTTGGCGTTGATTCACAACGTCAGACACCTGCTTATGCAAGTCAGGACGGACTTGATTATATTCCTCTGCCTTCTTGGAAGGTCTTTATGATTCAGTTCTTGAATATTGCAGGCTTGGGACCTATCTTTGGTGCCATTATGGGCGCAAAGTTTGGAACCGCCTCTTTTCTTTGGATTGTTTTAGGAAGTATTTTTGCGGGAGCCGTACACGACTACCTATCCGCCATGTTATCTCTGCGTAACAACGGAGAGAGCTTACCTGAAATCGTAGGTCGTTATTTAGGTGTAAACTTCAAGCAGTTTATGCGCGGCTTTACGGTTATATTAATGATATTGGTTGGAGCTGTTTTCGTTTCAGGTCCTGCCGGATTGCTGGCCAGTTTAACTCCGGAATACTTAGATACTACCTTCTGGATTGTGGTAGTTTTCATCTATTATATCCTGGCAACCCTGCTTCCGGTGGATAAGATTATCGGTAAAATCTATCCTTTGTTTGCAGCTGCTTTGCTATTTATGGCTGTGGGTATTTTGGTTATGTTGTTTGTTCATCATCCCAACTTACCGGAGATTACGGATGGATTAGCGAATACTCATCCCGCTCAACTACCGATCTTCCCCATAATGTTTGTAAGTATTGCTTGCGGAGCTATATCTGGTTTCCATGCAACCCAAAGTCCTTTGATGGCTCGTTGCATAAAGAATGAGAAGTTTGCTCGTCCTGTCTTCTTCGGTTCCATGATTACGGAAGGCATTGTCGCGTTGATTTGGGCGGCAGCAGCTACCTATTTCTTCCAGGAAAACGGAATGGGAGAGAGCAATGCAGCCGTTGTGGTGGATCGCATAACCAAGGACTGGTTAGGAACAGTCGGTGGTATTTTGGCGGTTTTAGGGGTGATTGCTGCTCCGATTACATCCGGTGACACCGCATTTCGTTCGGCTCGTCTGATTGTGGCAGACTTCTTACACTTGGAGCAACGGAGTATTTCTAAACGTTTAGTGATATGTATTCCGCTGTTTTTAGTGGCGATCGGCCTGTTGTTGTACAGTCAAAAAGACCAGGCAGGCTTTGATATGATCTGGCGTTATTTTGCTTGGTGCAACCAGACATTAGCAGTGTTTACTTTATGGGCTTTGACTGTCTATTTAGCAGGAGCCAAGAAATTATATATAGTGACATTGATTCCGGCTCTATTTATGACCGCAGTCTGTTCGACATATATCTTTGTCGCTCCGGAAGGTTTAGGATTAGGAGTAGGAATCTCACAGACAATAGGAGCAATTGTAACCGTTTTATCTTTAGTCTTCTTTATCATCTGGAAGAGAAAGATTGCGAAAGATTGAAATAGTAAAATAGGTATAGTGATAAGAGGAGTTAGGAGGTTACTTACAACATGTGGTAACTTTTTAACTCCTTTTTTAGTGCTTGTACCTTTCCTCCTGTCACCTTGTCCAGAAGTTTCCAGAAATGTTCACTGTGATTCATCTCCACCGTATGGCAAAGTTCATGCAAAAGGACATAGTCAATCAAGTGCCAAGGGAGCAACATCAACGAAAGAGACAGGTTGATACTTTTTCGACCTGTGCAACTTCCCCAATGACTTTTGCTGTTGAATATCTTTACTCCTGTATATAGAAAACCATGTGTTGCCGCTAACGTTTGCAAGCGATCCGGAAGCAAACGACAGGCTTCATGGCGAAGAGCTTTCTCTATAAACTCCTTGAGTAGTTGCTGAACACGCTCCTCCGTAAAGTCAGTCTTCTCCGGACAAGCGATGTGTAGTCGCTCATTTTCTAACTTCATGTAGAAATTAGATCGGTCAGTACGGAAGATATGAAGCCGGAAAGTCGCTGTCTGTAGAGCCGTCTCTTCATTAAAAAGTGGACGAGCAGGATGTTTGGATAATACCTGAAGCAGCTTGGATCTATTTGCCTCGATAAAGGTAAGCAGATGAGTTTCACTACCATGAATAGGCATAATGGCAGTGATAGTCCCTTTGGAAATTTTGAGAGAATAGTGCTTCGCACGAACAGATACACGAAGTTGAATAGTCCCTAACTCTTTATCTTGTATAATCTTTTCCATATTTGTTCACAAAAGTAATATTTTAAGAGTAAACATTATGCGTGGAATTAATTATCTTTGCGGCTGAATAGAGATAGTAAGTATAAACAATATAATAAAAGAAGTAATCATGAGCAAGAAAGCCCTATTAATGATTCTTGACGGCTGGGGTATCGGCGATCAAGGCAAAGACGATGTAATCTTTAATACACCTACTCCTTATTGGGATAGCTTATTGGCCAATTACCCGCACTCACAATTGCAGGCAAGCGGTGAAAACGTTGGATTGCCTGATGGACAAATGGGTAACTCTGAAGTTGGACATTTAAATATTGGTGCTGGTCGTATCGTTTATCAGGACTTGGTAAAGATTAATCGTGCATGTACAGACAATAGCATTTTAAAGAATCCGGAAGTCGTTTCTGCCTTCTCTTATGCAAAAGAAAACGGAAAGAATATCCACTTCATGGGATTAACTTCTAATGGCGGTGTACACAGCTCTTTTGATCACCTGTTCAAACTTTGCGATATTGCTAAAGAATACGGTATTGGCGAACGTACATTCCTACATTGTTTTATGGATGGACGTGATACTGATCCGAAGAGCGGTAAAGGCTTTATTGAACAATTGACAGCTCATTGCGAACAATCTGCCGGTAAGATCGCTTCTATTGTTGGACGTTTTTACGCTATGGACCGTGACAAACGTTGGGAACGAGTGAAAGAAGCGTATGACCTATTAATTGAAGGTAAAGGTAAACAAGCTACAGATATGGTTCAGGCTATGCAGGAATCATACGACGAAGGTGTTACAGATGAGTTTATCAAACCAATTAATAATGCAACAGTTGACGGTACAATCAAAGAAGGTGACGTGGTAATCTTCTTCAACTATCGTAACGACCGCGCAAAAGAATTGACAGTTGTTTTGACTCAACAGGATATGCCTGAACAGGGAATGCACACAATTCCTAACTTACAGTACTACTGTATGACTCCGTATGACGCTTCATTCAAGGGCGTTCATATCCTATTTGATAAGGAAAACGTACAGAATACATTGGGCGAATACTTGGCAAACAACGGTAAAACACAGCTTCATATTGCTGAAACAGAAAAGTATGCACACGTTACATTCTTCTTTAATGGCGGACGCGAAACTCCGTATGAAACAGAAGAACGTATCTTGGTTCCATCTCCGAAAGTAGCTACTTACGACTTGAAGCCGGAAATGAGTGCTTACGAAGTAAAAGATAAATTAGTTGAAGCTATCAATACACAGAAGTATGACTTCATTGTTGTAAACTACGCAAATGGAGATATGGTGGGTCATACAGGTATTTATGGTGCGATCGAAAAGGCAGTAACTGCAATTGATGATTGCGTTCGTGATACTGTAGAAGCGGCAAAAGCCAATGACTATGAGGTGATTATTATTGCCGATCATGGTAATGCCGACCATGCATTGAATGAAGATGGTACGCCTAATACGGCTCACTCTTTGAATCCGGTTCCGTTTGTTTATGTAACAGAGAACAAGGAAGCTAAAGTAGAAAATGGTGTATTGGCAGACGTAGCTCCTTCTATTTTGCATATCTTAGGAATGGAACAACCTGCAGAAATGACAGGTAAAGACCTGATTAAGTAAATTTCATTTTTCATTTTTTTAAAGGTGACGGGGTAGGGCTCTTCGGAGTTTTACCCCGTTTTTTTGCAGATCTTGTTTGCCTTTTCGCTATCTTTTGATCCATATCATTGGCTCTTTTCTTGTTCACGAGGGCGTCGTGTATATTCTTGAGCCCCTCGTGTATCTTCCCGACGCCCTCAAAAATATACTCGACGCCCTCGCGAATAAGAAACTACACTGGATTATAAAACACATCTCGGCTCTATTTTTAAGAGATCTCGTTTATTATTCATCTATTTTTCCCGTATCTTTGTCTGCACATATAATAGGGAGGAAAAGAAAGTTATGATACAGATAGATGATGTAGTTGTTTCTTTGGATGTATTACAGGAGAAGTTCTTATGTGATTTAGGGGCTTGCAAAGGAGAATGTTGCATTGAGGGAGACGCAGGTGCACCGGTTGAGCAGGAGGAAGTCGCCCGGTTGGAAGAGGTGTTACCGGTCATTTGGGATGATTTGTCGCCGGAAGCGCGTGCTGTTATCAAGAAACAGGGAGTTGTATATGTAGATGAAGAGGGCGATTTGGTTACCTCTATCGTGAACGGAAAGGACTGTGTCTTTACCTGTTATGATGAAAAAGGAACCTGTTATTGCGCTATAGAGAAAGCTTATCGGGCAGGAAAAGTCAATTTCTATAAGCCGGTTTCTTGTCACCTTTACCCGATTCGTGTCGGTGATTACGGTCCCTATAAGGCGGTAAATTATCATCGTTGGAGCGTATGTAAAGCAGCTGTTCTGTTAGGAAAGAAGGAGAATGTTCCCGTATATAAGTTCTTAAAAGAGCCGTTGATCCGTAAGTTTGGAGAAGAATGGTACGCTGCTTTGGAAGAGGTAGCAGAGGAATGGCAGAAACAAAACAAAGGGTAATGGAAGCACCATTACCCTTTGTTTTTTATCAGTTCGGCAGAAGCCCACTCCTCTTTTAGGTAGGTTTCGATATGCCGTTTCTTTTTCTCTTCTAAGATTTCATCAATTGCGATTAATATTCCGGTCTCTTCTACCTCGCCAAATTCATGATTAATGGCTGTCCCAAAGACACGCATTTTAGGCGAAAGGCTCATGTAAGCATTGACTAATGGCGGAACATTAATACCGAACTTCCGAACCTCTTGATTCAGAATCTTGTAATTCTCCTTGAAATTGTCATAATGGAAAAGAGCTTCCATCCGCTCTTGGTCGATGTTTGTTTGTAAAGGATGGATGGGAGAGACCAGCTTTTCCGGGTCTTTGAAGTGCATGCGCAAGAAAGAAAGAATCAAGTCGCGTGCTTCCGTATTATAGGTATTGTACATGGTTACCTTCCCAAAGAAATACTGTAGGCTGGGATCTATGACAGACAAGGCCCCTAATCCGTCCCAAAGGTTGTCTAAGACAAACAACCCTTTTGCATTGTTCCCGGTACGAGTCGATTGATATTCTAAGGTAACAAACGAACGACCTAACTCAACAGTGCTCGGTAAGATTTCTTCAATAAACTTCTTTGAGAAATCAAACAGGTGAGCTGTGGCCAAGATAGGCTTACCTGTTTCGTCAAACTTTACATCTGCACCACGAAGGAAGCGGTATCCTCCTAAGATTTGTTCCTCTTCCGGACTCCAAACAATGAGTTGTCGGTAGGCATTTTCCATGGTGTCATACTCGTCAATATCCATCGGTAATCCGGTTCCTCCCCCATAATGGCGGAACGCAATCTCCCGAAGTCGCCCGATTTCCTGCATGACATGAGGAGCGTCATGGGCGGTGACGATGTATATTTCATTATTAGATTTGTTGGTTCGCCGTAACTTTTTCTCTTGGGTTAACTCTGCCTTGAGAATTGTTCGGTCAATTGGTTTAATAATATCTTGCATATAAAATCTGTTATTTCTTTAGATTATAAACAATTCCTTTGACCCATTCGGCCCATTCTATGGGTTTACGCTCCTGTGTAAACGTTTGCCAGGGGATCGGTTTTCCGAAATAAATCTGGAATGTCTTGTGTTTACTCTTGAACATCTCGTCCGGCAAATAAATCATTTCATAATTCATTTTTATCCCTAACGCTTTGCGTAAGTTGGCGAGATTGTAGAAGAAGTTTGAGTTACGTCCTTCGAAAAAGACCGGAATAACATCTCGTTGGTGCTCGATTGCCTTCTGTATAAATGATTTTTTCCATTCCAAATCCCGAATCTCTCCCTGTTGTTTACGCGAACAAAGCCCCGCAGGAAAAGTAATGATTTGGTTATCGGAAGCGTAAGCCTCTTCAATTAATTGTGCATTTCTTTTCCCTTGCGTCCCATGTTTATTGATAGGAATAAAAATAGATTTTAGGTTTGGAATATACAAAAGCAGGTCATTCACTAAATAACGAATATTCCCTTGGAAGTATTTCCCTATCACTGCTGACAGACAAATGCCGTCTAATCCGCCTAATGGATGGTTGGAAGCAAAGATATAACGTCCTTCTGTCGGGATATTCTCCGGATGTATCAGCTGTAAGTTTAAGTCAAAGTAGCCAATCAGTTCTTGCATAAATGCGACTCCCTCCTTATCTTGGTACCGACGAAGTATCTCATTTAATTCATCTTGATGGACAGTGCGAATCAGATAGTCAACAACAAAACCGGGAATCTTCCGAGCTGCGGAAGGCGCTTTTTGTCGTAGTATTTGCTTGATGTCTATCTGTGTTAAACTTGCTGAACCCATTTTCACATAACTCTTACAAGTGACAAAGATAGAGTTAATAATTAAATAGTAATGCTTTCTGCACAAGAAATTGATACTTCTTAGCAACAAATATCTCGAAAGGACTGTTACAAGGGAATGCAATAAGGGTTTTAGAGGAAGAAGAAAAGGCTTGAAAATAGGTCTTAAATGTCTGATTGTTAGTTTTGTATATAGATTTTACTGGATATTTAGTAATGTATTTTTAACATTTAAGCCGCCTTGTTTTTACATTTTTTGTGTGAATATTAAATGAAAAGAAACGTTATTTGTGGCGTTGAAAAGAGATATTTATTGATATGAGGAAGTCAACAATATGGTTGCTTGCGGTGGTGATGGCATTTGCATTTGCCGGATTACTCTTTTTACAAATGCAATACGTAAGCATTATTCTAAAGAAAAGCAGCGAACAGTTCAATGAAACTGTGAAGCGTTCTCTGCACCAAGTCTCAAAAAACTTGGAGTTAGAGGAGACACGACGTTACTTGGAAGAGGATTTAAGTCGTGAAGAGGCAGATAATTATCTCTACCAAGGAGGACAAGATAACCTGGGAGGCGAGATTATTACGGAAGGAAAATATAAAATGCAGTTCGCAAAAGCTGATGGCACTGTTGAGCAGATAGAGATTCATAGTGACATTCGGACACGCAAGATCGAACCGCTTTCCTCTTTAAGCCGGAATAAATCGGCAGGCAGTATTGTCAGTACCTCTAAAGATTTGCAGCAGATACTGAAGCGTCGGTATCGTTATCAGAATGGATTGATGAATGAAGTCATCCTAAGTATTCTGCATACGGCTAATTTGAAACCGATAGAAGAGCGAATCGATTTTAAAAAGCTGAATAATTACTTAAAATCAGAATTTATTAACAACGGATTGAACTTGCCGTTTATATTTTCTGTTATTAACAAAGACGGAAACGTAGTGTATCAGAGTGGAGAGATACCTCCTGTCGCAGATGTGGTTACACAGGTGCTATTTCCCAATGATCCTCCTTCAAAACAAAACTTTTTGAAGGTTTATTTCCCAACGAAAGGGGACTACATTTCAAGTTCTGTAACATTTATTGTTCCGTCTATCATCTTCTCATTGATATTGTTGGTAACATTTATTGTAACCATCTATATCGTATTCCGTCAGAAGAAACTTTCGGAAATGAAGAATGATTTTATCAATAATATGACACATGAGTTGAAGACGCCGGTATCAACCATCTCGCTTGCTGCCCAGATGTTGAAAGACTCAGATATAACAAAGAGTCCGGATGTGTTCAAACATATCTCAGGTGTTATTAATGATGAGACGAAGCGATTGAGCTTCTTGGTTGAAAAGGTTTTGCAGATGTCTCTGTTTGAACGTCAGAAAGCCGCTCTCAAACTGAAAGAGGTAGACGCTAATGACCTGTTGGCCGGAGTTGCAAATACCTTTGCTTTGAAAGTGGAGAAGTATGAAGGTACAATCGATATCGACTTACAAGCAGAAGATTCAACAATCTATGTAGACGAAATGCACGTGACAAACGTTCTATTTAATCTGTTGGATAATGCTGTGAAGTACCGCCGTTTGGATACTCCGTTGACGCTAATGTGTCGTACATGGAATGAGAATGGCAAACTGTTAATATCCATTGAGGATAACGGTATCGGAATCAAGAAAGAATATCTGAAGAAAGTATTCGATCGCTTCTTCCGTGTACCGACCGGCAATGTACATGACGTAAAAGGTTTTGGTCTTGGACTTGCTTATGTACGTAAAATAGTAGAGGACCATAAAGGTACGATTCGTGCTGAAAGTGGTTCCAATAGTATAGGAACAAAATTTATTATTACTTTACCTCTTATAAAAAGTTAGTTATGGAAGAAAAATTGAAAATCTTCTTTTGTGAAGACGACGAAAACCTGGGTATGCTATTAAGAGAATACTTACAGGCAAAAGGGTATATAACCGATCTTTTCTCTGATGGAGAAGCAGGTTATAAAGGGTTCACCAAGGGAAAATATGACCTTTGTGTATTGGATGTGATGATGCCAAAGAAAGATGGTTTTACATTGGCGCAAGAAATCCGTTCTATCAATCCGGAGATACCTATTATCTTCCTTACTGCCAAGACAATGAAGGAAGATATCTTGGAAGGATTCAAGATTGGTGCGGATGATTATTTGACTAAACCGTTCAGCATGGAAGAGCTATTGCTTCGTATTGAAGCTATTCTTCGCCGTGTGAAAGGTAAGAAGCTGAAAGACATTCCTTTCTACAAGTTGGGTAATTTCTTGTTTGACACACAAAAACAGACATTGGCTATCGGTGATAAGGTGACTAAATTGACAACCAAAGAATGTGAATTGTTGAGCCTGCTTTGTGCACATGCTAATGAAATCTTGGAACGTAACTACGCCTTGAAGACCATTTGGGTAGATGATAACTACTTCAACGCACGTAGTATGGACGTTTACATTACAAAACTACGTAAACTGTTGAAAGACGATCCGGGTATCGAAATTATCAATATTCACGGTAAGGGTTACAAACTAATCACTCCTTCCGGCGAAGAAGCTGCTCGCGAAGAAGGTATTCAGGTGCTTTAAGATACTGCGGAATTAGGCAAATAGAATTTTGATAAAGGAAAGGTCTCGGCGTGTAAATGCTGAGGCCTTTTTTATTTTCTGGGCAGGAAAAATATTTCTATAGGCAGAGAAAAAACTCTTTATATATAATGTAGGTACGCGTATGATTGTGGATATATACAGGTTTGTATCAGAAAAGAGGTTTTTCGTACTTGTTAAGTTATCTAATTGATAAGAAAGAATATAGAAAAGGGAATTTTATTAAGAAAAAGGATTGTAAGTTTAAAAAGTATATGTATTTTTGTAGCTGAAAAATCGCATATTGATGTGCGTAGTATCTCCTGTTGTGAAAGGAGAATAAGGTAATCGATTGAAGAATAAGTGATTACAATATATTATTAATTTAAAAGTTAGATTTATGAACAAAATTGTTTCTACTCTTTTGTGTGGAGCTCTTGCGTTAACTTCTTTCTCAGCTAATGCTCAGAGTAATTGGATGAAAATTCGGACTCAAAATGGAGAATTGGTTAAACAAGGTGACTCTGTAGTTGTAGTAGCTAAAGATGATCCTGCTACTAAAACAGCGGCTTCTTTATGGTCTGTTGATGTTGTTTCTCGTGAAACTTCTGGTAATTTAGTTTACAAGTTTACAAACAAAGCAACAAATACCACTTTAAAATTGAAGAGTAATGATCTCTTTGCAGTGGGTGAGGTTGATGCAGTAAGACACAACTTGGATACTCTAAATGTAACAGAAAATGTTGAATACAAAAAGTTATTTACAGTAGAAGGTGGTTATACAATTGCTGTTAAAACAGCAATCCCAACAGTTATAACTCCTGATACAGGCGTTTATAAAAATAACGCTATTGATGTAGTTTTGGCTGAACCGGGTGATATGACTCACTGGATGACAGTCGCTGAATTGAATCAATGTGCACAATATTCAGTTCCTTTGTTTGCTGCAATGGAAGGTGTTGATGTAGAAAGTGCTGCTTATGAATTTGTTTCAACAAGTGCAGACGCTTCAAGTACAGATATAATCTTCACAATTCAATCAAAGACTTCTAATAAGTATTTGGCTGTAGATTCTTCTAACGTAACAGCAAATTCAACAGTGAACGTAGCTGATCCTCGTCAGTCTGCAGTATTTGGTTTCAATGTATCATTTGGTGCTGTGTCTCCATTTAAGAACTTCGGTATTTTGTTCAACCCGGTTAATGATAGTATTGCTGTAGCTGTAATGGATTCAGTATTGTCTTGGAATGTTGTTGATAAAAAATTAGCAGCTGAAAATACTGTTAATAAAACTCAGGCTGTAGCTTGGATCGGTAATGCACAGTTTATCAATGATAAGGTAGATTATATCACTGTTGATAGCTTGTATAATACAACAAATGGTCAACCGTATTGGTCTCCTGCTCCTGCACAAATCGAAGCTGGTCAACCGTTAGCAGATGGTTTGTATATCTTGACTTCTAAGAAAGGTATTTGGGGTATCCCTTATGAAACAGTTTGTGAAGCTGCTGGTGATGCTGTTAATACATTGAAGAATGAATATGTTCCTGAAAATCAGTGGATGATTAAATCTACTTACGAAGGTGGTATCTATTCTTATGAAGCTTGGAACCGTTTCTATGGTAACGAAGAAGAAGCAACTCCTATTAAGAAAGTCACAACTTGTGATAATGAATACTTCATCTTTGGAACAGATACAGTTTCTGTAAAAGCTATCGATGCTAACTATGGTTATAAAGTATTTGATGGTGAAGAATTGGCTTCTTCTGCATTTACTTTAGGTTTGGTTAACAAATTGGGCGCTGAAAATGTTTACATGGTAATGAACGAAGATTCAACAATCAATGTATTGGAAACTGAAACTCCGTTAGAATTCCGTGCTAAATATGTTGGTAGTAAGAACTTCAATTTGAACGATAAGGGTGTTAAGACTTTTGCTTCTGATACATTGGCTGTATATCAGTTGTATACTGTAAATGCCAAAGGTGATACACTATGGGTTGGTAAAGCTAATGAAGCTAATACTAGAAATTGGACATTAACAACTGCAAAAGAAAATTCTGTTGTTCGTTACTTTGGTTTCAAAGCAGAAAACGAAGGTGAATATAAGATGATTATTGTTCATACAAATTGTGCTACTGCTGGTTTAGATGCTATCCGTGTACATGAAAACGGTGGTACAACTACTTGGACTAGAACAACAAACAATGACGTATCATTGTTCACTATTAACGAAATCTTAGATGACGCTGAATATGCTCGTTTGGAAGCTGGTCACTATTTGATCATTGATAACTCAAAGGGTACAGTTGAAAGTGAAGACTTGTCTGAAAATGAAGTATTAACTAAGAAAGAAAATAAAGAAGCTAAGTTCTTAAGCTTAGGTGATAACTTAGGTAGTGCAGCTGCAATCGAAGAAAACTTCTCATTGTGGATTGATTCTGCTCACGTATGTGACGAAGCTGGTGAACGTTTGTATCCGACTTATTACATCTTGAAGGGTGCAACAGTAGAAGCTGATTCTGTATCTGGTGACTTCTTGACTGTAAAGGGTACTTATAAAGCAAACAATGATAGCGTAATCTTCGCTACTGGTAAGGCTAAGATCAACGATACAATGGCTAAAGTAAAAGCTGCTAAGAACACCTTCTTATTCAAGATTACAGATGTAGAAAATCAATATACTATCCACCCAGCAATTAATAGACAAGCTCGTTTGTCTTTGATCAACGGTGTTGTTGTAATGTCTACTAACATGGATGCTCTTCCGGTGGTTGTAACTAAGACATCTGTAGTTCCTACTGCTAACGAAGCTATTTCTGCTTCTGCTGTAACAGTAATCGCTGGTGAAGGTAATGTAACAATCAATGGCGCTGCTGGTAAGAAAGTTGTAGTAAGCAACATCTTAGGTCAGGTAGTAGCTAACACAGTTCTTACATCAGACAACGCAACAATCGCTGCTCCTGCAGG
>JAFUOJ010000045.1 GCA_017481945.1 Parabacteroides sp. | reverse complement strand
TTCTTATTTTATAAATGCTGACCGGCGGAGACAGGGAAGGAAATAATTGAGTAGGAAAATGAAAACATTGAAAGTTATTAGTCTCGTTTTTACAGTTTTAGTTTGTGGTGTAAATGGACAAGTCGCAGCAATTAAAGAGTCGGTATTTATAGAACGACAGTATCAGTATCAGCAAAAATCAAAGACTATTCAAGCTGTGTATTATACTCAAAAAGGTCTTAAAAATATTCTTATTCGAGTAAAAGGAAATTATGTTGTCGGATATTGTTTAAGAAAAGATTATCAGGGCCGACAAATTTGGAATGATATATCTCCTGTTTCAATAGATAGAAATAGGGGAATTTCTGATGTGGTAGATCCCAATCTTACTAATGTTATCCGAATTTATGAATATAGTGCAAAAATAGGGGATAGTATGTTATTTTTTAATTTATAAATAAATATTTCTGTTTTCAAAGGTATTTTTGAGTTATATGAAAAATAGTTTATGAGAAGTGTTTCGGTATTATTTTTCTTGAATACTGATAGATTTGAATTTCAAGAAGGTAATAAACGATAGTCCTTACACTCCTTTTTTATAAATACTGACCGGCAGGGACAGGGAAGATTAATAATTATAGTTATGAATTCTAAATCCTTTTTTATATTTAATGAATACGTTCTTTGTCTACTCTTTTTATTGAGTGGATTAAATTCTTTTGCTCAAACTTCACAATACAGTTCTCCACGAACGTATAGGGAATATACATCTCCTTATAATTTAGGAGTGATTCAACAGACTATGATTTATAAACAGCAACAAGCAGATCAGAATCGATATTTGATAGATTGTGAAGTTGAAGAAATTCTAGATACTTTAGATGAAATTGCGGAATTAACAGATGGGTTTAACCAAAGCCAAATGAATATAATAAAAAAATTTACGAGACAATTGAATGAGAGTCTTCAGTGTGATTTATCAAATGGAGCTAATGCTAGAAGTATAATTAAATGGTTAAATAAATGTCATCGATATTTTAGATCTTGGGAAGATGGGGATAATAGTATTGGAAGTGATATTGGGGAATATTCGAGTAATATTAGTGTAAAAGAGTATTCTGGTAAAGTGAGTGTTTCTAAATTTGCTCCTATATTAGATTCTCCTGATTCGAATAGAGGTAAAAGAATCGCTGAAGTAAGAAATGGATCTGTTACAATATTAGAAAAGGTTTCTAATAAAAATTATTATAAAGTATCTTATGAAGGTATTATTGGGTATATTTGGAGAGCTTTCATAAATGATTAGAAAATATTGATAATTTTTCTGCTTATGAAACGTATATTTTTCTTTTTAATAACTTTCTTTTGGACTACTATTATTTATGCCCAAAATGGAGTGCGTTATACAGCCACTAACTTAAACATGAGAGCTGGGGCTGGTGAAAGTTATTTAGTAATAGATGTTGTTCCTGCGGGAACAAAAGTCAGTATTGATGAAACTTGTAACTGTCAATGGGTTCCTATTGAGTATAATGGTAAGGTTGGATATATTTCAACTAAATATTTAGTAAAACAAAGCTCTAAAAATAAGTATTATACAAATTCGGAAGGAATAAAGGTACAATCCCCTACTTATTATAATTCAGTACCAGCGGGTGCTACGGCTCTATGTCGTGATGGAACGTATAGTTTTAGTAGAAATCGGAGAGGAACATGTTCCCATCATGGAGGAGTGAAAAAATGGCTGAAATAGTTTTAAAAAGATAGTTAACCATTGAACAAACGATAGGTTTCGTTCAATGGATAACTATCTTTTTAGAAAGGATAACCAATTGCTAAATGAACGCCCATACCATCTTTGAATTTAGGAATGTTGTAATAACCTTTCTTATCCGTATCGTAGGGAACATGTAGGCCGATACCCCAGTCTACACGAATAACTAAGAACGTTAAGTCATAACGTAAGCCGATACCTGTTCCTAAAGCTAAGTCTTTCCAAAAGCGGTTCCATTTGAATTGTCCTCCGGGACGCTGTTCATCGTTGCGGAGTAACCAAACGTTTCCAGCGTCTAAAAAGGTAGCTCCATGTAAATCTCCTAAGATAGGAAAACGATATTCTAAATTAGCTTCAATTTTAATATCACCAGTTTGATCTAAATAACCATATTTTGAGTCAGTTGGGTGATAACTTCCGGGGCCGATACTTCGGATGGTAAAGGCACGAATACTATTAGCTCCTCCTATATAAAATTGTTCACTATAAGGAGTAGTTGTCGCATTCCCGTAGCTATACGCAATACCTGCCATCAGGCGACCGACTAAATGTTGGTTTCCTCCTAAAGCATAGTTGTAACGAATTTCACTGGTTACTTTGATGAATTGAGCAAACTTATTTCCTAATAGCTGTTTGTCTCGTTTGTTAAAACTCTTTCCTGCTGCGGCATATATGGCGTCAATGATGAGTCCAGCTTGTGTAATGGACGATTGCCACCATAGATGATTCTTTTTTGTTGTGATGGGTGAATCATCGTAAGTATAAGTATATCCTATTGCAGGGATAAATTGATTCTCGAGACTTTGTCCTAAAGCAGGGTTGTCAGTTATGATAGAATCAAACTCAGCTGTCGTTCTTTGTAACAAAGAGTAGGTTAGTTTGAATGGAGTTACTGAGTGATGACTGGTTGCGGAAGGTTGGAACTCGTATGAAGCACTTCCTCCAAAGGCTAACATCTTAAAGAATTTAGCCCGATTTAATTGATCTATATAAATACGAAATGAGGTACTTGAAGGATAGTTCATATCTCTTTTGAACAAACTGGGGAAGATAACTTGGGGGAATGTCAATGTCCCACTGGCACCTAATTCCCAGCTATTGATGGCAGAACTCTTCCCTGCTACTCGTTTTCCGGTTTGCCATTCATAAGAACCACGTAGACCTACACTAAAAGTTTCGCCACCTCCAAAAATATTTCGCTTGGTTACACTGAATACAGCTCCGGGACCTGTCTGGTCATTACTTTTTGTTGTTACGTTTAATTCCAATTCTCCGTCTAAAGGTAAATCGTAGACAGTGTTGATTTGTAGGTTTAATGTATCGCAACGACGACTGGTATCTTTGGGTGTATATTGCATTTCTGAATAGCGAAAGATACCCAAGCGAGAAAAGTTGGTTTGTGTTTTCTCTTGTTGTAGCTGGGAGTATAGATCTCCTGTATGGAACTTTAGCCGGTCGTATAACACATTTGGACGTACCCGGAGTTTCCCCTCATAAAAGATTTTAAGGTCTTTATATTGGATAGAATCAGTTGGGGATTCATTATTATATCCATTTAGATGAACCGATATGTCCCCGATCTTCCAAGGACGTAATACCGTGCGAGATAATCCTGGCTTGGTAGAAATACGAAGGGCTACTTTCCCAGGATGTTGAATTGTATCAGCTTGGTAACTAATAAACTCCGGACGAAAGTAGTAATATCCGTTATTCCGAAGTAGGGAAGATATTCGTTGGCGTTCAGCTTCCAATTGAACAACGTTGAAATTATCACCATTATTTATAAGTCGATTTCCGATATTACGTTGGATTAAGGTATCAATTCGATGGCGTAATCGAACGTAAGCAATACTGTCATACGTATAGGCGTTGTTCATTTCTATTTTGTAATGAATCTTTGCTTTCTTAGGATTTTTCTTGTCTGGTGTTATCTCGTAGGAGGTGCTCCCATTGAAGTAGCCATATTCACGAAGTAAATTATAAGCGACTTTGGTACGAACTTCGGGATTGACAGTATTAATAAAGACTGGTTTTGCTGCCAATTTATTGAATATCCATTTCCCTATTTTCCCCTTCTTATTTACAAAAGCATTATAAACCCATAAACCAAAAGGGAAAGGAATACGAATGGAAGAGCTACCCAATAATGCATTGTTGGGTGGATAGGCGAGAGCAGCTTCAATTTCTGTTAAAGCTTCTTCTCCTTCTTTACTCTTATCTTCATTTGTAATTTCAATGTTTTTAATTCCCGTATATAAAACCTCACCTTCCGGTAAATTCTTTGTCGTGGAACAAGAAACGAATAGGAGTATAGTGAAGAGATAAATAATATGTTTTATTTCTTTCATTTCTTTTCTTCTGTTACAGGTTTAACTTTGTTCTTCTTAAAAATGAAGAGTTCGCGGAGACGAAGCATTTTCTTTCGTAGGACAATACCGGCTCCGGTTTCTGTAATTTCTCCTTCCAACAAGCTTTCGTAATTCTTATTATGGAAGAGTTTGATGTAACGAGTACCACTATTATCGAGTCGGTATTCAATAGAGACATTGTCAATAAATTGTTGTGACTGTCCTGCATTTACATCTTGCCCGGTTGAAACACGTCCACCTAAAATGATACTGATTCGATCATTATAGAAACGCTTTGCAAAACGGAATGAAAAGTCGGTTCTTTCTCCTCCGGCTCCACTACCATTTTGATCGTATTGCTCCATACCTAATGTGATATCAACAGATTTTAAAGCGTTCCCAGCGATATTATTGATTTCACTTTGTAAGAAGCTATTCAAGGCAGAACCCATATTAAGATTTTGCTTCTTCCCTCCGGTATCGTTAATGTTAAGATACATACCTGTGACTAACATGGTGACAGCAATTTGTGATCGTTGACTTTCTCCCATCTTGTTTAGTTCTTGTTGCATATTTTGGTCTTCAGGTGCGGAGAGTACAAATTGTAGTTGTAGGTTCTCTAATGTCTGTTTGATTGCGACTCCTACATTGAAAGTTACTAATCGTGAGCTGCCATCATCTTGAGAAACAGAAGCACGCATACGTTCTGTCGCTGTCAGATTTAATGTGGGGTCCATGATGTTCCCTGTCCATTGAACGTAGCTACCGTTTTGAATGTTGAATTCTTTTAAAGGAATAATAGGCATAGCATATTTAACCATACCTCCGGAAAGCGTATAGCGTCCGTTTAGAATCATTTCTCCTTGTGTTGTATATTGGAATGATAAATCACCACCTCCTTCTA
>JAFUOJ010000044.1 GCA_017481945.1 Parabacteroides sp. | reverse complement strand
TGCTTTTGGTACTTCAGGGGTAAAAGAAATGAAGAAATTTCCTTGGTTGTCAATTTCAGTAGTACCACTGGCTGATTGGTTATTGTAGTAACGAGGTATAATGGGTAAATAGTTATCCCCCCAGAAATAGGAGGGGGTGATGGTCCAATTTATTTTCCCGCCTTGTAGTGTTATTCCTGAAAATAATTCAGCTTTCCCTTGTATTTGGAGAGGGTGTCCAAAGTATACCTCCTCTTTTAATGGAAGAAGTTCTACTTGAAAAGTCGGACGTTTATACTCTTCTACTCGAATATTTATACGGTTGGTTCCACAGTCTAAAGTGAAAGTCCCGCTTAATGTTTGTTTAGGAATCATAAATTCTCCATTGAAAGAACCGAATGAGTCGGTTTGAAAAGTCTTTTGAGTAACAATTTTGTTGTTGGTGTCTAAAAGGGTAATAGTATAATCTTTTCCGGAGACAACATGAGGAGTGTTACAGCTTTGCACATAAGCAATTCCTTTAAAATAGATTGTTTGTCCAGGACGATAAATACCTCTATCCGTGAAAATAGATAATTCTACTCGCTCTTGAGAAGTAGAGTTATTTCTTCTGTAAGGATAAATGTTGGTAATGACGGAAGCTGTATCTTCTTGAAAAATAGGACGTATCAGCATAACCTTTTTCCCTATAGGAAAAGAGGCGAGACCGAAACGATTGGTTTTAATTTGACTTTGTATTTCAAGACTGTCGTTTTTATTGGTTTGGTAAGAGATGACTGTGGCCCCTTCGATAGGTTTACCACTTTCTAAATCTGTAACGAATACTTCTGTTGCCTCTTTTTGTGAACGAGAAACAGTGGCTAAACGGCTTACGCTAAAATAGTTCGAAATTGTTAACTCTTTTCCCGGAGCTGTTATTTCATATTCATAAAATCCTAATTGCTTCATAGGAAATGTTAATAGGGTATCCATTTTTGTATAAGGGGTGGGTAAAGATAGGAAGACTGTATGCTTTTCTATCAATTCTCCACGTTTATTGAGATTCGTTTTTTCTTTTTGCCAAGTCTGTTCCGGACTTTGTTGACTTCTATAAATGCAGATGGTAAGTTGAGGAGTATTTTTATAGTTAATGTTGAAACATAGGTCTTTCCCAGGATAAACATTATTATTGGTTTGAATATCTAATGAGGGAGTTTCCATCTCATTCAATTGATTTTTGAATATATTAACTCGGCTGTATTGGGAATACTTGGCTATACATTCTTGGCAGAGTGAATAGATGGCAGCCTGTGTAGAATCTTGCTGAGTTGAATCTCCTTGATAACGTTGGCTTTCTAAAAGATGTAGTTTTGAAATAAAGATTTCTGCTGCGTAATCTTTATTCTTATATTGTGTGTATAAACTATCTAATAGATGGTTATAATAGGTTGCATTTATCAGTTGTTTTTCATATTTATATTGCCAATAGGCCAGTTCGTCAAATAGAAGTGCTTGTTTTTGGGGTTGCGTTTGACGGAAACTCAATAGATCATTATACCACTCAATAGCAGGCTGAATTTCTATTGCCCGATAAACTAAGAAGTCATAAACAGTAGGACGTAATGTGGGTGTATCCTTCCCCTTTTCTAAAATGAGATTGTATTTGCTAATTGGTGTTTGCTGTAATAGAGGAGCTGGTTGTAAAGACAAAGTAAGTTCCTTTTTTATTTTCTCATTAAAAAGATTTAAACTCCATTCTCGCAGATCTGTAGGTTGGTAGTCGGTGAGTTCCGTTCGTCTTGAAATTTGAAATCTATGCCGGTCCAGATAATTATGATACATTTCTGCAATCATGGAATGGAGGATCGCAATTTCTACAGAATCAGAGCAAGTTTGAGTATAAGTTTCTACCTCTTGGATCAATTCGGGAAAAGAGTCCGTATTTTTCTCTAATTGTTCTGTTATTTGAGTGATTAAAGCCTGAATACGCTCAGGTGAATTTTGGGCTTGAATGATATTTCTCTGAAATATAAAAGAAATGAATAGGAATATAATAAAAGCTCTTACTTTCATATCTACTTGGATTTACTTGTTAAACAGATACCCTTTTTAGTATAGATACAAAGTAAGAGCAAAAAGTTGTAAAAGTACAGTTAATAAGGAATAAATTTACTTTTTACGAATGTAAGTTAGGAAGGTGTATGGATAGGGATTTTTTTCGTCTGCCGGAAAATCCTGTCGTTCTACCTCTTCCCATAAATCCCAATTGACAACAGGAAAGAATGCATCTGCATCTGGAAATTTAGCATGAACACGAGTTAAATACATCTTATCAGCAAAACTTAATCCTTGTCTGTAAACTAAAGATCCTCCTATTAAGAATATTTGCTCCTCTTTTTCACAAAGTTCCAATGCTTCGTGCATAGATTCGCAAGCAAAGCAATTTATAAAACCGGCTTCTGGCATATTCGTTAATACGACATTCTTACGGTTGGGAAGTCCGCCGTTCGGTAGGGATTCGAAAGTTTTACGTCCCATAATCACTACATGGCCAGTGGTCAATTCCTTAAAACGTTTCATGTCTGCAGGCATGTGCCAAAGTAAATTTTGATTTTTACCGATTGCATTGTCTTCTGCGACAGCTGCGATAATTGAAATTGTACTCATAGACTTATCTTTTAATAAAACTTGCTGTTATCTGTATGCTGTATTTATACAGCCACTACCCCTTTAATATGTGGGTGTGGATCATAATTCATCAGATTAAAGTCCTCATATTGGAAACTAAAAATATCTTTTACATTTGGATTTATTTCCATTTGTGGAAGAGGACGTGGGTCACGAGTTAATTGTAACTTTACCTGTTCCAAATGGTTTGTATAGATATGTGCGTCTCCTAAAGTATGAACGAAATCCCCGGCTTGTAGTCCGGTGACTTGCGCCATCATTTGTAATAAAAGTGCGTAAGAAGCAATATTGAAAGGAACTCCTAAAAAGATGTCGGCACTTCGTTGATACAGTTGTAGACTTAAACGACCATTTGCAACGTAGAATTGAAAAAATGCATGGCAAGGAGGTAAGTGCATTTCCTCTAAATTACCAACGTTCCAGGCACTAACAATGATTCGTCTGGAATCCGGATTCTTTTTGATTGTTTCTATTGCCTGACTGATTTGATCAATATTTCCTCCCTTATAATCTGGCCAAGAACGCCATTGGTATCCGTAGATAGGACCTAAATCTCCGTTCTCATCAGCCCATTCATTCCAAATACGAACTCCGTGTTCTTGTAAATACTTGACATTTGTATCCCCTTGTAAGAACCACAGTAATTCATAAATAATAGATTTCAAATGCAGCTTCTTTGTTGTGAGTAAAGGAAACCCCTCCTCTAAATTGAAACGCATTTGATGTCCAAATATACTGTAGGTTCCGGTTCCTGTCCGGTCTTCTTTTTTTACACCTTCAGTAAGAACACGATTGAGTAAATCTAAATATTGTTTCATTTTTGTCGATTAATCATGACAAAAGTACGAAAGTGATTTGTATTAAACAACATTATTCTGCAACATCATGTCGTTTGTTATAATAATTGTATATTTGCCAACAGAACAAATAAACATTAATTCGTATCGAAATGAAGAGACTATGTATGGCTGTTATGGCAGTCTGTATGTTGCTGTCATGTGCAGGAAATGAGAAAAAAGAAGCAGCTACGCTTTCTGGTTTACAAGCTTCTAAGTTTGTTGCTGATGTTAATGGTAAATCTACCGGTTTGTATGTATTGAAGAATAAAAACGGTATGGAAGTTTGTGTGACAAACTTTGGAGGACGTATCGTAAGTATCATGGCTCCGGACAAAGAGGGTAAAATGAGAGATGTTGTTCTGGGATTTGACAATGTGAAAGATTACATGACTTATCCAACGGACTTTGGAGCTACTATCGGACAGTACGCAAACCGTATCAATCAAGGTAAATTTACATTGGATGGTGTAGATTATCAATTGCCACAAAATAACTATGGACACTGTTTGCATGGAGGACCAAAAGGTTTTCAATACCAGGTGTTTGACGCTGTTCAACAGGGAGATCAGACTTTGGAATTAAGTTATTTATGTAAAGATGGTGAAGAGGGGTTCCCGGGAAATGTACAATGTAAAGTGGTAATGACCTTGACAGATGATAATGCAATTGATATTAAGTATTCAGCAGAAACTGATAAACCGACTATTGTAAATATGACAAATCACTCTTATTTCAATTTGGACGGAAATGCAGCAAGTAATGCTAAACATCTGTTGACTATTGACGCAGATAATTATACACCGGTAGATAGTACCTTTATGACTACTGGTGGGATTCTTCCTGTAGAAGGTACTCCGATGGACTTTAGAACTCCGACTGCTATCGGAGAACGTATCAATAATTATGATTTCGTGCAGTTGAAAAATGGTAAGGGGTATGATCATAATTGGGTATTGAATACGAAAGGGGATGTAAGTAAACCATGTGCTATTCTTAAGTCTCCGGAAAGTGGTATCGTATTAAGTGTTTATACCAATGAACCGGGTGTTCAATGTTATGCCGGTAATTTCTTAGATTCAACTTTGACAGGTAAGAACGGTATTGTTTATAATGAACGTGCTTCTGTTTGTTTGGAAACTCAGAAATTCCCTGATACACCAAACAAACCAGAATGGCCATCTGCTGTTTTACGTCCAGGAGAAAAATATTTTAGCCATTGTATCTTTAAATTTACTGTAGAAAAGTAAGCTTAAATAAATTCTATAAAAAGAAACGCCAAGTTATAACACTTGGCGTTTCTTTTTATAGGGGAGTCAGTTATAAAGCCTGATAAATAGTTGTTACAGGGTTATGCACAGTTTAATATGGATGGACTTCATGAAGTGGGATTACTTTTTTTCTTTTAGAGTAATGAGGTGAATAAAGTGTTGAAAAACATTGGTTTATAATGATTATGACATATTGTCAGTCTCTGTTTTTCTTTTATTCCTATTTGGTGGTAAAATTAGGATCTGTTGTAATTATCTTTTT
>JAFUOJ010000043.1 GCA_017481945.1 Parabacteroides sp. | reverse complement strand
TAAATCTGAGCAGACTTGCTTAAGGTGTCGATTGCGTCAAAACATTCGATCAAGTCTTCACCGACTGCCAAGATTCCGTGTTTCTCCCAGAAGACTACATCATGTTTGTCCAACTGTTTGATCGTTGCTCGAGCCAAATCCAATGTGCCAGGGATTTCGTAAGGAACGATACCCACTCCCTTCGGAACGATTACGCGACATTCAGGAATCATGCTCCAAAGTGTACGAGTTATCACGTCTGAATCCAAGAACGGTTTGCAGTGTGTCATTCCGATCAAATCAGTCGGATGCGTATGAAGTACCACCTTATTATCACGACCTAAGCTACGTACGTAGTTATGCATTAATAAGTGTGACGGTAACTCAGAAGTCGGGATGATTCTCTGTTCCGCTATGATTTCATAGCTCTTTCCGTCTGCTGCAACACGAATGATTGAACCGTTTCCAAACGGATCCTGAGCAACATAACGCATACGCTTTCCGGTTCCCGTTACATAGAAGATATGACCTGATAGCTCCGTCATGGCCTCTTCCAATTCTATTGCTGCACCTAAAGCTGGCAGTGCTTTTTCCTCTTCTGTAAGTAGGTTTGTTACATTTACTGAGATGTTACCACCGTTACGTTCAGCCCAGCCTTTTTCCCACAAGTAGCCGGCTACTTCAGCTATTCGACCGATCTCGGCCATCAATTTTTCATTGTCTCTTATCATGTCTTTTCTTTTTTAATATGTTTTACCTCTTCTGTTCGTTGTTTTCCCCTGCCTATCGGTTTCTTTTTCCATCGGCAGGGATTTTTGATTCAATGCCCATGAAATTTTTATTCCATGGGCATCGATTTTAGATCAAGTTAGGTAGGAATGAGGAGACGATCAGCACCAACAATCCTATCAATAATACTACTATCGTTTTCGGTGAACAGCCTTTCCATTCTTTTAAGATGATTCCCCAAACGTTCGAGAAGACGACGTTCAAAGCCATCAGGATACAGAAAGCAAATGTCATCAGCACCGGTGACTCTGTCAAGAAGCCTTTTCCCAATGCCAGACCGAAGAACTGACTGTACCACAATGCTCCTGCAATCGCACAAAACAGCAGGTTGTTTCCCCAAACCGAACCTTCGGCATAATCGCCCCAAGTACGGTTCTTATTGTTCTGATAGAAGCAATAAGCTGCATTTGTAAAGAATCCTCCCAAAGTTACAAGGAAGGTGGCCGGAAGTGAAGCGTACATCGGATCCACTCCTTCAAACTGCAGTTCCGCTCCTTGAGCCAAACCGATATTAAAGCATGCGCTCATAAAACCGGCCAGCAATGCAACGGCTATTCCTTTCGGGAAGTTGAAGTCTTTCACCGCCTCTTTCTTTTCCTCTTCACTAAGAGCTGCTGATTTCATACTGCCTGCTACTCCGATTATGGCTATACCTACAAGTGTCACCACAACTCCGATTATCACCGAAACGGTCAGATCGGAAGCACGGCCTGTAAAGATTGGTGCAAGCAAGGTTCCGAGACCGGCACAGGTGCCAAGTGCTATCGACTGACCTAATGCCACTCCTAAATAGCGCATGGATAGACCGAAAGTCAATCCACCAACTCCCCACAGGACACCATAGAAGAAAGTCATACCGGCAGCTGCTGCGTCCTTCGAGAACAGTTCACACAGTGAGTGACCTTCCGGAACTGCCAACAGGGCTCCCAAGAAGGGAAGTATCAACCAAGCGAAGACTCCCTGCACCATCCAGTACGATTCCCAGCTCCAAGATTTTATCTTGTTGATGGGCACGTAGCAGCTGGATTGGCAGAAGGCTCCTACGGCGATGATTAGTAAACCTATCAGGATTTCCATCTAATCTCTTAACGTTTGCTGGTTACTTCTGCTTCGTATTTCTGTACTTCCTGAATGAAGCTTTCACCTACTGGTACGTTATTCTGCAAGCAGAACATATCCCATACGGCATTCCAAGGAAGTGATTTTGCTTCTTCCAACAAGGCCAAGCGTTCGAAGCCCTGACCGTTTGCTTCATATTCACGAAGCTGTGCTAACGGTTCCAATAGTGCGCGTAGCATACATTTCTGAGCGGCACGGCTTCCGATTACGTAAGCACCGATACGGTTGATTGAAGCGTCGAAATAGTCCAAACCATAGTGTACGCGGTCCAAAGCTCCTGCACGTACGATTTCGCTGAACAACTCCTGTGTCGGATCATCCATGATTGTAACGTGGTCTGAGTCCCAACGTACAGGGCGGCTTACGTGTAACATCAATTCCGGAACATACAATAGTAATGATGACACTTTGTCTGCCGTACTTTCTGTCGGATGGAAGTGACCGGTGTCAAGAGTTACCATCTTGCCATATTTTGCTCCATAAGCAGTGTAGAATTCGTTTGAGCCGACTGTGAAGCTTTCCAAACCAATACCGAATACTTTGGATTCGATACAGTCCTTCATATTCTTATAGTCTGTTGCGAAGATCTGATCCAAAGAATCTTTCAACAGTTCGCGATATTTCATACGGTTTACTGTGATGTCTTTGCTTCCGTCATGTACCCAAAGGTTCATGATACAAGGATCTTCCTGAGCTTTACCCATTGCCTCGGCTACGGCACGACAGCGTTTGGTATGTTCAATCCAGAACTGGCGAATGCTTTCGTCCGGATTAGACAATGTCAAGCTACCTGACTTCGGATGAGAGAATGAGGATGAGTTGAAGTCTAACTTCATATTGTGTTCTTTTCCCCAATCGATCCAGCTTTGGAAATGTTCCGGTTCTACCTGATCACGGTCTACGACTTTACCCTGGAAATCACCATAGATTTCATGCAGGTTCAAGCGGTGTGTACCCGGAATGAAAGAGGTCGCTTTTAAAATATCTGCGCGAAGTTCATCGATATTACGAGCTCGGCCGGGATAGTTTCCGGTAGTCTGGATTCCTCCTGTCAATGAACCGGCCTGTACTTCAAAGCCGACTACATCATCTGCCTGCCAGCAGTGCAAGGACAAGTGGAAGTTTTGCATAACTTCCATTACTTTCTTTACATCTACTCCTATTGCGGCATAACGTTCTACTGCCAAATCATACGCCTGTTTAACGGCACTTTCTTTTGTCATGGTTTTATTTTTTAATGTTAATAGATTGATACTTCTTATAGGCGGCTTCCCACTCATCGCTTCCTGTCGGAGAGAACACCTCCGGTGAAAGGAAGGTATTGATCAGACGGCGCATTTCCCAGCGGTCGGATACCAGACCGGCTGCACGGGCCTGAACCATACAGTTACCGATAGCCGTTGCTTCCGACGGGCCTGCAACAACCGGCAGATTGATGGCGTTTGCGGTAAACTGGTTCAAAAGTTTATTCATTGAACCTCCTCCGATAACATGCAGTCTCTTGATTGGGAACGGTGCCATGTTGGATAGGATTCCCAAGACTTCTTTATAGCGGAATGCCAGACTTTCAAATATGCAGCGGATAAAGTCATCATCTTCTACAGGTACCGGCTGACCTGTCTCACGGCAATAGTCTGCTATTGCTTCCAGCATGCTGGGAGGATTTGCAAAGCGGGGATCATCCGGATTTACAAAGCTGCGAAATGGAGTCGCACGTTCTGCCATTTTTACAATCGCGGGATAAGAATAATCACGACCGGCTTTTGCCCACTCTTTACGGCATTGTTCCAACAGCCACATACCTGTGATGTTTTTCAAGAAGCGGGTGGTTCCGTCTATGCCGCCTTCATTCGTGAAGTTATGAATGAATGATTCTTCGGTGATGATCGGTTCTTCGGTTTCGATACCCATCAAGCTCCATGTTCCGCTACTCAGATAAGCGAATTCACGGTCTTGGGCCGGAACTGCGGCTACTGCTGAAGCGGTATCATGACCGGCTACTGCTACTACCGGAATTTTCCCGATTCCCGTTTCCTTGGCAAGCGCGTCTGTCAGTTCACCGACACGTGTCCCGGGCATAACCACCGGGCGAAGTAGGGAAGCCGGTACACCGGCTGCTTCCAATAATCTCTTTTCAAACTCCTTTGTTACCGGGTTTAATAGTTGGGATGTAGAAGCGTCTGTATATTCACAAACCTTCTTTCCGGTCAGTAAGTATGATAATAAATCCGGGATGAATAGTATTTCTTCGGCTGCTTCCAACGGAGCGAATTCCTCCTCCTTCATTCGGAATAGTTGGAACAGACTGTTGAAGTTCATGATTTGAATTCCGGTACGGTTATAGACCTCTGCACGTGAAACACGCTTAAAATACTCGTCCGGAGCTCCTTCCGTATACGGATCACGATAGGCACGAGGAAGTCCAAGTAAAGAACCGTCTTTTCCAATACAGCCAAAGTCGACTCCCCAGGTATCGATCCCTATGGAATCCGGTTGGATATTCTGTCGGGCACAAATGACTAAACTCTCTTTTAGAGCTTCGTACAAACGATAGATGTTCCAATAATATTTACCATGCAACTCCATGATCGCATTCGGATAACGATGGATCTCCTGCATTTCAAACTTATCTCCTTCTAACGTCCCTAATACCGCACGACCGCTCGTCGCCCCTATGTCAAATGCTAAAAAATTATATTTCTTCATGGTATAAAATATATCTTTTGTTTTTATCTTACAAAAATAAAGCGGAATTTACTATATTTGCTTTTGAAAATGATTTTAAACCTTTTATTTCTGACAGAAGTATGGGAAAGAAACCTAATGATCAATTGAAATATTTAACGATAAGTGCCATGGACGAGGAATGGGGAACTGTCGTAACGACCGTTGGTTATCAATTCATATTGCCTAAAAGCGAATATCCTCTTTCTAAACACCCAGATAATTATACAATCAGTCCTCAGACTGGAAGGATTTTAAACGAATATCAATTAGTATACATAACTAAAGGGTGTGGCTATTTTTCTTCACAATCTTGTAAAGAAGTGAAGATTTCAGCAGGTACCATGATTCTCCTTTTTCCGGGAGAATGGCATAATTACTACCCTGACGAAGAAACTGGATGGGATGAATATTGGGTTGGATTTAGAGGAGTAAACATAGATAATAAAGAAAAAAAACGTTTCTTTACTAAAGAAGAACCATTATTTCATATTGGATTAAGTACTACTATTATCGGGCTATATGAAGATATTTTAAAATTTGCTTCACAAGAAAAAACAGGTTATCAAGAAATGATTTCAAGTATTGTGCTTCACATCTTAGGTACAGTATATTATAAGAAAAAAAACAACTCTTTTTCCAATACGTATGTAGTCGATAAAATCAATGAAGCACGTCTCATTATGAAAGAACAAGTTGAAAATCCACTAACTCCTGAAGAAATAGCTTCTCGATTAGGATTAGGATATTCCTGGTTTAGACGTATGTTTAAAGAATATACAGGAGTATCTCCCACACAATATCAATTACAACAAAAATTACTAAAAGCAAAAGAGTTATTAATCAGTAGTAATTTAAACATTTCAGAAATTGCATATAGTTTAAAATTTGAGAATGCAGGACAATTCTCTACTTTTTTCAAAAAGAAAGAAGGAATGACTCCCTCTGAATTTAGGGAAAGATCACATTAAATTCTATGAAATAAAAAGGCTACTGAATAATCTAATTATCCAATAGCCTTTTCTTTTCAATCATTATTGTAATTAAACTTAACCTTTCCACGAATATCTGCTGAAGATGCACCTATTAAAGCTTCAAAATCACCAGATTCTGTTACCCAATCATGTTTTTTATCATCAAAGAAAGAAAGAGCTTTTTTATCAATTACGAATGTAACTATTTTTTCTTCACCCGGAGCCAAAGTCACCTTCTGAAAACCCTTCAATTCTTTTATAGGT
>JAFUOJ010000042.1 GCA_017481945.1 Parabacteroides sp. | reverse complement strand
TTTCCGGTTCCTGTTTGCGCTAATGCAATTACATCGTTATCATCTCTGAGTAAGAAAGGAATCACTTCTTCCTGTACCGGCATAGGGGATTCATAACCCATTTCTTGGATTGCCTTTCGGATAGGTGCGGCAACCCCTAATTCTTCAAATGTTTTCAAAATATACTATTATCTATATATGTGTACCTTAAGAGCGAGCAAAGGTACACAAATAATTCGGATACTTTTAGTCTAATATAAGATCTTTTAGTAAAGCACGATCCTTTTCTGTCAGATGTAATCCTTTAGATAGGTAATTATCTACTGAACCGTAATCTTTTTTTATTTTGTGAAAGACCAAATCCAACCATGTTTCGTTGGCGCTAAGCAATAGAGTGATTGTTTCTTGTGCGTTTGTATTAAGACCATGTGCCAAATAAGCAAATTTGGTTAGGTTGATGTAATGGTTGGAAGCCATATAGTCGTTTATAATGGTTTCTTCCGGGATGTCAAGCGCTGATAATAACATCGCTATAAGAAAACCGGTTCGATCTTTCCCTAATGTGCAGTTTATTAGGATGGGATAATTCTCTTTATCCAAAAAGACTCTTAGTGCTTTACTGAATTGTTCACTACTTTCTGTTATGTAACGTAGATAGGTATCTTGCATATAGATAAGCCCATCTCCTTTACGTATACGTCCCTCTTGTAACTTTTGAGCAATTTCTTCTTTCCCTTTTATCGAAATAGGAATAGATATTCGATTTATTCCTGCATATTTTTCGGGAGTATTATTTATTTCCTCTTCATTTCGCAAATCAATGATTGTCTTAATCTTTAAGTTATTGATACGAACGGTATCCTTAGGACTTAGCGTTCCTAATTCACTGGAACGGAAAACCTTTCCCCATTGAGTCATGTGTTTTCTATGTTCACTGAAGTAACCTCCTATATCGCGTAAGTTTTGTATGTTATCCATCTGTACGGAACGAGCGCCTACAGTTTGGAAATATTTATCATTGAATGCCAATAGAAAATATTTGCGTGTAGTATTGTCGTTAGTGATATAGGTAAGTCGTCCGTCTTCTATGTTTGCTTGATTACATGGAGCGGCCATATTAAATGAATTAGGTGTATCGGATACATAGAGCTTAATAACTCCATTGATATGTGGATCCGTCTCCCATTTAATGATATAATTTCCTATATCATCTCGTAAGCAAACAGTATGTATTTCGGGTGCTTTGCGAGAGCTACATCCAACAAATAAGATTAGATAAGAGAATAAAAGAAAGATTTGTTTTGTTATCATACTTTTGTTATTCATACATCTACAAAGATAATGAAAAAAACATCTTGTTTTCTTCTCCTATCTATTGGCTTAATGATATTTAAGACTGACGAGAATAGGACTCTGCAAATTCTTTAGAAATGTAATTGTCGTAACTTCCACAAACTTCTGTAGCGAAATCAATTCCGCAACGGATAATACGGCTCCAGGTCTCTTCTGGTAGTGTATCTAAATCACAACGCCGAACATTATATTTTAACAAGCCGTAAATAATACCGGCATTGAAGTTATCTCCTGCTCCGATAGTGCTTACCACAGACGAAAGAGGAGAAGAGTCGTAATGACAGCGTAATTTATTGTTGTAGAAGTTGACGCCATTGGCTCCATGTGTCGTGATGAATCGATTACAATAGAATTGAATGTGGTCAGTGTACACCTTTTCAGTATCTGTTTGTTTGAAGATATTAAAAAAGTCCTCGTCTGACCCACGTACAATATCAGCGTACTCAAAGTTTTCCAATATAGTAGGCTTCAAGTGGATTGCTTCATGTGCATGTGTCTTGCGGAAGTTCGGATCGTAGTAAAGGATCGCTTTACGTTCCCGAGCATAATCTAAAAATTCAACCATTCGTTTGCGTAGCGCCGGATTCAAAGAATAATAGGCACCAAAGATAAAAATATCGTCTTCGTTGATTTCTGGAAGTGGAACATCTAAACGTTGTTTAGGGTATTCTTTATAGAACATGTAACTGGCATCGTTGTTTTCTCCTAAGAAAGCTAAAGATATTGGACTTTTTCCGTCAGGGAAACGATCTACATATTGAGTAGAGAGATTGTTCTCTATCATAAAGTTACGAATAATCTCACCTACTTGGTCATTTCCAACTTCACTAATGAAAGAGACAGGAACACCTAAACGTCCTAAGGTAATTAGTCCATTGAAAGTAGAACCGCCAGGCACTGCCGTATGGGGTTGATTATTCTTGAATATAATGTCTAAAATGGTTTCTCCGATACCGATTACTTTTCTCATACTTGTTATTTGTTTTCCTTATTACTTTGTTCACGACTTTTTGCACCTAAATAACCTCCATGATGTCGTTTCGCGTATTCTGCGTAACTGAAATTAATCTGTTTCATGGTGCTTACTACTAATAGATCTCCAATCACTGTCATTACAGTGGTTGAGGTCGTAGGAGTTAAGCCTAAAGGACAAACCTCTTTAGGAGCGCCTGTTAGTAAACAAATTGTTGCTTCTGCTGCTAATGGGCTGTCGGGATTACTAGTGATTACAATAAACTGCATGTGAGGAGCAAGTCCGCGTGTAAGTTCTACCAATTCCAATAACTCACGAGTTTTGCCGGAGTTGGAAATTAGAAGCATAATATCATTTTCACGAACAATACCTAAATCCCCGTGCTGTGCCTCACTGGGATGTAAAAAGTACGCAGGCGTTCCCGTTGAGCTGAAAGTTGTAGCGATATTCATCGCAATCTGTCCGGCTTTACCCATACCGCTGGTAATCAATCGTCCCCCTTGCTTGTGTACATGTTCAACTATAAGGTTTACAGCTTCTTCATAACTGCTGGTTACAGGAATGTTGCGTACTGCTTCAGCTTCCTGTTGCAAGATGGATGAGATTGTTTCGTTTATCATAGCTTTTTAAGTCGTTACAAATATATGAATGTACAAAAGTATCTATTTTAATCGGATGTACACCGTTCGTTCTTCGCTTTTTTCTGTATTAAAGGTTACAAATATTTGTTGTACTTTTGCATGCTCTAATAATTGGGATAATGGAAAAGGATTATTTCTCACAAGTTTTATCAAACGGTTTGCGTATTGTACACCTGCCGTCTACCTCTCCGGTTTCTTATTGTGGCTTTGCTATAAACGCAGGAACCCGGGATGAGGAGGCACATGAATTTGGATTGGCTCATTTCGTTGAACACATGTTGTTTAAAGGAACTGAAAAGCGTAAATCTTGGCATATCCTTAATCGTATGGAAAATGTTGGAGGAGAATTGAATGCCTATACAACCAAAGAGGAAACTTTTGTGTATTCCATCTTTATGGAGGAGCACTACCGAAGAGCCTTTGAACTGTTGGTCGATTTGGTGTTTCATTCCCAGTTCCCGGAGCAGGAAATAGAGAAAGAGGTGGATGTAATTCTTGACGAGATTAGTTCTTACGAAGATAGTCCGTCGGAACTTATCTTTGATGAGTTTGAGAATTTGTTGTTCGATGGCCATGCTTTGGGGCATAATATCTTGGGAAATGAACAATCTTTATTGACTTTCAATACTGAGTCCGGTAAATCTTTCATACAGCGTTTTTATGCTCCTGAAAATATGGTTTTCTTTTCTATGGGGCGGATTCCTTTTAAGAAAATTGTGCAGATGGCAGAAACGATGTTGTCTGGTATCACTTTTCCGATGGCAACTCGGAATCGAATAGCTCCTTTGGATATTTTTCCTGTTACCCGTCAAGTACAAAAAGATACTCACCAAGCACATGTTTTGATTGGCGGTCGGGCTTACAGTATGTACAATGAGAAACGTTTATCACTCTTTTTGTTGAATAATCTGTTAGGGGGTCCGGGTATGAATAGCCGTTTGAATGTTTCTTTGAGAGAGAAGCATGGGTTAGTCTACAATGTAGAGTCTAATGTAACTTCTTATACGGATACCGGTGTTGTGAGTATTTACTTTGGAACAGACCCTAAGAACAAAGAAAAAGCGATCCGATTAGTGCATAAGGAATTGACTAAATTGCGAGATGTTAAACTTTCCACTTCTCAGTTGACAGCTGCTAAGAAACAACTTATCGGGCAATTAGGTGTTTCCGGGGATAACTGCGAAGGTTTATTCCTGGGTTTAGGAAAAAGTTTCCTGCATTATAACCGTTATGATACTTTGCCGGAAGTTTTTGCTAAAGTAGATAGCTTAACAGCTGAAAATATATTGGAGGTTGCTAATGATGTCTTTGCTCCTGAACGTCTGTTCAGTTTGATTTATCAATAGACTTACCAGCATTCGGCCTTCTCTTTCAACTCAGGTATTTTATTTTTATCAAATACCGGACTTATGATTCCACTGCGCTTTTGATGGACATAATCGCGTAGTAATAGGAATGCCTGCTTGCTGAGTAAAGAAATGGCCACTAAGTTGCAGATGGTCATTAAGCCCATTGTAATATCTGCCAAACTCCACGCTAAGTCAAGGCTTGCCAGTGCTCCAAACATAACCATGCCTCCGACTAACAGCCGATAAAGATAAAGAACATTCTTTTTAGGGGTAATAAAACGGATGTTTGCCTCTCCGTAATAGTAGTTCCCGATAATACTACTGAAAGCGAATAAAAAGATGGCGATGGCTACAAAGATACCGCCTGATTTACCGACTTCTAATGTTAAAGCCTCTTGTGTCAATTGTACTCCATTTACGGAACCATCCAAAGGGGCACCACTGAATAGAATGATAAAAGCGGTACAGGTACAAATGATTAATGTATCAGTAAAAACTCCTAACGTTTGAATCAGTCCCTGTTTTACCGGATGGGTGACAGAGGCTGTGGCTGCTACGTTTGGAGCAGATCCCATACCTGCTTCATTGCTAAATAATCCACGTTTAATTCCTTGCATTAAAGCGGCTCCTACGGTTCCTCCCAATGCCTGTTCCCATCCGAAAGCACTGCTTATGATTAATTTGATTACGGCTGGTAATTCGGTGATATTGAAAAGAACAATTCCTAATGCTAAGGCTACATATCCTAAAGCCATAACAGGAACGATGACACTACTTACTTGGGCTATTCGTTGAATCCCACCGAAAATAATGACGAGTGTCAGTACTGTTAAGATGATACCTACTATAGTCGGATCGAAGTTGAAAGACCCTTGTAGAGCAGCGCATATCGTATTACTTTGTACTGAGTTGAATGCAAAACCGAAAGTAATAGAAATTAAAATAGCAAATAGGATTCCCATCCATTTAAGTCCTAAACCATATTGCATATAATAGGCTGGCCCTCCGATAAATGAATCCTTCCCTTTTCGTTTGTATACTTGGGCAAGTGTAGATTCGACAAAGGCACTGGAAGATCCTAAGAGGGCTATTATCCACATCCAAAAGACTGCTCCGGGACCACCTACGGCAATAGCAGTTGCTACTCCGGCAAGATTTCCGGTTCCAACACGACTGGCCAAGGAAACGGCAAAGGCTTGGAAAGATGAAATATGCTTTTCTTCAGCGTCCGCCTTGTTCGCTGAATCTCCCAAGAGACGTATCATCTCTCGTAACATACGGAATTGGACAAAATGAGTTTTGATTGTAAACCAGATGGCACATCCTAATAAAAGGATTATTAAAATGTATGACCATAGGAGTTCGTTGATATTGCTGATCCAACTGTTTACTATTTCCATGTTAGGTTGTTTATTATTTGACAAACTGTGTATGCTTTATCTTTTACAAACCTATAGAAAAAAACAATTATAGGCAAGCTGCTTAAATTTTATACACATAATGTTGTAACTATTTTCAAATGTAGATTGTTGCTCTTTAGAATGAGTTTACATGAGGAAAGAAATAATTCCGTATCTTTGAATATTATTAATAAGAAGTACAATGATGAAAGCGATTGAACCAAGTCTGATTAAAGACAA
>JAFUOJ010000041.1 GCA_017481945.1 Parabacteroides sp. | reverse complement strand
ATCCCGTAGTTTGGATGTACAATATCTACTAACTCTTTAATATCTCCCGGATGGCTGGCGCCCATTTCTATCACTGCCATTTCATGATCATGGGTCAGACGGAGCAATGTCAGAGGTACACCGATCTGGTTATTGAAGTTGCCTTCCGTGTAAAGAAGGTTATATTTTGTCTTTAGAACAGCTGCCATTAATTCCTTGGTTGTTGTCTTCCCATTTGTTCCTGTAATTCCAATAATCGGACATCCAATGGTTTTACGATGGCGATGAGCCAATTGTTGCAGCGTGTTTAGTACATTGTCTACTAAGATTGTACGTTCGCCAGTGTAATAGTCGGGATTGTCGATGATGGCGTATGAACATCCGGCTGCTAATGCTTTTTCTGCGTATTGATTGCCATCAAACTTTTCTCCGCGCAAAGCAAAGAATAAAGAACCGAAAGGACAGTTGCGACTGTCTGTTGTTACTTTCGGATTGTGTAAGAACAATTCATATAGTTCAGGAATAGTCATAACTTTTCTCTTTAAAAATTCTATAAGAGTAATTTCGCGCAAATGTAGTGATTTAATGTATTTACCTTTATCTTTGCCGGAAAGAAAAATAACAATGTCGCAGAAAACACTTAACATTCGAGGAACACTGACTTCATTGGAGAAGCCGTTAGTAATGGGAATATTGAACGTTACTCCCGATTCTTTTTATGCAGATAGCAGAAAACAAACAGAGGCAGCTATCGAAGAACGTATTCAAACAATACTATCTGAAGGAGGACAAATCATTGATATAGGGGGGTATTCTTCTCGACCGGACGCTGCAGAAGTCTCGTCAGAGGAAGAGATGAATCGTCTGGTATTTGCTTTGAAGATATTAAAAGAACACTATCCGGAGGTAGCTTTGTCGGTCGATACATTTCGGTCTGAGGTGGCCAGTCGATGTGTAGAAGAGTATGGTGTTGGGATTATCAATGATATATCAGGGGGAGAGTTAGACGGGAAGATGTTTGAAACGGTAGCACGTTTACATGTACCTTATATAATAATGCATATGCGAGGAACTCCTCAGACCATGCAACAATATACGGAGTATGGAGATATGATGGAGGAGATTATGCTTTACTTTGCCCATAAAGTGAGACAGCTCCGTCTGTTAGGAGTGAATGATATTATATTGGATCCTGGCTTTGGCTTCAGTAAGACGGTAGAGCAGAATTATACGTTGATGAGTCACCTGAGGGAGTTTAAGGAGTTTGACTTACCTTTATTGGTTGGTATATCCCGCAAAAGTATGATTTATAAACTTTTGGGCAGAACTCCGGCAGATAGTTTGAATGGAACGACAGTTTTAAATACATACGCTTTATTGAATGGAGCTGATATTTTACGTGTCCATGATGTAAGGGCAGCAGTGGAAGCAGTTCAGATTATAGAACAATTAAAGACGAAGTGATTATGTGGATGAATTTTGGAATAAAGGATCTTATTGATGTCTTGTTTGTGGCTTTTTTCCTATACAAGACCTATAAGCTGATGAAGAGTTCAGGAACATTAGCTATCTTTAGTGGCGTCGTCTCTTTTATCATAGTCTGGATTTTGGTATCACAGGTGTTGGAAATGCGTTTGATAGGAGCGATCTTTGATAAGTTTATCAGTGTCGGTTTCATTGTGTTGGTAATCTTGTTCCAAGACGAAATTCGTCGTTTCTTAGTTGCATTGGGGTCACACCGAGGATGGAAGTTCGTAGGAAAGATCTTTTCTAAAGGGAATACTGATAAAGAAAAAGAGGGTAAATACATTGCGCCGGTGGTCTTAGCTTGTATGAATATGGCCAAGAAAAAGACAGGGGCTTTGATTTGTATTCAGCAAGATGTAGACTTGACTATTTATGAGCACACGGGGGAAATGTTTTGTGCAGACGTGAATGCTCGTTTGATTGAGAATATCTTTTTTAAGAATAGTCCTTTGCATGACGGAGCAATGATTATCGCGGACAATCGGATTCGGGCGGCAGGCTGTATTCTTCCGGTTGCTCAGAATGCAAATTTACCGAAAGAGATGGGGCTTCGTCATCGTTCAGGTTTAGGTATGTCACTTGAAACAGATGCATTGATTATAATTGTATCGGAAGAGAGAGGAAAGATTTCGGTTGCTCAAAATGGAAAGATTGAGGCGAATGTGACGGCAGAAGAACTTCAACAAATTCTTTCCGGTGAGAAAGAGGTAATAAACTATTGTTAAATGTTCTGAAAGTCTAAGACTCGTATCTAAATCTTTTCTCAATTTTGTAAACTCTATATTGCATTTTGTCTAATTTTGTAACCGATATTAATCAAGATACAATCTAATTTAACAATATAAAATTGTCTTTTCGCTATGGATTTAATGCAAGAGATTATTGCACGCGCACAGGCAAACAAACAGCGCATTGTTCTTCCAGAAGGAACTGAAGAAAGAACTTTAAAAGCAGCCGACCGTTTGGTGGCTGATGGAGTTGCAGAAGTTATCTTAATTGGTGATCCTGCAGAAATTAACAATTTAGCAGCTCAGTATGGATTAGAAAATATTGGAGGTACTACTATTGTTGATCCTAAAAATCACGCAAAGAAAGCTGAATATGCAGATTTGCTTGTTCAATTACGTCAGAAAAAAGGTATGACTCCTGAGAAAGCTGCCGTATTGGTTGAAGATCCTTTGTATTTAGCATGTTTGATGATTAAGGCTGGAGACGCAGACGGTGAAATCGCTGGTGCATTAAATACAACAGGAAATGTACTTCGTCCTGCTTTGCAGATTATTAAGACAGCTCCGGGTATGAGTTGTGTATCTGGTGCATTCTTGATGTTTACAAAGACTCCGCAGTATGGTAAAGAGGGTATTTTAGTATTTGCAGACTGTGCTGTAATGCCGAATCCAACTGCTCCTGAATTGGCAAGTATTGCTGTGGCTACTGCTGCTACTGCTCGTGATATCGTAGGAATGGAACCACGTGTAGCAATGTTGAGCTTCTCAACAAAGGGTAGTGCTTCTCACGAAAAGGTAGACAAGGTAGTTGAAGCAACTCGTTTGGCTAAAGAAATGGCTCCGGAACTAAAGATTGACGGAGAATTGCAAGCTGACGCTGCTTTGGTTGAAAAAGTAGCTTCTTTGAAAGCACCGGGTAGTGATGTGGCTGGTCAGGCTAATGTATTGGTATTCCCAACTTTGGAAGTAGGTAACATCGCTTATAAATTGGTTCAACGTTTAGGTGGTGCAGAAGCTGTAGGTCCTATTTTGCAAGGTATGGCTGCTCCTGTTAATGACCTATCTCGTGGTTGTTCAGTAGATGATATCTATAAGATGGTAGCAATCGCTTGTAACCAATCAATTGGTTTGAAAGCTGCAAAGAAATAATAATAAAATAAAAAACTTCACTACAAATATGAAAGTATTAGTATTAAACTGCGGTAGTAGTTCTATTAAATATAAATTGTTCGATATGACTTCTGGTGATGTAATGGCACAGGGAGGTATCGAAAAAATTGGTTTGCCAGGGGCATTCCTGAAATTGACAGATAAGGACGGTAAGAAAGTTATTTTAGAAAAGGAAATACCGGGTCATCAGGAAGGTATCGAATTTATCCTAAGTGTATTGACTGACGCAACTTATGGTTGTATTAAAGATTATAAGGAAATTGACGCAGTTGGTCATCGTGTGGTACATGGTGGTGAAAAGTTTGCTTCCAGTGTATTATTAACTAAGGAAGTATTGGATAAGGTGGTGGAATGTACAGATTTAGCTCCGCTTCACAATCCGGCAAACTTGAAAGGTATTGAAGCAATGGAAGCTTTGATTCCGGGTATTCCTCAGGTAGGTGTATTTGATACAGCTTTCCATCAGACTATGCCAGCGAAGGCTTATATGTATGGTTTACCTTACGAACTATATACTAAATATGGTGTACGTCGTTATGGTTTCCACGGAACAAGCCATCGTTATGTATCAAAACGTGCTTGTGAAATTTTAGGTGTTCCTTATGAAAGCCAGAAGATTATTACAGCTCACGTAGGTAATGGTGGTTCAATTGCTGCTGTTATGAATGGCAAGTGTGTAGATACAACTATGGGATTAACTCCGACAGAAGGTTTGTTGATGGGTACTCGTTGTGGTGATCTGGACGCTGGTGCTATTCCTTTTATCATGGAAAAAGAGGGCTTAGACGCTGCTGGTTTGTCTACTTTAATTAATAAGAAGAGTGGAGTTGCCGGCTTAGTCGGTGGTTCTTCTGATATGCGTGACTTGGAAGCTGCTGTTGCTGAAGGTAATGAACGTGCAAAAATGACATTAGACGTTTATAACTATCGCATTAAGAAATATATCGGTGCTTATGCTGCAGCTATGAATGGTTGTGATATTCTTGTTTGGACTGGTGGTGTTGGTGAAAATCAATGGACTACACGTCGTGCTGTTTGTGAAGGTATGGAATATATGGGCATGAAGCTTGATGTAGAGAAAAACGACGGTATGCGTGGTGAAGAAATGGTAATCAGTACACCGGATAGTAAAGTAACAATCATTGTTGTTCCGACAGATGAGGAATATATGATTGCTTCTGATACAATGGATATATTAGGCAATAAATAATTTACTTCTAATCCTCACAGCTTACAAAACATTAGGATTAGTGTTTGGCAGTCTCGACATCGGTTGGGACTGCTTTTTTATTTGTAGGAAAGAATTGAGCGTGTTTTTATACTACTTCAAATTGATCTAAGAAGAGAGCTTCTCCATCCCATACGATATATGAAAAATGTTGCATCCAATCACCCGTAATTAGGATACGGGAAGTACGAGATAACATTAGATCGAGCATGATATGTCGATGTCCGAAGATAAAGAAATTAATATCAGGATGACTTTGTAGGTATTCTTTTGCGAATTGGACTAAGTATTCTTTGTTTTCTCCTTGGTATCCTGCAACCTCATTTTTTAATCCGCTTTTACGACTACTTAAAGACCAACCTAAAGCAAAACCAAATGACCAACGAGGATGAATCCCGGCATAAAGCCATTGACAGAATTTATTTCGAAATAAAGAACGGATAAAACGGAAAGATTTACTTCTATAGTCTACTTCATCTCCATGTCCAAGAAAAAAACGTTTACCTAAAAGGTCTACCGTAAGAACATCTCGATGTATAGTAGCACCGATCTCTTTAGGTAGATAATCAAACATCCAAATATCATGATTACCAATAAAAAAATGAATTTCTATTCCGTTATCAGACAGTTCTGCCAATTTCCCTAAAAAACGAACGAAGCCTTTGGGTACAACATATTTATATTCGTACCAATAGTCGAACATATCTCCTAAAAAATAGATCGCTTGTGCGTCTTCCTTGATATGATCTAACCAACGCACCAATTTCTTTTCAACGGCAAGTGGGTCTTTATGAAAGCGAGCACCCAGGTGAGCGTCTGAAGCAAAATATATGTTCTTTCGGGAAAGATTCATAAAAATCCTAATTCCAGTTTAGCCTCTTCGGACATCATATCTTTGTCCCATTCTGGTTCAAAGACAAGATTTACCTCAACATTATTTACATCGTTAATGGATTCTACTTTCATACGAACATCTTCGAGGATGAAATCGGCTGCAGGACAATTAGGTGCAGTAAGTGTCATGTCAATACGGACATTTTTTTCTTCGTCCACTTCTATATTATAAATTAAACCAAGGTCGTAAACATTAACCGGTATTTCCGGATCATATACGGTTCTTAGCATAGCAACAATTGCTTCTTCTGTTTGAAGGAATTCGTTCTTCATCTTTTTCTAATTTGATTGCAAACTTACTAAATTATTGAGAATCCTCAAAGCCTACCTTCATCTGCATAGCTATAGTAGTTCCCGTCACATAAAACAATATGGTCTAAAAGGTTTATCTCGATGAGTTGGGCGGCACTTTTTAATCGTTGAGTTAACAGGTCGTCTTGATGACTGGGGCGGATATTTCCTGAAGGATGATTGTGACAAACAATAATACCTGCAGCAAGTGCATTGATTGCTGCTTTTAAAATGATACGTAGGTCTGCTGAGGTTTCACTTGTTCCTCCCTGACTGATTTTTAGTTTCTCAATAACTTTAGAAGAGCGATTGGTTAGAACTATCCAAAGTTCTTCATGGGGGAGATCACAAAGGATAGGATGTAAAAGCTCATAAACCTCTTTGCTTGTTCGGATATAGGGACGTTGAATCGGGTTATGGGCGTTTCTACGTTTCCCTAATTCGAGAGCTGCATTAATGAGGATAGCTTTGACTGTCCCAATCCCCTTGAATTTTGTTGTTAGTTCTTTTATGGAGAGCTTACCTAAAGCATTGAGATTATTATCTACGGAAGATAAAATTCGTTGAGATAATTGAACTGCTGTTTCTGAATTATTTCCTGATCCAATTAAGATAGCAAGTAATTCTGCATCGCTAAGGGAGGCGATCCCTTTTAGTAACATCTTTTCACGAGGGCGGTCTTCTTCTGCCCATTCTTTTATTTTCATAGTAAGGATATTTATTTGATTTGTATAAAAATAGAGCGATTGATCTATTACATCAATCGCTCTTATAAGTTTTACTTAACGGATACGTCCTACGTATGAACCATCTTGTGTATTGATTTCGATAATTTCTCCTTCTTCAATGAACAAAGGAACACGAACTTCTGCACCAGATTCTACAGTTGCCGGTTTTAAAGTGTTAGTTGCTGTATCACCTTTAATACCCGGTTCTGTATAAGTAACTTTTAGTTGTACTTTAACAGGCATATCTGCGAACAAAACTGTATCTGTTGAAGCGTCAGAAACAACATCTACGATCTGTCCTTCGATCATGAAGTCTACACCATTAATTAGGTTTTTATCAATGATAACATCATCGAAAGTCTCTTGATTCATGAAGTGATAGTGTTCTCCTTCCTGATAAGTGTATTGGTACGGACGGCGTTCTACACGTACATCTTCCAATTTTTCACCGATGTTAAAACGGCGTTCGATCTGACCACCTTTTACAACATCTTTTAAAGTTGTACGCATAATAGTGTTACCTTTTCCCGGTTTTACGTGAAGGAAATCAACACAGAAGTAAAGTTTTCCGTCCAAACGGATACATGTTCCTTTCTTGATGTCTTGAGAGTTAATCATACTTATATGTTTTTATTTTCTATATTATTAATTATCTTGTTACGATTTTTCGGGTGCAAAAGTAGTGTTTTCCTCTTAAAGTAGCAATAAACCTCTTCGTTTTTATTCGGAAAAAGGTTGCAAATCAAATTGATATGGATAGAAACTAAAAAGAACCTTTAAAAAAGAGTAAGAAGATAACCGATTATCGGTACAAGAATCGCAGTCATTACTCCCATTAGTCCGATTGCTAATCCAC
>JAFUOJ010000040.1 GCA_017481945.1 Parabacteroides sp. | reverse complement strand
AATTTGCAGGCAATAAGTCCGGTAAGTCCGGTAATGGAGACTTCAACAAAGGACCGAAAGATGCAAATGCTAAAGCTGGAGCTCCAGCTAAATCGGCTGAAGGTAATGCAGAAGGAAAGAAGAAACGGAATCGTATTAAGAAAGACCGTGTAGATGTTAATAATACACCGGGTACAAATGCACGTCCGTCACGCTCTCATGAAGATCGTAAAGCTCGTTTGCGTAAACCTGTAAAGGCAGAAATCAGCGAAGAAGATGTACAGAGACAAGTAAAAGAGACCTTGGCTCGTTTGACAAGTAAGGGCAACAAGAATAACAAGGGTGCTAAATATCGTCGTGATAAACGTGATGCCATTCAGAAGCGTGAGCATGAATTGATGGAACAAGAACAAATGGAAAGCAAGGTGTTGAAATTGACGGAATTTGTAACCGCAAATGACCTTGCAAACATGATGGATGTTCCTGTGACTCAGGTTATCGGTACTTGTATGAGTATTGGTATTATGGTTTCTATCAACCAGCGTTTGGATGCAGAAACAATTAATATTGTAGCAGACGAATTTGGTTTCCAAACAGAATATGTAAGTGCTGAAGTTGTTGAGGCAATTAAGGGAGATGAAGAGGAAGATAACGAAGAAGATTGGGTAGCACGTCCACCGATTGTAACGGTAATGGGACATGTTGACCACGGTAAGACCTCTTTGTTGGATAATATCCGTAATGCCAATGTAATTGCCGGTGAAGCCGGTGGTATCACACAGCATATAGGTGCTTATAATGTAAAATTACCAAGTGGACGTCGTATTACTTTCTTGGATACTCCGGGTCACGAAGCGTTTACCGCTATGCGTGCTCGTGGTGCGAAAGTAACAGATATTGCTATTATCATTGTGGCAGCGGATGATAGCGTGATGCCTCAAACAGTAGAAGCAATTAACCATGCTTCGGCTGCAGGTGTGCCTATCGTGTTTGCCATCAATAAGATAGATAAGCCTCATGCTAATCCGGATAAGATTAAAGAGGAGTTGGCAAATATGAATTACCTGGTTGAAGACTGGGGTGGTAAATATCAAAGTCAGGAAATCTCAGCAAAGAAGGGTATCGGTGTTGAAGATTTGTTGGAAAAGGTATTGTTAGAGGCAGATTTGTTGGATTTGAAGGCAAATCCGAAAAAACGTGCTGTCGGTTCTATTATTGAATCCTCTTTGGATAAAGGACGTGGATATGTTTCTACGGTTTTGGTAGAAAACGGTACGTTGAAGGTTGGAGACATTGTGTTGGCCGGAACGCATTATGGTCGTGTGAAAGCTATGTTTAATGAACGTAATCAGCGTATAGAGAAGGCAGGTCCTTCTGAACCGGCTTTAATTCTTGGTCTGAACGGAGCTCCACAGGCAGGTGATACCTTTAATGTCCTGGAAACAGATCAGGAGGCACGTGAAATTGCTAACCGTCGTGAGCAGTTGCAACGTGAATTAGGTTTGCGTACTCAGAAGATGTTGACATTGGATGATATAGGTCGTCGTATTGCAGTCGGAAACTTCCAGGAATTGAATGTGATTGTGAAGGGTGACGTGGACGGTTCTGTGGAAGCATTGTCAGACTCTTTGATTCGCTTGTCAACTGAAGAAATTCAGGTAAATGTAATTCATAAGGCAGTTGGACAGATCTCTGAATCCGATGTCGTTTTAGCGGCTGCTTCAAATGCTATTATTATTGGTTTCCAGGTACGTCCGGCATTACCAGCTCGTCGTTTGGCAGAAAAAGAGGGAGTAGAGATCCGTTTGTACTCTATTATTTATGACGCCATCGAAGAGGTGAAGAGTGCAATGGAAGGTATGCTTTCTCCTGAGATTAAGGAAGAGATTACAGCGAACGTGGAAATCCAGCAGGTATTTAAGATTTCAAAGGTCGGCATGATTGCCGGATGTATGGTACGTGAAGGTAAGATTAAACGTACAAATAAAGTTCGCGTAATTCGTGATGGTATTGTCATTCATACCGGTGAGTTAGGTTCTTTGAAACGTTTCAAGGACGATGTCAAGGAGGTTGTTGCCGGTTTGGACTGCGGTTTGAATATCAATAATTTCAATGATATTCGCGTAGGTGATATTATTGAAGCCTATGAAGAAACTGAAATTAAAAAGACATTATAAGTTATGAACTGGTTAGACATTACATTATTATGTCTGGCAGGAGTAGGATTTGTGAAAGGCCTGTTTGATGGAGTCATCAAACAGGTTGTTTCGCTTATAGCCCTATTAGTTGGTATCTTCTTCTGTACAAAGGCTGCTCTTTGGTTACGAGGATATATCTTGGCATTGGGTTGGCTCCCGGAACAGGGGGTAACTGTTTTAAGCTATGTGGCTGGATTCCTGTTGGTGGTAGGAGTTGTATTATTAGCCGGTGAGATTTTACATCGGGTAGTAGGGGCGACACCTCTTAGTTTATTGAACCATTTGGCGGGAGGGCTTTTGGGGCTTCTTTTTATGATGGCTTTTATCAGCTTATTATTAAATGGATTAGAGATTATAGATCGGGGTTCGGTTTTGATCTCGCGACAAGCCAAAGTAGAATCTCGTTTTTATAATCCTGTAAAAGAGATAATACCAACCATTTACTTTCATGATTTGTTTTTGAATAGGGAGTAGGTGGATAAGGGAAAAGAATAGATATATTATAGAATATGGAAGATTCAAACAACATATTGAATGAGGTAACAACAAGTGACTACAAATATGGGTTTGTTACTGATATTGATACGGAGGTGATTCATCGAGGATTGGATGAAGAAACTGTCCGTATTATTTCTGCAAAAAAGAATGAGCCGGAATGGTTGCTTGAGTTTCGCTTGAAGGCTTTCCGATATTGGCAGACCTTAGAAATACCCACTTGGCCTCATTTGAATATCCCCTTTATTGATTATCAGGATATCATCTATTATGCTGCTCCAAAGAAGAAAGAGGGGCCGAAAAGTATGGATGAAGTTGATCCGGAGTTGGTAAAGACATTTGATAAATTGGGTATTCCTTTGCATGAACGTGCACAATTGAGTGGTATGGCGGTTGACGCTGTAATGGATAGTGTATCGGTAAAGACTACTTTTAAGGAGACATTGGCGGAGAAGGGTATTATCTTTTGCTCTTTCAGTGAGGCTGTCCAACATCATCCGGATTTGGTACAAAAATATCTGGGTAGTGTCGTAAGTTATCGCGATAACTTTTTTGCGGCTTTAAATTCAGCCGTATTTTCCGATGGTTCGTTTGTCTATATTCCGAAAGGGGTACGTTGTCCGATGGAACTAAGTACCTATTTCCGTATTAATGCGGCTAATACCGGACAGTTTGAACGTACTTTGATTGTAGCTGATGATGAGGCTTACGTGAGTTATCTGGAGGGGTGTACTGCTCCTATGCGTGATGAAAATCAGTTGCATGCTGCGATTGTGGAAATTGTAGCACATGAACATGCGGAGGTAAAATATTCTACGGTACAGAATTGGTATCCCGGAGATAAAGATGGAAAAGGAGGTATCTATAATTTTGTAACCAAACGTGGATTATGCAAAGGAGAGGGAAGTAAAATCTCCTGGACACAGGTGGAAACCGGTTCTGCTATAACTTGGAAGTATCCGAGTTGCATTTTGGCAGGAGATAATTCTGTCGGAGAGTTTTATTCTGTAGCAGTTACAAATAATTATCAACAGGCAGATACCGGAACTAAAATGATCCATTTGGGAAAAAATACCCGTAGTACGATTGTATCTAAAGGTATTTCTGCCGGACATAGCCAGAATAGTTATCGCGGGTTGGTAAAAGTTTCTCCTCGTGCCGAGGGAGCGCGTAACCATAGTCAGTGCGATAGTTTGTTGTTAAGTTCTACTTGCGGGGCACATACTTTCCCGTATACGGATATCCAGAATGAAACAGCGGTTGTTGAACATGAAGCAACAACGAGTAAAATTAGTGAAGAGCAACTGTTTTATTGTCGTCAACGCGGAATCTCGGTGGAAGAGGCTGTGGGGTTGATTGTAAATGGTTATGCACGTGAGGTCATGAATAAGCTCCCGATGGAGTTTGCTGTAGAAGCTCAAAAGTTGTTGGCAATTTCTTTGGAAGGAAGTGTCGGATAAATTATAATTTTCAATTGATAACTCTGAAAGTTATGTTAGAGATAAAGAATTTACATGCCAATATAAATGGCAAAGAGATATTGAAGGGAATAAACCTTTCTGTAAAAGCGGGTGAAGTACACGCGATTATGGGACCAAATGGTTCTGGAAAAAGTACTTTAAGTAGTGTGTTGGTAGGGAATCCTGCTTTTGAAGTTACAGAAGGAGAGGTTCTTTTTAATGGGAAGAATCTGTTAGAGCTTGAACCGGAAGATCGTAGTCGTGAGGGACTTTTCTTAAGTTTTCAGTATCCGGTGGAAATTCCCGGAGTAAGTATGGTGAACTTTATGCGTGCAGCTGTCAATGAACATCGGAAGTATAAGGGATTGGATCCTGTTTCTGCAACTGATTTCTTGAAGTTAATGCGTGAGAAACGTGCGATTGTCGAATTGGACAATAAATTGGCCAGCCGTAGTGTTAATGAGGGTTTCTCCGGTGGAGAAAAGAAAAGAAATGAAATATTCCAAATGGCAATGTTAGAACCGAAATTGGCTATTTTGGATGAAACGGATAGCGGTTTGGATATTGACGCACTTCGTGTGGTTGCTAACGGAGTAAATAAATTGAAGACTCCTGAAAATGCGGCTATTGTTATTACTCACTATCAACGTCTGTTGGATTATATCAAACCGGACATTGTTCATGTATTATATAAAGGACGTATTGTAAAAACGGCAGGTCCTGAATTGGCGCTTGAACTGGAAGAAAAGGGATACGACTGGATTAAGAAAGAGATGGGAGAAGAGTAATATGAAAGCTGAACAACAATATATTGATCTTTTTACTGGCTATGAAGACTTGATTCGTCGCCATGCTTCAGATGTACAGAATACACTTCGTACACAGGCTTTGGCGGACTTTGAACGATTGGGCTTTCCTTCAGTGAAAAGTGAAGATTATAAATACACTGATGTCGCGCAGGCTTTTGCTCCCGATTATGGAGTGAACATCAATCGTTTGGATATCCCTGTGAATCCTTATGATGTTTTCCGTTGTGATGTCCCGAATTTAAGCACTTCTCTTTATTTTGTTGTAAATGACACGTTTTATGACAAGATGTTGCCTAAAGCCCATTTACCGGAAGGAGTTTATGCTGGTGGCATGAAAAACTTTATGGATAAATATCCGGAAGTAGCATCTCGTTATTATGGAAAGGCAGCTTTGACAGGAAAAGACGCGATTGTTGCATTAAATACCATGTTGGCACAAGATGGTTTTGTCTTGTATGTCCCGAGGCGGGTAGTGGTGGAACGTCCTATTCAGCTGGTGAATGTTTTCCGTAGTGATGTAGATACTATGGCCAATCGGCGTATTTTGGTTATTTTAGAGGAGGGGGCTGAAGCTAAGTTATTGGTTTGTGATCATAGTGTAGATGATGTTAAGTTTTTAGCGACACAGGTCGTGGAAATCTTTGCAGGTGAAGGTGCATTCTTTGACTATTATGATTTGGAAGAAAGCAGCGTCTCTACCACTCGTTTTGCTTCTGTTCATGTTAAACAAGAAGCGGAAAGTAATGTCTTAGTAAATGGAATTACTTTAAATAACGGTCTTACTCGTAATAACTACTATATAGAATTGAATGGTGAACATGCTGAAACCACTTTGTGCGGTATGTCCATTTTAGATAAAGAACAGCAGGTGGATACTTATAGCCATATTACGCATGCTGTTCCTTATTGTACCAGCAATGAGTTATTCAAGAATGTATTGGATGACCAAGCAGTGGGAGCGTTTAGTGGTCGTATTTTGGTAAAGGAAAATGCACAAAAGACAGAAGCTTATCAGACGAATCGTAATTTATGTGCCACTCGTGAGGCTCGGATGTATAGTAAACCTCAGTTGGAGATTTATGCGGATGATGTAAAATGTTCACATGGTATGACCACCGGACAATTGGATGAAAATGCGTTATTCTATATGCAGAGCCGAGGAATTTCCCGAGATGAAGCTCGTATGTTATTGAGTGTTGCTTTCATGTCAGATGTTATTGACCATGTACGGTTGGAAGCGTTGAAAGATCGTTTGCATAAGTTAGTTGAGAAACGTTTCCGAGGAGAATTAGCTAAATGTGCAGGTTGTCGAATTTGTAAATAAAGAGATTATGCGTTTGACACATGTTGCCATCTGGACCAATGATTTGGAACGTTCACGAACTTTTTATGTGAAATATTTCGGGGGAGAAAGCAATACGAAATATATAAATCCTAAAAAGGGATTCGCTTCTTATTTTGTTACATTTGAGAATGGTGTTGCGTTGGAAATAATGCAACGCACAGATATTACGCAGCAGACTGCTTGTGTATATATAGGGTTAGCTCATTTTGCTTTTACAGTGGGAACAAAAAAGGAGGTGGATTCAATGATTGAATTATTTCGTGCTGACGGATATCTCATCGTTGGAGAACCTCGTGTAACTGGAGACAGTTTTTATGAAGGGGTTATTCAAGACCCAGATGGAAATATTGTAGAGATAGTTGCTTGATAAGCCAAATCTTTTTCAACTTGTTACTAAATTAGGAGATATAATCATGTTTGATGTTCAATCTATCCGGAAAGATTTTCCAATTCTGGAACATAAAATATATAATAAACCGCTTGTTTATTTTGATAATGGGGCAACTACTCAGAAACCTCGTTGTGTGGTAGAGAAAATAGAAAATGGATACTATAATGTGAATGCTAATATTCACCGAGGTGTCCATTTCTTAAGTCAAGCAGCTACGGAAGCCCATGAGGAGGCACGAAAGACAGTACAGCAGTTCTTAAATGCTCGCTCTTCTAATGAGATTATTTTTACTCGTGGAACGACAGAAGCGATAAATTTGATAGCTTCTTCTTTTACGGACGCTTGTATGTCTCCGGGAGATGAAGTAATCATTTCGGTGATGGAACATCATTCAAATATTGTTCCTTGGCAGATACAGGCTGCTCGTAAAGGAATTGCTCTGAAAGTTATTCCTATCAATGAAAAAGGGGAATTGTGTTTGGATTCTTTTCGGGAGTTGTTTACTGAAAGAACAAAATTAGTTTCTGTGGTTCATGTCTCTAATGTATTAGGAACTGTAAATCCTGTAAAAGAAATTATAGAAGAGGCTCATAAACATGAAGTTCCTGTTTTGATTGATGGAGCTCAGGCTGTCCCCCATTTGAAGGTGGATGTACAGGATTTAGAGGCCGAGTTCTATGTCTTTTCAGGTCATAAAGTCTATGGACCAACAGGTATTGGAGTCCTTTATGGAAAAGAGGAGTGGTTGGACAAACTTCCTCCTTATCAGGGAGGAGGAGAAATGATTGCCACAGTTTCCTTTGAGAAGACAACCTTTAATGAACTCCCATTTAAGTTTGAAGCTGGAACTCCAGACTATATCGGTAGTACAGCATTAGCAGAAGCATTGCGTTATGTTTCTCGAATCGGTATGGAGAGTATTGCAG
>JAFUOJ010000039.1 GCA_017481945.1 Parabacteroides sp. | reverse complement strand
CCTACGACGCTTTGGAATCTTCTATATGGATGAATGAAGCGTTATCCATGCAAAAATATAAATTGTATAATTCTTTAGAACAATCGGATAACGCTTTTAAAGAGGTTGAAAAGTTAGCGGATAAATTTCCAATGGAATCTCGTTATCAGATTATTTTAGGAGATTTATATCTGGGGAAGAATGATACAACAAAGGCATTAGCCTATTATCAAAAGGCGCATGAGTTAGATCCGAGTAGTCCTTACTATATTGTTTCAATGGCCAATTACTATGAGGTGACAGGAAATAAAGAAGCGGCTGAACAACAGATTCGCAATGCCTTGGTCAATGAAAAGTTAGATGTTGATACAAAGGTAGGCATATTGTCTCGCTATATTATCCGTTTGCAGCAGACAAAGAAAGGAATGGATAGCGCAAATACGCTCTTCCAAACACTATTGGAGCAACACCCGGAAGATATTGACTTGAAACAGATGTATGGTAGTCTCTTAGTTTCTCAAGATAAAAAAGAGGAAGCCCGCTTTCAGTTTCAATTAATTACAGAGATGGAGCCGACCAATGTTGGAGCTTGGCAACAACTCCTGAATTTGGCTTTGAAGTCGGAGGATATACCAGAGGTGATACGTATTTGTAAACGTTGTCAGGAGCTGTTCCCGGACGCACCAGAGTATTATTTCTATTTGGGCATAGCCTACTTCCAACAGGAAAAGTATCAGGACGCTTTAGATACCTATCAAGCCGGATTGGCAATTATCCCGGAAACAAATCTCGGACTGAAGTCTGATTTCTATGGACAGATAGGAGATATTTATTATCAGATGAAGAATCTGCCGGAGACTTACAAGGCGTATGATGAAGCATTGAAATATAATGATAAGAATGTAGTTGTTCTAAATAATTACGCTTATTTCCTCTCTTTGGAGAAGAAAGATTTGAAGAAGGCAGAACGTATGAGTGCTTTGACTGTGAATCTGGAGCCGAATAATTCTACCTATTTGGACACTTATGCTTGGATCTTCTTTATGCAGGGAAATTATACCTTAGCAAAACTATACATAGAAAGTGCATTAAGTAAAGATACTACCAATAGTGCAGAGTTAGTTGACCACTATGGTGATATTCTTTTTATGACAGGTGATAAGGAGAAAGCACTTGAGCAGTGGAAGAAAGCAAAAGAAATGGGAAAAGAAAGTAAAGTACTGGATCGTAAGATTGCAGAGGGGATTTATATAGAGGAGGAGATAAGTTATGAATTATAAGGACTCTTTTAAAAGCCGATTTACGAGTTGGTTTATATCTATAGGCTTTATAGTTTTTATTTTTTCTCTTTCTGGTTGTAAGTCTTCAAAGAAGGTCGCGGTTTTAGAGCGTGGCAGTGAAAAGACCCAAAAGGAGTTCTTTACACAAATGCAGGAACAGGCTTTTCAATTTGAGACTTTGACGGCTCGTTTAAATGTAGATTTAGATCTACCGGGGAATACTATGAGTTCTCGTGTAGATTTGAAGATGATAAAAGATAGTGCCTTTCAGTTGTCCGTAGTCCCGTTTTTAGGAATTGAGGTCTTTCGTGCAGAAATTAGTGTGGATAGTGTGAAGATTCTGGATCGTATGAATAAACGCTACGTTGCAGAGAACTATGCTAATCTGAAGGGACAGACTCCGATTGAATTTAACTTCTATAATTTGCAGGCTTTGCTTACGAATCAACTATTTTTGCCCGGTCAAAAAGAAATTAAGCCTAAACAGTATAGTCGCTTTCAACTGACACAGGAAGGTTCGGCAGCTGAGATACAGGTAAAAGACGCAATAGGGTTGTTATATACTTTTATGGCTGATGGAGAAGAAAAGATTCTTTCTACGCGGGTAACAGATTCTTCAGAACACTATGCTTTGCAATGGAACTATTTAAGTTTTCGTCAGACAGAAGGACAGTTCTTCCCTATGAAAATGGATATCCAATTACAGAAAGATGGTGCTTCACAAGGCGGGATTGTCTTGAACTTTTCGCATATGCAGACAAATGTCCCGGTAAAGATGGATTTTTCGATACCGTCTAAATATACACGGATTACTTTGGCACAAATTATGAAGTCTTTAAGCAAGAATAAAAAATAAGATGAGATATTGTTGGTTGGTTATATTTGTATTATTGATGGGATCTGTCTTCGCACAGAATTCATCCAAGGTGCGTGAATTAGAAAAACGTAGAAAAGCCGCATTGGCTGAAATAGAAACCACCAACCAATTATTAGCTGAGACAAAAAAATCAGCCCAAAATTCTCTAAATCGTTTAAATCTGCTTTCTAAACAAATCCTTTCTCGTAAACAGGTGATTAGTCTTTTGAATCAAGAGATAGGAGAAATAGATAAACAGATTGTAAGCTCTCGTCGCCAAATCTCTTTATTGGAAAAAGATTTGGAAAACAAACGGAAGAATTACGGGAAGTCGGCTCAAAGTCTATATAAGCGTAGGAGTTCACAAGATAAGTTGTTATTTATTCTTTCTGCAGACAACTTCGCTCAATCTTTACGTCGTATGCGCTATTTGCGTGAATATGCGGATTGGCAAAAGAAACAGGCAACAGAAATTATTGATAAACAAAGGGAAATAACAGACAAGCAACGGGAGTTGGAGAAAACACGTGCAGAGAAAAATAGTTTGTTAGGTGTTCGAGAAGATGAAAACCGTAAACTTCAAGCGGAAGAAACAAGCCAAAAGAAAGAGGTTCAACAGTTAAGTAAGAAGCAGAAACAGTTACAGGCTGATTTGAAAAAGAAGAAAAGGCAGGCAGACGCCTTAAATCGTCAGATTGAAAAACAGATTGCAGAGGAAATTGCTCGGGCAGAGGCTGCAGCTAAAGCTGCTCGAGGAAAAACTACTGCTTCAACATCAACTAAAAAAGGTACGGGAACCAAATCGAGTACGAGAGATTCTCGTGATGAACGTATTGCTGATACAAAGGGTGGCTATGCCATGACAAAAGCTGAGAAAAAGCTGTCAGATGATTTTGCAAGTAATAAGGGACGTTTACCTTATCCGGTTTCTGGGCGTTATATGATTGTTTCTTCTTTTGGAGAACATCAACATCAGGAACTAAAATATGTGCGAACCAATAATAGCGGTATTGATATTCAAACTTCTCCGGGAACAGATGCGCGGGCTGTATTTAAGGGAGAAGTTACTCGGGTATTTGTAGTCCCTGGATATAATAACTCTGTGATAGTTCGTCATGGAAACTATTTAACTGTATATAGTAACCTAAGTCAGGTGTACGTAAAAGCAGGCGACAGAGTAGATACTCGTCAAGCCATTGGTCGAATTTTTACCGATACCGAAGATGGCAATGCTACTATTCTTCATTTCCAGTTGTGGAAAGAGCGAACAAAACTTAATCCGGCACCTTGGTTAGATTAAGAGTCTCTTTTGAATTTGTTTAGGACGAATTGGATGTCTTCCTTGCTGATTCTGAATTCTTGTAGGCGACATCCTGTCTTTTGACAAAAGATTGTAACAGAATAGGTGAGCATAGCACAAAAAGCAATACTTGTACTAATTGCAGACCCTATAATACCGAAAAGAGGAATTAATAGATACCCGGAACAAAGCAGACTTGTTAATCCAATAAAGGAGCAATAAGCACTATAACGTATTTTCCCACTTCCGATGAAATACTGACTTAGTATTGAGTTTCCGGCAAAGGCAACGATTCCCACTGAAAGCCCAGTAATGACTTCTCGCATTCCTACAAATTCAGGACTAAATAGAAAGTCTGTATATATCCATTCCGGTATGAGCAGAATACAACCTGTTGCTAATAGTACAGCACAAAGGGTGAACTTGAAGAAACGGAGCGTAATAAGTTTCTGCTCTAAAGGATCGACTGTTTGTGCAACACGACTGTATTCAATAAAACCAATACTACGATTGATATGCCAAACACTCTCTGATATTTTTGTCCCTGCGTCTAATAGGCCGACACTACTTAATCCGGCGAACCGTTTGATTAGAAAATAATTGAGACGGGTAGTAAGTGTTTCTGCTACATTGTCTGCACTTCCCCATAAACCATATTGAAACATCTCTTTTAAAAGTGTGTACAAAGAATGTTCCGGCCGATTGTTTACTCCCTTTCTTGTAAGAAATGGAAGAAGTAAGAAAAGGCTGACAAGAAAGGCAATCCCATAAGTGATGTATAATCCGTAGAGATAAGCTGTTACTCCTTGTTGGTTTAATCCGTAGTAAATCCATAGCAGAGCAAAAAACAATAGACCACCTTGTAAGACAAAAGTCAAATTAAATCCCCAAATATGATTTCTTCCCAATAGAAAGCGAGAGTTTGCTGCTATTAAAGAGTTTAGAATGGAAAGAATATAAATATCAATGCCATATCCTTCTGGTAATAATCCAACTAAAGCCATACAACCACAAGCAATTCCTGCTCCGATAGGTGTCCAACAATAAGATGGTAAAAAAATGGATTGTATGGAATAACGGTTCATAAAATAGACAATCGTATTCCCTGCTAAAATACCACATACAATGGTTGAAATTCCTATAGCTGCAACGATCAGTCCTACCAATCCAACTCCTTCTACTCCTAAGACTTTGGCATTAATGAAAATCAATGCTAAATTTAAAACTGCAATCAGGTAGCGTGTGCCGATTGTTCCAAGGAGTGCTTTCATAAGGAAAAAGGATTATTTAAACGTTATTTCTGAATTTCTAATCCTTCTAACAATCTTACGTATGTATCAATTGCCTCTCGAATTTCCATTAAACCAATGTATTCATCCGCAGAATGAGAGCGGGCAGAGTTCCCTGGACCGATCTTAACAGATGGGAAAGGCATTAATGCTTGATCGCTTAATGTAGGTGAACCAAACGGCTCTTTTCCCATAAGGATAGCTCGTTGTACAAACGGATGTTGTAGATCTGTACGAGAGGAATTAAGGCGAAAACTACGGGCTTTTACTTCACAATTTACTTGTGACTGAATTAATCCGAATAACTTTTCGTTAGGATAAAATTCATTTGTACGGATATCGACTGTAAATTCACAACGGTCAGGAATGACATTATGTTGTGTACCAGCATGAATAATGGTAACACTCATTTTGACCGGACCTAAGAAATCACTCTTTTCAGGAAATTGATGTGAGTGAAACCATTCAATATCTTTTATTGCCAATGTGATAGCATTGATACCTTCATTACGAGCGGCATGTCCTGCTTTCCCGGTACTGACACAGTCCAATACCATTAACCCTTTCTCTGCAACTGCAGGTTGCATGCCTGTCGGTTCCCCAACAATGGCAAAAGAAATAGGGGGAAGTTCTGATAAAACACTTTCTAATCCATTTTTCCCAGAGACCTCTTCTTCGCAAGACGCTAAGAAAATTAGATTGTAAGGCTGTTTTTTTGTGGATAAAATACGGAAAGCTTCATATAAAGAAACTACACTGGCTCCAGCGTCATTACTTCCCAATCCATACAAACGTTCTTCCTCAGTCTCTTCCGGATTAAATGGATCTTTTGTCCAACCGGAAGCTGGTTTTACAGTATCAATATGGGAATTGAGTAATAATGTCGGTTTCTCTATGTTAAAGTTAGGAGCAATTAACCATAAGTTATTGCCTTTACGGTTCACCTTATACCCTGCTTTCTCCCAAGTTTGTTGCAAAAAGTCTGCGACCTCTTTCTCTTCACGGCTGAAAGAAGGACGGGAAATCATTCCTTTTAAAATATCTATTGCGTCGTAGTACATAATCTACTTATTATTCCGTTAATAATTGATTCACTGTCTCTCGGTCTTTCTTTAGTTGTGTAATTAACTCGTCTACAGATTGAAACTTGATATCTTCTCGTACTTGATAAATGAACGATACGCTTATTTCATTATTGTAGATGTCTCCAGTGAAGTTTAATATATTTACTTCTAATGTGATGTTATCCCCATTATCTAAAGTTGGACGGTTTCCGATATACAACATTCCTTTGTAACGTTGTCCATTCAAATAAACCCATACAGCATAGACTCCTATTCCGGGAATGATTTTTGACGGATCATCTACTTGGATATTTGCGGTCGGAAAGCCTAATTTACGTCCGACCTTATAGCCGCTGACGATATGACCCTTTAAAGAGTATGGATACGTAAGTAAATGATACGCTTTTTCTACCTGACATTCTGAAAGTAATTTTCGGATTTCAGAGGAGCTAACGGCTGCTTCACCCTCACTGTATTGGGAGGCTTTTTTTACTTTTATACCGTAAGCAGCCCCGTAAGTTACATATTGTTCAAACCCATCTGTTCGATTATACCCAAATCGATGGTCATATCCGATTAATAAAGTATCAACATGTAACTGATTAGCTAATATCGAAGAAATAAATGTTTGAGCATTTAACCGAGAAAGTTCAGGAGTAAAATCTAAAACAATACAGTAATCGATTCCTGTCGATTCTAATTGTTTTAGTTTCTCATCGAAAGAGTTAAGCAACTTCGGTTGATAGTTAGTTTGTAAAATGGCACGTGGATGAGTTGGGAAAGTAATAACAGCAGCAGGTAGTTTCTCCTTCTGGGCAATCTCTTTTAGTTCTTGAATAAGAAAACGATGCCCTAAATGGACCCCATCAAAAAAACCAATGGTTGCTACAACTTGCTTCCCTTTTAATATTTCCGTGTCTTGAATAACAATCATTTCTTTCCTCTGTGCTTATTATTAGAAGATACAAAAGTACATAAAAAGGATGAATTTGATTTAGTTACCGTGTAAATTCATTTTTCTTATGGAGTTCATTATTCTTGAAGTTGTCTATAAATTTAATAATGAATAAATATGGCAACGGTAAAAGTAAAATTTCGTCCTTCATCTGTCGCAACAAAAGAAGGAACATTATTCTATCAAGTAATCCATCAACGTATAGTTCGACAAATTCCAACTCATTGGAAAATTTATCCTTCAGAATGGGATAAACATAGCTCAAAACTTGTAATATCTGTAAAAAATGAAAATCGATATGATTATTTAAAGACTATTGATGGAAAAATAAAAAGAGAGATTGATAAAATAAAAAGACTTATTGTTCATCTTGGCTTAGAAAAAGAAATTTATACGGCAGATGAGATTGTGAATCTTTATTATTCTACAATCAGTCTTAAAGGTTTTTGCTTTTTTGCACAAGAACTTATTGATGAATTAAAAGTGTTGGGGAAAAGACGTATTATAGAAACTTATAGAAGTTCATTAAATAGATTAGTTCATTATTGGGGAGAAGAGGAGATCCCTTTTGAAAAAATAGATTCTAATTTAATGGTAAGTTATGAAAGTTATTTGAAACAGAGAGGAGTATCTCCCAATACGATTTCTTTTTATATGAGGAATTTACGAGCAATTTATAATCGTGCAGTAGTTAAAGGACTTACTCCTCAGAGGTTTCCTTTTAAACAGGTTTATACAGGGATTGATAAAACTGTTAAGCGTGCAATTCCATTGAAAATTATTCGTAAAATACGAGATATGGATTTAGGTTTATTCCCTATAATGGATTATGCAAGAGATATTTTTATGTTTAGTTTTTATACGCGTGGGATGTCTTTTATAGATATGGCATTTTTGAAAAAAAAGGATTTAAAAAGAGGAATATTATCTTATCGTAGGAGAAAAACAAATCAACAATTATTTATTAAATGGGAAAAACCTATGCAGGAGATCATCAATAAATATGATACTTCAAATACACCTTATTTATTGCCTATTATAACAGATATGGAAAAGGATGAAATACAACAATATAAAAGCGCTTTACATTTAGTTAATAATAAGTTGAAGGAAATAGGAAAACAATTGAAGTTAAATATTCCATTAACTACCTATGTCAGTCGACATGGCTGGGCTAGTATTGCTAAAAGTAAAAATATTGCAATTTCGGTTATTAGTGAAGCGATGGGACATGACTCTGAGAAAACAACACGTATTTATTTAGCTTCGTTGGATGCTACAATGATCGATAAGGCAAATCGTATTATATTAAAGTCTCTATAAATAAATAGTTTAAGAGTAAAAAACGAATACATTTATGATTGAAAGTGTAGTTCGCGATAAATCCGTCTCTATATAAGAGACGGATTTATGTCTACAAAAGTAACATAAAAACCTCTATAAAACAACATAAAACGAAATTTATTTTTTCTCAATAGCTCAACATAAAGACGTTTTTTTCATCCAAATGTTGAGCAAATACCTTCCTCCTAAAATTAGAATCCTCAGTCTTTCAATTAATTATCAAATCATTTAAAACAGATCCGTCTCTTATATAGAGATGTATTTTAGGTT
>JAFUOJ010000038.1 GCA_017481945.1 Parabacteroides sp. | reverse complement strand
TTGTCGGTTGCCGTTTATAACCATTACAAACGTTTGATTCAGAAAGTAACAACCGATGATGTTGAGATTGAAAAGTCTAATATCATTATGGTGGGGGCAACAGGTACCGGTAAGACATTGTTGGCACGTACGATTGCAAGGTTACTGCATGTACCGTTTACAATTGTAGATGCGACGGTATTGACGGAAGCTGGTTACGTTGGTGAGGATGTTGAAAGTCTTTTGACTCGTTTGTTGCAGGCGGCAGATTATGATGTAGAGGCAGCACAACGGGGTATAGTTTTTATTGATGAGATTGATAAGATTGCTCGTAAAGGGGATAATCCATCAATAACTCGCGATGTAAGTGGTGAAGGTGTACAGCAAGCTTTGTTGAAATTGTTGGAAGGATCAGTTGTAAATGTACCACCTCAGGGGGGACGTAAACATCCGGAACAAAGAATGATTGCTGTGGATACGAAGAATATATTGTTTATCTGCGGAGGAGCATTTGACGGTATTGAGAAGAAGATCGCACAACGTTTGAATACGCGTGTGGTTGGTTATGTCGCAAGTGAGACTACTGCGCAGGTAGATCGTGACAATCTATTGAAGTATATTACACCTACTGATTTAAAATCTTTTGGTTTAATACCGGAGATTATCGGACGTTTGCCTATTTTGACGTATTTAAATCCGTTGGATCGAAATGCGTTGCGAAATATTTTGACGGAACCGAAGAATTCTATTATCAAACAGTATATAAAGTTGTTTGAGATGGATGGAATTCAGTTGACATTTGAAGAGGAAGTCTATGAATTTATTGTAGACAAGGCTCAGGAGTTTAAGTTGGGAGCACGTGGCTTACGTTCTATCGTGGAAGCCATTATGATGGACGCGATGTATGGCATGCCTTCTTCTAAAGAGCAGTCTCTTCGAGTTACGTTGGAATATGCAAAGGACAAGTTTGGAAAATCGGACGTGAATCGTTTACAAGTTGTTTGACGACGGTTCTCTTTAATATAAATTGTATGGCGAAGAAGGATAAATTAACAGAAGAACTCAAAAAACATTTTGGTTTTGATACGTTTAAAGGAAACCAAAGAGCTATAATCGAAAATGTACTGGCAGGAAATGATACCTTTGTATTAATGCCGACCGGTGGAGGAAAGTCTTTGTGTTATCAGTTGCCTTCTCTTATGATGGAGGGAACGGCGATAGTAATCTCTCCTTTGATAGCATTGATGAAGAATCAGGTAGATGCCATGCGTAACTTTAGCGAAGAAGATGGGGTGGCTCACTTCATTAATTCTTCTCTGAATAAGTCGGCAATAGACCAAGTAAAGGAAGATATAAGGAGTGGACGAACCAAGTTACTTTATGTAGCTCCGGAGTCTTTGACAAAGGAAGAGAATGTGGAGTTCTTGCGTCAGGTTAATATCTCATTTTATGCGGTAGATGAGGCACACTGTATTTCTGAATGGGGACATGATTTCCGACCGGAGTATCGTCGAATACGTCCTATTATCAATGAAATAGGTAAACGCCCTTTGATTGCTTTGACTGCAACGGCAACTCCTAAGGTTCAGCATGATATTCAGAAGAACTTAGGAATGGTTGACGCTTCTGTTTTTAAATCCTCCTTTAATCGCGCTAATTTGTATTATGAAATCCGTCCGAAAACAAATAATATAGACCGAGATATTATTAAGTACATAAAGTCTAATGAGGGGAAATCGGGTATTATCTATTGTTTGAGTCGTAAGAAGGTAGAAGAGTTTGCCGATATATTGAAAGCAAATGGAATTAAGGCCTTACCGTATCATGCAGGGATGGATTCCCAAATGCGTTCTGCCAATCAAGACGCGTTCTTGATGGAGAAAGCGGATGTGATTGTTGCGACAATCGCTTTTGGTATGGGAATTGATAAACCGGATGTACGTTACGTGATACATTATGATATACCGAAGAGCCTCGAAGGATATTACCAAGAGACTGGCCGTGCCGGTCGTGATGGAGGCGAAGGGCAATGTATCGCTTTCTATGCATATAAAGATTTGCAGAAGTTAGAGAAGTTTATGCAGGGGAAACCGGTGGCAGAGCAAGAGATAGGAAAACAACTCCTGTTAGAGACGGCTGCCTATGCTGAAACTTCGGTATGTCGTAGAAAGGTGTTGTTACATTACTTTGGCGAGGAATATCTGGAAGATAATTGTGGAAATTGTGATAATTGTTTGAACCCTAAAAAGAAAGTGGAAGCAAAAGAATTATTAAGCGCAGTACTGGAAGTAGTAGTTACTTTGAAAGAAAAGTTTAAAGCTGAATATATTGTCAATATGTTGATTGGCAATGAGACTTCCGAAATACAATCTTATAAGCATAACGAACTGGAAGTGTTTGCTTCTGGAACGGAAGAAGATGAGAAAACATGGAATGCCGTAATCCGTCAAGCTCTAATTGCTGGATATTTGGTGAAAGATATAGAAAATTACGGTTTGTTGAAGATTACGGATAAAGGTAGAGATTTCTTAAAGAGACCGGTCTCTTTCAAGATTACAGAGGATAATGAGTTTGATGAAGAGGAAGAAGAAGTACCTGTTCGCGGTGGGGCAACTTGTGCGGTCGATCCAGTCCTTTATTCAATGATGAAGGATTTACGTAAGAAGTTGTCAAAACGTTTGGAAGTTCCTCCTTTTGTAATTTTTCAAGATCCTTCTTTGGAAGCGATGGCAACGACTTATCCTGTGACTTTAGAGGAATTGCAAAATATTCCGGGGGTAGGAGCCGGTAAGGCAAAACGTTACGGAAAAGAGTTTGTAGAGTTGATCAAGAAACATGTTGAGGAGAACGAAATTGAACGTCCTGAAGATCTACGTGTTCGAACTGTAGCAAACAAATCTAAATTAAAGGTTTCGATCATTCAGCGTATTGACCGTAAAGTGGCATTGGATGAGATTGCTATGACAAACGGTTTGGAATTTAATGAATTGTTGGATGAGATTGAAGCAATCGTTTATTCCGGTACACGAATTAATATAGACTACTTCTTGAATGACGTAATGGATGAAGATCATGTAGAGGACATCTATGAATACTTCAAGGACTCAGAAACGGATGATTTAGAAGATGCAATTGATGAATTAGGTTGCGACTATACAGAAGAAGAGATTCGTTTAGTACGTATTAAGTTCTTGTCGGAGATGGCAAATTAAATAAATATCAACTCTTTTTTAGAGGTTGGGTTTGATAAAAAACACTAATTTAACGGAGCTATATACTTTTCCGGGTTGCTCTCCGTTAAATTAGTGTTATTTTTGTAATGTATATCGGAATATGATAAGAAGAAGAGTAATAAAGGAGTTGTTGGTATTGACCGGAATATTTGTTTGTGTTATAGGGAAAGCACAGATACCAGCAGATTCGGTAGTTATGACTGTTGCCGGAAAGCAGATTCCTTTGGACGAGTTTGTTTTTATTGCACAAAAGAATAGCGAAGTTGATTTGTCTGATCGTAAGTCAGTGGACGCATATGTAGAACTATTTAAGAATTTCAAACTGAAGGTTGCGGAAGCAGAATCTTTGGGAATGGATAAAACTAAAAGTTTTAGAGATGAATTAGAAAATTATCGTACGCAATTAACTTCGAGTTATCTCTCTGATAAGGAAGGCGAGGAGGCTGCTGTTCGTACGGTCTATGACCGTTATGGAGAGGTTCTGGAACTTAGTCATATTCTATTCCGTTTGCCTCAAAAATCTTTATCAAAGGATACTGTCGCTGTTTACCAAGAAGCGATGAAAGCGTATGAGCGTATCGCTGGAGGAGAAGACTTTGCTACAGTAGGTGAAGAGTTGATGAAAGCAGATAAAGAACACGTCGGGTATGAATATGTGAGCAGTCTGCTGCCAATGCAGACAGTGAAAGCTTTTGAAAGCGTTGCCTATTCCATGCCGGTCGGATCCTTATCGAAACCTGTTCGGACTACTATGGGTTTTCATGTGATTAAGCTACACAGTCGGAAGCCCAATCCGGGATTGCTTCGTGTAGCTCATATCTTAATTGCTTTTCCAAAAGATTCTGTAGCAAATGGAGAGGCACAAACGTTGGCACAAGCTGAAGAGGTATATGAAAAAGCGAAAGCAGGTGCCGATTTTGCTGAATTGGCAAAGAATTATTCTGCTGATTCCGGAACTGCTAAGAAAGGAGGTGAATTACCTGTTTTTGGCGTGGGAGAAATGCTGAAACCTTTTGAGACGGCAGCGTTCGCTTTAAACACTCCGGGAGAAATCTCTCGTCCGGTGAAAACTCGCTTTGGTTATCATATTATTAAGTTAGTAGAAAAGAAAGGAATCCCCTCTTTCGATACGAAGAAAAAAAGCTGGTCTCGTCAGATGGCACAGGGTGAACGAAATTTTGAATACTATCAAGCTTTTGACGAACGGATGAAACAAGAATATGGATATATATTCTATCCTGAGGCCTATGCTGAGTTGCAGGCAATTTGTAACGAGTGTTTCCCTTCAGATCCTGCTTTTTATGAAAAGGCGAAAGATATGAATAAGACTTTATTCCACTTAAATGGAATAGATTTTCCGCAGAATGAATTTGCTTATTATATCCAACGATGTCCATTCTCCACTAAATCGTATGCCGGTGATTTTATGCAGGAGGTGTATGATTTATTTGTTCGAGATATTGTAACGACGGCAGAGCGTAAGAACCTGACAACGAAACATCCTGAGTTCAATCTGCTAATGCAGGAATATCGAGATGGTATTTTGTTGTTTGAAATCAGCAATAAAGAGGTTTGGAGTAAGCCGATGGAGCAGCAAGCTAAGGCAGAAGCGGATTGGATTGCGCAGTTAAATCAGAAGTATCCAGTTGAGATAAATCGGAAGCTGGTGAAGAAGATTAGTAAAATGATAAAGAAATAATTAAGAGAAATTTATATGAGGTCTTGCTTCATTTTTATAGCATTCGTATCTTTGCTGTGTTCTTGTAAAAGAACGCAACCCATAGATACTGCGGATGTTTTGGTAAGAGTGAAGGATAGAACCCTTGCACGATCAGATATAAAAGCACAAATCCCTCGTGGAATTTCCTCGGCTGACAGTCTGTTACTTGCTGAAAATCTGGAGAAAAAGTGGGTAAAAGACGTATTGGTATATGATGTAGCATTGCGTAACTTGGAAGCGGAGGAAAAGGTTGAAGTCGATCGGCTGGTTGAAGAATATCGACATTCGCTGATTCGTTATCGTTATCAAGAACAATTGATAAAGGAAAAGCTTTCTGCTGAATTTCAGGAAAGTGATAAGTTAAAATATTACGAAGAAAATCAGAAAAAGTTTATTTTAGAGAAAGCTTTAATAAAAGGGTTGTTCTTGAAAATACCGATTGACGCACCTGGACTTTCTGACGTGAAAGGGTGGTACCGCTCAACTTCTGAGTCTTCTTTAGAGAAGATAGAGAAGTATAGTGTGCAAAATGCAAATATCTACGACTACTTTTATGATAAATGGGTAGATTTTGATCAGGTGATGGATAATATTCCGATTCATATCCCCAATGCGAATACTTTTTTAAGGTCAAATAAATTTGTGGAGGTAAGTGATAGTTTGTATTGTTACTTACTGAATATAAAGGAATTTTTACCAGTGGGTACAATTGCCCCTTTTGAGTATGTAAGTCCGCAAATTGTAGAGATGTTGACCAATCAGCGAAAGTTGGATTTTTTGAGAAAATTTGAAGAAGAATTATATAATGATGCAGTCAGTGACGGAAATGTTGAGTTTTATACGGAACCGTAACTGATAACTTTTAAAGAAAGTACATGATGAAAAAGATTTTGACAGTATTCATTCTTGCCTGTTTATCTTGTGCGGTATCCGCTCAAGAAAATGTGATTGATGAAATTGTGTGGGTGGTAGGAGATGATGCAATTCTACGTTCAGATGTTGAGAACCAGCGTTTATATATACAGAACGAGGGTGAACGTTTGGATGGAGACCCTTATTGTGTAATCCCTGAACGTTTGGCGATTCAGAAATTATATTTGAATCAAGCGAAATTGGATAGTATAGAGGTGAATGAAAGTCAAGTCATTCAGGAAGCAGAACGTTGGATAAATTATGCTATCAATCAGATCGGTTCTAAAGAGCAGTTGGAGGAATATTTCAATAAGAAGATTTCTCAGTTGAAAGAAGAACGTAAGGAAATGCTTATGGAACAACAGACTGTACAACAAATGCAGCGTAAGTTGATTGGTGAAATTAAATTGACCCCTGCTGAGGTTCGTCGATATTATAATCAGATACCGAAAGATAGTCTGCCCAATATTCCGACTACGGTAGAGGTACAGATTATCACTATGGAACCTAAGATTCCTTTTGAGGAGACTGACGCGATTAAAGATCGTTTACGTCAATTTACAGAGGATGTCAATTCGGGAAAATATGAATTTTCAACATTGGCTCGTCTGTATTCTGAAGATCCGGAATCTGCAAAAAGAGGCGGTGAGTTAGGTTTCGTTGGAAAAGCCAGTTTGCTACCAGAGTTTGCGAATGTGGCATTTAATTTGAAAGATCCGAAAAAGATTTCTCAGATTGTTCAGACTGAATATGGTTATCATATCATTCAGTTGATAGAGAAACGTGGAGACCGTATCAATTGTCGACATATTTTGTTGAAGCCGAAAGTTGCAGATAAGGAGATGAATGAATGTATGGCTCGCATGGACTCTTTGTATAATGATTTGACTGCTAAGAAATTCTCTTTTGAGGAAGCAGCGACTTTCCTTTCTGCGGACAAAGATACCCGTAATAATAAAGGTTTGATGGTAAACCAGCACATGGAAAGTAGCAATAGTGGCACTCCGAAGTTTGAAATGGCTGAATTACCACAAGAAATCGGTAAAATGGTGTACACTATGCAGGTAGGAGATATTTCCAAACCATTCACGATGATTAATGACAAACAGAGAGAAGTAGTAGCTATCGTGAAATTGAAAGCTCGCGTAGAACAACATAAAGCCAATATCTCAGACGACTATCAAGTGTTGAAGACTATTGTTGAGGATCAAAAGCGTGAAGAATTATTGAAAGACTGGATTCGGAAAAAACAGAAGAGTACTTATGTGCGTATCAGCGATGGTTGGCAGAATTGTGATTTCCAGTATCCGGGTTGGGTTAGAGAATGAGAACTGTAAATAAATTTATTCTTTTAGTTCTATTTTTATTGACTGTAGTATGTGTTTTTGCGCAGACTCAGGAGGGTATTACGCATGATACTACAGTCGTTTCGATGAAAAAGCCACAAGTCGTTTCTGTTGATAGTGTGCGAAGTTCGGATACGATTCCCGCTAAAAAGACGAAAATTTATTTGGAACATACCAATACGTTATCATTTGACAAAGCAGTACGACCCGATGCACAGATATTAAGTGGGGAAGTTTGCTTCCGTCATGATAGTTACTATATGTATTGTGATAGTGCTTATTTCTTTGAAAAGACCAATTCTCTTGAAGCATTTAGTAATGTCCGTATGGAACAAGGGGATACGTTGTTTGTTTATGGAGATTATCTTTTCTATGATGGAAATGCACAAATAGCTTATTTACGTGAAAATGTCCGAATGGAGAATGGACAAGTAACGCTTTTTACGGATAGCTTAAACTACGAAAGAATTCCCAATATCGGTTATTATTTTGAAGGAGGTCTGATTGTTGATTCATTGAATCAACTTTCTTCTTTTTATGGACAATACTCTCCGGAAACCAAATTGGCTGTTTTTAATGATAGTGTTCGGTTGGAGAACCCGAATTTTACCTTGTATTCGGATACATTAGAATATAATACCGATTCTAAAATCGCTACGATTTTGGGCCCTTCTATTATAGAGTCAGATAGTGGAATGATTCATACCTCTCGTGGCTGGTATAATACGGAGTTGAATACCTCCTTGTTGTTAGATCGTTCTCAAGTGGAATCGGGAGAGAAAATTTTGATAGGAGATTCTATCTTTTATAATCGGGATTTGGGGGTTGGAGAGGTATTTGGTAATATGAATGTGATAGATACTATGCAACATGTTACTTTAACAGGAAGGTATGGTTACTATAACGAGAAAACGGGGTATGCATTTGCAACAGATAGTGCCTGCTTCCTTGAATATTCTCAAGGAGACACGTTGTTCTTGCATGCTGATACGTTGCAGATGATAACGGTTGATTCTGTCTATCGGGAAATTAAGGCTTTCTATGGCGTTCGTTTCTTCAGGAAAGATATGCAAGGAGTTTGTGATTCCATGCAGTTCAATACACGAGATTCCGTATTATATATGTATAAGGAACCTGTACTTTGGAATGAACAA
>JAFUOJ010000037.1 GCA_017481945.1 Parabacteroides sp. | reverse complement strand
TAAAAGGATCTGTACAAATACAACCAATAAATCAAAAACAAGGTATTCTATTGGAGCCAAATGAGAAAGCATACATAAAAAACGGACAGTTAGAGATCTCCCCTATCACTCAATATGATCATTTCTTATGGAAAGACGGTCTGATTTGTTTTGATGATATCACTATTAATGAACTATTTCAAAAACTACAGCTATACTTCGATGTTCAGCTGGTTATTGAAAATAATCATATACTAAAACAACGCTATACCGGTAAATTTAGGACAAGTGATGGAATTGAACATGCCTTAAAAACATTACAACTACGAACAAAATTCCGGTATGAGAAAATAAATAATAAGGAAAACACCATTATTATAAAATAAGTTTTTAACATCTTAAATCTATTTTGCCTATGAAACAGAAAAGGAGTTCATAAAAAAGCCGGAAGGCGCTTCCAACACCTTCCGGCAAGTCAATACCAGACAAGAGTTAATTATCTTAAGTACTAACTAAATGAGATTATAAATGTATGAAAAATAGTTTATACTGGAATTCATCTATTCCATTAAAAGTGAATAATAAACATATATTACGCATTATGAAAATAGCTTTAATATCTCTTTTCATTTTCATAACAGGAATATTCGCAACAGAAGCAAGTTCGCAAGTTGCCAAAATATCCATTAGCAGTGTTAATATAGACATCCAAACAGTAATCAAGGAAATAGAAGAACAAACTGATTACTTGTTTATTTATGATAAGAATGAAATCAATCTTAATCATAAAGTCTCTATATCAGCAAAGAACAAACCAGTAGCAAACATCTTAAAAGAGATATTCAAGAATACAGATATTGTATATGCTATGCAAGGGAACAATATCATGTTAATGAAAAAAGAGGCTACTGGAAACCCTATTATTACACAAAATCCAAGGAAAATAACAGGGACTATCACAGATGAACAGGCAGAACCTCTTATTGGAGTAAACGTATCCGTCAAAGGAACAAGTAACGGGACCATTACAGATGAGTTAGGTCATTTTGAATTAACAACCCACCCGGGTGAAACCATTCAAGTTTCCTATATTGGATACGCTACACGTTTCATCAAATTAGGGAAAGAACAAACATTAAATATCCAATTAAAAGAGGATACTCAAGCTTTGGAGGAAGTAGTAGTTGTCGGTTTTGGAACACAAAAAAAGATTAACCTATCAGGCTCCGTTTCATCTGTCAATATGGATGAGCTTACAGAAAGCCGACCTATCACAAATGTATCAAACGCTTTAGCAGGTGTAGCAGCCGGTCTACAAGTAACCTCTTCCAATAACCGCCCCGGCGATGACAATGCCAGTATCCTAATTCGTGGACAAGGAACATTAAACAATGCGGCTCCATTAGTTATCATTGATGGTATGGAAGGAGATATGAGTAGCTTAAATGCACAAGACATTGAAAACATCTCTATATTAAAAGATGCTTCCTCTGCTGCCATCTATGGTTCACGTGCAGCAAATGGTGTTATTTTAATCACAACTAAATCTGGGAAATCAGGAAAACTATCTGTTTCCTACAATGGATACGTTTCCATCCAAAGTATACGCCCCGGTGTATTAGATCCTGTAAGTAACTATGCTGATTATATGGAATATATCAACAGAGGTTATGAAAATAGTAACATCGTAGCTCCTTATAGTTCAACAGCTATCTCTGAGTGGAGAAATGACAACGGACAAAACCCTCTAAAATATCCTAATACCAATTGGATTGATGACACATTCCAAACAGGTATAGGAACTCAACACAACCTATCCATGAGTGGAGGCACAGATAAGATTCAGTTTTACGGAGCTTTTGGTTATTTTGATAACCCCGGAGTACTTGAGAACGCGGGATATCGTAAATACAATGCTCGTACAAACATTACTGCTCAACTCACATCTTGGTTAAAAATGGGAGTCAATGCCAGTGGTTTTATCGGGAAAGCAGATCCGGGAAATGCAGGGCAATCTGCAACAGAATCCGGAGAACAGGCTTCTGTGGGTGTTTTCACTTGGGGATGGGCAACTACTCCTGCCATGGTCTTAAAACATGATGGACGGTATGGCGGTATTCAAAACCCAGAAGATGATGTATCTGAATCAGGGAACAACATTCGATATGCTCTAAACTCCACAACAGGAGACAATACAACTCGTAACATAAAATCTCGTTTCTTTATAACGTTGCAACCTATTAAAGACTTATCTGTAACAGGTTCTTACTCTTATGAATATACAGGACAAGATGTAAAAACGACACCTGTATTCAATGATATCTGGAATTTTGGTACCAATCAAGTCATGTTTTATGGAGAAGGACAGAGTTATATTACTCAAAAACAATACGACCGTGAACGGAACTATATGGATATTGTTGCCAACTATAACCACCGTTTCTTAGATGACCGTTTAGGACTACAAGCAATGGTAGGGGCCAGTCAAGAACAATATAAATATGAATGGTATTCTGTTACTCGTAAAGATTTAACGATTCCTAATGGAACTGTATTAGACGCTGCCAATGGTGAAATCAGTGCAAGTGGAAACCGTACTCAATGGGTTATGCGTTCTTATTTCGGACGTATCAATTTAGATTGGGAAAACAAATACTTAGCAGAATTTAATCTTCGTTCTGATGGTTCTTCCCGTTTCCAATCAGATCATCGTTGGGGATATTTTCCTTCCGGTTCTTTAGCATGGCGTGTAGATCAAGAGGCTTTCATGGAAGATTTAGAATGGCTTGATAACTTAAAAGTTCGTGCTTCTTATGGAGCATTAGGAAATAATGCTGTTGGTAATTATTCCTCTATATCCAGTTACGGAGCTACCAACTATGTGTTAAATAACGCTGTTAGTACAGGTTGGTCCATTACTGCTTTAGCAAATGCAAAACTAACTTGGGAAAAAACGAAAGTAACAGATATAGGTCTTGACTTCAGTGTATTAAACAATCATCTATATGGTACATTCGACTGGTTTAACAAGAAGACAGAAGGTATATTGATTCAATTACCATCTCCATTGGTACATGGAAATGCCTCTACTCCTACCTCAAATGCAGCAGAAGTCACTAACAAAGGTGTTGAGCTATCTTTAGGTTGGAGAGGTAAAATCAACGATTTTAGTTACGATATCAATGGTAACTACATGTATGTAACAAATAATGTTGATAAATTCAAAGGCGAAGATTATAGCCTAAGCGGTATTTACATGACCAAAGAAGGAGAAGCCATCAACTCAATGTACATGTATGAAGTAGATCGTATCATTCAGACGGATGAGGACTTAGCTATTGTCAACGAGATGTTAGCTAAAAACCCTGACGCTTTCAGTAAATTAGGAGCAACTCCTCAAAAAGGGGATATATTATTCAAAGACTTGAACAAAGACGGTATTATTGATCCCAATAATGACCGTAAAATAGTAGGTAGTACCATTCCTAAACATACATTTGGTTTAACCTTATCTGCTGCTTACAAAGGAATAGACCTCTCTATTTTTATGCAAGGAGTTGCCGGAGCCAAAGGATATTTGAATGCAAGCTACTTCAGTTCAAACGTCCAAAGAGGTTACCAAATCACAAAAGAAATTGCTGAAAACAGTTGGGTAGAAGGTATGACAAACGCAAAATATCCACGTTTAACATATCAGAACGCGATCAATAATCAGGCAAATACGTTATGGATACAAAATAAAAACTACCTGAAGATACGAAACATCCAATTGGGATATACCATCCCAAAACATCTGCTAAACCATTTCCAATTGCAGAAACTACGTATCTATGGAAGTTTAGAGAACTTCTTTACGTTCACAAGCTACAAAGGCATTGATCCGGAATTGGATTCTTTGACTTATCCTACCATGAGACAAGCTGTATTTGGTATTAACATTGAATTTTAAAACTCAAGAATCATGAAAAGATTAATTAAACATATAGGCTTAATCGCTTTTTCAAGCTTCTTTTTACTAACAGGATGTTACGACATGGAACAATATCCTGCAGATAAGGTATCCAGTGGTTCTTTCTGGAAAGATGAAGCTGACGCCAAAGAGGGAATGATGGGTGTTTACAATTCTCTCAAAAAAGATGCCTCTTTTCGTATTTACTACACTCGTGATTGCTTATCCGACATTGGAGTCGGATTAAACTGGGGTGTTTATGGCTTTATTGAAGTCGCACAGGGACAGAGTAATTCAACTACAGGAGTATTCAAAAGTGTTTGGCAAAGTTTGTATGATGGTATTGCACGAGCAAATACCCTTATCACAAACGTAGAATCTGTTGACATGGACAAAAACCTAACGAATCAATATATAGCTGAAGCTCGTTTCATGCGTGCTTTTTTCTACAACGAACTATTAAACTTATACGGTGGTATTCCTATTTATGACGAAACAACTGAGATAGATAAGGAATATGATAACATGTATAAAACCCGAAACACCGCAGAGGAGGTCCGTAACTTCATTCTTTCCGATTTAGAGTATGCTTGTTCAAACCTTCCACAAGCTTGGGGAGAAGAGGATAAAGGACGTGCTACAAGCGGTGCGGCCTATGCACTCAAAGGAAAAGTCCTACTTTACAATAAACAATATCAAGAGGCTATTAACGCATTTGAAGAGGTTTGTAACGGAGGTTATGGATATGCACTCTATCCTGATTATGCAGAACTTTTTAAACCCGGAGGAGATGAAAGTTCCGAAATGATTTTTGCGATTCAGAACTTAGGTGGAGCCAGTACAGCATACGGTATGCCTGTCCATTACATCGGTAATCGCGCCTCTTATGGAGGTTGTATCAATTGCTTAGTACCCTCTGTTGAATTGGTAGATATGTATGAATATAAAGACGGACGACCTTTCAATTGGGATGAGATCTTCCCCGGATTCTCAACAGACAATGCAATTAAAGAGAAGGTCTTCTACTCTACTTTTGATGAGGCAGGACAAAAGGTAGTTGAATATCCGGAAAGTGTACAAACCTTACAAAAGATGTACTCTGAACGAGATCCACGCATGGAGTCAAGTATCATTCTACCCTATACAGCCAATCTATACAAAGGCTGGGTAAACAATGCTGCCAAAGATTGTGAAATGATAATAGCTCCCTCCAATCCTTCCAATGAGACTTACGGATATGTTCGCAATGCTTACGGATACAACACCTATCTTTATCGCAAGTTTGTTCCTGAATACGATATGAATGGCCTGATTGCCAATCGTCTTCATTCACCAACAAACTTCCCTTTGATTCGTTATGCAGATGTTCTACTTATGTTAGCTGAATGCTATAATGAAAGTGGGAATCAAACAAAAGCGGTTGAATTAATTAATCAGGTACGAGAAAGAGCCGGAATAGCATTGTTAAATTCAGGTCCTTCTTATCTACAAGCAACCGGTAAAGAGGAGGTCTTTGAACGTATCAAACGCGAAAGAGCCATTGAATTTGCTGCCGAAGGCATTCGATATAATGACCTAAAACGTTGGGGCTTATTAACTTCCATAACAAACAATCAAGCACAAGTTGATGTCGTAGGAAAGGTCCTTTCAACAAAGATCACTGAAGAGAAATACAACCTCTGGCCTATTCCTCAAGAAGAAATCGATATGAACAAAGAGTTAGAGCAAAACCCAGGCTGGTAAGCCTACATAGAGGGGAACCCCTCTGCTGATAGTTATGGGAATACCGGCTCTGGTACCTATGGGAACACTGGTATTCCCATAGGTATCAGAGCCGGGGTTGATAGGTATGGGAGCACTACTGTTCCCATACCCCTTACAAACAAATGTTAAAACAAATTCTTACTTATTCTCCTCCCAATGGAAAGGTTCAAACTGTGTATTCGGATCTATCCAAGAGGGTTTCTTAGAGGCATAAATAATAAAAGGAGCTGCTACCACCACAATAACACCAATGATCAAAACAGCAAACCAAACAGTATTATTCCCTGTTGAAATCTGGCTGGGCGGAATAAAGCTCAATATAAATGCCAACAATGAACCTAAGAATCCTAAACCACCGATGAACCACATCAAGCCATTCCCCTCTTTACCGATACGGAACGGGCGACCGGTTTTCTTCATCCGGTAGCGTAGAACGATAGCTCCTGAGAACATCAACATGTACATAATTAAATAGAGGACAACCGTCAATTGAGATAGAATCTGATAGAAACTCTGTACGGAGGGCATGACTACAAACAACAGGCTCAAGAAGGTAACCGCTAATCCTTGGACTATCAATATATTCTTCTGTACACCTAATTTATTTGTCTTCTGAAAGAAAGGAGGTAAGTAACCGGCTTTCCCAACTGCAAAGATACCTTTTGAAGGACCTGCTACCCATGTTAATACACCTGCCAATACACCAAACGCCAATGCAACGGCAATAATCGGTGATAACCAGGAGGCATGAATAAACTTAAAGTAATTATCAAAGCCGACTAACAGACTTTGTGTCAAGTTTATGTCCTTTTCCGGAATGATAACTCCCAATGAAAAGGTTCCTAACACAAAGATTAAAACAGTAATTAATGCACCGATAAACACCGCTTTCGGATAGTTAACAGAGGGGTTCTCTACATCCTTTACATGGATACCTCCCATCTCCATTCCGGCATAAAAGAGGAAAATACTAGCTGCCAGAACCAAATTATCAAACTTTGAGAAATCGGGGAAGAAGTTACTATGAAAGTCCAAATTGGAATGACCTCCCATTGCTAAATAGGCAATTCCTAAAACAATCAATAATGCAGCCGGAATGATAGTACCTACCAAACCTCCGACCTTTGCCACCTTTCCTACCCAATCCAATCCTTTCAAGGAGATAAAGGTGGCTAACCAATAGATGATTAACACTATTATCAACGTATAATATTTATTAGAAGCCAATGCCATGTCATGTACATCATTCATTCCTATGAAAGCAATGGAGACAGCTCCAAAGGTCAATACGGTAGGATACCAAATCGTACTTTCTACCCATTGTACCCAAATGGCCAAAAATCCCCACTTCTTACCATAGGCCTCTCCTACCCAACGAAAGACTCCTCCCTGTTTATCTTGAAACATTGCTGCTAATTCCGCTGCGACCAAAGAGGTAGGAATTAGAAATACGATTGCTGCAAATAAATAATAAAAGGCAGAACTTAGTCCATAAACCGCTTCAGCCGGTAGTCCACGAAGGGAAACAACTGCTGTAACATTCATAATTGCAAGAGTAAAAACACCCAATTTTACTGCTTTTCCAACGTTTGTTGCCATGAATTCTTAAATTATTAAATGTGTATATTTTGCTTACTACAAAGAGCCTTCTGTTTCTCTGCTAAGGACACAGAGGCAGAAGGCTCATCAACTAAAAGAATAAACCGTTTTAATCGGTGATTATAAATTGACTATTTTTTCTTGTGATGTGAACCGGTATGCGTAAATACCGAACCTTTTATCTCCTGATTCTTATCCTGAGCGATACGAGTAGGTGTTGGATATTCCAATTTTTCAAGTTCAGCAATAGCCTCTTTCATGTCATTCAACAACATATCTGCCATATCACGACTGAAACCTTGACGAGCCACTATACGCATAACGATATAGTTCTGTATGTTATTAGGGAGTGTATAAGCAGGAACCATCCAACCACCTTGTTTCAACTTATCTTGTAGATCGTATAAGGTCCATTTGGCCTTCTTTGCATATTCCGGTTTCAAATACCAAATAAATAGCGGATTAACCACCTCTTTACTATAATTTTCAAAAGGAGCCATCTTTCCAATCTCAGTATGAAGGTATTTAGTAATATCCATACTATTCTTTTGAATCTCCTTATAACCTTGGAAGCCTAAACGGATAAATTGATAGTACTGTCCCAATATCTGAGCAGCCGGACGAGAGAAATTCAAACCGACTTGGGTAATATTAGCTCCTAAATAATTTACACTAAAAGACATAGATTCCGGAAGATAAGATTTATCTTTCCATACGACCCAACCTAAACCCGGATAAACCAGGCCAAATTTATGTCCGGATGTACTAATAGATAAAACCCATTTTAGACGAAAGTCCCACTTTTTTTCCGGATTTAAGAAAGGAAGGATAAAACCACCGGAAGCCGCGTCCACATGGATAGGAATATCATAACCTGTCTTCGCATTGTAGGCATCAAGTGCTTTGTCCAATGCCTCTACATCATCATTCAAACCGGTCCAAGTTACCCCTTGAATAGGTACGATACATATTGTATTTTCATCACACATCTTCAAAGCTTCCTCCGGATCCAATGTTGTCTTTTCTAAGGTAAGAGGCACCTGACGCATTTCTATTTCCCATAATTGAGCAAACTTCTCCCAAACAACTTGGTATCCCGTAGAAATAACAAAGTTCGGTTTATCCACCGGTTTTCCGGCAGCTAATCTCTTTTTACGCCAACGTAACCAAGCAGCTACTCCTCCTAACATACAAGCTTCAGAGGAACCTATGGCCAACGCACCTGTCTTCCACTTATCTTTCTCCGGTGTATTCCATAAGTTGGCAACAATATTAATACACTTCGCATTCATAACGGCAATACGTGGATACTCCGTTTCATCGATGTAATTAATACTGATCGCCTCATTCATTAGTTTAGTGGCATAGTCATCCATGTAAGTAGTGACAAACGTTGCTAAATTCAATCTTGGTTGTGTCTGTGCATACGTCTCATCCTTTACCATTTGATAGGCAATCTCTGGAGTAGTAGGACCCTCCGGAATCTTGTCTACAGGAGAGGATTTCAACATTCTTTCTGAGCCAAAAATCGCTGTTTTGGCGTCACCTTTTCTAAAATTAGAATCTTCCATGTCTTTTTTGTTTTTAATTATTAATGGCGTCACCGACTTCTTTTAATCGATTGTATGCCAAAAACAACCACCTTTTATAATTGTTCTCCGTTTTTGTTTAAACACACGATATTTGGGCTTTATTAAAACAATCTTATATAAGAGTACTAAATCAACCTATTTTTTAACCTAAAATCTTCACACAAAGAGGTTTTATCTCCAAGAGGAGAATATGAACCTTTACAAAACTCAATTGTTTTTTACATAATTAGATAAAGACTAAAGCTATGCAGATACAAACAGGAAAAGGAATGATTTCCCTAATAACATTGATGGGTATATGGTCTATCTCAGCCCTTAATGCCCTGCCCGGATTAGCTATTTC
>JAFUOJ010000036.1 GCA_017481945.1 Parabacteroides sp. | reverse complement strand
TTGCAACTCCAAACCGTTCTTACCTTTTGTAAGTCCGGTTTCAGGATCTATATCTCGATAGGTGTTTCCAATTGTACGATCAGCCAATGAGCCAAAAGGCTTTTGACGTATTACCATTTCACGTGTGTAAAAACCACTTTTAAAAACCCCTAAACGTAAGAAAGGATATTTCTTTATCTCCTTCAAATCAGAATAGGATACTCTCCCTTTATAAATGGGGAACTGGCGATTCTTCTTCTTAGCCTTTAGCCCGCTTAACAAATAGTTTTTATATCCGGCAGGTGAACGATCCTTAAACTTATGAGAAAGGCAAATAGCCAAGGAGTCTATGCCATTACGTTTACTATATAAAAGCGTATCTAAGCTACTCCAGCTCTTTGTTTTCTTAGAAAAACAATCTGCAGCAAAATCAATATACAAATAATAACAGGGCACACTGGTTGCCATTAACTTGCCATCCGAAGAATAGATATTTCCGCGACTTGGGAATATCAAACGATTAGGAAGCTCCTGGCTTTCTGCAACCTTCAACCAATGCTCCTTTTCCACAAAAGCGGTCCTACAAGCACTCACAACGATGCCTACCGCTACAGAGCCGAGCAATAAGACAATGAAAAAGTAACAAAACAAAATTCGGTTACTTCTTGGAGCTGTTTCATTTGATTCTATATCTTCAGTCATCTTACTTATACAATTCGTATGGCGGATTCTTTGCCGCCTCTAATTCTATTCCTTGTTCTTCTATCAATAATTCAATTTGAGACTGCCGACTGTTCCCCGTCAATTCAGAAGAAATGGACAACGCCTCAAAACGTACGTCGCGAAGCTGCTGCTGCAATCGGTCTATCTCACGCAATTTCTGCATACAAGTATAACGGTTCCCTATAAAGAAAAAGATTAGGATAACAATCAGCACAATCATGCGCGTATGTTTAACAACAAATTCCTCTTTCAGGATTCCGCCTCCCAAAACATATAAAAGAGAAAAACGATTCTCTTTCTTTTTCTTTGTCGATTGTACCTCTTCCATATCCTCTAAAATCTTATAATTTCTCTGCAATCCGTAATTTTGCGCTTCGAGAGCGGGGATTCCGTTCAACCTCTTCTTCCGAAGGCACAATTACCTTATTGTTCACCAAACGAAATGGAGACTTTACATTTCCAAAAAAATCTTGTTCAGTCTTACCTTCAAAATTTCCAGACCTTAAAAAGTTTTTAACCAGACGGTCCTCTAAAGAATGATACGTAATGACGACCAATCGCCCTCCGGGTTTTAAAACCTGCAATGTTTGTTGCAACATCTCCTTCAAGGCACGCATTTCATCATTCACTTCTATACGTAATGCCTGAAAGACTTGAGCTAAAAACTTCTTCTCCTTATCTTTTCCGACAAAAGGCTTTATAACTTCCAAAAAGTCCTGAATCGTATTTATTCGTTTCATCTCTCTACTACGGACCAATACTGAAGCCAACTTCCGAGCCACCTTCAATTCGCCATAGAGATAAAACAAATCTGCCAATTGATCTTCCGTATAAGTATTAATAATATCAGCAGCAGTTTGACCCGCCCGCGTATTCATACGCATATCTAATACTCCCTCAAAACGAAAAGAAAATCCCCGTTCTTTATCATCAAAATGATGAGAAGAGACTCCTAAGTCAGCCAAAAGACCGTCTACTTCCCCCTCTACGCCATGATAACGCATAAAATTATATAAATAGCGGAAATTGCTACGAACAAAAGTAAAGCGAGTATCTGCAGGAATATTCTTTTCAGCGTCAGCGTCTTGGTCAAAACCATAAAGTTCTCCCTCACTTCCTAATTGCTTCAATATTTCCCGGGAATGTCCACCTCCACCAAAGGTAACATCCACATACACCCCCGATGGTTGAATATTCAAGCCTTCTAAACTCTCTTGAAGCATGACCGGTACATGATAACAAACCTCTTTCTCTTCCATTTTTTGCTTGCAGTGTTAAACTTTTCCTTAAAATAAGGGTATGTAGTTTGTTGATTTGCACGTACATTACCTTATGAGAGGGTAAAATTACACATTTCCTATTTGAACCACCAAGAAATATAAGAGAAAAGTAATAAAAAGTTTTCAACAGGCAAACACAGTCTACTTTTTATCGCAAAAACAAACAGATAACTCGTTTATCTCTGAATCATTAAGAAATTACAATATAAATATTTGCATCTTTAATTTATTTTATCTTTCTTTGCTTGCAATTAACAATAGGGTAATACTCTATTGTTAAACACCATAACCAAAATACTAATTATGAAAGTGAGGCGGGAGTAACCAGTACTTCCGCCTTTGTATTTTATTTATTCAACCATTTTTTCCCTAAATAATGAACGGGATACCAAGCTGCAAAAAGGCCAATCGTTAAAACAGTTATAAAAACAAGTAATACATCTTCCAATTCTACTCGGACAGGATAGGCATCAATCACAAAAGCTCCCGCTGTCTCTCCTAACTTAATTAATCCGAATTCCTGTTGTAACAAACAAAGAGCCAACCCTATTATTATACCAATCAGCACCCCAAATCCGGAAATCATCCAACCTTCAAAAAGAAAAATACGGCAGATTAAAGAGTCATCGGCTCCCATATTGCGCAAGGTACAGACATCTCCTTTTTTCTCAATCATCAACATTGAAAGAGAACCGATTACATTAAACAGAGCCAAAAGAAGTATAAAACAGAGAATCAGGAAAATCATCCATTTTTCCCCTTGCATCATCTTGAAAGCTGATTCCTGTTGTTCATAGCGGTCCTTCACAAAGAAATCTTCACCCAAAAGCGATTTTATTTGGTTCTTTACCGAATTTACATCTGCACCGGGACGTAGAGATAATTCTATAGCAGAGACCTCTTTTTCATAATGAAATAAGGATCGGGTCAGCGAGAGAGGCAACAACAAATAATTCTCATCATACATTTGTTGATTCGTTGCGTAAACACCTCCCACAAAGGCATATTCCAAATTAAAAGAGGAAGCCGGATTAGACAGATTGACCTTCTCATCTCGCTTCGGGACATAGATCTCCAAAGGGTCTACAAAATTAGCCCGTACCCCTAAAGAGGAGGCTGTCCCAACCCCCAAATTTGCATAATTGACAACCTCATCTGATAAAATAAACTTCCCGTCCCGACTATCAATCAGGAGGCTATCAATCTGTGTCAATTTCTCAAACGTATCATCGACACCTTTTACCGTCGCTACGATCTGGCGATCCCTATACCGTACCAGCGCATTATCTTGCAAGACCTCGCAAAACAATGCGACATCAGGTAACCTCTTTACCTCCTGAATAGCCGGTAAAGTCGAATCGAAAACCTTTCCATGCACAGGTTGTATCTTCAATTCCGGATCGAAATTACTCAGCATGGAGGAGACTAATCCTACAAAACCATTTAATACAGACAACGCACAAACCAACGCAATGGTAACTACCACAACCCCACAAACCGATACCATAGATATTATATTTATGGCATTGTGAGATTTTTTGGAGAACAGATAGCGCCGAGCTATATAAAACGGGAAATTCAAGGCTGTAACTTTTATTTCTTCAATAAATTCTCGATATTCTCTATATAGTCCAAAGAGTCATCAATAAAGAATGTCAATTCCGGAATTTTACGTACCTGCTGACGAATTCGCTGTCCCAAATCATAACGAATAGCCTTCGTATTTGCTCGAATGTTTTCAAGTAAATCCTGAGCTTTTTCTGACGGGAAGATACTCAAATAAGCACGTGCTACACTTAAATCCGGACTTACACGTACTACACTGACTGAGACCAGAACACCATGCATAGCCTGTGTCTGTCTCTGAAAGATACCTCCTAATTCCTTTTGTAAAAGACGTTCTATTTTACTTAATCTTGTACTTTCCATATTATTTCCTTATTTATTTTTTCCAGATCATTGTAAGACCGTCCCGCAAAGGTAAGATAACTTTTTCAATAAGTGGATTTTCTTTGACTTTATCATTAAAATGTAAAATACCCAATGTCTGTTTATCGGTAGGATGTTCCTCAATGACATGTCCATCCCACAAGGTATTATCTGCCAGAATCAGTCCTCCCGGACGTACTTTAGGGAAAATAAGATCGAAATACTCTGAATACAAACGTTTATCAGCATCTATAAAAACTAAATCAAACGTCTCATCTAAAGTGGGAATAAGTTCAAGAGCATCTCCGAAATGGACCTTTATTTTATCTTTATGAGGCGATTTGTTCAGATACTTCATAATAAAATCCTCCATTTCGTCATTAATCTCCAAAGTATGGATCAAACTCCCCTCTTCCATCCCTTCTGCCATGCAAAGAGTCGCATATCCTGTATAGGTTCCTATCTCTAATACGCGGCGAGGCTGAAGCATTCGGCAAAACATCTTTAAGATTCGTCCTTGCAGATGACCGGATAACATACGAGGACGAAGCAGGTTCACATTGGCATCCCGATTTAACGCAGCCAACAAAGCCCCCTCTTCGTCACTATGTGAAAGAATGTATTCGTCTATTGTCACAATTCTTTTGATTTATAATTTTCTACTATTCCTTAAACGTTGGCAACTGATAATTCCCTCCAGCGTCCAAAACCTTTCCTACATTATTGATTTCCAAAAAGCTGGTACCTCCTTCACCGAAACTGCTACTCAAATAAGCAACCATATTCTCACGCGTAATACGTCCACTTTTAATCAACTGATTCAATGCGTCACAGAAGAATCCGCGACGGCTATCATTATAAGGTTGATGGACAGCCCATACACCATAAGAAAGAGACAACATACGCATTACACGGGGATTATAACAAATAGCAAACACCGTAGATGTACCCCGGAAAGCTGCCAAATATCTTGCGGTTCGTCCCGTATAACTATCCGTAATAATTGCTTTTACATGTAACTTAGAGGATGATTTCACAGCCTGTTTAGCCAAGAATGAAGTGACATCCAAATCGTTGCCGGTGATGGGCACACGAATATCATTCACTGCCAACTTCGTCCGTTCTGCTTCACGAGCCACCTTCGTCATTGTCTGGACAGCCTCGATCGGATATTTACCATAAGCCGTTTCTCCGCTCAACATCAAGGCATCCGTACGGTCATAAATCGCATTGGCAATATCAGTTACCTCTGCACGTGTCGGACGTGGATTGTTAATCATAGAATGAAGCATTTGAGTAGCTACGATAACCGGCTTTTTCATCTCCACACATTTCCGAATCAATATCCGTTGAATCCCCGGTATTTTCTCGGCAGGTACTTCAATACCTAAATCCCCACGAGCCACCATAATTCCATAGGCAACCTCCAAAATATCGTCAATATTATCGATACCCTCCTGGTTCTCGATCTTTGCAATAATTTTTATCGGACTATACTGGTCGTCCAATATATGTTGGATATCCATCACATCCTGTCTACCACGAACAAAAGAATGCGCAATAAAATCCAACTCATGATCAATCGCCCACTGAATATTTCTCCGATCCTTTTCTGTTAACGAGGGCAGATTAATACGGACTCCGGGAACATTTACACTCTTACGGTTACCCAAAGTAGCGTCATTTCCTACTTCACAAACCAAATAGTCCCCCTTTTTATCTACCACCTTCAACTCAAGATCTCCATCGTCAATCAAGATGTCGCTACCGACTGCCAAGTCTTTCACAAAATTACGATAAGAGACACATATACAATCATGTGTCGTCTCTCCATCCGGATTTCCCATGACTTTGACCACTTCTCCCGTTTTAAAAGGAATCGGTGCTTGTGCAATCGTTGTTCGTACCTCCGGTCCCTTGGTATCCATTAAAATACCGATTCGATCAGAAACTGCACGGACATTCTGGACCACTCTTGTCAACCCCTCTTCCGACATGTGGGCTGTATTTAAACGCACTACGTTCATCCCGGCTCTATACAACGCATCAATAAATTCTACATCACAACGCTGATCTGAAATCGTAGCAACAATCTTTGTATGCTTTAACATAAATAACCCTTTCATTCGTTGGCAGCCATCCGCCAACTCGATTAAACATCTTTTTACCTTATAACCAATCTTTCTTCTTTATATCCAACAGTTTCAATATCCTGTTGTTCTTACTTGTTCTCAGAAAACTGAAGAACAGCTTCTACAGCCAACCGATACGAATCCAACCCAAATCCTAAAATAACACCTTTGCAAGCGGCTGAAATCATAGAGACATGGCGAAAGGATTCACGTGCATGTACATTAGAAATATGTACCTCTACCACAGGAGTTGTCACTGCTTTAATTGCGTCATGTAGAGCAATCGAGGTATGCGTATAAGCTCCTGCATTCATAATAATTCCGTCATAATCAAAACCAACCTCATGAATCTTATTAATCATCTCACCCTCTACATTACTCTGAAAATAAGTAATCTCACATTGCGGATACTTTGCACGTAGTTCACTCAAAAAACCTTCGAAAGCTTCCTTTCCATATACAGAAGGTTCGCGCTTACCTAATAAATTAAGATTAGGGCCATTAATAATCTGAATCTTCTTCATTTTGTCGTAATTTATTACTTTTGCACCATATTTCTACCTCATAGAAATATGGGGGCAAAGATAGTAAAGATTTGTAATTTATCCCATGCACTTAGAAAACGACAAAATAAAACGATATAAAACATACCTCCGTCTGGAAAAAGCACTTTCAGCAAATTCCATCGATGCCTATCTGACTGATTTGGATAAATTGACAAATTTCGTTGAGAACGAAGGAAAAAAATATGAGGATATCACCTACAGCGATCTGCAACAATTTATCGCTCAACTGCATGACCTCGGAATTCATCCCCGCTCTCAGGCCAGAATTATCTCCGGTATCAAGTCTTTTTATAAATTTCTCCTCTTGGACAACTACATAACCGTTGATCCGACTGAGTTATTGGAATCTCCCAAAATCGGGTTGAAACTACCTGAAGTCTTGACCGTCAAAGAGATCAATTCTATTTTAGACAGTATTGACCTTACCCAACCGGAAGGGCAACGGAACAGAGCCATCCTTGAGGTGCTATACAGTTGCGGACTACGGGTATCCGAGTTGGTTTCTCTCCGTTTTACAGACATCTATTTCGACGAAGGATTTATTAAGGTAGAGGGTAAAGGTAGCAAACAACGCTTGGTTCCTATCTCACAAATTGCCATAAAAGAGATCAAAAACTACCTCTACGACCGGAATCACATACCTGTCAAGAAAGGATTTGAGGACATCCTATTTTTAAGTAAAAGAGGAACTTCCCTTTCCCGTATCACCATCTTCCACATCATCAAACAACAGGCAGCTTTAGCCGGGATAAAGAAAAACATAAGCCCTCATACATTCCGCCACTCGTTTGCTACTCATCTATTGGAAGGAGGTGCTCACTTGTTGGCTATCCAAGAGATGTTAGGACACGAAAAGATTACTACAACAGAAATCTATACACATATTGACAGACAATTCTTACGGAAAGAGATATTAGAACATCACCCAAGAAACAAAACCAAATAGTTCCGTCGCTTGGGTGAGTAGCCTTTAAAATCTCTTTTCTAACTATTCCTCGTCATACTGCTGGAACAGAAAATCATTATAGGGGAAACGAGTGATATGGATCTGTTTCACCCGTTCATATAACAATGCTTTGAGTGCTTCAATATTGGTACGCTCCTTGGCCGATATAAAAATACAGTTATCCTGCATCTTGTTCATCCAAGTATGCTTCAGTTCGTCCAAGTCAATATTCTCTCGTGTACGCGGTGTGAGATCATCTTCCTCTTTAGGGACAAACGTAAATGCATCGACTTTATTAAAGACCATAATCATTGGCTTCTCCGTCTTGTCTATCTCCATCAAAGTCCGATTCACCACCTCTATCTGTTCTTCAAAAGTAGGATGGGATATATCAACGACATGAACCAATAGGTCGGCTTCACGTACCTCATCCAAGGTTGATTTGAAGGATTCCACCAGTTCGGTAGGCAACTTCCGGATAAAACCAACAGTATCGGACAATAGGAACGGCAGATTTTCAACAATCACCTTTCTTACGGTCGTATCCAAAGTGGCAAACAGTTTATTCTCTGCAAAAACGTCACTCTTACTCAGCAGATTCATCAAGGTCGACTTACCGACATTGGTATATCCCACCAAAGCAACACGCACCATTTTGCCACGATTCTTTCTTTGTACACTTTTCTGTTTATCTATTTCAACTAAATCTCGCTTTAGTTTAGAGATTTTATCCAAAATAATACGCTTATCCGTCTCCAACTGCGTTTCACCCGGACCACGCATACCTACACCTCCTCGCTGACGTTCCAAGTGGGTCCACAAACGGGTCAACCGGGGCAACATATATTTATATTGTGCCAACTCAACTTGAGTTTTAGCATGAGCCGTTTGTGCCCGACGAGCAAAAATATCCAAAATCAAATTGGTCCGGTCCAGAATCTTTACCTGCAACTCCTTTTCGATGTTACGTAATTGCTTCGCTGAAAGCTCATCATCGAAGATCACCAATCCGATCTCATGCTCTACCACATATTCTTTGATTTCCAATAATTTACCAGAGCCGACAAAAGTAACTGAATTGGGACCGTCTAACTTTTGATAAAAACGTTTGACCGCCTCAACACCTGCCGTATCAGCCAAAAAAGCCAACTCGTCCAGATATTCCTTTACCTTCTGTTCGCTTTGCGTAGGAGTGATCAACCCTACCAAAACCGCTTTTTCTGTTTGTGCTTCCGATATAATAAATTCTTTCATGCGACAAAGATAGTAAATCCAATTATTTTTGTATATTTGCAGCAATTAAAAATCAAAATAGTATTAACTATGAGAAAGTCTATTTTACATTTCATGCAATGTGCATTTCTTTGCACCAGTTATGCGCTGCACGCGCAAGTTTCTAATCCATCTACATGGGAAAGTTTTATAAACAGTGAAGACAACCCGACTGTTTGTGATACATTCCGAATACAAACTTTCGGAAAATCAGAAAAAGACAATTGGGATTTCACGTTAACCGGAAGTTCTTCTGTTGTCCAAGACAAATATACTTTAAAACTACCCGTTGGTTCAGGGGCTATTTTCCAGCCCTACTCACTATCTGCCTACACAGATGTAAAAATCAAAATACATGTAGCAGGATTACATTTATCTAGTAAAGATTCCCTTTTACTATATGTCTTTCGAAATGGAGAAGACGAGAAATTAACGGCTCACACACCAACGGAAGAAGATTACCTAAACTACAAATATTTCACCATAGGAAATAATCCCAACTCTTTGTCTTTTGTAACAACTCAAACAACCAGTGAGGCAACTGGATATTATATGACAGACAGTGTTTTTGCCTATGGGAACATTCCTACCTATTCTTTATTTACAGGAACTGGGATATGGACTGATTCTACCCGTTGGTCACATCTTCCTCCTTTACGAAATCGAAGTGCCTTAATCAACGGTACCGTTTCCATAACTGAAGATACACAATGTCATGACATTGCTATCTATTCAGGCTCCCTTCAAATTGAAAGTAGCAGTCAACTTTCCATCAACAATTTAGATTTGTATGGAGACGAAGCAAACGTTCTTTCTAATGGAGAGATCAATATTTCAAATCGTATCACTGTACATAAAACATTTGAATCTACCGATAAATGGTATTTCATCTCTTTTCCTTTTGATGTTTATTTCTCAGGAATAGACTCTCAATTTGAACAAAAAGATGACACCCCCAACGACGGAGGTAACTATTTCTATGTACAAACCTACAACGGAGACAAACGGGCAACAGAAAATCAATCGTCTGAGAACTGGGAAGTAGTACCCATTCACACAGATACAAATACCCCACTGTTTGAAAAGAATCGAGGCTATTTAATTGCATTAGACAAAAATGCCACCCAAAAGACCTTATCTTTTTCTTCCCAACCAGGTGAGGTAACAGAAGACTTTGCCCAAAAAGGAACTCTTTCAATCACCTTAGAAAATAATTCCACCTCAACGAATCAGGAAAATTACGGATGGTATCTATGTGGAAATCCATTACCAGCTCCATTGGCTTTATCTCGTATAAAAAGCAATGCAGCTTTAGATGGATACGTCTATGTGTACAACGGTAGTAGTTATCAACCCTATGCAATCGGAAGTAATCATGCATTACCTCCTTTTTCTGCATTCTTTGTAAAAGCCTCCTCTTCAACGACCCTACAGATCATGGAAGAAAACACAACAAAAAATGCAGTTTCCGTCATTGATACTCACCATCCACTCAACATTACGACTGAAGAGCCCCATACCAAACAGAATGTGCATATAGAAACCCCAGAGAAAGAAATTCGCTATGCTATAAAAGACAAACAACTCTATCTGCAAAACATCCCAACACCTGGAAATATAAAACTTTTCAATCTCTTGGGAGAATGCGTATGGCAAAAAGTGATTCAAGCAGGGACGCAAACAATTCCTGTAACTACGGAACCGGGAATTTACATCCTGCAAATACAAACAAAGAACTCTGAAGAACGACATAAACTAATCTTCTAAACCGCTTTTGGTTATTTTTCATAGTTGGTTTTAAATAAAAAGGGACAGCGCCTGTGATAGGTCCTGTCCCTTGCTTTATTCTTCCGTTAATAGATTTATCTTACCGGGAATTCCGTTACTCGAAGTGTCGTACACCCGTAAGGGATCAATTCTATTGGTTCTGCTTCTAATAAATCGGCCCCCTGTTGCGTGTAGTAGGGGACCTTACCTGTTGAACCTCGGTACAGAGTCCATCCTTTTACCGGATACCCTTTTGTTTTCAAAGTAATAGGAGCATTTTCCGCATTCCAAGGATAAGTAGCTATTTGCTCCACCTTCTCTACTGTAAAATGTTGATTGATACTTTCCGGAGTCAAAGAAGCTCGTTTGAAAGCATAATTCCAAGGGGAATCAGAAGTTACCTGATAATACCAATTTCCATACTTAGCAGCCTTTTCTCCTTCGAAAGATTTCTTTTCCCACTTTTCTTCCATCTTCAAAGCATACAACAGTGGACCTCGTTCAATCACTGCACTTCCACTATACCAACGACTGGCTGTAATCGGCATAGGCAACTCAATACTTAACACATCTCCCTGTTTCCATTCTCGATTAACACGAGCAATTTCTCCCGGACAAACATCTACCGAAATAGATTCTCCATTTATCTGTATCACCGGTTGTTGACACCAAGCCGGAATACGTAAATGGAACGGGAAAAAAGCTTTCTTTACTTTCTTGTCGGCAAAGGTAAAATGAAAGTGAATCTTCTCATCGAAAGGATAAGCAGTCTCCTCCTGAATTCGAACAGTTATCCCATTCGCCACTTTTGCCTCTACTGAAGATGGAGCATACACCAAAGCAGCTATTCCATTGTCTGCCGTTGCATACCATAAATTCTGAACAAATTTTGGCCACCCTTGATGTAAATTAGAGGTACAGCAAGGATACCCCGTCAGTTCTCCAAACAGAATATCTGTATCTTCATGTGGAGTTGTAAACTCACGCCATTCCGGAGTGACTGCAACCTGATTCACCTGTTGATAATATTGACGAGCAGAATAGTCATCCGTAACCTGTGTCGGTAATGCATTATAAGCAACTCGTTCCAGATGATCAGCCCATTGTACATCTCCCGTTATTTCCAACATCTCCTCCAACGAAAACATCATCTCAACAGCTGTACATAGTTCAGAGCCGGTCGTTGGTTCTCCAAAACGTAATAACTCATCACCACCCCAAAGCCCGGTAGGCAATCCTATCGTATTACGCATAACCTTCACCGCTTTCTTAACTGCGTCAATTTGTTTCTGTTCTTTACTCTGTTGATAATACACAACAGGTTCCTTGAATCCCTGTCCCAAATTCACACAATGCAAACTCAACTGCCGCGACAGATGGTCTTGATTCAAGAAAACATCTGTCCAATCAAATGTCTGCTTATGAATTAATTCGCCTAATTCCAAGAGGAACTTATCTCCTGTAATATTATATAGCCAATAAACCACCATCAAGTTGTCCCCTCCGCGTCTTTCTCCCCAGAAGGTCCATTTTCCTAACGGATTTTTAGGTAGTTCTGCTAATTGATACTTAAAATATTTCGTCAGAAAATCAATGACCCGTTCATCTTCTGTAGCCGAATAATATTGTTGCATAACCTTCAACATCACCATCTTCGGCCACCAATCCTGCGCATTATTTCGCTGCAAGCCCGGTTCCGGTCCTCGATCTGTATCCGGTCCGAAATAACCACTCGGTTTTTGAGAAGCTAATGTCCATTCAATCCAAGGTTTTACCTTTTCTATCAATGCTTGATCATTCAATAGGTAAGCCAATGGCAAAAGTCCATCTATCCAATACGGTCCACGTTCCCAAACATCTCCATCTCCGCCTAACCAACCGTTACGCGGTCCCATTACCTTTTCATATACCTTATCCAAATTCCCTGTCATCCCGTTCTTCATTCGCAACAACTGCTCCTGCATCCAGCCTTCCGCATGAATAGCACCAATAGGCAATTCGATATAAGGCTTCTGAAGCAAAGGATACCGATTGTTTCTATAAGGGACTGAATTTGTATGATCCTCTTCTGTTGGATTGGCAGCCGTCGCCATAGATATCACCAACCAGGAAGCACATAATGCCTTTATAATAGATTTCATAACCACTCGATTTAAAAGACAAACAATTACTCTTTATAATCAATCCAGACCTTCATCTTTCCCGCTTCACGGTTATCCCATGCGTAATAAGGAATCAATTGTATAGTCTGTTTACCAGTCTCTGCCTGAATAGCAGTCACACCTTCCAATAAAGCAGGTTTGAATTCCGCTTTGAAAGAAGTGTTAGGCGTAAGAACCAACTCGTCAAATCCTTTCTGATTATCCACCTCTTCAATACAATATACCAACGGCCCTCGTTGGATCGCACGTTTACCCACATTCTGTTTCACTCGAGCATCAGCAGCAACGACCTCAACAGGCATATCCATGTCCAAGGCAATTACATCTCCCTCTTTCCATTCTCTATTCAATACGGCATATCCCTTTTCTACCGGGGCATTCATTGTTTCCCCATTCACCGCAATTGTGTATTGCTTACACCAACCCGGGACACGTAAACGAATCTCTTTTTTCAGAGGTGTCGCTGTTGATACGGTCAGTTTTACCGCACCCTCCCAAGGATAGTCAGTTTCCTGTTTTAAAGTCACCTCTTTCTTACCTAGTGGTATCTGAGTGGTACTACCGACATATAGATTGACCCAAATTGCTTGTTCAGAAACTCCATAAACATAATTACCGATAGAAGGTAAGAAACGAGAAATCTGACTCGGGCAGCAAGCACATCCATACCACGCTTTCCTGTGATGTTCTCCTTTGGATTCTAACGGATTAACATAAAAGAAACGATCTCCTGCCAAAGAGATTCCAGCCAAAGCACCGTTATACATCGAACGTTCCAATACGTCCACATATTTAGAATCTCCAGTAAACTGATTCATACGTAAATTCCAAAAGACCATACCTACAGAAGCACACGTTTCACAATAGGCCTCCAAATTCGGTAAATCATAATCTTCCGTAAATCCCTCATTATGCTTAGAAGACCCGATACCTCCGGTGATATACATATTACGCAACACCACGTCATCCCACAAACGGTGCATAGCAGCAATATATCCGGAATCTTGTTTCAAAGCCGCTACATCCGCCATACCACAATAGAGATACATACAGCGTACAGCATGTCCACCAATATCAGTCATATCTCGAACCGGTTTATCATCCTGATAATATTTCGGGTCCCACTTCCCTTCGTCTCCTTTTGTACCATGACCATGACCTCGTTCTTCCAATAACCAATTCGCAAAATCCAAATATTTCTGTTCCTTCGTCACTTGGTACAGTTTTACCAAAGCCAACTCAATCTCCTCATGTCCCGGAACCCAGTGACGTTTACCCGGACCAAAGATACTCATCATGTGATCAGTCATACGAATACAAACATCCAGCAGTTTCCGCTTACCGGTAGCCTGATAATAAGCTACAGCCGCCTCTGTCATGTGACCCGCACAATACATTTCATGCTTATCCATATTGTGCCACCGTTTATCCAGTCCGGTCAAAGTATAGTAAGTATTGATATATCCATCCTCTTCCTGAGCAGCGGCAAACTTATCAATCCATTCATCCGCCTTTTTCTCTAACTCCAGATCCGGATTATTAATCAATGTATAAGCCATTCCTTCCAATGCCTTGTAGACATCAGAGTCATCAAAAAAGATTCCGGAATGCTTTCCCTCTTTTTTAGCAGCATTCTCAAAATTCTTGATACGCCCCGTCTGGTTTTCTATCTGATCAATACAGACCGGAAGGGTAGTAGATATATGTTTACTCAAACGAGGAGACCAGAAATGATCCTGAATTTTCACATGAGAGAAGTCAACCTGATTTATCATTTTCAAAGGGGCTTCTTTCTCACTTCGCTGTTCAGCACATCCCCACAATGCCAAACAAGCC
>JAFUOJ010000008.1 GCA_017481945.1 Parabacteroides sp. | reverse complement strand
CGCTGTAAATGACGGTGCTGTAGGTGTAGATATGGGTCGTAACGTCTTCCAGAGTGAAAACCCTGCAGCTATGATTCAGGCTGTTCATGCAGTTGTTCACGATGGTTTGACTCCGGAACAGGGATATGAAATGTTTCAGGAGTTATCTAAGTAATTCACCTCATGATGAGTAAGTTATTTAGTTATCTTTGTGCTGCCTTGATGTTGTTGGCTTGTATCTCTTGTAGTAAAAAAGCAGAGAAACTTTTGTTAGCTGGTTCAGGGTGGAACAAGATTGTCATTATTGATAAGGAAACCAAGCAGATAGAATGGGAACATCCATTAGAAAAGGGATGGGAATGCAATTCTGCATTTGAAACACCAGACGGAAATATTTTATTCTCTTATAAAAAAGGGGCAAAATTGATTACTCGTGACCATCAGGAAATTTGGAATATTCAAGTTCCTGATACCTGTGAATTGCAGACAGCTCGTGTATTACCTGATGGTAATTATCTATTGGGTTGTGCGGGTCATCCAGCTGTGATTATGGAAGTTAATCCGAAAGGAGAAATACTTTCACGTACAGAGTATGAGACAGGTATAAAACAAGTACATGGTCAGTTCCGTCAGATCAACAAAAATGCACGTGGTAACTACCTTTTACCTCTTATGGGAGGTAATGATGTCCGTGAAGTAACTCCTGCGGGAGAATTAGTACGGAAAATGCCTGTAAAAGGGAATCCATTTGCTGTTCAGCAATCTACGAACGGAAACTATTGGGTTGCTTGTGGTGATAAGCATAACTTGATGGAGATTAATTTGGAAAAAGGAGAAGTCGTTCGTTGTTTTGGTGAGAATGATATCCAGGGGGTTCGTCTATTTTTTGTTGCAGGTTTATATCCTTCTGAAAATGGATTATATGTTTGTAATTGGCAAGGACATGACAAAAATGCTGTAGAAGCAAAAAGTCCACAGGTCTTTGAGATGAATAACAAGGGTGAAGTCATCTGGAGTTTGAACGATAATGAAAAGTTTGGTATGATTTCTACTATTTGTTCAATCAAATAACCAATTTTTATTTGAATATGAGAAAAAAGTTATCCTTCTTTGGGGGATAGCTTTTTTTGTTGTTTTCCTATACAGATTAGACCAATGGACAGGAGAAAAAGTTCCAAAAGTTCCAAAAATTCCTATAGTATTCTTTTTATATTACTTTGGAGATGATTTAACTTATTTGTTTGATAATTATTTGTTTACTTAAATAACATAGACGGTGCTCTGTTCTCTTTTTATCTCTTTCCGGACACGAGGAAGAATAAAAATTTCTTCTATAAATTTTCTAATGGACTTAAGGTCGTTTTTTTAATCTCAAACGAGTCGTTTTTGTGTCCGGAAGGGTTGAAATTTTGCGCTTAGGAAGTATAGATATAATGATTTCTTTATGTTTGTAATATACTGATTAACAAAATAATAATTCTTTGTTGTTGCCGATTTAATGAGTGATTACATAGAAATATATACTATAGGAATTTTTGGAACTTTTGGAACTTTTCTGTGCTGTTTTTACTGCTTTCCGGTCAAGGGATGAATTGTATCTGCTTTGTGAACGAATGCGGACAGAATGGAACAGGAGTTTGCATTGAAATCATTATTTTTGTTAGGTTTTTTAAGAGGAAAAAGAGTAGTAATGGAATGTCATAATTTGTTGGATGTAAAAAATCGCGACGAGTTTCGGGAATGGTTAGAAAAGAATTGTATGGAGGAAACCGAATGTTGGGTTGCTGTCAAACGAGGACGCCCGAAAGGGGATGGTACGTTTTGGTATGTTGATGCCGTGGAGGAGGCAATGTGTTTTGGTTGGATTGATGGTATAACTAAGAAAATATCGGATAATGTAACCGTACAAAAGTTCGTTCCACGTCAAAAATGTAGTTTTTGGTCAGAGCTGAATAAAGAACGATGTAGGCGAATGGAAAGATTGGGAAAGATGACAGAGGCAGGGAAAGCTGTGTTACCCGATATGTCAGATACCGGTTTTGTTATTGATGATGAGATACTTTTGGCTTTGAAATCAGATCCGATTGTTTGGGCTAATTTTCAAAGTTTTCCTTCTCTTTATCAGCGAGTCAGGATAGATACTATTCAAATAAATCGGAGAATGCGTCGTCCTGAACTTTTTAAAAGCCGTTTAGATAAATTTATAGAGAATACCCGTAAAAGAATTATGTATGGAGAATGGAATGATAACGGGCGGTTATTGTAAAATAGAATTACTTTTTTAATTTCTGCAGAGAAAAATAATTTAATCAAAATAAACCGGTTAATCGGATTTGTAAGTGAAAATAAACCGTTATTAATTGCTGTTTGTATTAGTAACGGTTTATTTTATCTGTTTATAAGAATCAGCTTGTACTTTTTTTCTTGATTCGGACAGATTATTCTTTCGTTTTTCCTAATTTTGTATTTATAAAAGTAAATACGATAATATGAAAGTAAGGTGGATTAGTTTATTTTCTTTTAGTTTTTTGTTTTTAGTTTCTTGCATAAATCGAGAAATAGATCAGATACAGATAAAGGCTGATATAGATGGTCTTGTAGCTGGTGATACGATTCTATTTACTCGGTTTGGTTTACCTAATTGGGAGGATTTAGAGACGGATACACTTATTGTAAAAAAAGAGGGAACATTTGTTTTTACGGATACAGCTACACAGACGAGAAATTATTTTATAGGTTATCGTCCATATCAGGGAATAGCTCCTACTTTTTGTAAAAGAGGTATTGTCGTTTATATTCGTCCTAACGATTATATTTGTTTAAAAGGAAATACAGACTGTTTTGTGGCGGCTCAAAGACGGGGAGGGTTATATGATAATATACGTTTGAAGGATATATTGAGATTAGAAGATAGTTTAGATATAAAGAGAAATAGTGTTTTCCGTAAGCTAATGTACTTTAATTCTTTAATGGGAACGGAGAATGCTTGTCCTGATTCTATTGATTATTATTTTAAAGCCTATCGGAGTTTTGACTCTAAGGAATTGGATGAAATGATTAAAAACTATCAGGAAACTGTGAATGATAGCGAATATGCCGCATTATTGTATATGGGAGTGCTTTATAATACTTCTTATAAAGAATTTAAAGAACGTTTTGAACGTTTTACCCCGGAAGTAAAGAATTCAACGACAGGTCAATCATTGGCGTATATGTTAAAGGTAAAAGCTAATATTGAACCGGGTAATACCCCCAGTGCATTTACTGTAACTGACAAGGATGGTAATCAAGTCTCTCTGTCTGATTATAAGGGAAAGTATTTTCTTCTCTATCATTGGGGTGTCTGCCCGGGAACAATTTGGGTACATCCTCGTTTGTTAGATTTATATGAAAAGTATCATGATAAAGGGTTTGAAGTATTAGGGTTTACAAAACAGGAAGAGGAATTACCTGCGTCTTTTAGAAAAGATAAAGTAACAGCTTCTTTGTTTAATCAGCCTTGGCGTACTGTTTATACAACACAAGAAAGTAATAAGTTTATAGCAGATGATTATTATTTTGCGGGTGTACCGATCCTAATGCTTATTTCTCCAGAGGGAAAAACGATTTATAGAGGATATACGGATGTGTATGAGCCTTTGAAAAAATTATTAGAAGAGAATTTATAAAATCATTGATATATTAGTGTTATGAAAAGAAACCTGTGGGTAGTTAGCTTCTTGCTGACTTTAGTTGGATTTTCATCCTGCTCTCAAAAGAAAGAGATTGTTGAAAGTACTTGGGATATGAGAGGTGTAGTTTTAACAGTCAATGATCTTCGGACTTTAGATTGGGCGAAATTAGCGGCTGAAAATGGTATTAATACAATAGGAACCCATATACGTCCTGCCGAAGTGATGGAGTTTATGGCTTCTGAAGAGGGAAAGCACTTTGTGAAGACTTGTAGGGAACATGGTATCCATATCGAACATCAATTGCATGCGATGGGAGAACTTTTACCTCGCAGTCTTTTTACTGAAGATTCGACTCTGTTTCGTATGGATGAACATGGACATCGAGTTCCTGATTTTAACTGTTGTGTACATTCTGAGAAGGCGCTTTCTATCATTGAAGAGAATGCTTTAGCTGTGGCAAAACAGTTGCAACCGACGAATCATCGTTATTATTTTTGGTTAGATGATGGGAAACCTACTTGTAAATGTCCGGAGTGTAGCCCGTTGTTGGATAGTGAGCAGGCTTTGATTATAGAAAACCGAATCATAAAGAAATTAAAGACAATTGATCCGGAAGCTATGTTGGCTCATTTAGCGTATGAGAATACATTAGAGGCTCCAAAGAAGATTAAGCCGGAGCCGGGAGTATTTCTTGAATTTGCTCCTATCTGGCGAACATGGTCTAAACCTCTTACGGATTTATCTGCAGCTCCTCTTTTAGAAAATGCGGAGTATATGACACATGAAGATAATTTGAAATATTTGGAAGATAATTTGAAAGTATTTCCGGTTGAAACCGCTATCGTATTGGAATATTGGTTGGATGTTTCTTTATTCAGTCGTTGGAAGAAACCGGCTGTAAAATTGTCTTGGAATAAGGAAATCTTTGAGTCTGATTTAGCTACTTATGCGAAATATGGTCTTAAGAATGTGACAACTTTTGCTGTTTATATGGATTCAACTTACTTTAAAACATATCCGGATAAATCATATTTAAAAGAATATGGAGAGGGTTTCAATAGGATAAAGTAGAAAGATAAACAATCCTTTTGGGAATACAAAGTACAAAGAACCCGTTATTATAATCATTATAATAACGGGTTCTTTGTACTTATTAATGATTGTTTAATCAGAGTAATTGGAATGAATATAATCTGTAGGGAGAAAAAAAGTTCGTCGTTGGGGAATTGATTTATCGATGATACGAGTCGTTTGCATGAGTTGTTTTTTGTCTTTTACATATTCATTTAAGAAGATTAGAATCTCCTGTAAGTTTTCCCGCATAGGTTTTCCTGCCATTGAGTGATCTTCGTATTCAACAGTATAGAACCAATAGGGATTTTGTTGGTTTTCTAATTCTTGTGCAATATATTTTGAACCATAGAAACCTATACCTAAAACAGCCATTTTACCGTATGGAACTTGATTATCTGCACTTCCGTGAAAAAGCATGATTGGGGCAGAAGGGGCAGACCATTGGGGAGCTCCTTTGAGAGAAAAAATAGCTCCTGCAAAAGAGATGATACCGGCGTAGTTGAATTTCTTAGGTAGAATTTTAGCTATTTCTGTACGATTACAAAGATTATTTTCTGCTTGTAAGACAGTGATTGCTCCTGCACTGGAACCGCTGGCTGTAATCATTGTCGGATCAATGTTCCATTCTTCTGCATGGTCCAGAATATAACGTGTTGCACTAAAGAGGTCTTCAACAGCTATATTGATTGTCCGCTGGAATGCTTTCAAAAAGTCTATTAAGCCGGGAGACTTGATACCACGCATACCTAATCGGTAGTCTATAGATACGACATCATAACCATTCTTTGTAAGAAAATGGAAGTAAGGGATGTCACTTTTTTTGTCTCGTGCTCCTCCAACAAATCCTCCACCAAAGACAAATATCATACAGGGGCGTTTCCCTTCAATAGGAGCTATATAATGGTCTAAGTAAAGGGAGTCGGAACCTTTTATTGCAAAAAGGTGTGTTCTCTTTTCCGGTTGAATGGCCATAGCCCAACCAGAAAAGAAAGTTAGAAGTAGGAGAGGTAATAGTTGTTTATACATAAGTTGTTTTTTTCTAATACTTAATTAAGATTTACCATCGACTCATGGATCCTCCACCTCCGGAACTACCGCCCCCCCAAGAGCCGCCTCCACCTCCAAAACCACCTAATCCTCCGAAACCACTGCCAGGACCTGAGATGATAATTGGACGGCTTGTGTGCTGTAAACGGTGGGTTGTACGATTCTTTCTTTCTGTGAAATCACAGTTTGTGCAGCGCCAAACGTCTTGTACTAAACCTTCTCGTTTATAGGTCGCATTTAAAATGACTTGTTCTCCAACATATTCCAACGTCTTTTTCCCACAACGAGGACAAACCTTTTTACGATGTTTGGAGGCATAAATTAATAGGAAGATCAAAGTAAAAAGGAAGAATCCACCTAACAAAAAGGAGATGATGAGTATATCATCCTCTTCACTTGTCTGTTCACCGGTCATTGCAGCTCGTTCATAATCGCTTGACATTAAATAATTAGAAACTGCAGCTACTCCTTTTAACATTCCTGAGCTATAGTTCTCCTCTTTAAAGTCAGGCAACATATAACGTTGTTGTAGTCGGTAGCAAATGGCGTCAGGTAAGACTCCTTCGATACCGTAACCTGTTTCAAAAACGACAGAACGTTGGGGCGGTTCGGTAACGAGTTGAATCAATAACCCGTTATCCTTGTCCTTTTTCCCTAATCCCCAATGCTGAAAAAGGTCTGTTGCGAACATACGGGCGTCATTGTCTCCAATGCTTTTAACGGCAACAACTGAAACTTCAATTCCTAAACTATCTTCTACTGTTTGCAAAAGATTGTTTATGCGTGCAACATCTTCCGGCTGAATAATCCCGTCTGGGTTGCTGACATGATTGTAACGATCTGATAAGCGTACATTAGGTATGGTTTTGACCGTATAATCGGTTACTGCCAACAATCGGATAGAGAGTAGCAGGAATAGAGAGAGACAGATTCCAATACGACCTATTCTCATCATCTTTTCTTTTATTAGAATTCAACTTTAGGAGCCTTCTCTGCTCCGGATTCTGCTGTGAAATAAGCTTTCGGTTGGAAACCAAACATTCTAGCTAATATATTGGTAGGGAAACTACGAACATATGTATTGTATGCTTGTGCAACTTCATTGAAACGTTTACGTTCTACACTAATTCTGTTTTCAGTCCCTTCTAATTGCGCCTGTAACTCAGAGAAGTTCTGATTGGCTTTTAGATCCGGATAACGTTCCAATATAACCATTAAGCGTGAGAGTGCGTTACTTAATTCTCCTTGAGCTGCTTGAAATTTCTTCATTGATTCTTCTGTTAAGTTAGAAGGGTCAATGGTTGTTTTAGTAGCCTCAGCACGAGCACTTACAACCCCTTCTAAGGTCTCTCTTTCATGAGTTGCATATCCTTTAACGGTATTTACCAGATTGGGAATCAAATCTGAACGACGTTGATATTGGTTTTCAACTTGACTCCAAGCAGTTTTGACATTTTCATCTTGGGTAACCATTGTATTGTAAGTCCCTTTTACCCATGAGAATACAGATATAAAGAGAATAACGACCACTGCTAAGGTGATCCATAGAGCTTTGTGTTTCATATACTTTTTTATTAGTAAATAATTATTGTTTATATTTGATACGTTGTTACATTAGGTCCTACAGGATGTAATAGAACCATTTTGCAAAACTAACTAAAAAACTAATATTTCCAATTCATAGTTTTTATTTATTGCTTAATAGATAAAACTTATCGAAAATCTTTTCATTCTTTGAATCTTACTTTTATATTTGTAAATACTAATTTAAAATAAACCAATACGTATGACAAACGCTATTTTTAACAAGAATGCAGTATTACCTATAGGGTTACTTTCTTTGGCATTAGTTTTACCGTCTTGTGGTTCATCTGAATATAAGAAATATGCGGATAATCAAGCAAAACAGGTAGCGACTATTCTTCGTGATAATGGATGTATGCAGTGTCATGACGCTGCGGCAGAACTTCCTTTTTATGGAAAGTTTCCGGTTATTGGTCCAACTGTAAAGGTGGATATGGTAGAGGGAACTCGTTATGTCGATTTTACTTCTTTATTGGAAGCTTTGGATAATGGTAAGTTGGTAGCTGAAGCTGATTTGGCAAAAGTAGAAGATGTGGCTCTTTCTGGAACAATGCCTCCATCTAAGTATACAGCTATGCATTGGGGAACCAGTCTTGATAGTGATGAGAAAGCCGTCCTATTGGCTTGGGCTAAGGATATTCGAAAGAAGAACTATGCGACATCCACTGTTGCCGAGGAGTTCGTAAATGAACCGGTACAACCGTTACCAACGGCTATTCCTACAGATCCTGCTAAGGTTGCATTAGGATTTGATTTATATCACGATACCCGATTATCTCATGACAACACAATTGCTTGTGCTACTTGTCATGGTTTAGAAACTGCTGGGGTAGATCATAAACAATATTCTGAAGGTATTGGTGGACAATTTGGAGGAGTTAATGCTCCGACAGTTTATAATTCTGCTTTAAATATTCTTCAGTTTTGGGATGGACGTGCAGCTGATTTAAAAGAACAGGCTGCTGGACCTCCTTTGAATCCGGTAGAAATGGGTAGTCTTTCTTTTGATGATATATCGGCAAAATTGGCTGCAGATAAGGATTTAAATAAACGTTTCTTAGCTGTATATCCTGAAGGTTTTAATCAGTCAACGATTACTGACGCTATCGCAGAGTTTGAAAAGACTTTGTTGACACCAAGCCGTTTTGATAAATATTTGATGGGTGATAAGAGTGCAATTACAGCAGAAGAGATTGCAGGATATGAATTGTTCAAGGAAAATAAATGTGCAACCTGTCATACAGGAGTTAATTTAGGAGGACAGTCTTTTGAATATATGGGTATCAAGGGAGATTACTTTGATTATCGTGGGACTGGTTTAACAGATGGTGATAATGGCCGTTTTGCTGTTACACAAAAAGAACAAGATCGTCACCGTTTTAAAACACCAACTTTGCGTAATGTCATGTTGACACCTCCGTATATGCATGATGGTTCTATTGCCACAGTGGAAGAAGCAATTCGTATTATGCATGAATTCCAGATAGGGAAGGAGATTACGGATGTTGAGACAAAGAGTATTGTGGCATTCTTAAATACATTGACAGGAGAATATAACGGAAAGTTATTACAATAAAATCAACTATTTAACGTTATTGGTTATGAATAGTAAACAATAGCGTGTAGTATGCCCTTTCGTCTGATACATATCATTTTTCTATTAATCACTTTTGTGAATGTGGAAGAGGTATGTAGTCAGGAGGAAGGGCTTGCTTCGTATTATCATCATCGTTTTCATGGTCGTAAGTCTGCCAGCGGTCGAGTACATGATCGAGATGAAATGACAGCGGCCCATCGTACGCTCCCTTTTGGTACTTTCCTTCGTGTTACCAATCTATCCAATATGAAACGTGTGATCGTTTGTGTAACTGATCGAGGGCCTTATCGTAAAGGACGTATTATCGATGTTTCGGATAATGCGGCAGAACTTTTGGATTTTAAAAGAAAGGGAGTTACTCGGGTACGAATAGAAGTTGTACCTGGTAGATTTGATATTGCTTTATTGGATTTCCTTTATCCTCAAATCCCTTTTTTAGAACTAGATCGTTATCGTCCAGAACCTCCTTATCAAATAAAGTTTAGTAAGTAATAAAAATATTCATTCAACATTTGGACTACTTTATTTGTTAAAGTAGAAATGATTTTAGGAGAGAAACGATGGGTATATCGCTGATTTATTATATTTTTGAAGCCATTGTTCGGTGTGAGTCGGACAATGGTTCTTATTTGTAGCTATATGAAAATAAACAATCAGACAGGGTTAGTTTTAGAAGGTGGAGGAATGCGAGGAGTCTTCACCGTAGGGGTTTTAGACTATTTTATGGATCATAATATTTGGTTCCCTTATACTATTGGAGTATCAGCAGGGGCCAGTAATGGGATTTCATACGCTTCTCGTCAACGTGGACGTTCTCGATTCAGTAATATTGATTTATTAGAAAAGTATAATTACATTGGGTTACGTCATTTTTTAAGAGGAGAAGGATATATTAATATGAGATTTCTTTTTTACACTTATCCGGAAAAGTATTACCCTCTTGATTTTGATACTTATCGTCAATCATCGGATCGTTTTGTTATGGTGACAAGTAATTGTTTAACGGGAAAAGCGGAATATTTTGAAGAGAAGGAAGATTTTTATCGGTTGGTAGATATCTGTCGGGCTTCTTGTACACTTCCAGTCCTTTGTCCAGTTACTTATGTAGATGGAGTTCCTATGGTAGATGGAGGAGTTTGTGATGCAATACCTATCCAGCGAGCGATTGATGATGGATTTCATCAGAATGTAATTATTTTGACTCGTAATAAGGGATATCGTAAGAAAGATAAGGATTTTAAATTACCGGGATTTATTTATCGCCAATATCCTGCAATTCGTGAACAATTGAAATTACGTTATCGCCGTTATAATGAAGTTTTAGATTATATAGATGAATTGGAAACTGCAGGAAAAGCAATTGTTATTCGCCCTGAACACCCTATTAAAGTTGGTCGTACGACCTCTGACCGCAAGAAATTAACAGCCTTATATGAAGAAGGATATGAACTGGCTAAAAAAGTAGTTGCAGAGTTAGACTATACAACAGATTCTTTCTTCTCAAAAAAGAAAGAATGAAGGATAATATAATTATTTATTGTTTAGATTTTCGTTTTTTCCTTAGAATAGTTTGTTTACGGATAATCATCGAGAAACTTATCGATGATTATCCGTAATTTATTTATGGTTATCAATTTATATTTTAATGAAAGAAGATTTGTTATTTAAAACAAACAGAGTTTCGTAGAAATGAATCTCTTATAGATTCGACAATAATATTAATTTTATATTCCAAAATGATATAAATACTTGTTTCTTAGTTTTATTTATTATCTTTGCCTGGAGATATTGATTAATTTGAATGAGAAAACATAAAACAATTCTGAGTATTATTACTATTTAGTAATTTAAGTGATTAATATATAGAATAATATAGAAGTGATAAATAAAGAATATAGAAAAATAGGTGATATAAAATGAATATAGCTGTTGATTTTGACGGAACCATTGTAGAACATAAGTATCCGGCAATTGGGCGTGAACGTCCTTTCGCAATAGAAACATTGAAGAAACTTCAAAAAGATAGACATAAACTTATTTTATGGTCTGTACGTGAAGGACGTTTATTAGAAGAAGCTGTTGCTTTTTGTCGAGAACGAGGACTAGAGTTTTATGCTATCAATAGAGATTATCCAGAAGAAGAAAAAGAACAAAACAATCACTTCTCTCGTAAATTAAAAGTCGATTTGTTTATTGATGACCGAAATTTAGGTGGAATACCTGATTGGGGAACTATTTATGAGATGATTACACATCGGCTGTCTTATGAAGATTTGATGAATAAATATGAATCTGAATTAGAGAGACCAAAAGGTTTTTGGTCTCGATTGTTTAAGTAAGATATAAATTAAGCTAAATAGAATTATGAAAGTAAAGAGAATTTTTTTGTTATTGGTACTACCTTTGTTAGTAGGTTGTACTTCTTACAAAAGTGTTCCATATTTGCAAGATATGGAAATGGTTCAGAACAAAGATGTGTTACCTTTGTATGACGCTAAGATTATGCCTAAGGATTTATTGACTATTACGGTAAATACTACAGATCCACAGGCTGCAGCTCCGTTTAACTTGACAACTCAGACTCCTATGAATGCTGCTTTATCAGGTAATATAATGACGACATCTCAACCATCTTTACAACAGTACTTAGTCAATAATAGTGGAGAAATTGATTTCCCTGTAGTTGGTCGATTAAAAGTTGGTGGTTTAACAAAGAATGAGGCTGAAGATTTAATTCGTGGTCGTTTGAAAGATTATTTAAAAGAAACACCAATTGTAACAGTTCGTATGACCAATTATAAAATTTCTGTATTAGGTGAGGTAAGTCGTCCTGGAAGTTTTACGATATCAAATGAAAAGGTAAATATTTTTGAAGCATTAGCGATGGCTGGAGATATGACTATTTATGGAATACGTGATCAGGTTAAATTAATACGTGAAGATGCTGAAGGAAAACGGAATATCTATACTCTAGATTTGAATAAAGCAGATGTTATTACTTCTCCATATTATTATTTGCAACAAAATGATATTCTTTATGTGACTCCAAATAAGACAAAAGCAAAAAACTCAGATATAGGTAATAGTACAACATTATGGTTTAGTGCTACTTCTATTATTGTTTCTATTGCTAGTTTATTAGTAAATATCTTTAATTAATGAAATATTATGACTGAAGAAAGGAATACTATTATTGATTCTACTGAAGAAAAAGAAATCGATTTTCGATCTTTGTTTTTTCAGTATTTGTACTATTGGCCATGGTTTGTTGTTAGTGTATTATTTTGTTGCATTGTAGCGTATGTATATCTGCGTTATCAAGCTCCAGTTTATAATGTTGCTTCTGCTGTTTTGATTAAAGAAGGTGATAAAAAAGGAGGTGTTAACAATAATCCGTTGGCTGCATTAGATGGAATGGGAATGTTTTCCATGACTAATAATTTTGATAATGAAGTTGAGATTTTGAAGTCTCGCACATTAGTAAAAAAAGTAGTTAATGATTTACACCTTTATGTCGATTTATCGGAAAAAGGAGTATTTAGTTATAATCGTCCTTTGTATAAAGAGTCACCTTTAAAGATTTTTATGACTCCTGAAGAGGCAGATCGTTTGGAGGGTCCTGTTAATTTGGATTTAATTTACCATAAATCGGGTAAGCTATCTGTGAAGATGGATTATATTCAAAATGAAGAGGAACTACAAATGGAGCAGTCATTTGATAAACTCCCTGCTGTTATGCCGACTCCTGTAGGTGTAATCAGTTTTACGCAAAGAGATTCTGCAGCTATTCCTGAAAAGGATTTGGAACTGGTCGCTACAATTAGTACACCAACAGCAACTGCAATTTCTTATGTGGAAGATATGTCTATTACTCCATCTTCTAAAACTACTACTATTGCAAAAGTTAATTTGAAAAATACTATTAAGCAGAGAGGTATTGATTTTGTTAATAAGTTGGTGGATACTTATAATCAAGATACAAATGATGAGAAAAATGAGGTCGCACAAAAGTCCGCAGAGTTTATAGAAGAACGTATTGGTATTATTAATTCAGAATTGGGTAGTACGGAAAGTGCTTTAGCAGCATTTAAACAACGTTCTGGATTAACAGATTTGGCAAGCGATGCCCAAATGGCTTTACAGGAACGTTCAAAATATGAACAACAACGTACTGAAAATGCAACGCAGATTCGTTTAGTTAAGTTTCTGAATGAATATATCAATAATCCTGCTAATGAAGGAGAAGTTCTTCCTGCTAATGTTGGATTACAAGACCAGAATTTGACATCGGTTATTGATCAATATAATACAATGTTGATTGAGCGTAAGCGTTTGTTGCGAACATCTTCTGAGAATAATCCTGCTGTGATTAATATGAATACGGGTATTGAGGCAATGCGTCGTAATGTTCAGACTACAGTAAATAGTGTTCTGCAAGGTTTACAGATTGCACAGAGAGATTTAGAACGTCAGTCAAGTAAGTTTGAAAGTCGTATTAGTAATGCTCCGAAGCAAGAGAAGGAATTTATGACAATTTCTCGTCAACAAGAAATAAAGGCAACTTTGTATATTATGTTGTTACAGAAACGAGAAGAAAATGCGATAACATTAGCTTCTACTGCTAATAATGGGCGTATAATAGAGGAGCCTTTAGCCGATAAATATCCTGTTGCACCAAAGAAGTTAATTGTTTTATTAGCAGCTTTTATTTTAGGTTTATGCATACCAGTTGGTATTATTTTCTTGATAGAGTTCTTTAAGTATAAAATAGAAGGGGTTGCGGATGTTGAAAAATTGACTACTGTTCCTGTTATAGGGGAATTATCAGTAATGAAACATTCAAAAGATAATAAGGGTGCTATTGTAGTACGTGAAAATAAAAATGACATAATGGAGGAAACTTTCCGAGGTTTAAGAACGAATTTACTTTTTATGTTAGAACCTACACAGAAAGTAGTTCTATTTTCTTCTTCTATGCCTGGGGAAGGGAAATCATTTGTCGCTGGAAATTTGGCAGCTAGTTTAGCCTTTTTAGGTAAAAAGGTGATAGTTGTTGGATTAGATATTCGTAAGCCAGGATTAAATAAGGTATTTAATGTACCTAAACAAAGTTTAGGTATTACAAACTATTTGAGTGATCCTGAACATACTGATTTATTTGATATGGTTCAAAAATCTGGTATTAGTGATAATTTAGATGTCCTATTTGGAGGTCCGGTACCACCTAATCCTACAGAGTTGGTTACACGTAAGGTTTTAGATGATGCTATAAACTTATTAAAGGAGCGTTATGATTATGTATTGTTAGATACTGCTCCAATTGCTATGGTTGCAGATACAGCTATTATAGGTCGTGTTGCTGATATGTGCGTATATGTTTGTCGGGCAGATTATACACCTAAAGCAAGTTTTAGCTTTGTTAATGTATTACGTGATGAACATAAGTTTAACAAGCTTGCTGTGGTTCTTAATGGTATTGATATGAGTAAACGTAAACATAGTTATGGACATAATTATGGAAGTAAGTATGGATATGGAAAGAACTATGGTTATGGATACGGTTATGGTTATGGTTATGGATTTGAGGCTGATAATAAGAAAAAGTCATAACTTTAGGATATTGATTAGTCTTAAATAGTTACAGTTATTGGACAAAAACAAATAGTTCCGCAAGGCTAGCCTTGCGGAACTATTTGTTTTTGTAGCTTTTAATTTTAATCTGTTTCTGATGATACATATACTCAGGTGTTTTATACTCACAAGAGTAATGAGGTCTGAGATTATTATATTTACAGCATCTATTATTACTTGCTTTATATCCGATAAGGAAAGATAAGTTCTTCAAACTGGAATTCCTGCTTGATTACTCCGTCTATCCGTTCTGTTACAGCATTTGCTACGTGTCGCTTCCATATTTTCCACAAGGTTCTTGTGTTTTCGGAACCAATGGTGAGAGTTGGTTGTTATATGATATGAACGCACTGACTTTATACGCAGATGGTTGGTACGGAGTATATTAAACAGCTTATCCCTACAGCCTTTTTCTCCATCAATAAATGGCAGATGAAGCATATGATAGAGTTTACAAGTACCTATACGGGGGATTTTCCAAGTGAATGTCATATTTAGGACTATACAATAAATAAAATAAAAAAGGAGACATTTTGAAATGTCTCCTTTTTTATTTGGGCATAGCGTAAATTATTCAGCGCTTTCTGCTGCTGGAGCTTCTTCTGTAGCTTCAGCTTGTTTTGCAGCTTCAGCAGCTGCCAATTCTGCTTTTTTCTTAGCAACGATTTCTGCTTTTGCCTTGTTTGCTTCTTTTTCTGCTTCCAAACGTGCTTTAGCAGCTTGTTTAGCAGCTTCGCTATTCTTGTCTTTAATAGCCTGAACAGAAGCTTGTTTGTTCTTCAACCAAGCTTGGAATTTTGCTTCCGCTGTAGCTTCGTCGAATGCACCTTTCTTAACACCTTCCAATAAGTGTTTCTTTAAGCAAACACCTTCGTGAGAAAGAATGCTACGTACAGTGTCTGTAGGTTGTGCACCTACTTGTAACCAATACAAAGCTCTTTCGAAGTTCAAATCTACTGTAGCAGGATTAGTGTTAGGATTATAAGAACCTATCCTTTCAATAAATTTTCCATCACGTGGAGCTCTGCTGTTTGCAACTACGATCTGATAAAAAGCATAGCTTTTGCGACCGTGTCTTTGTAATCTAATTCTTGTTGCCATGTTTGAATAATTAATTTAAGCTGTTTGTATTAGCGGGTGCAAAGGTAATGAAATTCAGATACAAAACAAATATTCTTGGTAAAGAAAATAATTTTTATCTTTGTTCAGTGTGAAAAACTTTATTTATTCAATAGATAAACGATATTTATATGATTACAAGATGTTTGAAAAGGGGTATTTTAATACTTTGCAGTATTATTGTTACTAATGTTATTGTAAGGGGACAAGAAACGGTTTCAACTTTTTTACCAATAGCTGACCCTTATATTTTATTGTATGAAGATGTCTATTATGCTTATGGTACGTCGCAAAGTGATAGTTTTAAAGTGTATACTTCTAAAGATTTGAAGTCTTGGACCTGCGCGGAACATTTAGCTCTTCATAAGGATAATTCGTACGGTAATAAATGGTTTTGGGCTCCGGAGGTTTATTATGTTGAGAAGTTCAAGAAATTTTATATGTTTTATTCGACAGAGGAACATATTTGTGTTGCTACTTCAGACTCTCCATTGGGCCCATTTGTTCAAGATGAGAAGAAACCTATTCGGGAAGAAAAAGGAATTGATACTTCTGTCTTTTTTGATGAAGATGGAAAGGTTTATCTCTATTTTGTTCGTTTTACGGATGGTAACGTTATTTGGTGTGCAGAGTTAGAGGAAAATTTGAAAGGAATAAAAGAGGAAACTTTAACTCCTTGTATTGCTGCAAAAGAACCTTGGGAAAGATTATTGGGAAAAGTAGCAGAAGGACCTTCTGTGATTAAAAAGAGAGATGTTTATTATCTGCTTTATTCTGCGAATGATTTCAGAAGTCAGGATTATGCTGTAGGATATGCAACGGCTACATCTCCATTAGGCCCTTGGAAGAAATATGAACATAACCCTCTTTTACATAGGGTAGAGGATTTAGTGGGTACTGGACATGGAGCTCCTTTTGTGGATAAAGAAGGAAAGTATCGTTATGTATTTCATGCTCATAAAAGTTTAACAGAGGTAAATCAGAGAAATACCTATATCGTGGATATGTCTATGTCTCATAAAAAAGGAGTATCAATAGGTGGAAATTTGATTCGTCCTGTGGTATCTAAATAGTAACTGATAATTTTCTTACTTTTGTACCTTATTTTGTTAAAGCGATAATATATATATTTTATGATTTCAGTAGACGGACTAACAGTTGAGTTTGGCGGAAGTACGCTATTTTCAGATATATCATTTGTAATTAATGAGAAGGATCGAATAGCTTTAATGGGTAAGAATGGAGCTGGTAAATCTACTTTATTGAAGATTTTGGCTGGGGTCCGAGAACCGACCCGGGGAAAAGTTTCTGCACCCAAAGATACGGTTATTGCCTATTTGCCACAGCATTTAATGACAGAAGATGGTCGTACCGTTTTTGACGAGACAGCTCAAGCTTTTGCTCATCTACATGAAATGGAAGCTGAGATCGAAGCTCTGAATAAGGAGTTAGAAACACGTACAGATTATGAATCTGATAGTTATATGGAATTAATAGAACGGGTTTCGACTTTGAGCGAAAAATTCTATTCTATTGAGGAAATAAATTATGATGCAGATATTGAGAAAACGCTATTAGGTTTAGGTTTTACACGGGAAGATTTTACACGCCAAACAAGTGAATTTAGTGGTGGATGGCGTATGCGTATTGAGCTGGCTAAACTGTTATTAAAGAAACCGGATGTTTTACTATTAGATGAACCTACAAACCATTTGGATATTGAATCTATTCAATGGTTAGAGGATTTTTTGATAGATAATGGTCAAGCGGTTGTAGTGATTAGTCATGACCGCGCTTTTGTTGATCATATTACAACTCGTACTATTGAAGTAACGATGGGACGTATATATGATTATAAAGTAAATTATAGTCAATATTTACAGCTTCGTAAAGAACGTCGGGAACAACAGCAGAAGGCGTATGATGAACAACAGAAGTTTATTGCTGAAACCAAAGATTTCATTGAACGTTTTAAAGGTACTTATTCTAAAACATTGCAGGTACAGAGTCGTGTGAAGATGTTGGAGAAGTTGGAGATATTGGAAGTGGATGAAGAAGATACTTCAGCATTACGTTTAAAATTTCCTCCCTCACCGCGTTCAGGTTCTTATCCCGTTATAGTTGAAAATGTATCAAAATCGTATGGAGAACATAGTGTATTTCGAAATGCAAATCTGACTATTGAACGAGGAGATAAGATTGCCTTTGTCGGAAAGAATGGAGAAGGAAAGTCAACCTTGGTAAAATGTATTATGAAGGAGATTGAGCATGAAGGGACATTGACGATTGGACATAATGTTATGATTGGCTATTTTGCTCAGAACCAAGCGTCTTTACTGGATGAAAATCTAACCGTCTTTCAGACAATTGATGATGTGGCAAAGGGAGATATCCGTAATAAAATAAAAGATCTGTTAGGCGCTTTTATGTTTGGAGGAGAAAATTCAGCTAAGAAAGTAAAGGTTTTATCGGGAGGAGAACGAACTCGTTTGGCTATGATTAAACTTTTATTGGAGCCTGTAAATCTTTTGATTTTAGATGAGCCGACAAATCATCTGGATATGAAAACTAAGGATATTCTAAAACAGGCATTAATGGATTTTGATGGGACACTGATTGTTGTTTCACATGATCGTGATTTTTTGGATGGACTTGTAACTAAGGTTTATGAATTTGGAAATAAAAAAGTTACTGAACATTTAGAAGGTATTTATGAGTTTTTGCAGCGGAAGAAGATGGAAAATTTGAATGAGCTGGAACGGAAAAATTAAATCCGTATACCCAGCCCTAACATTAAATCATAAGTGGAACTATCAACTCGAGGATAATATTTATAATTTGTCCGCCGTGAGAAATATCGGTTTGTTAGAGTAATGTTCCACTTGTTTTTTAATAAATAAGCAAATTTCATAGAGAAAATAGTCAGACGAGCATTACCTTTGTCACCTTGTATATTTAATGTATTAGGATCAGTTACAGACCAATCCATGTTTGGGTCGTATCCTTTCCATGTAAAAATATGATAATTTTCTAAATTAAGAAGGAAAGCTAATCGTCTGTTATAGGTAATACCTGTTCCTGCTTTAGTACTATATCCACTACCTAAATTATAATCTCGTTCACCTAATAACATATAATCAGAAAGAGAGGCTCCTAAGGCAACTCCATTTAGATAGAATTCAGCATAGATATCTGTTTTATCTCCAGGTGTAGCATTCTTATAATAAATTAATCCACCTCCAACAGCAGCTGGAGCTGCAATACGGTAGGGAGGAACTGTTTTATCACTTCCATGTCGAAGCTCTGAGTTATATAAATCAAAATGTTGGAAAAGACCTGCAGATAATGAACGTGAACCTTTATCCCATATTGTTTTTCCCCACAAAGCTCCAATAGCGTTGGCTTGACTAATAATCGGTTGACTGGAAAATAAATCCATACCTACGTTAAAGCGAAACCATTCATACGGAGTATAGAAGTCATCGTTAATCGGACTTCCATAGTCAATACGGAGGTTAATATTCATACTGGTGGTTCCTCGTTTGGACCCTTCTTGTTCTGCTAAAAAGCGAGGCCCTGTCGTGATAATAAAATTTATAGGGACAGAAGTGTATGTACGTCCTTTAGAAGAACTATGTTTCCAAGCCTCACCCGATATAATACGATTGAAAGCCCGGATTGGGGAAATGATTCCTGCTAATATTTCACGTCCGACACGTTCTGCTCCAGATGAACGGTTATCGATGAATAAGTCTGATAGACGATAGGTGATTTCTCCTAACTCAATACCTCCAAATGTAGTAGCTAACATATCGTTAATGGAAGGTGGTTCATTTTCCATAAAAAATTCCCACATTAAACTACCTCCTGCTGCGAAAGGTATAGACTGCCAAAAATTTAGTCCACAACTTCGGGCCGCATTAAAATAAAGAGAACCGTGATATGGATGGGAAACTAAATTGGTAGTAAATTGATCTGTGTCCCAAGTTGGACCTTTCTTAAAATTTCTTTTAATGGTATGTCCATTAATATGTGCCCACTCTTCATTAACAACATAGCGGTCGAATCCCCAAACAAGCATATTAATACCAAATGTTTCGAGAGCCGCTTTCCATGGGAGAGGAGGTCGTATGATAGTTGTGTCACTAATATAGTGACGATGTGCTATCTGAGGAATGTATTCTTGTCCCCATGATTCAAAACAAGAAAATAGGCAAATAATACTGGTTAGTATAGATTTCTTCATTTTTTCTTATACCTGTTAGATAAACCTTATTTGTTTTTTATCTGCAAACATATATATAATTAACAGCTATGGATTCGTTTAGTTTAAATTATTATAAGGTCATCTCTATAGAAAAACACAACATTAAAAGGTTTTATTTACTTTTGCAGAAAAAATAAAAAGATGATAGACTTTATAACGTTTTGTGATTATACAGGAACATTTGCTTTTGCAATTAGTGGTATTCGCTTAGCTTCTGCAAAACAATTCGATTGGTTTGGAGCTTATGTGGTTGGAGTTGTTACTGCTGTTGGAGGTGGTACGCTTCGTGATGTATTATTAAATGCAACCCCTTTTTGGATGGGACAAGCTTCTTATTTGATAATATCAGCATTAGCTTTACTTTTCGTTATCATATTTCGGAAATATGTTATTAGTTTGAATAATACCTTTTTTATATTTGACGCAATTGGGTTAGGTTTATTCGGTGTTGTCGGTATAGAAAAAGCTCTTACATTTGGATTCCCTATGTGGGTAGCAATAATTATGGGGACAATAACGGGTGCTTTTGGAGGTATGATTCGAGATATTTTGATTAATGAAGTTCCATTGATATTTAGAAAAGATATTTATGCTTTAGCTTGTGTCTTTGGAGGTATAATTTATTATATCTGTTTGCAAATGGGATTGGGATCATCATTGACGCAATTTATAGCAGCTGCAAGTATATTCGTTTCTCGAATATTATCAGTAAAATATCATGTGAGTGTTCCTGTATTGAAAGGAGAAGAATAAAATTTATTATGGCTGTGAATATGAATAAGGAACAGGATAAAGCCTCTATTTTGCTCATTTATACAGGTGGAACAATAGGAATGATTGAAAATTCTGAAACAGGAGCTTTAGAAGCTTTTAATTTTCAGCATTTGAAAGATAATATGCCTGAGTTAAAAAAATTGGGATATGCTGTTTCTTCAATTCAGTTTAATCCTGTGATGGATTCTTCTGAGATGGGACCTGATTCTTGGATGAAGATTGTAAAAATTATTGCTGATAATTATCAATTATATGATGGATTTGTTGTCCTTCATGGAACGGATACAATGTCTTTTACTGCTTCTGCTCTAAGTTTTATGTTGGAAAACTTGAGTAAGCCTGTTATTTTTACGGGGTCACAACTACCGATAGGAATGTTACGAACGGATGGAAAAGAAAATTTAATTACAGCAATAGAGATTGCAGCAGCTAAAGAAAATGGGATTCCAATAGTACCTGAAGTTTGTATCTTTTTTGAGAATGATTTATTGAGAGGTAATCGAACGAGTAAAATTAATGCAGATAATTTTAATGCATTTCGTTCTTATAATTATCCTCCTTTGGCTCATGCTGGTATTTATATAAAATATGATACACAACAAGTTTATCATCCTGTTTCTCGTAAACCATTAAAACCTCATTATTTACTGGATAGAAATATTGCTGTTTTAAAACTTTTTCCGGGAATTTCTCGGCAAGTAGTAAAAAGTATTTTGAATATACCTGGATTAAAAGGGGTTGTAATGGAAACGTTTGGTAGTGGTAATGCTCCTTGTTATGACTGGTTTCTGACTATGTTAAGAGATGCAGTAAATCGAGGTATTGTTATCGTAAATGTTACTCAATGTTGTGCTGGAAGTGTAGAAATGCATCGATATGAGACAGGACATAAACTATTAGAGGCTGGAGTTATTAGTGGTTTTGATAGTACAACGGAAAGTGCTGTTACAAAATTGATGTTTCTCTTTGGACATGGATTGACTCCGGAAGAAGTTAAAGAGCATATGAATTGTTCTTTAATTGGGGAGGTAACAGTCCCAGAAACATTTCACCCGTAAATTTCTGAATAAAGACTGAATAAGAATTTAAAATGAAACTATCATTTTTAAGTTTAGCAAGTGGTAGTAGTGGTAATTGCTACTATTTAGGAACACCAGAGTTTGGAATATTGATAGACGCTGGTATAGGTATTCGTACTATAAAAAAGGTTTTGAAGGATAATTTGATTGACTTTTCTAAAATAGTTGCAGTACTAATTACACATGATCATGCTGATCATATAAAAACTGTAGGCTGTTTGGGAGAGAAATATAATATTCCCATATATACGACAGTGGGGGTTCATAAAGGAATTAGTAAAAGTCGGTATGTAGAGGAATCTTTGGTTAATTCACGTAGGATTATTGAGAAAGAGATACCTTTTATGATTCATGATTTTCGGATTACTGCATTTGAAGTTCCGCATGATAGTACAGATAATGTAGGATATTTGATTGAGTATGGAGAACATAAATTTACTTTTGCAACCGATGTTGGACATATAACAGATACTGTAGGTCGATATATAAGTGAAGCAACTCATTTGATTATTGAAGCAAATTACGATGAAGAGATGTTGAAGTTTGGGACATACCCTATCTTTTTGAAGGAACGAGTGGCTAGTTCTACAGGACATTTGAGTAATCGGGAAGCTGCTGAATTTTTGGCTACTCATTATGATCCAAAATTGAAAGATATTTGGTTATGTCATTTAAGTCGTGATAATAATCATCCGGAATTAGCTTATAAAACGGTAGATATCCGTCTGTTCCAGGAGGGAATACGAGTTGGCAAAGATGTTTCTTTGTATGCATTAAAGCGGACGACTCCATCCGAAGTTTTTGAATTTGATTAAAATTGACGAAAAAATGGCGTAATTATTTGCAAGTAATAAATTCAATTTCTATCTTTGCACCCGCAATCGAGAGATAACGATAGTATGATTGACTTGGTAGCTCAGTTGGTAGAGCAAATGACTCTTAATCATTGGGTCGAGGGTTCGAGCCCCTCCCAGGTCACTAGATAGAATCTCACAATTTATATTGTGAGATTTTTTTATGTAATAAATCAATGTCACAATATCCAATCCATAAAAGTTCTCAAATTTCAGATTTTGGAATTTATATACAACCTATAGAGACTCCCAAAATGTATTCTCATACAGATGATTTCTATATCTTTGGGTTAGTGGAATCCGGAAGTTGTCGTTTGAATATAGATTTTGAAGATATTGATGTTATTAAGGGAGATATAATAATCATCCGTCCAGGAGAGGTACATCGTTTTGTGAAATCATTAGATTTAATAGCTACTATGTTGATTTTAGATGAAGTTTTTATAAATGAATCGGAACAGCAGTTATTGGAGATGTATTCATTACAAAAAATATCTTTGACAGATATGAATGAATTTAAACAATTATATTCTTTTCTTACTTGTAGGTTGAAATATAATCAATCTGAAACCAGTAAAACGATTGTACAACGTATGGCTGTTACTGTTGTAGCTTTAGTAGTAGACGTTATTCAGAAACATCAAGTTTCATTTGTTTATGATAGACGCTATAAAGAAATTACGTTGAGGTTTAAAAAACTGTTTAAACAGTATTTTAAAGTAAGTCGAATACCCTCTTTTTATGCTAATCTTCTGAATATTTCAACCTCTTATCTCAACGAAGCCTTACATGAAGTTACAGGTATAAGTGTTAGTCGTAATATTCAAAATGAAATAGTCCTGATGGCTAAACGAGAGTTGGTTTATACTTCTGCTTCAGTAAAAGAAATAGCTCAAAATTTAGGTTTTGATGATTATTCTTATTTTTCTCGTCTTTTTAGTAAAGTAACAGGTGTTTCTCCATCTAATTTTAGGCGTACCTACTGTGAATAGTGCTATTATTACTGCTATTTGTCCATTTTTTTGATCTGTAGATTCTCCTACCTTTGCAAATGAATTATAAGTTTTAAAGATAGAGAATGTATGAAAATAGATATTACATTATGCGTTACTCCTAAAATGATAGATGAAGCTTCTGAATATGAAAAGATGATTTTTACTGGACATTTAGGAACTCATTTTGACATAATGGATAAGGTTTTTCCTTTGGAATATGTAGAGAGAAAAGGTATTGTATTCTTAATTTCACCATTAGAATTTGAACAAGAAATAGGAATAGAACATATTGATACGTCATTGATTGAGGAGGGTATGTTTGTCGCTTTTTGTTCTTCGTTTATAGAAACCGTTGGTTATGGTACACATGAATATTTTACAAAACATCCTTTTTTAGCTCAAAATTTAATAGAAGTACTTATTGAAAAACATATTTCTATTATTGGTATTGATTTCGCAGGGATTCGACCTGGCAAAGAACATCGTATGGCTGATCAATATTGTGCTAATCAAAATATTTTTGTGGTTGAGAATCTCTGTAATTTAAAGCAAATATTAAAAGATAAATCATCTGCAAATTTTCAAGTATATACTTTTCCAATGAATTTTTCAGGAATGACGGGGCTTCCCTGTCGAGTGATAGCTGAGGTTTAAATATTTTTGAACGATAAAAAGGCCTTTCCTTACTGTAAGAAAAGACCTTTTTTATTGTGAAAGAAAATAATTTAGCTTAAACCTTCGATTAATCCATTGATAATATCAATACGTTTTGCTTGTGGATCTTTGGGTAATCCTGGCATACGCATGATTTCACCCATAATAACAACAATCATTTCTGCTCCATTATTGATGACAATATCCCGAACTTTTAATTCAAAATTTTTTGCTACACCGTAAGCTTTGGGATCTGAAGAAAATGAATATTGTGTTTTTGCAATACAAATAGGATAGTGGGAGATACCTAAACTTTCTATTTGTTTAATTTTTTTATCAGCTAATGTAGTATAAGTTACTGAAGCTGCTCCATATATTTGTTCTGAAACTTTTTGGATTTTTGTATAAATAGAATCATTATCTTCATACATATATTGTAAAGGAACTGAAGGACGTTTTTCAATTGTATCAACAACCAATTGAGCTAATTCTTTGCCACCTTCACCTCCTTCTGCAAAAACATTATTCATACAGAAACCTACACCAATCTTATCACAATGTTCTGCAACTAACTTTATTTCTTCGTCAGTATCTGTAGCATATTTGTTGAATGTAACAATGACTTCTTGACCGAAACGTTTCATATTTTCAATATGCTTGTCTAAATTGGCAAAACCATTTTTTAGTCCTTCAAGATTAGGGTCTTTAATTTGTGTTTCAGGAACACCTCCATGAAGCTTTAAACTTTGTGCTGTTGCTACAATTACAGTTAATTTAGGGTTTAACCCAGCCTTACGGCATTTAATATCAAAGAATTTCTCTGCACCTAAATCAGCACCGAATCCCGCTTCTGTAATGGTGTAATCTCCATAAGTTAGAGCCATTTTAGTTGCTAAAATAGAATTACAACCATGAGCTATATTTGCGAAAGGCCCTCCGTGTACGAAAGCAGCTGTGTTTTCGGTTGTTTGTACTAAATTGGGTAAAAGTGCATCTTTAAGTAAAACAGTAATAGCTCCAGCAACCCCTAAATCATTTACGGTAAAAGGCTTATTTTCATAGGTGAATCCTAATAGAATATTACCAATACGACGTTTTAAATCTTCGATGTCCGTTGCTAAACATAGGATTGCCATGATTTCAGAAGCGGGTGTAATATCAAATCCAGTTTCTGTAGGAATACCATTTGCTGAACCGCCCAAACCGGAAACAATATTGCGTAAACTACGGTCGTTTACATCTAACACACGTTTCCATTTTATCTCTTTCAATCCTTCACTTGTATTACGAGTTTGATAGATGTAATTATCTAGTAGAGCTGTAATCATATTATGAGCAGAGGTTATAGCATGAAAATCCCCTGTGAAATGCAAATTAATATTTTCCATGGGTAGTACTTGTGAATAACCTCCACCTGCGGCACCTCCTTTCATTCCAAAACAGGGACCTAAAGAAGGTTCACGCAATGCTACGATTGCTTTTTTACCAATTTTATTCAATCCTAAAGCTAAACCTATAGAAACAGTTGTTTTTCCAATCCCTGCTTTAGTTGGTGTAATGGCTGTTACTAAAATAAGATTGTGTTGCTTTATTTTCTCTTCATCTATTAAATGGAGAGGAACCTTTGCTATGTATCGACCATAATTTTGAACTTCTTCACGGGGAATACCTAATTGGGTCGCAATTTCTTTTATTTTACGTAGAGAAACCTCTCTTGCAATTTCAATATCTGATTTCATATTCATGTCGTTTTAGTGAGGAACAAATATAAATTATTTTATGTAAAGATAAAAGAGCTGATAGATTAGATTTATTAAGAAATAAACAGGGATAAAGAGAAAAACTTTTTCTTGTTAGACTGTTTTCATTAAAAAAGAATCTCTATAAAAATAAATAAGTGATATGAAAAAAGTCTTTTTGATTCCAGTATTCTTATTGAATATATGCCTCTCTTGTGAAGAGAATACAAGTGAAATAGATCCATCAATTCCTTTTTATCAGAATTTAGCGGTTGATTATAATGTTACGCAAACTTATACACATATAGGAGCTAACTTTAATAAATATAATAGTGAAGGTGTGAGTTTAAGGTTACCGAATAAATGGATTTTGTTTAATGGGAAAGTCCCTACATTTTTAGGAATGGGTGTTTATATGTATATGATGGTTGAATCAGGATTAGATCCAGTTGAATTTACCTTTACTCGTTGGAAAGATCAGGTATATATTAATAAGATTTCTATAGAGAATATTTCTCCAATTGCTATTCCGGATTCATTGGAGAAAGTTAATGGGAATGGAAAAACGATTATTCGTTGGATCGGAAATCCAATAGGAAAAGATGAATATGTACAAATTCATTTAACTTATAGTGGCGGAGTGTATGACATTAATAGTTCAATGGAAGGTGCTACAACTATTACAATGAATTTTACGAATATGACTTCTGCTACAAAAGGTACATTGTTTTTAAGTCGAGTGAAAAAACTTCCTTTACAAGAAAGTAATGGAAATGCTGGTGGTAAGATTATGGTTTCTTATGTGCAAAACAAAGAGGTGTTGTTTGAGTAACTAACCTTTTTGTTTTACACATAAAATCTAATTAATTTTCTGCTGGTTGATATAGATAGCGTTTAATACTCCGTTTGGGGGTTTTCTCAAATTCTTCTTGATAAAGTTTAAAACATGAAACTTTACAATAAGTAGGCATTTCGATATTAAGTTGTTCTATATTCTTTTGCATTAACGTTTCGATTTCAGAGTGCTGAATACCTCCCTTATCGATTTGTTCCCAGTCTGGATAAATTAAGGCTACTAATTTCCCACCTTGTGAAATGATGATTGATTCCGCAACGTATAACATATTGTTTAACTTATCTTCAATTTCTTCCGGATAGATATTTTGACCATTGGAACTTAAAATCATTGTTTTGCTACGACCACGGATATAAAGGAATCCATCTTTATCTAATGTTCCTAAATCTCCTGTCCGCATCCAACCTTCTGGTAGCATAACCGCTTTAGTCGCTTCTGGGTTTTTATAGTAACCTAACATGACATTGGTTCCTCGGACTAATATTTCTCCTACTTCGTTTTCTGGATTGGTAGAATCAATCTTTATTTCCATACGATCAACGACTCGTCCTACAGAACCTTGTTTGAAAGTATCCCATTGTTCGTATGAAATGAGAGGACCACATTCTGTCATTCCGTATCCAACCGTATAGCGGAAGTTTATTGATTTGAGGAATGTTTCGACCTCTTTGTTAATTGCAGCACCTCCGATAACTACTTCACCACATTGTCCTCCGAATGAGATGTCTAGTTTTTGGGCAATCTTTTCTCTTATCTTTTGGTCTATATAGGGTACTTTTAATAGTAATTTAATTAGAGGTTTCTCTAACTCAGGGAATACCTTATTTTTAATGATCTTTTCGATAATGAGTGGAACTGCCAAAATTAAAGTAGGCTTAATAGTAGCAAAAGCCTCTGCTATAATTTTAGGACTGGGAGTTCGTGTTAGAAAATGAACGTGGCAACCTTTATTTACAGAGTTCAGTACTTCAAATGCTAATCCGTACATGTGTGCCATAGGTAACATACAAACAATATTGTCTCCCGGATGAATAAAAGGCAATCGGTCGTATGCAAATTGTGTATTACTCCATAAACTTCGATATGGGATCATCACTCCTTTAGAAAAACTAGTAGTTCCAGATGTGTAGTTTAGAATTGCTAATTCATCAGGCTTTTCTACATGATATTTTACGTCTTCTTTTTTGAAAGACCGTGGATATTTCTTCCCAAAGTATTCATTAATTCGGTCACGGATAGTACGAATTTCTTTGTTTTTTGAATTAATGATACTGAAATTATCCAATAGCATGAATAACTTAACATCTGGCATTTTACTTTCATTCATGTTTTCCCAGTTATTGGAACCTGCCAGTACTGCTTTTGCTTCTGAATGATTGACAATATGATGAATATTATCTGGTTTAAATTCATGTAAAATGGGGACGGCAACAGCACCATAAGCCAATATACCGAAAAAACTAATTGCCCAATTAGAAGAGTTTCGTCCTACGATGGCGACTTTATCTCCCTTCTTAATACCAGCATGTTCTAATAAAATATGCAATTTCTCAATGCGACGTGCCACATCTTTAAAATGATAGGTTTGTCCATTATAATCAGAAAAAGCAGGAAGATCCCAATGCTCTTGGATACTTCTCTCTATAAGTCCTAAGAAACGATTATTCATAAATACAATAAATTAAAAAAGAACCGGAACACCGGAGAGAATGGAGTAAAATTGTATGCCGAAGAAAAGATAATTCCCTGCCCAGGAATTTTATTTTTTTCTGGGCAGGAATTTATTTTCTTTCGGTTACCAAGGAGTAACAGTTACATTACGAAATTCAATTTCTTTTCCTTCGCTTTGTAATCCAATGTAACCTTCTTTGATTTTGTTTGTTCCTGTATTTTGATAAATACCATTGATGTAAACTGTAATTACACCCTCTTTTACATAAATATTGGCTTCATTCCATTCTCCTGCTTCCTTTTCGACATCTGCTACTTTCCTATTTACAACAGGGAATGCAGGGCGTTTTGTTCCCGGCTTATTTTGAAATTCTGCTAAGTCAGAACCTCCTAATAAGACGAAATCTCCAACTTTTCCTGCACAAAGTTGACATTCAATGCCGTTAGGAAAAGGATTTTTGGGCTCTTCTATTAATAAGAAGATGCCACTATTTGCTTTTTCCTCCCCATTAGGCCAACGCCATTCGACATGTAACTTGTAATTGCTGTATTTATCTTTAGTATACATATATCCAAATGGATTACCCACGATATGAATAACACCATCTTTAACAGAATATACTTGATCTGCGGGAACCGAATTTTTGTCTACCACAAAATTCCAGTTAGACAGATCTTTTCCATTAAACAATTTAATTGTTTTCTGAGCAATTGCTTCATTTCCAAAACAGAATAAAGAAGCAGCAATCGTTACTATTGATAATAAGTTTTTCTTCATGGAGCTATAGATTTATGTATGTAATTAATCAACAATAAGTTTACGATAACGAACTCGCTTAGGTTCTACATCTCCTAATTGCTTCCGTTTATATTCTTCATATTCAGAGTAGGAGCCTTCATAATATACAACATTAGAATCCCCTTCAAAAGAGAGAATATGTGTACAAATACGATCTAAGAACCAACGGTCATGAGAAACGACAACGGCACAACCAGCAAAGTTTTCCAAACCTTCTTCTAATGCTCGAAGTGTGTTAACATCAATATCATTGGTAGGCTCATCTAATAATAGCACATTTGCTTCTGCTTTTAATGTAAGAGCTAAATGAAGGCGATTCCGTTCACCTCCCGAAAGAACTCCACAAAGTTTTTCTTGGTCAGCTCCTGCAAAATTAAATTTAGAAAGATATGCACGAGAGTTTACCTCTTTTCCTCCGACACGGATAAATTCTTGTCCACCTGAAACTACTTGATAAACGGTTTTCTTAGGATCAATATCTTTATGCGTTTGATCGGCATATCCTATTTTTACAGTTTCCCCCACATCAAATGTTCCTTTGTCGACGGTTTCTAACCCCATAATCATTTTGAATAGAGTTGTTTTACCAGCCCCATTTGGTCCAATAACACCCACGATACCATTGGGGGGTAACATGAAGTTTAGATCATCAAATAGTAACTTCTCACCGAAAGCTTTAGCTACATGTTGTGCTTCAATTACCTTATTTCCTAAACGTGGACCATTAGGAATGAAGATTTCCAATTTTGCTTCTCGTTCTTTTTGATCTTCATTTAATAGGGCTTCGTAAGAATTCAGACGGGCTTTACCTTTTGCTTGACGAGCTTTAGGAGCCATATTTATCCATTCTAATTCACGTTCCAAAGTCTTTCTTCGTTTGCTTGCTTGCTTTTCTTCTTGGGCCATGCGTTTTGTTTTTTGGTCTAACCAAGAAGAATAATTGCCTTTCCAAGGAATACCTTCACCGCGATCTAATTCTAAAATCCAACCGGCTACATGATCTAAGAAGTAGCGGTCGTGAGTGATACAGATAACAGTTCCTGCATATTGCTGTAGATGTTGTTCTAACCAATCAATAGATTCTGCATCCAAATGGTTTGTTGGCTCATCTAACAATAATACATCAGGTTGTTGTAATAATAAACGACAAAGTGCTACACGGCGACGTTCACCTCCGGATAATGTATCTACTATTTGATCTTCTGGAGGACAACGCAAAGCGTCCATCGCTCTTTCTAATCGACTATCTAAATTCCAAGCGTCAGTTGCGTCTATTTTATCCTGTAATTCTGCTTGGCGATTAATTAGCGCGTCCATTTTGTCCGGATCCTCCAATATTTCAGGATCGCCAAACTTCTCATTTACTTCTTCATATTCTTTGAGAGTATCGACAATTTCTTGTACCCCTTCTTGTACAATCTCTTTTACAGTTTTACCGGATTCTAACTTAGGATCCTGTTCTAAATAGCCAACAGAGTAACCAGGAGAGAAAACCACTTCTCCTTGATATTCTTTTTCGACACCGGCAATAATCTTTAACAGTGTAGATTTACCGGAACCATTCAAACCAATGATTCCAATTTTTGCTCCGTAAAAGAAAGATAGGTAAATATTTTTCAATACTTGTTTTTGAGGCGGAAAGATCTTACTTACGCCTACCATCGAGAAAATAATTTTCTTGTCGTCTGCCATATTTTTAGTTTGTCTATTTTAGATATTCTATGTCTTAGAGGACAAACTTACACATTATTCTTTAAATTTCATATCATTAAGGTTAGTTATCAGTAGAAATAATTACTTCCTGTTATTTTAGATAGGAGGAGTTAAGGGAAATTTAGAGTCGATTGCTTAAAATAGAAATCCTAAAGAAAAACTCATAATATTAGTCCTTTTATCGATACGAAGAACCCCTTGGGTTACATTTTGACTATTCCCAATCTCATGAAAATCTGATACAACTTCGTTTAGACCGAATTCGTAATTAAAATCAAGAAACAGCCGCCAAATACTGACTCCAACTCCGGTTGCAATACCTATACCAAAAGGAGTATTATCATCTTCAAACTTACGAGCTTGGTCTGTTAAGTTTGTACTATAATGAGTTTTGTAATTGTATTTTAGATTTGGCCCCAACATGACGCTTAAAGCGAAAGGTCCTTCTTTTATGATATAATAGCCTACCATAATAGGCAATTCTAAAGTCGCAGCTTTGTAAGCTATTTGGTTTTTGCTGACAAGATTTTGATATAGATTCTCATTCGCTATATTGTTTTCAAAAGAAGATTGCGGAATATTAAATCGAATATCTCCTTTTGTATATTGCCAAGCAACACTGGGTTGCAAATAAAAACGTTTTAGATTTATTCTAGCAAATAGGGCGGCTTGATAACCTACTTTATATTGCATACGAACATCTTCCATCTCCACATCATTGATTGTAAGAGATTCAACAATAGGAAATAAAGCATTAACACCTAATTTCCCTCCCCAATTAAACGTCTTGTCCTTAAACTCAGAGAAGAATATTTGGGCATTCGCTAAACTATAAAAAGAGAGAGCCAGTAAGATAAAGTAAAACTTCTTCATTTATTTCTTCTTTTTGACTGACCATCCAAATTTACCGATAAAATCACCTAAGGCATAGTATTTTCCATGTGAATAAGCCAATAAATCTGCTGATTGCATGTCAAAAGCTCCGGTTTGTGGATCTAAGTACTTATCGTCAGCCTGTACGTTTACAACATCAGCAATAAACATATCATGACTTCCTAAACTGATTACCTCTTTTACTCGACATTCTATACAGAGCGGAGACTCATCAATGGTTGGAGCCTGAACGATAGTCGCCTTACCCGGTGTCAGCTTCATTTCATCGAACTTATAATGATCTTTTCCCGAATTGACACCACACCAATCTGTAGCGTACGCCAATTCACGCGTTGTCAGATTAATTACAAATTCCATATTCTTTTTTAAAATCGGGTAGGAGTGACGTTCTGGGCGTACAGAGATATAACACATGGGCGGGTTGGTACAAACAGTCCCAACCCATGCCACAGTTATAATATTATATTCCGAAGGTTCAGAGCCACAAGTTACCATTACTGCCGGTAATGGATAAATCATTGTTCCGGGTTTCCAATCGTGCTTCATTTAGTGCAGTTGATAATACCTATTATTTAATGATTATATCTTCTTTGTTGATTTTTCTTTCACAATAATGACAACGAATAGTACCTTTCTCTTTATCGATTACATCGAATCGAGTAGGCATAGGCTCATTGTTTGTAATACATTTCGGATTATTGCATTTTACGATTCCGATTAATTCATCCGGCAATGTAATCGCTTTCTTTTCTACTACTTCATAATCTCGAATGATATTTAGTATCACATTGGGAGCGATTAATGCAATTCGATTGATCTCTTCGTCACAAAAGAACTTGTCAGAGATTTTAATCATCCCTTTACTTCCCATTTTATTACTATGGAGATTATTTCCAATCGTAATAGTATTATTCATATTTTCCAATCCCAATAAAGAAGCGACTTTGAATAGTTGGCTGGGAGGAATATGATCAATAGCAGTACCATTTTCTAAAGCGGCTACCTGCAGTTCTTTTTTCTTTTCTACTGACATAAGACCGTATATTATTATTCAACTGGGATATTAAGTACTTCACTAATTATAGCCTGACGCGCAAATAATCCGTTACGCGCCTGTTGGATATAATAGGCTTTCGGATTATCATCCACATCGTAAGCAATCTCATTTACGCGAGGGAGCGGATGTAGGATACGTAAATTCTCACGACTGTTTTTCAACATATCGTTTCTCAGTATATACACATTCTTTACGCGTTCATATTCTTCTAAGTCGGTGAATCGTTCACGTTGTACGCGCGTCATATATAAGATGTCTGACTGATTGATAATATCTTCTGTGAACTCTGTGTATTCGTTATATTTAATACCATGACTTTCGCAGAAGTTTTTTTGTTCGTCAGGCATGCGTAATTCTTTTGGTGCGATAAAATTAAATGTCGGATTGAAATGAGACATTCCAACGATTAAGGAATGAACAGTTCGTCCATACTTTAAATCTCCAACCATCGTAATGGTTAAGTTTTCCAATGTCCCTTGTGTCTTTTGGATGGAGTACAAATCCAACATTGTCTGCGAAGGATGTTGATTGGCTCCGTCTCCAGCATTTATAATAGGGATATTAGTCACTTCGGAGGCGTAGCGAGCAGCTCCCTCTAAGTGGTGACGCATAATGATAAGGTCTACATAATTACTTACCATCAAAATGGTATCTTTCAAGGTCTCGCCTTTGGAAGAACTGGTCGTTGAAGCGTCAGAAAAGCCGATTACTCGACCTCCCAACCGGTTGACAGCTGTTTCAAAACTCAAACGAGTACGAGTTGAAGGCTCAAAGAATAGCGTCGCAGCTACTTTCCCTTCCAATAATTTACGGTTTGGGTTGGCTTCAAACTTCCTGGCGTTATCCAGAATACGAAGAATGTCCTCTTTGGAACATTGATCAATAGAAACTAAACTTTTACTTTTCATAAATGTTGTGTATATTCTGTCTTATGCCTACAAAAGTAAAGAAAAGGAATGAAGAATGGAGAAATGTCTCTCAAGAATTTTCTTGAAAAATTCAAAAGGGAATAATTTTTTACTGGTACTTTCAAAAAGAATATACTTTATTAAATAGGAAGGAATAAAAACAAAGAAAAGAAAGGATGGTTTAAAATAGGAGGGGAGTTGGTTTTCAGTGAGTGTAGTTTTTTTGTTTTTTCCGATAAAGGAACATCTAAATAAAAGTATTACTTTTGAAGCTCAATTTAAAAGAATAAAAGATGGCAGAGAAAGCGAAAAGTACTGGAGGAAGAGGAAGACAAAAGACCGTGATTGTACCGGAAATGGGGCGGTTACAACCGCAAGCCCGTGAGTTGGAAGAGGCTGTCTTAGGTGCTTTAATGCTTGAAAAGGACGCTTATTCGATTGTCAGTGAGATTTTAAAACCGGAGTGCTTCTACGAAAAGGCTCATGAGAAGATTTATTCAGCTATTGTTGATTTGGCGATTAGTCAGCGACCGGTAGATATGCTGACGGTTACCGAACAATTGAAGCGTCGTGGGGATTTGGAAGAGGTCGGCGGTCCTTTTTATATCTCTCAACTGACCAGTAAAGTAGCCAGCAGTGCACACATAGAGTATCATGCTCGTATTATTGCTCAAAAATATTTAGCTCGTGAGTTGATTTCATTTACTGCAACAATCCAAGGGAAAGCATTTGATGAAACAATTGACGTAGAAGATTTAATGCAGGAAGCCGAAGGAAAATTATTTGAGATTTCTCAGAGAAACGTCAAGAAAGATGTGACTCAGATTAATCCTGTAATCAAGGAGGCCATGGCTAAATTGGAAATTGCAGCCAACCAAAAGGAGGGACTGAGTGGTTTACGTACCGGTTTCGACGGATTGGATAAAATGACCTCCGGATGGCAAAACTCAGACTTGATTATTATTGCTGCCCGTCCCGCAATGGGTAAAACCGCTTTCGTACTGTCAATGGCGAAGAATATGGCCGTTAACCACAATATCCCGGTTGCTCTGTTCTCCCTTGAAATGAGTAACGTCCAGTTGGTAAATCGTCTGATCGTGAATGTTTGCGAAATACCGGGCGAGAAAATAAAGAGCGGGCACTTGGAAAACTATGAGTGGGAGCAGTTAGACTTTAAGATTAAGGATTTATATGATGCGCCCATCTATGTAGATGATACTCCCAGCTTATCCGTCTTTGAATTGCGTACAAAAGCCCGTCGTTTGGTGCGCGAACATGGTGTGAAGGTGATAATCATTGACTATTTGCAATTGATGAATGCAAGCGGTATGAGTTTTGGTAGTCGTGAGCAGGAGGTCAGTACAATCTCCCGTTCGCTAAAAGGATTGGCCAAGGAGTTAGATATTCCGATTATCGCGCTGTCTCAGTTGAACCGTGGAGTAGAGGCTCGTCAAGGGGCAGAAGGAAAGCGTCCGCAGTTGGCTGACTTGCGTGAGTCCGGGGCCATCGAGCAGGACGCCGATATGGTATGTTTCATTCACCGTCCCGAATATTACAAGATTACGGAAGATGAACGCGGAAACTCATTAATCGGTTTGGCCGAGATTATTATTGCAAAACACCGTAACGGTGCGGTAGGAGATGTCCGCCTTCGCTTTAAGAGCGAGTTTGCAAAGTTCATGAACATCGACGATGATATTCCCGTTCGCGGACCCATTGCTTCGAGCATGAATACCCCCGATCCAAGAGAGGTTATGCCTCCAATCCCCCCGTCTGGAGCGGATTTCTTGGCTCCCGGAAATAACGAAGTCCCATTTTGATTGATTCAAAATGGGACTTTTTTTGTATCTTTGCCCTCGAATTAGAGCATACAGTTCTATTAATTTAAATGAAACAGCATTTTTTTACATCGTATTCATCATCATTAGGTATCGTATTAACCAAATTAGCTCTTTTCCATCAATGGGGAAGAGAAAACTCTGATTGAGCACCCTTTGGCTTGACTAAATCTATTATTTTCTGAAGTTTTTCATTATTTAAATCATAAAAATAACGTATGAGCAAATTATTTTTGTTCATAATGGCGTTATGTGCGTCATTATGTCCCGTGGGCAGCTATGCCCAAGAAGGGGTTAGTCGGGTTGTGTCCATCGAAGAGATGTTCCGGCTGGCTGACCAAAACAGTAAATCACTCCGCCCATCCGCGACAGGGGTTGAAGAGGCCCGCGAAGGCATTCGGGTGGCAAAGAATGCGCGTCTTCCTGAGCTTGAAGCCTCTCTTTCTTTTAGCTACTTAGGAGATGGTCGCATGATGGATCGCGATTTCAGTAACGGTTTCAAAGCTCCTATGCCACACTATGGAAATAACTTTGCCATAGAGGCTACGCAAGCCATCTACGCCGGTGGAGCAATTACGCATGGTATTGAGATTGCGAAGCTACAGGAACAGTTGGCCCATTTAGACTTGGAGACTAATCGCGATCAGGTCCGTTTCCTGTTGGTCGGGTATTATCTTGACCTCTTCAAGCAACAGAACATGCTTCGAGTATATGAAAAGAACATCGAGCAAACTCGGCAGGTCTTGGAAGATATGCGTGCCAAGAGCCAAGAGGGAATCGTTTTGAAAAATGACATTACCCGTTACGAACTTCTGCTTTCCAATTTGGAATTGACACATACCCAATTGGAGAACACCATCTCAATATTGAACAATAACTTGGTTACCACATTAGGACTTCCTTCGGAGATGAAGTTAGTGCCTGATACTACGTTGCTATCCAAAGTGCTTCCGGTCAATGACGCTGAGACTTGGACCAACACCGCTTTTTCTCATTCGCCGGCACTTAAACAGTTGGAATTAGGGGTCGCTATGAATAAACATCAGGATAAAATCATCCGTTCCGAACGTTTGCCGAAGGTCGCCCTCTTTGCCGGTAATAAATTAGACGGTCCGGTAGTGATTGAAGTGCCTCCATTGGACTACAACTTCAATTACTGGTATGTTGGTGTCGGTATCAAATACAATTTCTCTTCGTTGTACAAGACGAACAAAGCTTTGAAGCGAAATAAATTCACGATTCAGAAGAGCGTAGAGAGATATGACGACGCCAAAGAGCAGACGGAGTTGGCAGTAAAGGCCGGACACATCAAATATATGGAGTCTTTCGTGGAACTGACCACTCAAGAAAAGAGTGTCGAACTGGCGAATCAAAATTATAGCGTCATCAACAACCGCTATAAGAACGATATGGCACTGATTACCGATATGCTCGACGCCAGCAACTCGAAGTTGGCAGCCGAATTGCAATTGGTCAATGCCCAGATCAATACCGTCTATAATTATTACAAACTACTATATATTTCAGGAACATTATAATACATATCAACATCATGACAAAAAGAAACAAGAAAGTCGCTTTTAATATTTGTATCATTCTCCTATTAGGCATTGCGTTAGCTTGGGTGGCTTCCCACTTCATCCATTTAGGAAATGTCGAGTTTACAGACAACGCACAGGTGAAACAACAGATCGTTCCGGTACACAGTCGCGTACAGGGCTTCATCAAGAAGATTTACTTCACCGAATATCAGGAAGTACACAAAGGAGACACTTTGGCAATCATCGAAGACGCTGAGTTCCGTTATCGCCTGGCACAGGCGGAGGCCGATTATCAAAACGCCCTCTCCGGAAAGACCGTCTTGACCTCTGCCATTCATACCATCCACAACAATATCTCCGTCTCAGCAGCCGGAGTAGAAGAGGCACAAATCCGACTGACAAATGCCGAACGCGAATACAATCGCTATAAGAACCTATTGGCTCAGGACGCAGTCACTCGTCAGCAATTTGACGCTATCGAAACCGAATATAAGGCGGCAAAGGCTCGCTACGACCTGCTTTCTCGCCAAAAGACCTCTACCGCTTTGATGAAGCAGGAGCAAACCCGCCGATTGGACCAGACAGACGCCGGAATCAAGTTGGCAGAAGCAGCGTTGGAGATTGCCCGCTTGAACCTGTCCTACACAGTGATTCTTGCGCCCTGCGATGGAACTACCGGACGTAAGGAAATCCAAGAGGGGCAGTTGATTCAGCCGGGGCAGTGCCTTGTAGACGTGGTGGACGAGAACGAAAAGTGGGTCGTTGCCAATTACAAAGAGACGCAGACCGCCAACATTCGTGAAGGCCAGTCGGTAGAGATTGAAGTGGACGCTGTTCCGGGTGTACACTATAAAGGAATTGTAAAATCCATCTCTCAAGCAACCGGCGCCAGCTTTTCACTGCTTCCGCAGGACAATTCTGCCGGTAATTTTGTGAAGATAGAACAACGCATACCCATCCGCATTGAGTTTTCAGCAGACAATACTCCGGAAAACATGAAACGATTACGCGCCGGAATGAATGTGGAATGTATCGTAAACTATTAATCTATGCACGAAGTAGGACCTTTTTCAATCCCCGCCATGCGCGACTTCGTCCCGGAGAAGTTACGCCCGTGGATTGTGATTTTTATCGTTATTATCGTCCAGCTATCGGGAGGCGTCTACTTGGCAGCCGTTAGCGAGATGGTCGGATCCACTGCGCTCTTGCAGGAGGACATTATGATGGCAGGCTATGCCTCTATGGTCGGCATGGGACTGACCTTTGCCATCATGTTCCGACTGAAGTTCCGCTTTCCCTCGAAGGTAGCTTTGATGACCTGCGGAACGGCCATCCTCATTGCCAATCTGATCTGCATGCACACAACGAGCGTGCCGGTTTTGGTCGTTACCTGCTTCTTCGCAGGTATCTTTCGCATGTGGGCGACCTTTGAATGCAACTCGACAATTCAATTGTGGCTGACTCCGAAACGTGATTTGTCCATTTTCTTCTGTTATATCTACCTGCTTGTACAGAGCTGTATCCAGTTATCCGGACTCATCACGATTTACACCGCTTTCTGGTCGAAATGGGAATATATGCACTGGGTGGTCATCGGGTTGTTGCTGTTTATGATGATTCTCGTCATGATTGTTTATCGGAATTTCCGCACCATGCCTAAAATCCCGCTGTATGGGATTGATTGGATCGGGGCATTCATGTGGGGCGTCATCCTTCTTTGTATCATCTTCGTCTGTATCTACGGAGAGCATTACGATTGGTATGATTCCAAATACATCTGGATGGCAACAATCGGCGGGTTGGTGACGCTTATCTTGAACCGATGGCGTGCCTCCTTCATCCGACATCCTTTCATTGCCAACCAAACATGGTTGTACAAGGCGACTTACATGACCTTTGGCCTTTACATCGTCGTGGACATCTTGTTGGCTCCTTCGCACCTCTTGGAACATATCTATATGGAGGCTGTCTTAGGGTACGACATGTTGCACCTGATTTCGTTGAACTGGGTTGTCTTTGCCGGCGTCGTGGTAGGTGCCTTTTTCACCTACCGGCTTTTTGCCCTCCGCAAGTGGCCTTATCGAACGATGATTCAGATTGCTTTTGCGGCTATTACAGGCTATCTGATGATGTTCTATTTCACTATCGACTACAACCTGCCGAAGGAGATGTTGGTGCTTCCGATTTTCCTGCGCAGTTTCGGCTATGTAATCGTGGCGATTTGTTTGTTGACCTACCTGTCACACGTGCCGTTCCACCATTTCTTTATGGCGGTATCGGTTCAGTCTTTCGTCAGTGCCGGTTTCGGAAGCGTTTTAGGGACTGCTATTCTCGGTCGCGCCCTCAACCTGTTGATGAAGAAGAATGCTATGTTGTTGGGAGCTAATTTGGACCATGTTCATCCGCTTGCCAATCACATCCCCTTCGGTCAGCTTTATGGCGCAGTGCAAGAACAGGCGTTGATGGTCACGCTGAAAGAGCTTTACGGCTGGCTGACACTCTTCGGAATGGTTTGCCTGTTGGTTTTATTCCTACAAGATGGTTCGGAACGACCGTTTAAGGCACTTCATCCCACTTATCGCTTCATCCGTCGCTCGATTAAACATGAATTACGTGTACGACATTTATGGCGTAGGTAGTTTTTGTTAGTTTCAACCGCTATAAATCTTCTTCATAGGCCTACGATTCTATTTCAAGCCGCTTAAATAACGAATCGTAGGCCTATTATTCTATTTAAAAGCGGCTTTAAGTAGAAAAATATCCCTACATTCTACCTATAAAGTGGTTTAATAACGAATCGTAGGGGTAAAATTCGTTTTAAAAGTAGCTTAAAATAGAATCGTAGGCCTCCGGAGAAACTTTTAACCGCTTGCTACTTTCATCGTAGGCCTCCGGAGATTGTTTTAACCACTTGCTACTCTCATCGTAGGCGGTTTTTGATAGGAAAAAGTGCTTTTTACTGAAATTGTAGCCGTTCGGAATAGAAAACCGGTAATAAATCCTATCTTTGAAGGGCTAAGAGTATATTAATAAATAACTAAACATAGAAAAGTATGAGAAAACTTGTTGTCGGGGCTTTATTGAGCCTCTGTTTTAGTGCAGCGTGGTCACAGAAATATCCTGTGAGACCGCAACTGAGTGATAAGGAATCCTTTTCAATGGTTGTCATCCCGGACCCACAGAGTTATGTGAAGAATGACGCCAATCAACCGCTTTTCGAACTGCAGACGGCTTGGATTGCCAACAGTTTGAAGTCACTGAAGATTAAGACGGTGCTTTGTACAGGCGATTTGGTAGACCGAAATGAGGTACGGATTGCAGATGGAGGCGGTAATCAGACCAGCGAAGAGCAGTGGAAGTCAACGTCACGTGCTTTTGAACGTTTGGATGGAAAGGTACCTTATGTGGTATGTACCGGAAACCATGATTACGGCTATAGAGCGGCAGAAAATCGTAGTTCGCATTTTCATGAATACTTCCCCGCAGAACGTAACTCCTGCTGGAAAGAAACTTTGGTATCTGTCGGAAACAATGCTTTTGGTGTTCCTACTTTGGAAAACGCAGCCTATGAGTTTAAGACGAAGACTTGGGGAAAGTTGTTAGTGGTTTCCTTGGAGTTCGCACCGCGTGATGAAGCTATCGCCTGGGCAAAGAAGTTGATTAATTCAGAGAAATATGCCAACCACCGGGTCATCATCTTGACTCACTCGTTTTTGTCTCACAAAGGAGAGCGTTTCCAGACGGAAGGATATAAATTGACTCCTGCCAACTATGCACAGGCAGTGTGGGATAAGCTGTTGGATGATTCCCAGAACATTTTCTTATTGGTTTGCGGACATGCTTGTGCCATCGTGAACGGGTATGACGAGCAGGTAGCATTCCGTACAGACGCCAACAAGCATGGAAAGAAGATTCATCAGATGATGTTTAACGCCCAGACGGCAGACGGACAGTGGCATGGCAATGGCGGTGATTGCTGGTTGCGTCTGTTGGAGTTCAAACCGGATGGAAAGACCATCTCGGTACGTACCTTCTCACCGCTGTTTGCACTTTCTCCGGTCACAAAGGATAAGGCATGGCGTACAGAGTCTTGGGATCAGTTTGAGTTTGTAGTGGAATAGGAGATAGCGTATTGTACTATAAAAAATGCTCGGAGAGAAGATCTTCGAGCATTTTCTATATAGAGCGGTCGGCTTTTTTATTTCTGCCAAATCTCCCAAGCTGCAAAGGCTTGCAGAAGGAGCATTTCAAGTCCGTTTTTAACGACTGCGCCCCGTTCTTTTCCCTTCTGCATGAAGAGAGTTTCATCCGGATTGTAGAGTAGATCGTACAACAGATGGTTTGGAGTCAGCAAATCGTATGGAATATCGGGGCAGGCATGGACATTCGGGAACATACCCAGCGGTGTCGTATTGACGATGACGGTATATTGTTCCATCACCTTCGGTGTAATCTCCTGGTAAGTGATACAATGTTCTTTCGGCTTACGTGAGACTAAGGTTGCTCCGATTCCTAATTGCTTCAATCCTTGGAAAACGGCTTTTGAAGCGCCACCGGTTCCCAAAATCAAAGCTTTGCGATGGCTCTCGTTCAACAGAGGTTCAATGGAACGCTTGAAACCGATGATGTCAGAGTTATAACCGACTAATTTCTTGGCTCCGAAGACTCCTTTGGTGAATTTAATCACATTAACGGCCCCGATTGAGCGTGCGTCCTCATCCAGATCATCTAAATAGGGGATGACTTGCTCTTTGTAGGGGATGGTAACGTTTAATCCACGAAGTTCTGGATTATCTTTCAATACGTTCTTTAGTTCCTTGATGTCAGGAATCTCAAAATTCAGATAGGTGGCATCAATCTTCTCCGACTGAAACTTTTGATTGAAGAAATCTTTTGAAAAAGAGTGCCCCAGAGGAAATCCTATTAAACCGTATTTTTGCATAACCTAATTCTTTTGTTTATTTTTTAGTACCCGTATATAACGAACAGATTCCGAAAGTAAGCGTACGTGCTTGCACCTCACTGAAACCGACGTGGCTCAGCAGGTCAGTCATTACTTTTCCCTGCGGAACCACTTTGATGGAGGCAGGAAGGTAACTGTATGCACTCTGCTCTTTGGAGAAGAGTCGTCCAATGGTTGGAATCACCCATTTCGAGTAAATGCTGTAGAGCTGTTTCATTGGAAAATGTTCCGGAGTGGATAGCTCCAGAATCATAACGTGCCCGTTAGGCCTTAAAACGCGATACATTTCCCGAATACCCTGTTCGATGTCTTCAAAATTACGTACTCCGAAAGCAGCAGTGACTGCGTCAAACGAATCCTCAGCGTAGGTCAGAGCCGTACAGTCTTGATACTCGAACGAGATGTGTTCAGACAGACCTGCTTCCGCTACCTTCTGCCGTCCGACGTCCATCATTCCTTCTGAAATGTCGGCACCAATGATTCTGTCCGCGTTTAATTTCCGTTGCATGGAGATGGCTAAATCTCCGGTCCCGGTCGCGATGTCCAGAATAGACTTTGGAGCGAAAGGGCGCAAGTAGGCAATCCCTTTCTTGCGCCATATTCTGTCGATACCAAACGAAAGTGTATGGTTCAGCTGGTCGTAGGTACCTGCGATGGAGTCAAACATACGTTTGACCTGCGTCGCTTTATGTTCCTCGTTGTTGTAAGGTAGAATTTGTTCTGAACCGTACTTCGCCATATCCGTTTTTTGTTATTTATTTAGTAAGATACTCTGTAACGTTCTTTTCGATACGTTCCAACAGGTTGTCGGTATCACCTTTCACGAAGTTTTCACCGGTGATGTGTTCGTAAAGCTCGATGTAACGGTTGCTGATACCGTCTACAATCTCCGGAGTCATTTCAGGAACTACTTGGCCGGCTTTTCCTTGGAAATTGTTTTCCATCAACCATTCGCGGACGAATTCTTTAGACAGCTGTTTCTGAGGTTCACCCTTTTCAAAACGATCTTCATAGCCTTCAGAATAGAAGTAGCGAGAAGAGTCAGGAGTATGAATCTCATCCATCAAGTAAATCTTACCGTTGTGTTTACCAAATTCATATTTGGTGTCCACTAAAATCAATCCGCGTGCGGCAGCAATTTCTGTCCCACGTTTGAAGAGAGCGAGGGTATATTTTTCAAGCAGTTCATACTCTTCCGGAGTCGCTAAGCCTTTTGCTAAAATTTCTTCTTTTGAGATGTCTGCGTCGTGCTCACCGATTTCAGCCTTTGTAGTCGGCGTAATGATGGGTTCCGGGAAACGTTCATTCTCACGCATTCCTTCCGGTAGCTTTACGCCACAGATTTCACGTACACCGCTTTTGTAAGCACGCCATGCGCTGCCACAAAGATACCCGCGAACAATCATTTCTACAGGGAATCCTTCACACATAACCCCTACGGTTACCATAGGATCCGGTGTAGCCAGCTTCCAATTCGGACAAATATCTGTCGTAGCGTCTAAGAACTTAGCAGCAATCTGGTTTAACATCTGTCCTTTGTAAGGAATGCCTTCAGGAAGCACAACGTCGAATGCAGAGATACGGTCGGTAGCAACCATCACCAAAACATCGTCGTTGATGTTGTAAACGTCACGAACTTTGCCGTGATAAACACTCTTTTGTCCAGGGAAATTGAAGTCTGTTTTTGTTAATGCCTTCTTCATAACCTATTCTTTTGAAGTTTGTATTGTTTTTTCTTTCTTTTTATCAATGTTTTCAGCCTTTTGCTTGCTGTCGTACTTGTCGTAAGCCTCTACGATACGTTGAACAAGCTTATGGCGAACTATATCTTTCTTCTCGAACTCTACTTTACCAATGCCTTTCACCCCTTTTAGTATGTGCATAGCTTGTACAAGGCCGGAGGTAGTCGTAGCGGGGAGGTCGATTTGAGTAACATCTCCCGTAATAACCATTTTTGCGTTCATGCCTAAACGTGTCAAGAACATTTTGATCTGATGAGTCGTAGTGTTTTGTGCTTCGTCCAAGATGATTACGGCGTCATTCAGGGTTCGTCCGCGCATGAAGGCCAAAGGAGCAATCTGTGTCACGTTGTTTTCCATATACTCCTTCAACTTAGCTCCGGGAATCATGTCCTGTAAAGCGTCGTACAACGGCTGCAAATAGGGATCTAATTTATCTTTCATCTCACCCGGTAGGAATCCCAGTTTTTCTCCGGCTTCTACAGCGGGACGGCTTAAGATTATCTTTCGGATCTCTTTGTTCTTAAGTGCCTTGACTGCGAGGGCTATGGCGACGAAGGTTTTACCTGTTCCAGCCGGTCCCGTTGCAAAAACGAGGTCGTTGTCGGCAAAAGCTTTCACTAATTTCTGTTGATTTTCTGATCGGGCAACGATGGGTTTGCCATTCATCCCGTGAATGATTAGATTTTCCTGTTTGGTAATGACTGGCGCCTTCCCTTTGACAATATCTAAGATAATGTCTTCGCTTAGCGAATTAAATTCTTCACAGTATTTCTCTACTTCACGAATCTTCTTGAGAAAGAGTTCGGATTCATCTTCATCTCCAATCACTTTCATCACATTGCCTCTTGCTACGATACGAAGTTTGGGGAACAATGTCTTTATTAATTGCATGTTGACATTGTTTACACCGTAGAATATTACTGGATCTACGCTTTCAAGAATATAAATTCGTTCTATCATTCAAAACTTTTCTTGTTGTTCTTGGCTGTGGATTGCTATCCACGACTGTTTAAGCAGACAAAAGTAGCAATATTCTTTTTGTAAATATCAAATGTCAGATATTTTGTTTCGTCTTTCTGCAAGATTATTTGAATATTTTCTTCCATAAGCTTTTTAAGAATCACTGAATCTTTTTTAATTTTGTTTCCGAGTAAAACAATAGTAATGAAGAAAACAATATTTAATATTCGATTGATTTTGGCAGCGTTGGCAGTTTCTGCAACCTGCTTGTCTTGTAATAAAAAGGAGGAACGAGGCGAATTAAAGCGTATTTGGTATAATGGAAGTTACAATCGTGACTTCAATGACTTGAACGATGTTCATTTGGCTGAAGCGAAACGTATCGGAATCACACCGGCTTCTAATCGGGAGGAGGCGGAAAAGGTGAAAGACGATATGGATGAGATTAAGACCAATGAATACTATGAGGTGGAGGAGCTTACACATTCTATTCCTTATCTGGTCCCTTCTGCCGTGAAGTTGTTAGAGGATATAGGGCGTAATTTTCAAGATTCTCTCTATAATTTAAATGCTTCTTTGTATAAAGTAAAAGTGACGAGCGTGACTCGTACGATTGATGACGTGAAAAATCTGAGAAAAAGGAATACAAATTCTTCTCAGAACTCCGCACATCGATATGGAACGACATTTGATATTTCTTGGGTACGCTATACTAAAATAGATGAGACGGATACTTTGAATATAGACAAGGACCGACTTAAAATGGTTTTGGCGATGGTATTGCGTGACCTAAAAAAGGAAGACCGTTGCTATATTAAGCATGAACGAAAGCAAGGATGTTTCCATATTACTGTTCGGGAGAAATAGGAATTCTCTTTTGAATGGCATTGTATAATTCTAAAATCCAAATATCATGAAGGCACTGTTAAAGATTGCTGGTTTTTCTTTTTTGTTGGCTTGTGCTTTTTCAGCAGAAGGTATAGCGCAAGTAGTGAAAGACTCTCCAATAAAACAAATAAAGATATCCGGGTATGTCGGAGGACGTATAGATGATTGCATACTCCATCGGGTAAAGGCGCAGGATGTTGATCATTTGGTTGAACCTTTCCGACATCAGGATGAGAAGTCTCGTTGGCAGAGCGAGTTCTGGGGGAAATGGATACAAGGGGCTATTGCTTCCTATCGATACAATCGAGATCCGGAACTGTATCAGATTATAAAGAAGGCAGCGGAGGATTTAATGGCCACGCAATTGCCGAATGGATATATTGGGAATTATGCACAGGAATACCAATTGCAACAGTGGGATGTCTGGGGAAGAAAATATACCTCTTTGGGGTTAATAGCTTGGTATGATTTGTCAGGAGATAAAAAAGCGTTGGAAGCGGCTTGCAAAGTCGTTGATCATTTGATGACGCAGGTAGGACCCGGAAAAGTGGATATTGTATCTACCGGAAACTATATAGGAATGCCCAGTTCCTCTATTTTGGAACCTGTTATGTATTTGTATAATCGGACAAAGGAGGAACGTTATTTAGATTTTGCCAAGTATATCGTAAACCAGTGGGAAACACCCGGTGGTCCTCAGCTGATAAGCAAAGCAATCGCGGAGGTTCCTGTTGCCAACCGTTTTCCACATCCTCAAAAGTGGTTCTCCAGAGAAAACGGGCAGAAGGCATACGAGATGATGTCCTGCTATGAAGGTTTGTTGGAGTTATATAAAGTAACGAAGAACGCTTTATATCTTTCTGTTGTAGAAAAAACAGTGGGACACATCATTCGTGAAGAGATTAATATTGCCGGCTCAGGAAGTGCTTTCGAATGTTGGTATGGAGGGAATGAGAGACAGACACAGCCCACGTATCATACGATGGAAACTTGTGTGACATTTACGTGGATGCAGTTGTGTAATCGTCTGTTGCAATTGACAGGCAATTCATTGTATGCTGATTACATGGAAACGGCTATTTACAATGCGTTAATGGCCTCTTTAAAGGCTGACGCCTCCCAGATTGCCAAATATAGCCCGTTGGAAGGATGGCGCCATGAAGGAGAGGAACAGTGTGGCATGCACATCAATTGTTGCAATGCCAATGGACCGAGAGCCTTTGCGATGATTCCACAATTTGCCTATCAAGTACAAGGAGAGGATATATATGTCAATTTTTATGCCCCGTCAGAAGTGGATATTACGCTGTCGGGAAAGAAATCCGTACAGTTAAAACAGATAACCGATTATCCGGCCACAGATCGGATACAGATCGAAGTAAATCCGACTAAAGAATCTGATTTTACAATTGCCTTACGAATCCCATCGTGGAGTAAGAAAACAGTTGTCTCTGTCAATGGAAATGAAGAAAGTGCGGTTTTGCAAGGAGCTTATTTGCCATTGCAAAGAAAATGGAAGAAGGGAGATAAGATTTCTATCCAATTGGATTTACGTGCTCGGTTGGTTGAAAAGAATCAGGCACAAGCCATTGTACGAGGCCCTATTGTGTTAGCTCGTGACAGTCGTTTTAATGATGGCTTTGTAGATGAAACATCAGTTATAGTCAGCAAGGATGGATATGTTGAATTGACTTCTGTACAAGCTCCTGATTTTGCTTGGTTAGCGTTTACAGCCCCGATGGTATTAGGTTCGGACTTGGAAAGTAATCGTACTCCGAGAGTAGTACACTTCTGCGACTTTGCTTCTGCCGGAAATACGTGGGATAAAACGCAACGCTATCGTGTCTGGTTACCAAAGACGTTGAATGTAATGCATTCACCCTATAGACCTTATAACGAGTAGGAATTAATAAGTAGATAAACAAAAAAGGAGAATGTGAAAACATTCTCCTTTTTTGTGTGACCGCGACAGGATTCAAACCTGTAACCTTCTGATCCGTAGTCAGATGCTCTATTCAGTTGAGCTACGCGGCCAATCTTGAAGTGACTCCGAAAGGATTCAAACCTTTAACCTTCTGATCCGTAGTCAGATGCTCTATTCAGTTGAGCTAAGGAGCCATTTTCTTATCTGCTCTCGCAAATCTTGTGATTCGCATAGGATTCAAACCTATAACCTTCTGATCCGTAGTCAGATGCTCTATTCAGTTGAGCTAGCGAACCATTTTTCTTCGTGATTGCGGTGCAAAGGTAGTACATTCTTTTTTATATGCAAGCCTTTTTCGTATCTTTTTTCTAATTAATCTAACATCTTTGGGTTAAATATCAGATAACCAATATTCAAACCTACGTTAAAATTTTTTGTAGGATAGCTATAACCATTCGCATATAAGCTAATACTTGCAAAAGGCAGTTGTAAAACAAAGGCTGCTTCCCCCATATACTCAAAAGAACGAAGGAATTTCCCATAATAAGGAACTGCTGTGTACAAATCATTATTCCAGACTTCCTCTTTCTTTATCTCATATAAAGGAGCAAATCCGTACATGTCCAAACGGAAATGGAACAACTTATTCAGCTTCCAAATAGGAGACATCCCAAATGCTACATACTGATTCGCACGAAAAGCTTCGTTGAAAACAATCTTACTATGCGGAGTTGGTGTAAAAGCCGGAGCTTGTAACACCGAAGCCGTGTAATTATTCATCAAATTCTTGCTGGAAACCACAAATTCTCCCCTAAACCCTAAGTTGAAATGAGGATGTAACTCTTGGTACTGTTCCCATTCTCCTTTCATTTGTAACCAACTATGTGTCGCCTTCTCAAAGTACCCCATATCTGTAAAAGGAGAGGGGCGATACTTTTCCTTTCCTGTTACATACTGTGCCGTCAACATCTGTTTACGTCCGGAGGTAGGATATTGTATATAGTCCAATGAATTTCTCTCTATACTGAGTGAAACTGCCAATAAGTCATACCAACTCTTATCCGCTGTCACGTTTGAGAAAGACAGGTTAGAAGTCTGATAGTAATAGTCACTTAATCGTCCGTAAGCCACTCCTATCTCTGATTTCGCCTGACTCAAGAATGGGAAGCCTAATTTCACCTTCGTATAAAGCTCTTTCTGCTGTATGAATGCAGGTAACACATCTTCATAGAAGAGGGATTGACTTTCGGAATACCGTTTGTCCGAGAAGATCCCTTGCCAATTCAAATAGGTCGGCAACTTCGTTTGCAGGTAGATACGTCCGTTCAACATTACTCCGTTAAATGAATTTCCAACTTGGAAGTTGGCATTTATATCAGACGCAAATCGTCCCAAGTACTGATACCCCAGTCCTAAATACAACTGGTTCGCCTGATAGGAAGAAACATTTCCTCCGAAGCTTACCTTGATTTCTTCCTTCATTTTTACATCCAGGTGGAGCGCAAATTTTTTGCTCTTCCGGTTATAAATCGCATGCGGTAAAATCTCCTTAATCTTGGAAGAGGTCAGGATTTTGAAATACACGCGCTTAAATTCTTCCATCGAGAAATCTTCGTTTACATCCCGATGAAACTGTGCTTCGATGTATTTCTTTTGCAATTCGCTGACACCCGTTACATAGATATTATGGAATACCAACTCAGGCAATCCCTGTTTGTAGCTCTCGCGCCGTTTGCTAACCTCACTGAGAGGTACGCGCCGGGACACGCGCGCCTTGATGGAGTCCATCATCAGCATTGTACGCTCGTAGCCGATATTCATCAACTCTCTCGCCTTATGGAAATCGAGCAGAGAAACGTCCGGGAACTTGAAAGCAATCATCATGCCCTCTTCCTCCGGTACATTGTACTCCGTCTTCTGCATAATCATCGTTTCTATCTGGTTGTAAGCGTTGGCAGACGGTTTGTTCTCCCCACTGGATACCGTTGAACCAAAAATAAAACCCGGATGAAATGCCTCCTTCATCGGTCCGACCGGGAAGTTGTCATAGATTCCGCCGTCAAAGATAGGCACACTGTCTTTCCAGATGGGTTGGAAAAAGAATGGAAACGTCATGGAAGCACGCACCGCGTCCCCTAAATCCCCGTTCTTGAAGATGATCGGCTTTTTATTGTAAATGTCCGAAGCTACGCACCGGAAAGGAACGAAAAGATTGTCAAAATTCCACCCCGCCTTTGCCGTTGCCTGCGAGAACAACGCCATGAAAGCCTGATTCATCTGAATCGGATTGATCAAGCTTTGGGGCAAGAAGTTTGCCTTCACTTGGAGCGAATCCGTCATGTCGATAGAGAAATGTCCGAACGCCGGAGTCGGGTCAGGGCGCTTGAAATAATATTTATATTCATCCTCGACAGTTCCCGTTTGCCAATAACTGAATTCTTTGGATAACATCAGTTCCACCATCTCTTCCGGAGTATATCCCATTGCATAAAGACTCCCGACGATGGCTCCGGCTGACGTACCGGTTACATAGTCAATAGGTATCCCGTTTTCTTCCAACGCTTTGATCACACCGATATGGGCAGCTCCTTTGGCACCGCCACCGCTCAAAACCAAACCCACCTTCTGAGCCTGTCCAAACTGCAGGGAAGCAAACAGTAAGGCGATTAATATTGCTATTTTTTTCATACGTATAATTTTCTGTTGAATTGAGTCTACAAAACTATAACAGATTTTCTTTTCCAGAGGCTGGAATTTCTAAAAAAGTTTTCAAAAATAAATTCCAGCAGCTGGAAAAGACTTTCAGAATTTAAAAACGTTTTCCAGCGCCTGGAAAATACTTTTGAAAAGTGAAAAATGATTTCCAGCACCTGGAAAAGGCTTTTTTATACAGAAAAATCAATTCCAGAGGCTGGAAAAAGTTTTTTAATAAATAAACATAAATTCCAGAGGCTGGAAAATACTTATTTTTATCTGAGAATAATTTCCAGTATATGGAAAAAGTGAATTTGTTATCAATAAATTTTGACAATCAAATAAAAATATGCACTTTTAGTTCGTTAATCTAAGAGATTAACAGAATGTATAATTAAAGTGTTTTTCATATGAAAAAAATCTTAAAAATTAGCTTTACTAATGGGCGCAATGCCGAGTATTATTTAATGTGTCAAAACATGAGTGTTCAAATCACAGCAGAGTTTTGTCAGAAGTATCAAATTTCCCATGTCTATCAGCCGTACGCTGACTTGGTTGTCAAAATCAACGAAGCCTATTTACAGAGCCGGGCTTTCGCTGACACAAAAGGAATCAATGACGCAGACGACCTGAGTGACAAATACATGGCCTCTTTTAAATCGATGTTGAAAGCCTATAAGAATTGGCCGGATACGACGAAGCAAGCAGCGTATGAATTGATTTATGCGATCGCAAAACCCTATTGGGGAGCTTCGTCTAAACCTATCGCTGAAAATATCGCGATGGTAATGGACCTGATTCAGGCTTTGAAAGGAGAGGAGGCAAAGGCAGCGGTCACCGAGTTAGGATTGGACTCGATCGTTACAGGATTGGAAGCTGCTAATGCGGAATGCAACAGATTGTATATGTCTCGCGCGGATGAACGTCTGGCGCGTTCGTTGGCGGACAAGTTGAAAGCATTGCGCAAGCAGACGGACGAAGCGTTTAATACGTTGGGAGAGATTATCTCTGCTTTGTATGTGGTGAATACTTATGTGGTGAAAGACACAGAGAAATCGGAGGAACTGGAGAGTAAAATTGACGCGATCAATGCAGTGTTGTTAGAATACACTGTTCCAATCTCCCGAAGAGGCAACGGGACAAAAGCCGATGTAGACACCGGCTCTACACCGTCCGAAGGAGAGTCGGAAAGCAGTTCCGATGATGATGAGAGACCGGAAGAGCTGTAAAAGCTCTTTCCTGAAACAAGTAAGGAGTGCCTTCCTCGTGTAGAACACGGAGGGGGCACTCCTTTTTTGAACATGAAAAAAAGAATTATTTCACTGTAATTTCAAATACCTGTCCGTTGACACCGCAACAGATGTAAGATTTTTTATAGACACTGAAACCTTCCGGTTCAGTAGGGAAGCCTTTTGCTTCCAAGTCGTCTAAGATTTCAACCTTACGCTTCTTTAAGTTGATTCGTTGGAAATTGATACCCCATTCGCCACCTGGAGCGCCATAAACCTGATAAATTTTACCTTTTTTACAGAAAGCACCTTGAGTCGCAGTTACACATGGGATTTCAAAACGATCCAACATGTCAGATGTTGTCAGTGTGACATTTCCGTCAGACAATTTTGGCAGTTTGTATCGAATAATTTCAATCCGATTGTTTGGAGCCGATTTTTTATAGCTCTTTTGTTTGTAGCCCATTTGGATGAGTTCGCCTTTGTCGTTATCCAAAACCATGTTGGGATAATAGACGTCGATCTCCTCCGGTTTAGGGAAAGTGATGGTTTGTACACAAGAGACTTTAAAGTGGTCTCCCTTCTCAATCCGGAAGACCAAAACTTTATGCTCTTTAATATTCTCCATACTTACATACAAAAGAGGGAAAAAGTCTGCTTTATCATAACGAGCTTTACCGAATCCGGCATTGTTACAATGATATGTTTTGCTGTACGCTCCAGTCTCTACCACTTCGATTAATTTCTGAGTCTCCATGTCATAAAATGCCATTGTTTTATTGGCGTTATGACACTGAACGAGATACTTGTCGAAAATGGCAGCTCCCTGTCTGGAACCTTCGACTGTGGTTTTGTGAGTTTGTCTGAATAGCTGCTTGAACTCAACATTCTTCTTTGCCTGCAAAGGAGTACTTTGTAGAACAAAAAGACCGATAATAGCTGAAAATAGAATTTTACCTAAGGTTTTCATATCATTTGAACACTACGTTTAATAAATTGACTTAATGCTTCTCCCTTTAACATACCGTTTGCCAACAATGCTAAATCGATCAACTGACTTACTAATTTGTTTTCAGCAGCGTATGCGAACAAAATAGTGTTGCGTTGTTCAGCTAAATCCTCTATTTTCTTGTTGGTATTTTCCAAATCTTCTTTTTCGGCAGTAGTGATTTCCTCTTTCTTCTCAAGCTTTTCATCTTGTACTGCACGTAAATCATCCAAACGGGCTTTCCAGCCTTTTAAATCGCTCAAAATCGGATTCAATTTGTCTGCACAAGCTGCTTCTTCCTCAGAAAGTAAACGTTTAACAAGCGCATGATCTGTGTTCAATACCAGATTGTAGTTCTCCGGCATTTCACCATAGAAAGACAAACCTGGTTGCATTGCCGACATTTCACGCATACGACGCATGAATTCGCTTTGTGTCAACATAACCGGATTGCTGTTTTCGCCCAACGCTTCGAATGTGATATTAAAATCTGTCTTTTCGATTTTAGGCAGCTGGCTCTTAAACATTTCCTGCAAAGCGTTCTGCTGGTCTTCATTCAATTTAACCTGATTAGCATCTGCTTTACGGATCAAATTATCGATCGTTTCACTGTCTACACGAACGAAACGAGTCTTATCTAACTTCTGTTCTAATTGACTGATTGCGTGTACATCCAACTGACCGTCCATGAGTAATACGCTATAGCCTTTGTCTTTCGCAGCTTGAATATAGCTGTATTGGTCATTTACGTTTGTTGTATAGAGATAAATCAAATTACCATCTTTTTCAGTTTGATTAGCCTCTGTCAATGTTTTATATTCTTCAAAGGTGTAATATTTACCATCTACATCCTTTAATAAAGCGAATTTAGCGGCACGGTCATAGAACTTATCATCGCTTAACATTCCGTATTGGATGAAGAGTTTCAAACTGTCCCATTTTTCTTCGAACTGTGAACGATCTTTCTTGAAAATTTCTTCCAGACGGTCTGCTACTTTTTTGGTAATGTGGTTAGAAATTTTCTTCACATTTTGGTCGCTCTGCAAATAAGAACGAGAAACGTTCAAAGGAATATCCGGAGAATCCAATACACCGTGCAACAAAGTCAAGAATTCAGGAACGATACCTTCTACAGAATCGGTTACGAATACTTGATTGCAATACAATTGAATCTTATTACGATGTAAATCTATATTGCTCTTAATACGCGGGAAGTAAAGAATACCTGTCAAATTGAACGGATAGTCTACATTCAAATGAATCCAGAACAAAGGTTCGTCTGACATTGGATATAGATCCTGATAGAACTTTTTATAGTCTTCCTCTTTCATCTCAGCCGGTTTACGAACCCAGGCTGGTTGAGTATCGTTGATGATATTATCTTGATCTGTATCAATGTATTTACCATCTTTCCATTCTTGCTTCTTGCCAAATGCAATTTGTACCGGTAAGTAGCGGCAATATTTCGTTAGTAGACCGTTGATTTTTTCCTTGTTCAAGAAATCTTTGTTTTCGTCATCAATGTAAAGGATGATGTCTGTACCACGGTCTGCCTTTTCAGTTTCTTCCAAAGTGTATTCAGGCGTACCATCACAACTCCATTTCATTGGGATAGCTCCCTCTTTGTAAGACTTTGTTATGATTTCAACTTTCTTAGAAACCATGAAAGAAGAGTAGAAACCAAGTCCGAAATGACCGATAATAGCAGCGGCGTCATTCTTATATTTTTCTACAAACTCTTCTGCTCCTGAAAATGCAATCTGATTGATGTATTTATCGATTTCTTCAGCAGTCATACCGATACCTCGGTCTGAAATTGTAATGGTGTTGTCATCGAAACTAACATGAACAGTCAAATCGCCTAATTCACCTTTGAATTCCCCAACAGAAGCTAAAGTCTTTAATTTCTGTGTAGCGTCAACTGCATTAGATACTAATTCACGAAGGAAAATTTCGTGGTCACTATACAAAAACTTTTTGATAATAGGGAAGATATTCTCACTTGTAACCCCTATGTTTCCTTGTTTTGCCATAATTGATTATTCAATTTTATGTTATAACCTATTTATTTCTATTATTATCTATATTGTGATAACTCACGAATCTCTAATTACAAAAACAGTGCCAAAGGTAAAAGTGACATTAGGAACTGATAAGTTGTCAGTATTATAGGAAGTCTTTCAAAAAAGTAATTCAGAAATATGTTCAGATGAATTTTTTTGTCCATCTCTATATAAGAGACGGATTTATGTCTACAAAAGTAACATAAAAACCTCTATAAAACAGCATAAAACGAAATTTATTTTTTCTCAATAGCTCAACATAAAGACGTTTTTTTCATCCAAATGTTGAGCAAATACCTCCCTCCTAAAATTAGAATCCTCAGTCTTTCAATTAATTAT
>JAFUOJ010000035.1 GCA_017481945.1 Parabacteroides sp. | reverse complement strand
CGCGTGCCTATCGCACGTTTGGCTGCTGCACAAGCTGCTGTGGAAGAATAATGGATATATATCCTGTTAATAAGTAAATACAAAAATCCCCGGTAACAGATAATATTTCTGTCACCGGGGATTTTTATTTCTCTGCCGGGAGAAAACAAATTATTCTATTGTTCATAGACTGGTAAGTCTACTGTCCGTAGACCGGTAAGTCTATTCGGTGTAGACTGGTAAGTCTATCGAGTGTAGACCGGTAAGTCTACGCGGCATAGACTAAATTCTTTCTTTTACACCCGGTCTAAAATCCGTTTCACAGCCGGAATCTTCAATACAGGCAGCAATCCATGTGCGGGTAGCAGGCGACACAAGAGCACCTCCACTTTCGTTAAAAAGCCCGGTATATACTGACGTTTCCTGCGGAACATCGCCTGAAGCGCATTTCTTGCCAAAGTCTGTGCCGAAGTCATCACGCCAATACTCCGCAAAAGTTTTCTCTTTTTATCATCCAATTTATACAACGGAGTATCCACCGCCCCGGGAAGCACTGTGGTTACACTCACTCCATACCTTCGTAGTTCATACCACAATGACTGTCCAAAGTTTTTCAGAAAGACTTTGGTCGAGCCATACAGTGACATTGTCGGATAAGGAATCCAGGCCGACATCGAGGACATAAGCAAAATATGTCCGCTTCTTCGGCGACACATATCCACGGCAAATAAATTGCATAGTTTGGCAGGTGTCGTACAATGAAGTGTAATTATCCGATCTATCATATCGGCCTTTGCATTTATTAAATTCCCAAAATGCAAGATACCTGCATTACTTATCAATATCTCAACCTCAACGTTCATCTGCTGACAACGCTCATAAACCCATTGAGCGGAATCCTCCTCAGATAAATCGACTGTCAGAGGTATAGTCTCTACCCCATATTCGGCATAAATATCCTCCATGAGTAGCCGATTTTCTTTGACTTGATTACTCACGAGAATTATATTCCATCCCTGTTTAGCCAATTGACGGGTATATTCCAGTCCTATTCCCGACGTAGCTCCTGTTATAAGTGCATATTTCATGGCGCAAAGATAACAGTTTTTTAAACGGATGTTTGTGCTATAAACCAAATCTCCTTACTTTTGGAGAATAAACGGTTAAAAGCATAAACATGAGAACACTACCGATACTCGTACTTAGTTTATTAACATGTACACAAACTATCAGCTTCGCCCAATCACAGAAGGGGAAAGGATTTCCAGAACGAGGAGAGAACATAGACATTCTCCCCGGTTTTCAAAAGCCACCTAAAGGATATGGAAACGTTCCATTCTATTGGTGGAGTGGTGATCATTTGACTAAAGAGCGATTAAAAGAGCAGTTAGATACATTAGCGACCTCCGCTACAGATGGTTTTGCAATCAGTTACATTCATACTGATCCCAAGACCGACTCTATATTCAACAAGAACGGACATGGCTTATATGGACGAACTGAACCGGGGGAACCAGCGGTATTCTCCGACGAATGGTGGGACATCTGGAAATGGTTCTCCAAAGAATGTGCAGTCAGAGGATTAGGAGCCGGATTGGATGATTACACCGTAGGTTGGATCGGTAATGGATACTACCCTGACGAAGTGGATACTTGCCAAACGTTTCAGGACTATCAAGGAGGGTTAGACATCCAAGTCATACCGGTAAAAAGCGATGAACTCTTTCAATACAAGGTTCCGGAGAACTTCCTTACGGCTGTCGCTTGGCCTGAACAAATCAACTTGGAATCCCATATCAAAAACGGTAACATTAGATGGAAAGCTCCCTCTGTGAAAGGGACAAAAGTATATGTTATCACGACCAAGAAGGGGTATATCCTACATCCAGAGTATGGTAAAGCGTTGGTTAATTCCTACTTCAATCGTTTCGAAAACAAGATGACAGCGGAAGAGAGAGAAGGTATGAACTATTTCTTCCAAGATGAGTTATCTTATCCGATCAAAATGACCTCTTGGTCAACAGACTTCCAAGAGGAATTTAAAAGACGAAAAGGATATGATATTCTTCCTTTCCTACCGGCGCTAAAGGAATACATTGGTCCGGTAACTCCTAAAATACGGTTGGACTATGCTGAAGTATTAATGGATCTATCCGAAGAGCGTTACTACAAACCCATTTATGATTGGCACGCGAAACGTGAATTAATCTATGGTAGCGATAACTTAGGTCGTGGATTAAACCCCTTAGCCTACGTTGATTACTTCCGTGCCAATAGTTGGTACACCGCACCGGGCAATGACGCTCCCTCCAGAGGTTCCAGTTTTATCCAGACCAAAGTATCCAGCTCCATCGCACACTTGTACAATCGTCCACGTACATGGTTAGAAGCTTTTCACAGTATGGGCTGGGGTAGTTCAGGCGAATGGCTGACACAACAAATTGACCATCACTTCATGGCAGGAGGGAACTTAGTCTGTATGCACGGACTTTACTATTCTACACATGGAGGATGGTGGGAATGGGCTCCCCCCTGCTTCCACTTCCGTATGCCTTACTGGCCTCACATGAAGACTTGGTTACAATACACGGAACGCATGAGTTATTTGCTTAGTCAAGGTGATCACGTTTGTGATATCGCTCTGATGTATCCCACAGAATCCATGCAAGCCTATCCTGAGGCAACTACACATGCGACATTCAATTTAGCGACCCGCCTCAGTGACACAGGATTAGATTATGACTTTCTGGATTTCCGTTCATTACGTGACGCAGACTTAAAGGACAAAGCATTACATATAACAAATGAGCAATACAAAGTGCTTATCATTGCAGGTATGCAAGCTATGCACTACTCCTCTCTGTTAAAACTACGGGATTTCTATCGTTCCGGAGGAATTGTTCTGGCCACAGGGGATCTACCCAAAGCCAGCAATAGAGAAGGAGAACAAGATACAGAAGTTGACGCTATCCTCAAAGAGGTATTCGGTCTAACGGCAGCTGAAGCAGAAGCCGGGAAAGTTGGCCAAAAACAGACCAATGCCTCAAAAGGAATCGGTTGGTATATTGCTGATGGTTCCATTGAGGAACAGATACCGAAACTCATTACCCCCGATTTTATCCCCAATACCAAAGGTGGAAAGGTATTACATAGAAAAGCCGGGCAACGAGACATCTATATGGTAATGAATGTGGAGAAAGGCTCCGAATGTTTCTTCCGAAGTAAAGGGAAAGTTGAATTATGGAATGCCAACGATGGTACTATCCAACCCTACCCTATCGTACGACAAGATGAAAAAGGGACTTGGTTGAAACTGAACAAGGAATATACGAACTCCTATTTGGTTGTCTTCTCACCGGGAGAACCATTGATAAGTAATGTTTCGGAAGAGAAGAAAACACCTACTTTCCAGCTTCAATATGATGGGGAATGGGAAGTAGAGTTATTACCTACTTTAAACAATAAGTGGGGAGACTTCCGTTTGCCAGCTTCTGATGAGTATATTGCTGCAGAAGCTCGTTTCTTCCGATTCATACCAGAAGATAAAGCACCGACTAATTGGATGGCAAAGGATTTTCAAGATAATACTTGGGAAGAGGGTATTTACGGATATGGAGTAATTGCTGAAACGCGTTCAGACTCTATGCCGGAATGGACTACTTTCCCATTCTCTTGGCAATATGGTGTTTGGGATAACCCAGGGTCACAGGGCTATCATGGACTAAAAAGTAAAGTGAGTGACGGTTTCTTTATATTGGACAAAGGAGGTAAACAGCTATTTAGAACCTATGTTCATGCTCCGCAAAACGGTTCATATCGAATCGAGCAAACTCAAACCCAAGCAGACGAGATTCTAATCGATAATAAAAAGGTAGAGACTGAAGTCTATTTGACAAAGGGTTGGCATGCACTACAAGTGGCCTATGAAAACACTACAAAGACTGAATATAAGTCTAAAACCGGTGCTTTCCGGGACTTCCGTTCCAGAGGAGCAGTGGTATTAGTTCCAACTCAATCAGTTATTCCGGAAAAGCCGTCTATCTATGCAGACCAAGTAGCGATGCGTTGGACAAAGGCTGACCATCTTCCATACGATCTTTATCAGGGGAAATACCAGACATGGAACTATCGCTTCCGGGCAGTCCCAGGTTTAGAGGAAATGGATTTTGCGATCAGAGGAGACAAGTTGAAAGTATGGGTAGATGGACAATCGCTACCAGATTCTACCATCCAAACTGTAGAGAATCTACCGGACGGTATTAAGCGATACAAAGTCGTTCTTCCTCACAAAGAGAAACGCATACAGAATATAGCTTTCTCTATTGTACCTCAAATAGGTTATTCAGGGACAGCAGCAATTGCAGAGCCGATTAAACTTAAGGTAGGAAAAGGGTTGCTACAAGCAGGAGATTGGTCTAATAGTGGAGCTTTACGCTGTTATTCCGGTGGTATGATTTATAAAAAGACGTTTACCTTATCTAAAGCAGACGCTGACAAAGCCATAGAATTGGATTTGGGCAATGTCATAGCCACCTGCGAAGTAAAAATCAACGGAGCTTCAGCAGGCATTTTGATGAGCCCACCTTATAAGGTAGATATCAGTTCATGGGTACAAAGTGGTGTAAATGAAATCGAAGTTTTGGTATATAGTACATTAGCCAATCATTATCAAACGCAGCCAACCCCTTACCGAGGAAATCCACAGGCAGGTCTTATAGGACCTGTGACATTATTATTCTTTGATAAATAATTATTCAACAAAAAAGGCATCTAAAATCAATTAGATGCCTTTTTCACTATCGTTTAACCTAAATTTCTACTTTAATTAATTACAAAACTTTTTTGTATAAATCCAAAATAATTTCTTCTGTTACTTCACGCGGATTACCCGGTGTACAGACATCAGTGATAGCAGAAGCAGCCAAACGT
>JAFUOJ010000034.1 GCA_017481945.1 Parabacteroides sp. | reverse complement strand
TGGTTATACGGATACGATGGAGAAGATGTTGAAACGCTTGGAGTATGATTTGTATTATTTAGGGAATCGTTCCTGGTGGTTTGATATTAAGATTCTTTGGAAAACTTTCTATGGCATCGTGTCGGGGAAGGATATTTAGGTATATAAATATTCAAGACAGACTGTTTACAATAAAATTGGAGAGGGGTTAGGAATATTGAGGATTAATTTGTTTCTTTGTGGAGTAAAATAATAGTGATGAGATTATGGAAGCAACAATGCAAGAATTTTATGTGAATCTTCCGGATACGGAGGTGAGATTCTTTAAGGAGTTTATCCATAAAATGGGATGGACTATCAGTAAAAGTCCTATTCAAAAGAAGGTTGAAGAGAACACCAAAGATCTTGAAATACCTGCTGACATTATGAGTTTGGTGGGAATATCGTCTTCTATTTCAGATGATGATATAGATAGTGATGATAGGCTTTCTTATTTACTTAGAAAATGAAAAAGATTTTTATTGATACAAATATCATTATTGATGTGCTGATGAAAAGGGAAGGCTATTTATCATCGGCAAAAGTGTTAGCGTTGGCTAAGAATGAAGATGAATCTTTGTTTGTTTCGGTACTTACTATGGCGAACATTGCATATATTTTGCGGAAAACATTGAAAGGTGATAGGTTCTATAAGGAAATGGCCGTACTTTCGGATTTATTGAGTGTTGTAGATGTGACCAAGGAGCATTTTTTGTTTGCATTGGAACTTCAGGCAAAGGATTTTGAAGATGCACTCCAATATTATTGTGCAATATCAAATATGTGTGATGTTCTTGTCACGAGGAACAAAAAAGATTTTTGTTTTAGTTCTATGGAGGTTATGACTCCTGAAGAATTATTGGCTTAAAATAGGTGTAAATTTTTTGTAAATACTCAAATAGCAGAACTAACCCTCAATTTTATTACCTCTAACTACAGAATTAACGCAATATATATTCTATGCACCGTTGTCAGCCGGAATGTTCTCTCAAATTTTTGTTGCCGGAAATAGTAGTTTACTTTGCGGACACGGACGAAATTAAAGTGGCCAAGAAACTACGTTCTGTATAGTTACTCCTCAAACTTCACGAATGAATTGTCAATAAAGAAATCTATACTTTCTTTTGTTTTCAGTTTCATTTTACGAAGAAACTCCTTGAACGTCTCCATTGGGATTTTCATATCAGATAATACAGATTCTATTTGGAAAGAGGATAAGTTTCTTTCACCCTCATGTATTTTTTCAGTAAATCCTGTTTTTTTATTTCTCACTATGGTATATGTTGGAGCATCCTCAACCTGTGTATAACCTTGCGTCAATACAAAGTCAATGAAAATCTCAACAGGATAACTGTTGGGAAGTCCGTCATAGAGACTTTTGTGCTTTGGGGAGTTCGACATCTATTGTTACGATTATAGGGTTGCTAATTTTTACACTGTGTATCTTTTCAGTCAGACGCACAAGTTTTTTATCTACAAAGATAGGCAGTTTTGCAGAATTTTCAGTAACTTCCCAACCATAATTTTGCAAGTCTTTATATGCAAGACGGTTTTCCAATAGTCGAAGTAGCCACGACTTTGCAGATGAGACTGTTTCCTCAACCGTTTTATCTTTTGAGGCGAAGTCGTGGGTAGTTGCACAATAACTAAGAAATAAATTCTCTTTTTCAGATTTGAACATCACGAGTTTAACAGAAACTTTTTTCCATAATGTCTAATTGATTTTATGTGCCGACTATATCCGTATACCGACACAGATTAAATTCTTGTCTATGATTTGATTGAATTTTGCCATTGGTGTTTTCTTTCGGGTATTGTATGTGAGCTCAAATTCCGCATAGTATTTGGATAGGTGTTCCTTACTTGATCTCTGGTACGTGCCCATCATTGATCTTTTCAAATGCGACCAAGTACCCTCAATAGTGTTGGTGTAAACATCGCCACGCACATATTCTTTTCGTTTGTGTTTCACCACACTGTGTTTATATTCCTTATCTAATTTAGTGTAAGTCTACCAATTTGTCACTCATAATATGGGAACCACTTTTTGTCCGTTTATGGATTATAGGCTCCAATGTTATGTGCTTGGTATTTTCTACTGGTGTAATTGACAAGTGACCTTTGCGTTGTACTGCACCGAATACTGGTGTTTTATTTTCTGAACCTCTACCACGTTTACCCTTTTTTTACCACCGACATACCTTGTGCAACAAGTATAGCCACTTTTGAGTAACTCCTATCGTCTTTGACAACTCAATGGAACTTATGCCTTTCTTAGATAACAAAATAAGGTAGAAAGTAAGAAACCATTTCTGTAAAAGAATGTTGGAGTTCTCGTAAATTGTGCCGGTAGTGACCTTGAACTGTTTACCACAATGTGCGCACTTTTCACCGATTTTTATTTGAAGTTGCGAAAAAAAACGGTAAATTAGCCAAATGGATATGAAACAATTTCTTATGTTATTTTTATAGCGATAATAAATAAACCAAAGCTGTATAAATATCTTGTGAATGTCTGCAAATATGACTTTTGGTGTAGGGACATTCACTCACAGACCAAAATACAGACTTTGGTCATATAAAAAGAGCCTACTATAAAAGTAAGCCCTCAAATATTTTCTTTCATCCAGTCAAGCATATCTTCATTTATACGGTAAGTAGCCCATGCGGAGTCTGTTATATTGATAACTACTATTTGCCCTTTGCCGTCAATTGTCTCAATTAGTTCATCTCTCACTCGTTTCGACGACCTTGTTGTTTTGATAATCCATGCACGAGCAAATAATTTGGCCCAGTTCGGATATCGTTTTAGTCGCTTACTAAGGGCTGTATAGCTTGATTGGTCATCCAATGTGTATGTAACAAAATACGTATTCATTCTTTTGAGGCCTTAAAATAGTAACCAACAATAAAACCAAGAGGTCCAGATAATACACCCGAAACGGTTACGAGCATATCCTTAAACTCATCCACCTTAAAGCATTTATATACTCCTACTCCAAAAACGATTAAGATAACACCAAAAAACGCACAGACGTATATCATTGCAATTATGCTTCGTGTGTTCTCTTTGGGGTCAGAACTTCCTTTGGGATTTATTTCTGATTTTTCAGTTTCAGCCATACTTACAATTTTACTTGCAAATATACACAGATTTTCTTGAACCTCTATTATCTTTATTAAAATAACCAGTTATATGCCCAAATTGTATAGGTTATATATAGTATATAATTACGATTTTTTTTGTTCATGGTGGTTTGATATTAAGATTCTTTGGAAAACTTTCTATGGTATCGTGTCGGGGAAGGGTATTTAGGTAAGGAAAATATAAATAGGATGAATAGAAAGCCGGGTAAAAGAAGTTGTAAGAGACTCTTACCCGGCTTTTTTGTTCCATCTATGTACTTACGTGTTAATAAATCTAATTGGAATTTAAATAAGAATCGGGTTGTATCATGATTATCAAGGAATAATAATAATTTAAATTGTAATGAAAAAAATGTATATTATTTGGCTATAACAACTGTTTAGCCTATTTTTGTTGATGGAATAAACTATTGGATAGGTATGGCTGAAAATATGAATCAAATCAAACGAAAAAGTGAGAGATTAGGGCGGAAAAGTCTTTCAGAGAGAGATAGAAAGCCTTTGCCTGAAAGGATTGGTGAAGGGAAAAAGTAGAAACTGTTTTAGAAGAAGTCATTATATATTGGTCCCTTAATCATGTTTGATACTATAAAACCTTATGATATTTTCTGATAGTGTTGACTTGTGCTTGGCTTATTCCTTGTTAATAAAAAATTGTTTTAATATTGAGGATAGGAAAAATCGTATTAAAAATAAGTTAGTTACTCTTTTTAATTTGGTAGAACTTTGATTTTATAAACTAGCCACTTATGGATAATTCTTATTTTTCTACTTTGAAGGATGCAGATATTAATTCCGGTATTTTTGTTTTTAAGGATGTTTTTGAGGTTTTTAAATTTTTGAGATATAAGGGGTGGAATATAGACTGGTATGCAGCTCCAAATTTTGAAATAATGGAATTAGATGAAAATCGACTGGTTGCAGCTCCTGTTCCTTTTTCTCCTTTATTTAGAGGACAAAACTCCTATTTTGAACCTTGTTTACCTTCTTTATATAGAAAAGAATGGACAGTGCTTGAAGAGTTGGAGAGGAAGGTGCAGTTGGAAGAGTTTAAACATATTTTAAGCTCAAATCCTGAAATACAAGATCAGATAAAGTGTGGTCTTACGGTTAATTATATAGGGTTAGCACAGCACTATGGTATTGAAACGAATATTATTGATTTGACTAATAGTTTTGGTGTAGCAGCTTTTTTTGCGACTTCTTATTATAATGCTTTGTCTGATCGTTATTATCCAGTGATGGAATGTGTAAAGAAGGGGGTTATTTATTTTCTGTCTATGGGTATGTTTGCCTCCGAATTTTATCGGAATACTCCGGTATTACCGATTGGTATGGAGGCTCTTTCGAGGCCGGGCGAACAAAGAGGGTATGGTGCCTATCTTAAGGAGGGTTCAGATTTTAATACGATTTGTCCTTGTCGATTCTTTTTTTGGCAGAATGCTGGGGTTTCAATGAAGTGTTTTAATTTATTTAATGGTGGAACAAATCTTTTCCCTTATGATCCGATGGCAGAGAAGGTGAGTGCTATGCGTAAATATCGTATTTATGGAAGAGATTCGATAGCTAAAGTGGTGGATGAATATAGGGATAAAAAGGGGTGGTCAATTGAAGAAGCTGAAAAATGTTTGCAAAGTAGTGGGTGTACTATATTACCGACAACTCCATTTCACTATACCAAGGCCGAATTGTCTTATATTACAAAACGTTATCATAAGACATATTCGGGAAGTTTTCCGGAATAGTTCTTATGCTTAAATAGGGTTATTTTAGTTACCTCGGTTATTCTTAGGGGAGTTTTAAATCTGTTTTTCGAATGCCATACGCTCCTCAGTGTTGTTTCGATAGTAGACATTGCCGCAAAAACGGAATCCCATTGAAGAAATTAATTGGAGCATGTATTTATTATCATATTTAGTGTCGATTCGGAAGAAGTGAACTCCTTTTTCTCGGCTGATGGCTTCGGCTTGCAACATGAATTTCTTAGCCATGCCTTGATGTTTGGCTTCGTCGGCCACTGCAAGGCGATGGACGATAACGTAGGGGAGGCTATTGGACCATTTTTCCTTGATTTGCTCATAGACAGGCTCTCCATCGAAGGAGATAACTCCATAAACGATCACCTGATTGTCTTGACACAGGACGTAACCGTTTCCCGCAGTGATGTCTTGCTGGATATTTTCTATTGCTGGGTAGCTTTCGTTCCACTGATTACTGCCTAACCTCTTCATTTGTGCTTTCGCTTGTTGGATAATTTCCCAAATACGTTTGATATCTGTTTCTTCTGCTTTCCTAAATGTATAAGATGCCATGTCTTCTGTCAATTTCTGAATTGTAGACCCCAAAGGTAGGGAAATAAAGAGTGGCTACAATTGATTGAGGCCTTTATTTCAAAAAAGAATGAGAAAAAATGATTCCTTTAGGGACTTGAGAATCAGTTTAAAAGGAAATCCTGTGAAAAAAAGTATTAATAAAAATGCTTGAAAAGCTTGCAGGATTCAAATAAACAGTCTACATTTGCAGCCGTATTAAGGAACCGGAGAGGTGGCAGAGTGGTCGATTGCGGCGGTCTTGAAAACCGTTGAACTGAGAGGTTCCCGGGGTTCGAATCCCTGTCTCTCCGCAAGATTTAAGGTGTAAATCAGATTTTAAAGATTTACGCCTTTTTTATTACCTGAAAATCCAGTTTCCAAGACTTCAAAAGTACAGAAGAAAATAAAGTTTGAATTATTTTTTATGGAAGCTGTTAGATATAAATTCAGACAAAAACGAAAGAACTATAAAAAAGAAGAGGCCTCTTATTTTAAGAGACCTCTTAAAGATCTCACTAATCATAGTCAAAAGACTTTGGTTTGTAAAATCTTTACGTAAATTTTAATAGTCAAGTTCTTTTTCATAATTAAGGTTTCACATTGCGAATATCTCTTTTATTTTTATATCATACAAATTTTTCTCAGTATATTTTATCTATTCTGCTGTAAAACATGTTTTGAACGGATTTTTTGACACAGTTACTTTGATTTTAAATGAAGAATATAGATAATGAACGAAAAAATATAGGAACTGTAAAAGATAATAATAAAAAATATTTTGCGATATGTTTGGTATATATAAAATAATTACTACCTTTGCACCGCAATCAGAAATAAAAATGAGTGCAGACATATTGGAGAGGTGGCAGAGTGGTCGATTGCGGCGGTCTTGAAAACCGTTGAACTGAGAGGTTCCCGGGGTTCGAATCCCTGTCTCTCCGCAAGATTTAAGGTGTAAATCAGATTTTAAAGATTTACGCCTTTTTTTATGTACTAAAAAGTTTGGAAAGAAAAGTCTATTAAGAAAGAATAAATATTTATGATTCGTTTGTTACAGTCTGCCAGTCGTTGGTTGTCTACTTATACCTCTTATTTTATTATTGCAATTGCGGTCATTGCTTTCCTTTCACCGGATTTATTTGGGTGGGTACAACAAGAAAATCGTTCCAGCATTATTTTAGGGGTTATTATGTTGACGATGGGGTGTACATTGAGTACGCAAGATTTCAAAATATTATTAAAGAGACCGTTTGATATTTTTATAGGGGCGATAGCACAGTATACGATTATGCCTTTTGTGGCTTGGTTGCTTACTTATTTATTTCAATTGGATCCTTTTCTTTCTGCAGGAATTATTTTAGTGGGGTGTTGTCCCGGTGGGGTATCCAGTAATATTATGAGTTTTCTTTGTAAAGGAGATGTCGCCTATTCAGTAGGGATGACAACGACTTCAACCTTGTTAGCTCCTGTTGTAACTCCTCTTATGGTCTATTGGCTTGCTGGGACCAGTATAGAGGTGGATACTTTAGGTATGTTTCAGAATATATTGATAGTGACATTGATCCCTGTTACTGTGGGGTGCTTGTTTAATTATTTCTTAGGTGGCAGTTCGCATTTTAAAGAGGTACAAGGGGTAATGCCGGGTATTAGTGTGATCTGTTTGGCGTTGATTGTAGGTGGAGTTATTTATCAGGTTCATCCGCAATTGGTGAGTAATGGGATAGAATTAATAGGATTGACTTTGGCTGTTGTCTTTTGCCATAATAGTTTAGGTTACCTTTTGGGCTATTGGGTGGGAAAGCTATTCAAATTTAATACGGCAAAGAAAAGAACTTTGAGTATAGAGGTAGGTATGCAGAATGCGGGTATGGCAACAGTTTTAGCCAATAATTTCTTTGCTACTCCAGCGGCTATTGCTGCAAATCCACTTGCTGTTTTGAGTGTGATACCTTGTGCATTATCTTGTGCATATCATTCAATTTCGGGAACTATCATTGCAGGTCTGTTTGTATACTTTGATCGTAAAAAAGTACGATAGCCTTTATTTATCATCGTTTTAGTCGTTTTGTTTGAAATGCGGTGAGCTTTCGTTATCTTTGCGAAAATTTTAGATGGGTAAATGTTAATCACTACAGCAAATAATAAAGTAAAGTTTTATCAACGTGTAATTTTAATGCTCATGTTGATACTTATGCCTTTGTATTGTGTAGGTAGTGATTTGTTTTTAGAAAGTTTTCCGGGTACTCCGATAGTCGCTGTAGAAAATGAGGCTCCGGAAGTTCTTGATTTTGATGAAAATGCTTCTTTGCGTACTGTAAGACAGGAGCAAATAAAAATACAGCAGTTCATTGTTGACATTATTAATGATTGGCCTATAATAAAGAGTGTACATGAGTTGATCCATTCGCTTGAATTGCAACAATGTGCCTTTCTTCCTAATTTTTATCAGCTTCGGAAGAACCAAGGATTTGTATGGTTCTGTAGCTATCTAATTTAATAACTATCTGTTTTTTTAGTTGATAACGTGTAGGGAATATCCTTATACGTAATTGTTTACATTGTATCTTTTTAGGTATAGTGTATTTAATCTTGTATATAATTAACCTAAATAATAAGTTGAAAATGATAAAGAGATTATCTTTTAGTTATTTGTGTTTTTTACTATTGACCACTTGTATTTTTATTTCCTGTAATCAAAATCAAGAGAGTAAGTCTGGGGATGAGAATAGTACATTGGTAATGAAACTGACAAGTACGAGTATTGAAATGGCTCAATCTTATGTGGCGGATGTACAGGCTGTTCAGTTTGTTGAAATAAAACCTAAAGTAGAAGGTTTTGTGGAGGATGTCTTAGTTGATGAAGGAGAACATGTTCAAAAAGGGCAAGTATTATTTAAGTTATCTTCTGCAGAATTATATGAAGAGGTAAAAGAGGCTCAAGCAAATTACAAACAGGTTCAGGCTGAGTTAAAAATGGCTGAAGTAGAAGTGGATCGTGTGAAACGTTTAGTTGAAAAAGATATTGTATCAAGTATTCGTTTGGAACAGGCTATGGCTGAAGCTGATGTTGCTCGTTTGCGTGTTCAACAAGCAAAGTCTCGTTTACTTCGTGCGGAGACTAATTATTCATACACGACTATTACATCTCCTTTTGAAGGATATGTAGACCGCATTCCTTTTAAGGTGGGTAGTTTGGTGACTCCGACAAGTTTATTGACATCTTTGACAGATGTGTCAGAGATGTTTGCCTATTTCAAAATTAATGAAAAGGAATATTTGGAGTATAAGCGAACACAATTGAGTGGAGTGGAACAACCTGAGTATAATAATTTGGAACTGATATTGTCAGATCAAACTACTTATCCATATAAAGGTACGGTCGAAACGGTGGAAGGGGATTTTGAACGTGGTACGGGATCAATTGCTTTTCGTGCTCGTTTCTCTAATCCTGATCGTTTATTGCGTCATGGGGTATCTGGTAAAATTCGAATGTTGACTCAGATGGATAGTGTAATATTGGTTCCTCAACGTTCAACTTTTGAGATTCAGGATTTTACTTATGTATATACGGTTAATGAAGAGGGGAAGGTGAGTGTGCGTAGTTTTGAACCTCTGTCTCGTCATGGGGCTTATTACGTGACGAAAGATTTACCGGATAATACAGTTATTGTTTATGAAGGAGTTCAGCAGGTAAGTGATGGAATGATTATTACTCCAGAGACGGTTGATTCGGAGGTTATAAAGAACCAATTGGAATTGTCAGGAAAAGTTGAAAGTAATTAAGTGAGTGATTATGTTTGAAGTATTTATTAGACGACCTATTTTATCAGGGGTAATATCTGTTGTAATCGTATTTTTAGGATTATTGGCAATAACCTCTTTGCCTATCACCCAGTTTCCTGATATTGTACCTCCTTCTGTTACTGTAACAGCTCGTTATACAGGTGCAAATGCAGACGTGATGGCGAAGACAGTGGCAACTCCTTTGGAACGTGCTATCAACGGTGTTCCGGGAATGACTTATATGACAACTGTCTGTACAAATGATGGTATGTCATTGACTACTATTTATTTTAAAGTAGGTACGGATCCGGATGTCGCTTCTGTGAATGTTCAGAACCGTGTAACTACTGTATTGGATGAATTACCTGAAGAGGTTATTCGGGCAGGAGTAATTACCGAGAAAGAGGTAAATAGTATGTTGATGTATCTGAATATTATGAGTACAGATACTTCGCATACTGAACAATTCGTATACAATTTTGCGGATATTAATATTTTGCGTGAATTGAAGCGTATTGATGGTGTCGGTTTTGTGGAGATCATGGGAAGTCGTGATTACGCTATGCGTGTTTGGTTAAATCCCAATCGTTTGGCTGCTTATAATATGTCTCCCCAAGAGGTTACAGCTGCTATTCGTTCACAAAATATAGAGGCTGCTCCTGGAAAAACAGGTATTAGTTCCGATAAAATTCCGCAGCAATTACAATATGTATTACAATACAGTGGAAAATTTAGTACTCCTGAAGAATATGGAGAGATTGTCTTGAAAGCATTACCGGATGGTTCTGTTCTTCGGTTGAAAGATGTTGCTACTATTGAATTTGACTCGGAAGATTATAATATGATTTCAATGACGGATGGGAAACCGTCTGCTTCTATTATGATTAAACAACGTCCGGGATCAAATGCTCGTGAAGTTATTCAGAATATTAAAGCTAAAATGGAGGAAATCAAAGAGACAAGTTTTGCCCCGGGAATGGATTATAATATTTCCTATGACGTTTCTCGTTTCTTGGACGCTTCGATTTCTGTAGTGCTTCGTACATTATTGGAAGCTTTTTTATTGGTGTTTATTGTCGTTTATTTATTCTTGCAAGATTTTCGTTCGACTTTAATACCTGCAATAGCTGTACCGGTATCTCTTGTAGGAACTTTCTTTTTCATGCAGTTATTGGGCTTCTCTATTAATATGTTGACTCTATTTGCATTGGTATTAGCTATCGGTATTGTGGTGGATAATGCAATTGTAGTTGTAGAGGCTGTGCATGTAAAAATGCATAATGAGAAGTTGCCTCCAGCAAAGGCGACAGAAGCTGCTATTCGTGAGATAGGAGGAGCTATTATAGCAATTACGTTGGTAATGTCAGCTGTGTTTGTTCCGGTAGGATTTATGTCGGGTACTGTTGGTATTTTCTATCGTCAGTTTTCTTTGACATTAGCTGTTGCCATTGTTATTTCAGGGGTAAACGCATTGACATTATCTCCTGCACTTTGTGCAAAAATGTTGAAACCTATATCGCATCATAAAAAGGAAAAGAAGAATTGGTTAACCCGATTCTTTGATGGTTTTAATAGCCGTTATGATTATTTGGAACGTCGTTACCGAATAAATTTGCGTACCTATTTAGGTCGGCGTTTTTTTACTTATGCGACATTAATTCTCTTCTGCTTGTTGACTTGGGGTATGACTTTCTTTTTGCCTTCCGGCTTTATTCCTAATGAAGACCAAGGCATGATTTATGTAAATGTAGATGCTCCTCCTGGAGCTACGCTGGAGCGTTCTGAAGCTGTATTGAACAAAGTGCAAGCTGCATTATTACCTTTGGATGAAGTGGAGACTATTTCAACTTTAGCAGGTTATAGTTTGATGACGGAGACAGAAGGTGCAAGTTTTGGTATGGGTATGATTAATTTAAAACCCTGGAATGAACGCAAAATGACGGCGGAAGAATTAACTCGTGTCTATGCAGAGCGTGTTGCCCATATTAAAGATGCGGATATTCAATTCTTTTTGCCACCTACTGTACCTGGATTTGGTAACGCCAGTGGTTTTGAATTACGTTTACAAGATAAAACAGCTGGTACTTTTGCTGAGTTGGATGAGGTAGCGAAAACTTTTGTAACAAAACTAAATGCAGATCCTCGTTTGGTTGGAGTTACATCAGGGTTTAATCCGAATTTTCCTCAATACTTATTACGGGTAGATTTAGCGAAGGCCGCTAAGTTGGGGATTGATGTGAATGAGTCAATGGAAACTCTGCAATCTTATGTGGGAAGCTTTTATTCTTCTAATTTTGTACGTTTTGGACAAATGTATAAAGTTATGTTGCAAGCTGCTCCTGAGTATCGTATGAATCCTGAAGATTTATTTGGCTTTTACGCGAAGAATAAGGAGGGTAATATGGTTCCCTATTCCAATTTTATGACGATGGAGCGTGTTTATGGACCGAGTCAGATTACTCGCTATAATCTTTTCACTTCAGCTATGATTACAGGCGAACCAGCTCCGGGTATTAGTTCCGGAGAGGCTTTGATGGCTGTAGAAGAAATAGCAGAAGAGGTTTTACCTCGTGGATATGATATAGAATGGTCTGGTGTAGCTCGTGAAGAAAAAGAATCGGGTGGACAGTCTTTAGTTATATTTGCGATCTGCTTGGTTTTTGTTTATCTCTTGTTGGCGGCTCAATATGAGAGTTTATATTTACCTCTTCCTGTTATTCTTTCTCTACCAGCAGGTGTGTTTGGCTCTTTCTTTGTCCTGTATTTAGCAGGATTAGAGAATAACATTTATGCACAGGTTGCTCTTGTTATGTTGATTGGTCTATTAGGGAAGAATGCTATTTTGATTATAGAGGTTGCAAATCAATGTCGCAAGGAAGGAGTTAGTATTATGGGTGCTGCCATTCAAGGAGCGGTTAGTCGTTTACGTCCGATTTTAATGACCTCTTTTGCTTTCATCAGTGGTTTGATACCATTGGCTATAGCAAGTGGAGCTGGTGCTTTAGGGAATCGTTCTATTGGAACGGCGGCTGCAGGTGGAATGTTGATAGGAACTTTTGTAGGGATATTCTTAATCCCGGGACTTTATGTAATATTTGAATCGATAGAGACTTACTTCAAAGAGAAGAAGCAGAAAGCAGAGGAGAAAAAATATGAATATGAGTATTAAATATATAAGTAGTGCAATTTTTGTTTGGATTGTGATATGTTTTTCTGGCTGTAAGGTTCCACAGCTTTCTTCGAATGGAGAGATTGCCAACCTGCCAGGAGGCTATACCTATGATACGCTGTATGTAAAACCTCTGGAGTGGAAAGAGTTTTTTCAAGACAGTATTTTGCAAAGTTATGTCAATGTCGCATTGGTTAACAACCACACCTTTAAGCAAAGCATAGAGCGTGTGGCTGTTAGCCGTGCGAATTTGCAAAGAGCAAAAGGTTTGTTATTACCTGAATTAGGTTTAAATATAGGAGCGTCTGTGAACCGTTTCGGTGAATATACAATGGATGGAGTAGGGAATAGTGAGACGAATGTACCTTCTTTACCGAAAGAGAAGCATATTCCTGATCCTTACAAAGATCTTTCTCTGACTTTGAACTTTCAGTGGGAAGCGGATATTTGGGGTAAATTGACTCGCCAAAAGCAGGCGGCTGCTGCTCGATGGATGGCTTCTGCTGAGGCGACTCGTTTTGCGCGTTCTATTTTGATTTCAGATTTAGCTATTCATTATTACGAGTTAATAGGTTTAGATAAGCAGCGTGAAGTCATGCGTAAAGCACTTATTAGTACACGTCGTTCGTTCGAATTGACCCGACAATTGAAGAAAGAGGGGGTTGAAACACAGTTAGCTGTAGACCAATTTCAAACCCGTGTTTTGGCTTTAGAAAGTAAATTGTTGGAAAATAAGCAGATGATAGAAGAAAAGGAACGGGCGATCGCTTGTTTGTTAGGGGTATTTCCATTTGATGTACGGCGTATGTCTTTTGATAAGGCGAAGAGTGTTCCTTTCCCGTTGTCTGAGGGTATTCCGGCAAATATGCTGACATTGCGTCCGGATGTACGGGCTGCTGAGTTGGAACTGATTGCTTCAAAGGCAGACGTTATGTCTGCGAAAGCAGCTTTTTACCCATCGTTAATATTAGGAGCAGGGGGAGGTTTTAACAGTTTTGATTTGGGAAAATGGTTTAGTGCCCCGGCTTCTTTGATTTATAACCTGGCTGCTGGGATTACGGCTCCTATCTTTAAACAGGGTCAGATCAAGGCTTTGTGGAATGAGGCGCGTGCTTCTCAGAAAATAGCTTTATATCAGTATCATGAAACGGCTTTAACGGCTTATTCTGAAGTCCTGAATTTATATACTGCGGGTTTAAGTCAGCAAGAGCGTGTCCGCTTAAAGGAGATAGAAACAGTCGCACATAGTCGTTCGGTGAGTAATGCTACAGAACTTTTTAAACTGAATTATATTGGCTTTTTGGAAGTCCTTTCTGCTGATGAACGTTATTTGGAGAGTGAATTGGAGCGTATAGATATTGTAATAGATCTTTATAGAAAGAAAATACTCCTTTATCGGGCTTTAGGAGGTGGGTGCTGACTCGTCTCTTAACCGATAGTCATCCGATTTGAATTCCATGCCTATGAATTTTTTATTCAATAGGCATGGAATTTTTGTTTTATGGACAGAAAACTCGATAGTAAATATTATCTTTGTTCTAATTAAAGTAAAGGGAAAATGATACAAAACGAAAGAGAAATACGACACGAATCCGTGTTACAGGCTGTGCGCCAAATGATGACAGCTGCTCGAACAGCACCGAAAGGAAAAGGAGTTGATATTATTGAGTTAGCAATGGTAACTGATGAGGAAATCAAGCGTCTTTCAGACGAAATGTTAATTATAGCAGAGGAGAAGGGACTTAAATTCTTTTTACGTGACGCTGATAATATTCTTCAGGCTGAAGCTATTTTATTACTGGGTACACGCCAACAGCTGCAAGGCTTGAATTGCGGACATTGTGGATTTTCTACTTGTGCAGACAAACCGGAAGTTGTACCCTGTGCATTGAACTCCGTAGATTTGGGAATTGCTGTAGGCTCTGCTTGTGCTATGGCTGCTGATTTACGCTTGGATACTCGCGTAATGTTCAGTGCTGGATTGGCTGCACAACGTTTGGGCATATTAGGGGATTGTAAATGTGTAATGGCAATACCTGTCAGTGCTTCTTCTAAAAATCCATTCTTCGACCGGAAGCCGAAGACAACATAATCGAGTAAGAATTCTTTCAACCTCTAAGTCCCCATGATAAAGTTTGCAAATAAATTGGAGTTGCGTTACTATTTCAATGACCGATCTAATTATATAGACGCAATGATTAAATACCGGGCAGAGAAAGAAGTGCTTTCTTTGCTTCGAAATTTAGCGGATATGTTAGATATAAAAATGACTATCTATTGTGAATCCTTTCAGCAACAGGAAGGATTTCGAGAAATATGGTCTGTCGCAGGAGAGAATAGTCGTTTAATATCGATAGTCCTAAATCTTTTTATGCAACTGTGGGTTCGTCCGTCATTATTGGTTGGTGGACAAGCCGTTGTTGAAAGTTCAACTGCCGATGAAGAAAGAATGCAACGAGAAGTCGCTTTGCTTCGGAGTAATTTGAAGAAGAAGACACCTGGACTTACACTTTCACGTGAGTTGATACATTTGCTGAGTGCGTCACCTCGTTTTAGTAAAAGTAAATCAAATTTCTATGAAGCAGTACGTGGCTATCCCAAGATTACTAAGTTGACTTTACGGGAGTTAAATGAAAGTAACCGTAGCCGATCTGGTTCATTAGAAGTTAGACGTGAACAGTTCGATTATTATATTCTACGTTCGGATGAACTACCGGCTATAAAAGATAATAAGGCTACGATTGAAATTATTTCTCCTGTGTTGAAAGACGCTCGCTATCGTTGGAAAGGAATTTACAACAAAGGTGGAGAAACAATTGACTTCTACATGTGTGACGAAGACTTTAAGAAGGAAATGTTTGACGAAAAGATTGTTTTTAAGAGTGGTATGTGCATTGACTGTGTACTGCTAATCCAACGGAAGATGAACGAGATGGGAAAAGTTGTCAATGTAAGTTACACAGTGGAAACAGTAGTACGTACGCGTTTTGATAAGATGGAGATTTTGACGCCACAAGGTAAACGCCATCTACGGAAATTGGAAGCAGAGAAGAAACAGTTGACTCTTGACCTTTTCGGATAAAAGAAGATACTATGGCAAAGACGAAAACAGTATATGTCTGTTCTAACTGTGGAGCAGATTCTCCAAAATGGATAGGTAAATGTCCTTCTTGCGGAGAATGGAATACTTATGTAGAAGAAATAGTTGCAAAAGAGACTGTCGGAAAACGACCGGTTTATGGTTTGACTGATGGGAACAAGGCACGGCCGGTTTTAATTTATGAAATAGCTTCAGAGGAGGAGTCGCGTCTTGACTTGGGGGACCAAGAGTTTAATCGGGTTTTAGGGGGCGGTTTGGTGAAAGGTTCTTTGGTTTTGATAGGTGGAGAGCCGGGGATTGGAAAGTCAACACTTGTTTTACAAACGGTATTAGGATTAAGAGGACTGAAAACATTGTATGTATCAGGAGAAGAAAGTAGCCGGCAGTTGAAACTTCGTGCAGACCGTATCGCTCATGAAAATCCTAACTGTTATATATTATGTGAAACAAATTTGGAACAGATATTTGTACAGGCAAAAAATGTACAACCTGATGTGTTGATTATAGATTCCATTCAGACTATTTATACAGAGTTGGTAGAATCTTCTCCGGGAAGTGTAACTCAAGTACGTGAATGCAGTGCTGCTATTTTAAAATATGCCAAAGAGAGTGGGACTCCTGTTCTTTTGATTGGGCATATTAATAAGGAGGGAAGTATTGCTGGACCAAAGGTTTTGGAACATATTGTTGATACAGTTTTGCAGTTTGAAGGTGACCAACATTATATGTATCGTATATTGCGGGGGATAAAGAATCGTTTTGGAAGTACTGCTGAATTAGGAATCTATGAAATGCGACAAAGCGGGCTTCGAGAAGTCAGTAACCCTTCGGAATTATTATTGACGCAGAACCATGAGGGATTGAGTGGAGTCGCAATAGCTGCTGCTATAGAGGGGATTCGTCCTTTTTTAATAGAGACACAAGCTTTGGTTAGCTCTGCTGTTTATGGGACACCGCAACGCAGCGCAACAGGATTTGATTTGCGAAGAATGAATATGCTGCTTGCTGTATTAGAGAAACGCGCAGGTTTTAAGCTGATACAAAAGGATGTTTTCTTGAATATTGCTGGTGGGTTAAGAGTGAATGACCCGGCTATCGATTTAGCTGTAATTAGTGCTGTGCTTTCTTCTAGTTTAGATATTACTATAGAACCGGGTATTTGTATGTGTGGCGAAGTGGGGCTTTCCGGTGAAATTCGCCCGGTGAATCGAATCGAACAGCGGATATTAGAAGCAGAGAAGTTAGGATTCACTCGTATAATTATTCCGTATAATAATTTAAAGGGCTTTGATTCGACCAAATGTAAGATACAGATTATTCAAGTACGAAAAGTAGAAGATGCTTTCCGGCAATTGTTTGGATAAAGAATCTTTCCCCGTTTTAAGAAAAAAGAAATCGTATGATACAAGAATTACAACTTCGCATATTACCTCAGGAAGCCGTAAATGAACAGGCTTTGAAAGTTGTTGTTTCTCGCGAAACAGGTTTTGAGATTTCCCATGTCTGGGCAGTCCGGGTATTGAAACGTTCTATTGACGCACGCCAACGTACTATTTATATAAATGTAAAGCTACGTGTTTTTATTGATGAGGAACCTACTGAGCCAGAGTTTCAATCAATAGAATATAAGGATGTATCAAGTGGAAAGTCAGTGGTAGTGGTTGGGGCTGGTCCGGGTGGCTTATTTGCTGCTTTGCGTCTGATTGAGTTAGGATTACGTCCTATTGTAGTCGAACGAGGAAAAAATGTGCGTGATCGTAAAAAGGACATTGCTCTGATTAGTCGAGAACAAAAAGTGAATAGTGAATCTAACTATAGTTTTGGAGAAGGAGGAGCAGGAGCATACTCAGATGGAAAGCTTTATACCCGGAGTAAGAAGCGTGGTTCTGTAGATAAGATATTAAATGTATTTTGTCAATTTGGGGCAAGTACCTCTATTCTGTCGGACGCTCATCCGCATATCGGTACGGATAAATTACCTCGTGTGATAGAAAATATTCGTAAACAGATAATTAGTTGTGGCGGAGAAGTTCATTTTGAAACCCGTATGGATGCTTTGATTATTCGCAAAGACGAGGTGATTGGTATTGAAACAAATACCGGAGAGTCATTCTTTGGACCTGTGATTTTAGCTACGGGACATTCGGCTCGTGATGTGTATCGTTATCTCTACGATCAAGATATACCTATTGAAGCTAAAGGCATAGCAGTCGGGGTTCGGTTAGAACATCCGCAACAATTGATTGATCAGATACAGTATCATCGGAGAGAGGGTAGGGGAAAATATCTTCCGGCTGCCGAGTATAGTTTTGTTACGCAAGTAAGAGGACGTGGGGTGTATTCTTTCTGCATGTGTCCAGGTGGTTTTGTTGTCCCTGCTGCAAGTGGACCTCGTCAATTAGTTGTTAATGGAATGTCTCCTTCTAATAGAGGTTCCCGTTGGGCTAATTCGGGCATGGTTGTTGAAATACGTCCAGAAGATTATCCTGAATTGATGAGTCGAGTACAAGGATGGAATAAAGTGGCACCAGATTCTCCTTTGGCTTTAATGAATTTTCAAGAACTGGTGGAAGAGGATTGTTGGATGAACGGGGCTATGCGACAAACAGCTCCGGCACAACGTATGTGTGATTTTATTCATAGCAAGCATTCTTTTGATTTACCGGAATCTTCTTATACCCCAGGATTGATACCGTCATTATTAAGTCTTTGGTTGCCGGAGTTTATTTCTTCTCGTTTGAGAGATGCCTTTTTACATTTCGGTAAAGTGTCTAAGGGCTTCTTGACCAATGAGGCTTTAATGATTGCAATGGAGACGCGGACTTCTGCTCCAATCCGTATTTTACGTGATAAAGAAAATTTTCAGCATGTTACATTAAAAGGACTCTTCCCTTGTGGAGAAGGTGCTGGTTATGCAGGAGGTATTGTTTCTGCAGCCATAGATGGTGAACGTTGTGCAGAGGGAGTAGGTCAGTTATTAGCGGTGGTATAACCTTATATGGGACTTTGTATTCTTTTCGTAATGAAAAAGAGATAAAAATTATTTAGAAAGTTATACTATCAATTACAATCTAAATAGTTTTTATCTCTTTGAACAGCTTATTTCTCCTTTTATTTATATGCTTGTTCGTGTATTCCTTTTACTGTACGGCCGCTGGGATCATTTGCCATTTCTTCATCGCTGACCGCTTCAGCTGTTACTCTTTTTAGTGTGTCTATCCAGCTGTATCCAACGCCGTCAGAGAATTGTTCTTTCATACATATAGAGTTTGGATAATTTACGAACAGTCTCTTCGTGGAATTCCTGTGCGTCTGGTGCTTTATGGAAATAGAGGTAACCTCCAAAAACTTCATCAGCTCCTTCTCCACTTAAAACCATCTTAATTCCCATAGATTTAATAACGCGAGCTAATAGGTACATTGGGGTTGAGGCACGTACAGTTGTTATATCGTATGTCTCTATATAATAAATGACATCTCGGATTGCGTCAAGACCTTCTTCGATCGTATAGTTGATCTCATGATGAATCGTTCCGATGTAGTCTGCTACATTCTTTGCTGCTACTAAATCTGGGGCTCCTTTTAGACCAACTGCAAAGGAGTGAAGTTGTGGCCACCAAGCGTCTGCTTTTCCGTTGGTCTCTATTCGTTTGGCCGCAAACTTTTTGGCTATTGCCGAAGTAATGGAGGAATCCAAACCGCCGGAAAGGAGAACCCCGTATGGAACATCACTCATTAACTGACGTTGTACCGCTGCTTCGAGTGCGTCATGTAGTTCTTTTACGCTCGCAGGGTTATTTTTTACGTTGTCATATTTCATCCAGTCACGGATGTACCAGCGGGTAAAATCTTTGTCCTGGCTATAGAAATAATGTCCCGGTGGGAATTGGTCATATTTTGTAGCGAAACCTTCTAATCCTTTGAGTTCGGAAGAAACTAAAAGATGTCCTTCATCATCATATCCAATGTACAAAGGAATTACCCCAATGGGATCGCGAGCAATCAAATAGCGATCCTTTTCCTCGTCGTAGAGAGCGAAGCCAAATATTCCGTTTAATTTATCTACGCAATTTACTCCATATTTTCGATAAAGTGCTAAGATGACTTCGCAGTCACTTCCTGTCTGAAATTCGTAATCGTTTTTCAGTTGTTCACGTGGTTCACGATGGTTATAAATTTCTCCATTGACAGTCAATATAAGTTTCCCATCTTTACTTTTCAACGGTTGTCCGCTAGACGCTGGGTCTACAATCGAAAGGCGTTCATGTGCTAAAATTGCTGTTTTTATCTATAACAGTTGCAGTTTTACGACCTGATGTCATTGCACGTACAACTAGACTGGCACCGGTTATGGAATCGCCGCGGGCAAAAATGTTAGTTGATGCTATTCGGTTTGTAGCCGGATCTACGGCTATATTTTTACGTTCAGTGACTGCTAAAGAAAGTTCTTTTATTTGCCCTTCTTGTTCCGGGTGAACGAATCCCATAGCTAAGAAGACAAGATCAGCTTCAATGAGCTCTGTCCGTCCGGTCTTTCGCATTTCGGGACGTCCGTTTCCTTTAGTCGGTAACCATTCGACTTCTTCTACTTCAACACCTTTCAATAGGTTTTTATCCCCAATGAACCGTACTGAAGCGAGATCCTATCGGCGAATACATCCTTCTTCATGGCTACTGTTTGTCTTAAGAACTTGCGGATACATTGGCCAGGGTGTTGCTGGGTTGTTCCCAATAGGCGGTTTCGGCATGATTTCAATTTGTGTTACGCTGGCTGCACCTTGTCGGTTGGCTGTCCTTACACAATCACTACCGGTATCACCGCCTCCGATAACTAATACTTTTTCCCCTTTACAACTAATAATGTTCTTAGCTGGAATACTGATACCTTCCAATAAACGATTCTGTTGAGATAATAGTTCGAGGGCAAAATGAACACCTTTTAAATTTCTGCCTTCAATAGGTAAATCTCGAGGAACTTCGGAACCGATAGCAATACATACAGCGTCAAATGTAGATGTAATTTCTTTTGCTGAAATATCACTGCCGACCAATGTGTTGACTTTAAAGCAAATACCATCTTGCTTCATCAAGCGAATACGGCGGTCGATGATATTCTTCCCTAATTTGAAATTAGGAATACCGAAACGTAATAAACCTCCCGGGAGTTCATATTTCTCAAATACTGTAACTTCATATCCTTTTCGATTCAGTTGGTTTGCGACGGTTAATCCGGCAGGACCGCTACCGATGACTGCAACACGTTTGCCATTACGTACAGGTTGGACCGGTTGGATATATCCTTCGCGGAAAGCCGCTTCAACAATGGCAGCCTCGTTTTCACGAATCGTTACCGGTTCATCACAACTTAGTTTTAATACACAACTTTTTTCACAAAGCGCAGGACAGATACGACCCGTAAATTCCGGAAAGTCACAAGTCCTGTCCAAAATTTGAAAAGCTTCACGCCATTTCCCTTTGTATAACTTGTCTTGCCATTCTGGTTGCTTATTACCCAGTGGACAAGCCCAATGGCAGAAAGGTACACCGCAATCCATGCCGCGAGAGGCTTGGGTACGGCGATCACTGCTATTTAAAGTTTGTTCAACTTCGCTAAAATCGTCTATACGTTCGTGAATAGGACGATAGCTGGCTTCTTGCCGATGTATGGTGAGGAATGCTTACGGATGAGTTCATGTAGTTCTTTACGGGTTGTGCTGTCTTCAATCAGAGAAAGTTCAACCATTTCCATATTACAATAGAAATCAAAGTCTCCCTCCTTATTCTAGACGTAGGCAACACCACCGCTCATACCGGCAGCGAAGTTACGTCCCGTATGACCGAGTACAACAACACGCCCTCCGGTCATATATTCACAGCAATGATCTCCAACTCCTTCTACTACAGCGATTGCTCCGGAGTTGCGTACACAGAAACGTTCTCCAACACGTCCGTTAATATAAACTTCCCCACTGGTAGCTCCATAGAGTAGGGTGTTTCCTGCAATTGTATTGTTCTCTGCTATGAATGTAGAACGGACGGGAGGCATGACACTGATTCTTCCTCCACTTAACCCTTTGCCTAAATAATCATTAGCCTCACCTTCTAAGCGGAAGTTTACCCCATGAGTAAGAAAGGCCCCAAAGCTTTGACCTGCTGATCCTTTGAATTTGATATTAAGTGTATGTTCGTGTAGTCCTTGGTTTCCATAGCGTTTTGCTATTTCACCAGAGAGAATATATTATAGTTGGTGCGTATAAGAGCTTTTTTCTTTAGTTATTCTTTCTTGTTTCTAATTGGTCTGAAATTATAGATAATAGTAATAGAGTGTAAGAAAATTTATTGTTTATCTGTTAAAGTGGGATGGGTAATACTTCTGAGAAAGGAAAAAGGAAAGTCTGTTTGTTTAGTATGTAATTAAAATAAAAATAAAAAGGAACCTTGTAGGTCCCTTTTATGTTATGATTTAAAGAGTAGCCGAAAGTATGAATATCTCAGGCTCTTTTCTTTGCGAATTAGCTTGAATGAATTTCTGGCTGACTGTTTCATAAGGTACTCCGTAGAAGTTGCGAGCTTGTGTTGGGCAAACTACAATACAACGTCCGCAAGAAATACATTTATCACTATCAGTCTCCCGTGGATTGTTTTTTGTTATGGCATGAGTGGGACAGGTATCTACACAAGTTAAGCATTGAGAACAGCTATCATTTCCTGAGGGGTGAAGAGGAACTTTACCTACCTCTTTATAAGGATAGTTCCCTTTGACTTGTAACTTGGGTAAGTTTGTTAGATCTTGTATGTCATTGATAAGATGAGCACACGCTTGACCGAACGCTTCTATTTTGTTTAAATCATTTTCGTCAGGTCTTTGAGTTGCTACTTGAGGAAATATAGAATGCTGTGCAATGAAAGCAGCGGCTGCAATTGGTTTGAAGCAGTTGTTTTCTGTAAGGTCTTTTAATTCCAATAAAGCATCGTCATATTCTCGATTTCCATAGACTGCAATGATAATGGCTGGCGTATTATTTCCTTTGAAGCAGTTGAAACTGCTAATTGTAAGTGAAGGTATACGACCTGCGTAAACAGGAGCCCCGACAATGAGTAGATCTTTATCGGTTAATAATATATCTTCTGTTAATTGTGTATTGGTGAGATCATGTTCGATGATTGGACCTCCTAATTGTTGAGCAACAGCTCTTACTATCTTCTGTGTTGTATAAGTGGCACTAAAGTAGGCCAGATGAATGTTCTGTGTTCTCATTTGTGTATTGCGTATTATAAATGTATAAGATGATAATCTATAAACTGTACTCGGCAAAGATATGAATTAAAAACTCGTTTAAAGGCAGTTTTATGAGTTAAAAGACTTAAGGGGTTATAATTGTATAGTAAACTTATTGATTATTCTTGTGATTTGAATTTTTAAGCCGTTCTTTTCTTTAGGTTTAAAAGTTTTGACTAAAGAGTGTAGAAATATAGAATAATTTAACTAAATGATAGTGATTATTGTTATTTACATTAAAATGTCAAAGAAAGTAGCGTTATATAATCAATTTGTATGATAATGTATTTATATTTGCAGTCAAATAAATCAGATAGAACCCAATGGAAGTACTTAAACACGAATGTGGAGTCGCCATGGTCCGGTTACTGAAGCCTTTGGAGTATTATCATCAAAAGTATGGAACCTGGATGTATGGGCTCAACAAGCTCTATTTATTAATGGAGAAGCAGCATAACCGAGGACAAGAAGGAGCTGGTTTAGCTTGCGTGAAGTTAGAAGCTGCCCCCGGTGAGGAATATATGTTTCGGGAAAGGGCGTTAGGCACAGGAGCCATTACCGAAATATTCGCTTCAGTTCATGAACACTACAAAGAGTTACCTCCCGGTAAGCTGAACGACCCGCTTTTTGCTAAAACTAATTTACCTTTTGCCGGTGAACTTTATATGGGACATTTGCGTTATAGTACCACTGGAAAATCCGGAATCTCTTACATCCATCCTTTCTTACGTCGTAATAACTGGAGAGCTAAGAACCTCGCTCTCTGTGGAAACTTCAACTTAACTAACGTTCAGACAATTTTTGATGAAATTACAGCTATTGGCCAACATCCGCGTGCTTATGCTGATACATTCATCATCTTGGAACAGGTTGGACATCGCTTGGATCGTGAGGTTGAGCGTTTATACCAACGATTTGAAGCGGAAGGATTGAAAGGTATGGAGATTACTCATGCTATTGAGTCAAATATCGATCTATCCAATGTCTTGAAACGTTGTGCTCCCTTATGGGATGGAGGTTTTGTTATCTGTGGGTTGACCGGAAGTGGTGAAGCTTTTAGTGTGCGGGATCCCTGGGGGATTCGTCCTGCCTATTACTATGCAGACGATGAGATTGTCATATTAGCGAGTGAACGTCCGGTGATTCAGACGGCTATGAATGTTCAGGTTGAGGATGTTCATGAACTCAATCGTGGAGAAGCTCTTTTGATTAATAAAGAAGGAGAATGGCATACCCAACAAATCCTTGAACCTAAAGACAACAAGGCCTGTTCCTTTGAACGTATTTACTTCTCTCGTGGAAGTGATAAGGATATTTATCGTGAACGGAAACGGTTAGGGGAGAATTTAGTACCTACAGTTTTGAAAGCAATAGAGAATGATTTAAATCATACTGTCTTCTCTTTTATCCCCAATACAGCGGAGGTTGCTTACTTTGGCCTTCAGGAGGGAATGAATGAGTATTTGAACCAAGTGAAGAAGGAATGGATTACTGACCGTAGCCATCTTCTTCAAGAAGAGGAGTTAGAGCAAATCTTATCTATGCGTGTCCGTTGTGAAAAGGTAGCCATTAAAGACATAAAGCTACGTACTTTCATCGCTGAGGGGAATAGTCGAAATGATTTGGCTGCTCATGTATATGATATTACTTATGGTAGTATTGAACCGGATCAGGATAATTTGGTTGTAATAGATGATAGTATTGTACGCGGTACTACCCTTCGGCAGAGTATTATCGGTATTTTAGACCGTCTGCACCCTAAGAAAATTGTTATTGTCAGCTCCTCGCCTCAGGTACGTTATCCGGATTACTACGGCATAGATATGTCCCGCATGAATGAATTCATAGCTTTTAAAGCTGCAGTTGCTTTATTAACCGACCGAAAGTTAGAGTTTATTCTTTTAGACGCTTACAAACGGGCGAAGCTACAACAGTTACAAGAGGGAAGCTCGACCGTGAATTATGTAAAAGAAATCTACGCTCCGTTTACTGATGAAGAGATTGCGACTAAGATGGTGGACCTTTTGACTCCAAAAGGGACTAAAGCGAAAGTCGAGATCGTTTTTCAGACCCTTGAAGGTCTTCATACTGCTTGTCCAAATCATCCGGGAGACTGGTATTTCTCCGGTGATTATCCGACACCCGGTGGTACACGCTTAGTAAATGAAGCATTTATACATTATATGGAAGAAGAGTATTTAATTAGTTGAATAAACCGTTTATGCAAACAAGAAGAACAGCGACATTGATTTTGGAGGATGGAACCGAATTTCGAGGTTTTTCCTTCGGTTATGATAAGGCAGTGGCTGGTGAAGTTGTTTTCAACACAGCTATGACAGGTTACCCGGAAAGCCTTACCGATCCCTCGTATGCTGGTCAGTTGATGGTACTAACCTATCCACTGGTCGGTAACTATGGTGTACCTCCCTTTCAGATAGAGGAGAATGGATTGCCGACCTATATGGAGAGTGAAAAGATCCATGCTGAAGCAATTATAGTCAGTGATTACAGCGAAGACTATAGTCATTGGAATGCAGTAGAAAGTTTGGGAGACTGGTTGAAACGCGAGAGGATACCGGGGCTTACCGGTATTGATACACGTGCGTTGACTAAAAAGATTCGTGAGCATGGTGTGATGATGGGACGTATTTTAATCAATGATGAGACCGAAATGACATGTGGAAATATCAGAGGGTTAAGTTTACAACCTGATACGTTGTATAGACCATTCGAAATGCCAGATTATGGAAGTATCAACTTCGTGGATCGGGTTTCTTGTAAAGAGATCATCTATTATAATCCGGATGGTACAAATACACTCGATCCACAGCTGAAAAATGTTGTTCTTCTTGACTGCGGTGTTAAATCAAACATCCTCCGTTGCTTGTTAAAACGTAACGTGAATGTAATTCGTGTTCCTTGGGATTATGATTTCAACCAGTTGGATTTCGATGGCCTTTTCCTTTCCAACGGTCCGGGAGACCCTGATACCTGTGACACTGCTGTACAGCATATACGTAAAGCACTTTCGGGTAATAGACCCATTTGCGGTATTTGTATGGGAAATCAGCTTTTAGCAAAAGCCGGTGGTGCGACGATCTATAAATTAAAGTATGGACATCGCAGTCATAACCAACCTGTACGGATGGTAGGAACTGAGAAATGTTTCATTACCTCTCAGAATCATGGTTACGCTGTAGACGATAAGACATTAGGTGCCGACTGGGAACCTCTTTTTGTCAATATGAATGATGGAACGAATGAGGGAATACGCCATAAAACGAAGCCTTTCTTTTCCTCTCAGTTCCACCCTGAAGCGTGTAGCGGACCAACGGATACCGAGTTCATATTTGATGAGTTTACTAAATTATTGTAAAAATGGTATGTGAGACACACTAACAACCTAATGTTAGACGCCCTCACAGCCTAATGTTAGTCACTCTCACAACCTAATGTTAGTCGGTCTAACATTAGGCTGTGAGACGGGCTAACATTAGAGAGTGATCCTAACTTATATCATAAGGAAAAAACATTTCATTCCCTAAGGGGAGTCGATCTGATTAAAATAGATAAAGGAAAAAAGATATTATATATGAAAGAAGATATAAAGAAAGTCCTGATACTTGGTTCCGGTGCCCTTAAGATAGGTGAAGCCGGAGAATTTGACTATTCTGGGAGTCAGGCGTTAAAAGCCATTAAAGAAGAGGGTATTGAGACCGTTCTTATTAATCCGAATATCGCTACGGTACAAACTTCGGAGGGTGTAGCCGATACGGTTTACTTCTTACCTGTCACTCCTTTCTTTGTAGAAAAGGTAATCGAGAAAGAACATCCGAATGGTATTCTTCTGGCATTTGGAGGACAGACTGCGTTGAACTGTGGGGTTGCTCTCTATCAGAGTGGTGTTTTGGAAAAGTACAATGTACAGGTATTAGGTACTCCGGTTCAGGCAATCATGGATACAGAAGACCGCGAACTATTTGTCCACAAGTTGGATGAAATAGGCGTGAAGACTATAAAGAGTGAGGCAGTGGAGAATGCGGAGGATGCCCGTCGAGCAGCTGCAGCATTAGGTTATCCGGTCATTGTCCGTGCGGCATACGCGTTAGGTGGCTTAGGTTCCGGATTCTGTGACAATGAAGAGGAGTTAAATGTATTAGTTGAAAAAGCCTTTTCATTTTCTCCACAGGTACTGGTCGAAAAGAGTCTAAAAGGATGGAAAGAGGTAGAGTATGAGGTGGTGCGTGACCGTTTCGATAACTGTATCACAGTCTGCAACATGGAGAACTTTGACCCACTGGGTATTCATACCGGTGAATCTATTGTTATAGCTCCTTCCCAAACGTTAAGTAATACGGATTATCACAAACTACGTGAATTGGCAATTCGTATTATCCGCCATATCGGAATAGTCGGAGAATGTAACGTTCAATACGCTTATGACCCGGAAAGTGAGGACTACCGTGTGATTGAGGTAAATGCTCGTTTGAGCCGTTCTTCTGCACTGGCGTCAAAGGCAACCGGTTATCCGTTGGCTTTTGTTGCTGCAAAATTAGGCCTTGGCTATGGCTTGTTTGAACTAAAGAATTCAGTAACGAAGACAACCAGTGCTTTCTTTGAACCAGCGCTTGACTATGTGGTTTGTAAGATACCTCGTTGGGATTTGGGGAAGTTTCACGGTGTAGCACGTGAGTTGGGCTCCAGCATGAAATCCGTAGGAGAGGTAATGGCAATCGGTCGGACTTTCGAAGAGGCCATTCAAAAGGGTTTACGTATGATCGGTCAGGGAATGCATGGCTTCGTGGAGAATAAAGAGCTGGTGATTGATGATATAGACAAGGCTTTACACGAGCCAACAGATACACGTATTTTTGTTATCTCTAAAGCTTTCCGCGCAGGTTATAGTGTGGAACAGATCCATGAGTTGACGAAGATAGACCACTGGTTCTTACAAAAGCTATACGGTATCATGCAGACCTCTAAGAGACTACACGAATTGGCTGCAACTCAGTTACCGTTATCTGCTGAACAGGCTCCATTAATTCGCCATGCGAAGATACAAGGCTTCTCTGACTTTCAGATTGCTCGTGCATTAGGGTTAGAAGGAGAAATGGAAAGAGCTACGATGGTAGTTCGTCAATACAGGAAAGAGCAGGGGATAGTTCCGGTAGTTAAACAGATTGATACGTTAGCAGCGGAGTATCCGGCACAAACAAACTATCTTTATTTAACCTATAGTGGTACTGAAAACGATGTGGAGTATGTGGGTGACCATCGTTCTATTGTCGTGTTAGGTTCCGGTGCTTATCGCATTGGAAGCTCAGTCGAGTTTGACTGGTGCGGTGTGCAGGCCTTGAATACTATTCGTAAAGAGGGTTGGCGTTCCGTAATGATCAACTATAATCCGGAAACGGTATCAACGGACTATGATATGTGTGACCGTCTTTACTTTGATGAGTTGACCTTTGAACGGGTGATGGATATCCTTGAGTTGGAGAATCCGCATGGTGTGATTGTCTCTACCGGTGGACAGATCCCAAACAATTTGGCCATGCGATTAGACGAACAACATGTGAATATCCTCGGAACGTCAGCAAAAAGTATAGACAATGCGGAAGATCGCGAGAAGTTCTCAGCAATGTTAGATCGTATCGGAGTAGACCAGCCACGCTGGAAGGAATTAACTTCAATGGACGATATCAATGAGTTTGTTGCGGAAGTTGGTTTCCCCGTATTGGTCCGTCCGAGCTATGTGCTTAGTGGAGCAGCGATGAATGTATGTTCCAACCAAGAGGAGCTGGAGCGTTTCTTACAGTTAGCTGCCAATGTGTCAAAGAAACATCCGGTTGTGGTCAGTCAGTTTATTGAGCATGCGAAAGAGGTTGAAATGGACGCTGTGGCAGACAAAGGGGAGATTGTGATGTATGCTATTTCGGAACATATCGAGTTTGCCGGTGTACATTCCGGAGACGCTACGATCCAGTTCCCTGCACAGAAGCTTTATGTAGAGACAGTCCGCCGGATCAAGCGTATCAGCAAACAGATCGCTAAAGAACTGAATATCTCCGGCCCATTCAATATTCAATATTTAGCAAAAGGAAATGAGATAAAGGTAATCGAGTGTAACTTACGTGCCAGCCGTTCCTTCCCATTTGTCAGTAAGGTACTAAAGATAAACTTTATTGAATTAGCGACTCGCATAATGTTGGGTTTACCTGTTGAAAAACCGAACAAGAATGAGTTTGACTTAGACTATGTCGGAATCAAAGCTTCTCAGTTCTCCTTTAATCGTTTACAGAAGGCTGACCCGGTATTAGGTGTTGATATGGCGTCTACGGGTGAAGTCGGTTGTATAGGGGATGATGTTTCGGAAGCTATCTTAAATAGTATGCTCTCTGTAGGTCTTCGTATACCGGAGAAGAATGTTTTACTTTCTACCGGTACCCCTAAACAAAAAGTTGCTACTTTAGACGCTGCTCGTATGCTGGCTGCTAAAGGGTATAATATCTATGCAACAGGAGGTAGCCATCGTTTTTTGAAGGAGAATGGAATCCCCAGTACATTGGTGTATTGGCCGAGTGAGACCGGAAAGGAACCGCAAGCACTCACTATGTTACACGAGAAAAAGATAGATATGGTCGTTAATATTCCGCGCGACCTCTCTGTAGGTGAATTGGACAATGGCTATAAGATTCGCCGTGCTGCCATCGACTTAAACGTTCCACTGATTACAAACGCCCGCTTAGCCAGTGCCTTTATTGAAGCCTTCTGTACGTTGAACTTGGAGGATATTCAGATTCGAAGTTGGCAGGAATACAAATAGATTGTAGCTACTGTTTAAGAAATGAGATAAAGTGAGGAGAGGCTGTGGTTTCAGTGTAACCACAGCCTTTTTTATGGAGGTACCACTGAGCTTTTGCGTTTTTTACTTCTGTGCTTTAAACAACTTCTCTTTTATTATGTTACATTATCAAAAAGACGTTGGTTTCAGCTAAGACGTCTATCTATAATTTAAACAAAAAACGTGAGTTATGTTGAAAAGAATTAAGCCTGTCAGCATGATTCTGCTTGCAAGCGCGCTGTGTCTCTCTGGAGATATATACGCTGCTTTGGACGCTGGGAATCTAATTACTGACGTATCGGGGCAAACAGCCAAAGTGACGGGTGTCGTTGAGGATGCTTTAGGACCAGTAGCCGGGGCCTCTGTGCTGATAAAAGGAACAACGCATGGAACAATGACCGATATGGATGGTCGTTTTACATTAGAGGGGGTAAAGGTAGGTGATGTAATCCAAATCTCGTTTATAGGGTATGCTCCACAGGAGATTCCATACACAGGGCAAAGCTCTTTGACTGTGCGTTTGGAAGAGGATACCCAGAAGTTAGATGAAGTTGTGGTTACTGCATTAGGCATGAAAAGGGATAAGAAAGCGCTGGGTTATGCTATGCAGGAGTTAAAAGGGGATGACCTTTCGACTACCCGAGAGCCTAATTTAGCTAATGCTCTTTCGGGGAAGGTTTCAGGTCTACAGATTGTACGTTCCAGTAATGGGGTAGGAGGTTCTTCTAAAATAGTCCTCCGAGGGAATAGCTCTTTGACTGGAAGTAATCAGCCTTTAATCGTAGTTGACGGGACACCAATGGATAACTTTACCGGAGGTGTTGATGATGTTTGGGGAAATACAGGAGCCGATATGGGTAACGGACTTTCGGATATTAACCCGGAAGACATTGAGTCAATGACCGTCTTGAAGGGAGCTTCAGCTGCTGCATTATACGGCTCGCGTGCAGGAAATGGTGTGATATTAATTACAACCAAGTCTGGGAAGAAAAATGAAGGCTTAGGAATTACGGTAAATGCCGGAATCACGACAGAGTCTATCTTCTTGAAACCGGAAATGCAGAATGACTTTGGACAAGGGACGGTCGGTATCTATGACAACCAGTCTCGCCTTAGTTGGGGACCTAAAGTAACCGGACAAACCGTTACTGATTGGCAAGGAAATTCTGTGGCTCTTCAAACGTATGATAATATTGATGCCTTCTTTAATACAGGGACCTCTTTCAACGAAGGTATTAGTTTTCAACAGGATATTAATGGAACCTCAGTATTTACCTCTATCAACCGTTCGGATGACGCAGGTATCACTCCGGAGTCTACTTTGAATAAGACCAATGTAACGTTACGTGCGGCTACCTTTTTAGATAAAAACCAGCAGTGGAAAGTTGACGCCAAGGTAAACTACATTAATATGAATGCTCATAATCGACCGATTCAAGGAGTGAATCCGGCTAATGCGTTTAGTACAATCTATACATTACCACGCTCCTTGAATATAAAAGACTTTAAGAAGAGTGTCGATGAGGAGGGCAATATGATCTGGTGGGACGCGGCTAATAATCCTCAGGAGAATCCTTATTGGGTAACGAAATACCGCCAAAATAATGATACGCGTAATCGCTTATTAGGAAATGTATCCTTGAAATATGCTCCTACTGATTGGTTTGACATAGAATTGCGAGGAGGTACGGATTATTATACAACAACGAAGAATGAAAAGGTATATGCCGGGGGAAATACCTCTCCGCGCGGTACTTATAGTGAAGGCTCTGAAACCTTTTATGAAAATAATTATAGTTTCTTGGCAACTGCCCGCAAAGATAATCTGATAGAACGTTTGGGAGGGTTTGTTACATTTGGGGGAAACCTGATGTTGCAGAAACGTACTAAGATGAATGCCTCTTCGGGGGATTTGTTGGTCCCTAACCTTTTCTCGTTAAACAACGGGGTGAATAAGCCGACAGTCACCTCTGAACTGATTCAACGGAAGATGAATTCGTTGTATGGATCTTTGCAACTGAATTGGGATGGCTATCTGTTTTTGGATGTGACGGCACGAAATGACTGGTCTTCTACGATGTCTAAAGCGAATCGTTCTTATTTCTATCCTTCCGTCAGCTTCTCAGCTGTAATCTCGGATATGTTGCCGAAGATTGGAGGAAGTATGCCCTATTGGTTCTCTTTTGTGAAAGTAAGAGCCTCTTATGCGGAGGTCGGTAATGACTTAGATCCGTATCAATTGTATAATAACTATACGGTAGGAAAAGATGAGAACGGTAATACAACGGCTGAACCGGGGCAGACACTGTATGATTCCAGTGTGCGGAGCGAATTAATTAAATCTTGGGAGGCCGGTTTTGATATTCGTTTCCTTCAGAACCGCTTAGGGTTAGATTTTGCTTGGTATAAAACCAATGCGACTCGACAACTCTTGAATCTGCCGTTAGATCCCTTTGCAGGGTATAGCTCTCGCAAAGTGAATGCTGGAAATATTCAGAACGAGGGATTGGAGATCTCTTTGAACGGAGCCATCTTTCAAAGCCCAGCCCAGCAAGGATTCAATTGGAATATGACGGCACAGTTCTCTTTGAACCGGAATAAGATTATAGAGCTTTATCCGGGTGTGACGGTTTACGATATTAAAACCTTAGACGCTATTCAGATTGTGGCTGCGCAGGGCGGTTATTATGGAGATATTTATGGACAAACATTTCTTCGTGTGACGGATGAAAGTAGTCCTTACTACGGAAGAGTTATAGTAGGAGAGGATGGACTACCTCTTATCTCTACGGAGAAAAGTAAAGTAGGGAACCAGAATCCGAGCTGGATGTTAGGTTTAACAAACAATTTCTCTTATAAGGGATTTAATTTGAGTTTCCTGATAGATTGCCGTATAGGAGGTGAAATCTATTCGGCTACGGCTTCGACTTTATATGTACGAGGGAATGCAGCCGGGACAGTCGTGAATGGTGAACGGAATGACTTTGTCGTTCCTAACTCTGTCATGCAGCAGAATGGGGAGTATGTAGAGAATACTATAGCTGTTACTCCTCAGAATTATTGGGAACGTATCGGCTCTACCGGAAACTATGGGTTACCGGAACTTTTTACGTATGACGCAACTAATATCCGTTTACGTAACATTACGTTCGGCTATGATTTTAATAGAACCTTGTTGAAGAGGACTCCTTTCCAACGCCTGCGCCTGTCTGCCACTTGCAACAATGTGTGGATGATTCATTATAATCTGCCGGGTATTGATCCGGAGTCTGTTTCAGCGACCAATACGAATGCAACCGGTTTTGAAAACGGAGCTGCACCAACAAGCCGTTCTTTTACATTTAATGTCACTGTTGGTTTTTAATAATAGTAATTGAGGTTAGAAAAATGAAAGCTATGAATACAAGAAATGGATTATGGAGTGGGCTGCTTGCTTTTGTGACCCTGTTTTCCTCCTGCGATGACTTTCTGGAAATAAATGAAGACCCAAACCAAGTGGGAGAAGACAAAGTTAAACCGGAGTGGTTCCTGAATGCTTCAATTATTGGTGACCAGATGAATCCGGAGATAGCAGAGCGCATGTTTATATTGACTTGGAATCGGGCTGCTCGTTTTAATCGGGGGAGTGGCTTTACCATCGGTACGGATAATAATGATTACATCACACTTTATTTAAGTAATAGTTACGCGGTGAAATGGTTGAACCAAGCAACTAAAGCAATTCAACTGGGCGAACAGAAAGTAGAAGAGGGAGAAGCCGAAGTGTATCCCTATTATAAGAATGTCATTCAGATGGCCCGTATCTGGCGAGCTTACTTGAATTCGGAAGTGGCTGATGGGATAGGACCGATTCCTGCGTTAGACGCTTTTACGGGTGTACCGGGAGAATATGATAGTGTTGAGGAAATCTATACATTTATATTAAAGGAGCTACGGGAAGCAGAGGCAGCTCTTGACACCTCCATTGATATGTCCGATATGGCTAATGAGGATGCTTTTTACAGCGGAAATATCACTCAATGGAAAAAGTATGCCAACTCATTGCGTATGCGTTTGGCTATGCGAATCGTAAATGCAGCACCGCAATTAGCACAGACGGAGTTTGAAGACGCTGCTTCAAAGAGCTACATCGCTACGTTGTCCGATATGGCCGGGGTTCAAGAAAGGGACGGTTGGAATGATTTAACCAGTGTAATGTCTCGTACATGGAATCCGCAGCCGATGTCAGTGACCTTTAAAAACTTAGTGGTAGGGCTTGGGAACAATGAGTTCCCGTTACCGGATTCTCTTAAGACCTATTTGAAGAATCCTCGTACATACATGGGACTGTATTTGGAACAGCACTTCCCACTGACTACGAACGATCCTTGTGCCGGATTCTTTTTTGACGGTGTTCCGCAATATGTAGACCCACGTGCCTCTAAATTGTTTAGCGTAGTTGGTTGGGACGACGGAGTGGTCTATTCCAATTACATAGGAGCTGCCAGTGAGGTAAAACCGGTATCCCTATTTGACCCAAGCGATCATACGAAAGTTATGCTGACAATTGATCCTAAGTACACATGGGATACCTGGGTGGCTGGCGAGTGGGATATAAAAGGAGGCTTGGCCAATGAATTGACTGGGAAAACGTATAACTATCCATCTATGTCTAAACAATACCGCTTGAATATGCAGAAACGTATCTTCTTTGCTCCGTGGGAAAGTTATTTCCTATTGGCGGAGGCGGCAGTGCGTGGGTGGAATGTTCCGGGTACGGCTAAAGATAATTACGAGAGCGGGATTGCTGCCAGTTTTGAGTATCATGGTTTGCAGGAAGAGCTGGCCAGTTATTTAGCTTCTACGGATTATAATAGAGTCGGAACTTCGGTCCATTTTGAACATACAACGGAAGCACAGCCGTACACTGTGAATTATACAGATCCCTATACGCAGGAGAATAAGACAATGACTTACGTATATCCTAAAAATTCTATCTATCGGAATGGAGCTTATAACAATGACGTGATGACTAAGATCTTCACTCAAAAATACATAGCTCAAGTCCCTTGGTTACCGGAGGAGGCATGGAGTGATCATCGGCGTGTCGGATTACCATTCTTTGAGAATCAGGCAGTAGAGAAAGACTACAATCCGCTGAATCAAGTCCCGCTGACTGTAGCGACAGCCAAAGAGTGTCGTTTGGAGTTTTATCCCAAACGTTATCGCTATCCAGCCAGTATCCAGACTAATAACCTTGAAGGGTATAATAAGGCGGTTGAGCTTTTAGGAGGGGCAGATGTCGTAGGAACTCCTTTGTGGTGGAGTCTAAAATAGAAATAGTTAAAATGATATGTGTTTATGAAAGATTACTGACATTTTGATAAACGTCAACTCTTGGAGAGTCGATTCTTTTGTAAGGAGAAGGTTGTTGGTTGGATATATAGAAAGGATTTTAGGGCTGTTTTTGAATGGAACAAGAGCGGATTGAAATTGGTTCGGCAACGAAATAAAATAGGTCGGCAGGCAATTTTATTTTACTGGGCACCTAACAAAAATTTCCTCGGCACGGATTTAAAAAAATCTGCCGGATGAATTCAAAAAATAGGCAGATTTGTCAACAATCTCTTCTAAAAAGAACTTCTCTCCATTGGTAAGTCCCAAAATAATGACTTAGGAGATCTTTATAAACACCTCGTTGTTGCTTTTTTAGGCATAAAAAGGAAATGATAAAATGATAGAGTATTGATACAAGAAGTATAAATCTGTAAAATTGAATAAGTTGGTAATCCCGTCTCCAATTTGTCGTATAAACAAAAAAGGTTGGCAGTTAGATAAACTGTCAACCTTTTTATCTTGTGTGAAAATAAATTATTGCTTACCTTCAGTTGTCACTGCTTTGTTGATTTTCTTTACCAAACCTTGTAAAACAGCTCCTGGGCCTAACTCAATGAAGTGATCGGCACCGTCTGCAATCATGTTCTGAACGCTTTGTGTCCAACGTACCGGAGCAGTCAACTGGGCGATTAGGTTCGCCTTGATTGTTTCTGGGTTTGTTTCACCTTTTGTACTTACGTTCTGATAAACTGGGCAGATAGGTTCGTGGATTGGAGTTGCTTCAATTGCAGCAGCCAATTCGGCACGAGCCGGTTCCATAAGCGGAGAGTGGAACGCACCGCCGACTTTCAACTTCAAAGCACGTTTTGCTCCAGCTGCCAACATCTTTTCGCAAGCTGCGTCAATACCAGGGATAGACCCTGAAATAACAAGCTGACCGGGGCAATTATAGTTTGCACAAACAACTACTTCACCTTCGACGCTAGCGCAAAGTTCTTCTACCTTTTCATCAGGCAAAGCCAATACAGCCGCCATTGTAGAGGGAGTTGCTTCGCAAGCTTTCTGCATAGCCATAGCGCGCTTAGAAACTAACACAAGACCATCCTCAAAAGATAATGCACCGGCAGCGACTAATGCTGAAAACTCACCTAATGAATGACCGGCTACCATATTCGGTTGAAATTCTTTGCCTAATGTTTTTGCAAGAATGACTGAGTGTAAGAAAATGGCAGGTTGTGTTACTTTTGTCTGACGCAAATCTTCATCTGTTCCTTCGAACATCAGGTCTGTGATGCGGAAACCAAGTATCTCGTTAGCCTTTTCAAACATCTCTTTTGCAAGAGGATTGTTTTCATAGAGATCTTTCCCCATACCGACAAATTGTGCACCCTGACCGGGAAATACATACGCTTTCATTTTTCTAATCTTTTTCTAATTTCAGTTTTTTAAGACGGTGCAAAGGTAATAAAATTAGAATAATTGGGCTATAATTCATTTCAAATTGTATCTTTGCTCCCCGATTAGATGAATATTAACGATTAATTTAATAATATCATGGATTTATTATTTCTAGGAAATTTAGGAACAGGTGAGATTGTTATCATTGCAATTGTTATTTTATTGCTTTTTGGTGGTAAAAAAATTCCTGAACTAATGAAAGGTATTGGAAAAGGAGTAAAGAACTTTAAAGATGGTGTAAAAGGTATAGAAGACGATATTAGATTAGAAGACGATACTACAGATAAGAAATAAGAGGAAAAATGGAACAACAAGAAGAAATGTCCTTTTGGGACCATCTGGAAGAACTTCGTTGGACTCTGTTTCGCTCTGTTTTAGCACTCTTTATTTTTGCAATTGTAGGCTTCGCTTTTATGAGCGGGAGCAATGGACTTTTTGACCGTGTGGTGTTAGCACCATGTAATTCTTATTTCATTTTTTACAGGTGGCTGTGTTCTTTGAATCAGTGGTTAGTGGATAAGAGTCCAATGTTTGATGTGTTGCCAGATTTTTGTAATGATAATTTCCATGTGGATATTATTAATATAAAATTGGCCTCACAGTTTTTTACTCACATGACAACTTCTTTTTGGTTGGCGTTGGTATTGACATTTCCCTATTTAATGTGGGAAGTTTGGAAATTTATTCGTCCAGCTTTATATGAAGATGAGAAAAAGAATGTTCGGTGGGTTTTCTTGTTAGGAACAATCATGTTTTTTATCGGATGTGCTGTAGGCTATTTTACAGTATTCCCGATGACATTGCGTTTTTTAGCAACTTATGAATTGAGTGCGAATATCACGGAACAGGTTTCTTTGGATTCGTATATGGATAACTTCCTAATGCTTATTTTTGTGATGGGGGTTGTCTTTGAGATGCCGTTGGTTTCTTGGTTGTTGTCTAAGATGGGATTATTGAAACGTTCGTTTTTCCATAGATATAGACGACATGCAATTGTTGGGTTATTAGTGGCAGCTGCATTTATTACTCCAAGTAGTGACCCATTTACATTGAGTTTCGTGTTCTTCCCGTTGTATGGATTGTATGAATTAAGTGCATTCTTTGTTAAGAAAGACGAAGACGACGAGGAAGAAGAGGATGAGGAACAAGAGTAAGAAATCTTGACTACGTAAGAACTACTGGCTTTATTAAATAGTTATAAAAGAGACGTACCATAAGTGCGTCTCTTTTTTATTGTTGAATTAAAAGTCAGATTAGGTATGAAACATGGTTTATTATGGGTAACTTATTTATTGGTCTTGGTTGCCTGTACTTCAGAAAAACAATTGGACACTATTGATTATTCACGATATGTTAACCCTTTTATCGGAACTGACTTTACTGGGAATACTTATCCGGGAGCACAAGTCCCTTTTGGAATGGTACAGTTAAGTCCGGATAATGGATTATCGGGATGGAATCGTATTTCCGGATATTTTTATCCCGATACAACGATTGCCGGATTTAGTCATACGCATTTATCAGGTACGGGAGCAGGTGACTTGTATGACATTTCTTTTATGCCTGTAATACGTCCCTACAAAGAGGCTCCGGCTCCTTTGGGTATTTATTCAACATTCTCTCATGCAGAAGAGTTCGCTTCTGCTGGTTATTACCGAGTATTCTTGAAAGATTATAAGATTCTGGTGGAGTTAACTACTACAGAACGTTGTGGTATCCAACGTTATACATTCCCTAAAGCTGAAGCCTCCGTCTTTCTAAATTTGAAAAAAGCGATGAATTGGGATTTTACTTTGGATTCCCAAATTGAAGTCGTTGATTCGGTAACAGTTCGTGGCTATCGCTTTTCTCAAGGTTGGTCTCCTTTGCAACATGTATATTTTGAGACTCGTTTTTCAAAACCATTTGTGGCTTACCATATTGATACAACTGCTATTATTACGAAACAAGGACGTATAGGAACTGCCTCTGTTGCTCGTTTTGATTTTAATACAAAAGAGGGAGAAAAAGTTTTAGTGACAACTGGTATTTCTGGAGTTAGTATAGAAGGAGCAAGAAGAAATTTACAGGTAGAAGTCCCACTGGATGATTTTGAGTTCTATAGAAAACAGGCTGCTATGAAATGGAATAAACAATTATCCAAAATAGAAGTTGTTAGTAAAGTTCGAGATGATTTGGTTAAGTTTTATACCGCTTTGTATCATACCATGCTTGCTCCAACTATATATAGTGATATCGATAGTCTGTATTATGGTTCGGATCAACAAATTCATAAAACTGATGGCTGGACAAATTATTCAACTTTTTCTTTATGGGATACCTATCGTGCTTCTCATCCGTTGTTTACTTATACACAACCAGAACGTACCAATGATATGATTAAAAGTTTTCTACATTTTTATGAACAAATCGGAGCATTACCTTTATGGAATCTGTATGGTTGGGAAACGAATATGATGATTGGTTATCATGCGATACCTGTTATTGTTGACGCTTATTTAAAAGGTATTGGAGATTTTGATCCGGAAAAGGCTTTAATGGCTTGTGTGACTACAGCAAATCGAGATGATTATCAAGGAATCGGTGATTATAAAAGATTAGGATATGTTCCGGCTTATGGTGATTCTGCAAAATGGACAAGCTGGTCATTGTCTAAGACCTTAGAATATGCCTATGATGATTATTGTATAGCAGTGATGGCTGAAAAGATGGGAAAAAAAGAGATTGCCAACGAGTTTTATAAACGGGCTTTGAATTATCGGAATGTTTATAATCCGATTACCTCCTTTATGCAACCGCGTGATGAGAAGGGTGATTTTGTAACACCATTTAGTCCGGATGATTATACTGAGGATATTTGTGAAAGTAATGGTTGGCAATATTTTTGGTCTGTTCCACAAGATTTAGATGGTTTAATAGGTCTATTAGGTAGTAAAGAACGTTTTGCTGAGAAATTGGATAGTATGTTTACTTATGTTCCAAAGTCAGAAAAAGAATTACCTATTTTTAGTACAGGAATGATAGGACAATATGCACATGGAAATGAACCGAGCCATCATGTGATTTATTTATATAATAAGATTGGACAACCTTGGAAAACTCAACAATATGTTACAAAAGTATTACACGATTTATATTTAAATGCTCCTGATGGAATTTGTGGTAATGAAGATTGTGGTCAAATGTCTGCTTGGTTTGTTTTTAGTTCAATGGGATTTTATCCGGTTGATCCCATTTGTGGAAGATATGAAATTGGTAGCCCTTTGTTTTCTGAGGTTCGTATGCATTTGGCTAATGGAAAGACTTTTACTGTTTTGGCTCCTGAAGTCAGTCGTAAGAATATTTATATACAATCAGTAAAACGCAATGGACAGTTGTATGATAAAAGTTATATTACGCATGAACAAATTATGAATGGGGATACATTCTTTTTTGAGATGGGAGAGAAACCTGGACCAGTTTGGTATAATGAGTTTTAGAAAGAATTGTTAATCAAAAGCTATTCTTTCCAAAATATTCATGCTTAGCACTTCGTTTATTTGTGAGAAAACTTTAACTTTGCACGCTAAAAGTATTATGAATGAAAAAGGTTGTATTTTTATTGATGATGATGACTGTCTTATTTTCTTCTTGTGGGGAGTATAATAAGATATTGAAGAGTACAGACTACGAGTTGAAATATTCGTATGCAAAGAAGTATTTCAATAAAAAGCAGTATTCGAAGTCTGCCGCTTTGTTGGATGAATTAGTCCCTATTTTTAAGGGAACAGCAAATGCCGAGGAATCATTGTATTTATTGGCACAAAGTTATTACGGCCAAAAAGACTATCAGACTGCTTCGGAATATTTTAAAACCTATTATACAACTTATCCGAAAGGTGAATATGCAGAGTTAGCTCGTTATTATTCTGGATATGGTTTGTATTTGGATTCTCCAGATCCTCGTTTGGACCAAACGCAAACATTTGATGCAATCAGTCAGTTGCAATTGTATTTAGAGTATTATCCGCAAAGCGAACGAGCAAAAGAAGCTCAGAATATTTTGTTTGAGTTACAAGAAAAACTTGCTTATAAAGAGTTGTTGGCTGTTCGGTTGTATTTTAACTTAGGAACATACATGGGAAACAACTATCTTTCTTCTGTCATTACAGCACAGAATGCACTTAAGAATTATCCATATTCAAAATATAGAGAAGAACTTATGTTCTATATTATCCGTTCTAAATATGAATTGGCTATAGTGAGTGTGGAAGAAAAGTTGCAAGGACGTTATCGTGAAGTTGTCGATGAATACTACAACTACATGAATGAATATCCTGAAGGACAGTATGTAAAACAGGTTCAGAAGTTTTATGACTATGCCAGCAAACGAATAACAGATACGTATTAACGAAATAACTAATCAATAAAGTAGTAGTATGGATTACAGAAAGACTAATGCTCCGACAAACACGGTTACTCGTGACATGATGAAGCTGTCGGCAGACACGGAAAATGTGTATGAAACAGTTGCAATCATAGCTAAGCGTTCTAATCAGATTGCTGTTGAAATGAAACAGGATTTGGAAAAGAAACTTCAGGAGTTCGCTTCTTATAATGATAATCTGGAGGAAGTTTTTGAAAACAGAGAGCAGATTGAAATTTCACGTTATTATGAAAAGCTTCCGAAGCCAACATTGATAGCAGCTAAGGAATACGAAGAGGGGAAAGTGTATTATAAGAACCCTGCTAAAGAAAAGAATAACTTTTAATAATTAGAAAATTGAGAATTTAGAGATCCTATTTTCTTTTCGAATAAAGGAGGAGCAATTGCGTAGCAAGCTGCGATAAGAAACGCTTGGGTGGGCAATTGCTCTTTTTGTTCTCAATTTGCATTTAAATCTTAATAATATGTTACAGAGAATACAGACAGTCTATTTACTTATTATTGTGGCTTTAACTGTAGCCCTATTATTTTTGCCGCTTGCTGTTTTACAGTCGGGTGATCAATTGTTTACTTTTGACGCTTCTGGTTTGAGCACAATGACGGAGCAGCCGGAGCTGATTTATCCGACTTGGGGACTTTTTGCATTGGTTGTCATTGTCTCTTTGCTGGCGTTTCTAACGATTTTCTTATTTAAAAATAGAATCCTTCAAATTCGCTTGTGCATCTTTAATGCCATTTTGATGTTTGGAATCTATGGTTTGTTTGCTTTCTTTGCTTGGATCATGAAAGGACAGTTGGAAACAGCTTCTATGAGTTTTAAATTCGCTCTTTCTTTCCCATTGGTCAGCTTGATTTTGGATTATTTGGCAATCCGCAATATTGGGGCAGACGAAGCTTTAGTTCGCTCTTTAGATCGATTGAGATAATCCACTCGCCGTTCCTCATAAAATAGATTATTTCAAATGAAACTTTATTTTACGATGTTATTTAATAATCTTGTTTCTTGTATAGATTATTTTTATTGGAAAAATTATTATATTTCATTTTGATTAGTCTATTTCACGTATAAATGAAATAGACTAATACAATGAATAGATTATTTCAAGGCCTGTTTAATATCGTCCAATAGGTCGTAAACATCTTCCAGGCCGATGGAAAGCCGTATGGTTGTGTCTAAAACATCCATATTTTTTCGTTCTTCATCAGTGAACGGACCGAAAATGGTACTGGCAGGGTGAATGGCGAGTGTTTTATTGTCGAAAAGGTTCGTCGCGCGTCGTATAAGCTTTAGACGGTTGATAAAGTTGAAACAGGCCTTTCTACTTTCAAGGTCGATTGTAATCATAGCCCCTGCAGTCGGACCAAATTGTTTTTGTGATAACATATAATAAGGATTATCCTCCAACCCGATGTAATTTACGCGCTTGATTGCCGGTATCGAACGTAGTTCTTGTGCTAGCGTTGCTGCGTTAGCGGCTTGAATACGGTAACGTGCGTCTAAAGTTTCCAAACCGATGGTTTGCATATAAGCCACGTGGGGAGTCATATAGGCTCCTAAATTGAGTAACATTTCAGATCGGATTCGTTTACTGAAATCAGTGAATGACCCGTAGTCGATAATTAATCCTCCGATAGAAGTAGCACCTCCGGATAGATATTTGGTACTGGAAACGATTTCTATATCAACTCCTAAGTCGTGTGAGTTAAATTCAGTGAAAGGAATAAGTGTTGTGTCAGCGATGAGCGGGATTTGTTTTTCGTGAGAGATTTGTGCCAGTGCCTGTAAATCGGCTACTTCCATTTGTGGATTGGTGATGATTTCTAAATAGATACAACAGGTATTATCGTCTATGGTCTCCCGAACTTGATTGGTGTCGGTCAGGTCGCACAGCTTAGGTTCGACTCCGAAGCGTTTGAGTGTTTCGGTGATCAAAGAGTAGGTATTTCCAAAGAGATGTTTGGAGGTGACGATATTTTTCCCTGCTGCGGCAACGGATAATAGAGTATTGCTTATCGCTGCCATACCGGAATTAACGGCTATAACGTCAGTTGCCCCTGTCAGTGATTTTACTTTGTTTTCAAAGAAGATGACAGTAGGATTTGTCACCCGAGAATAATCTGGCATATTTGTTCTTCCACAAAAAGCGTCTGACATCTCCTTGGCATTGTCAAATTCATAGGCTGCCGTATGATAGACGGGCATGCTAAGGGAATTGTAAGCGTCTCGACTTTGAAATTGAGTATGAATTGCTTTCGTCTGTTTTCTTATCATTTCTCAGAGTGTTATAGTGTTTTATAAAAGTAGTACAAATGTAGATATAAAAACTGTATAAGGTTTGGTTTTTAGGGTATATGTTTGTTGATAGGTGTTATTTTGGAAAAATATTCTAATGAGGGGCGTTTTTGATTCCGGAGAAAGAATATTTGTTCTGTCAAAGTCTATCTGATTAGTGATATTTTCTATGTTTGAAAAAACTATTGTTCTGTTGGTTTTGTCGGTGTATTTTTAGAGGCAAAACGGATGTGAAATATAAGAGAAATAGGAGCAATGAAAGAAGATATAACAATTGTATATTGGGATCGTAAATACCGGGATGATTTTATTCGGTTAAACCGTGAATGGATTGAAAAGTTTTTTCATTTAGAGCTCTCTGATTTGAAAATTTTAGGGGATCCTGAGGGAAAAATTATTCGCACAGGAGGGGAGATTTTCAGTTTACTTGTATTATAAATTAGGTTTTGAAAAGGTAGAAGCAAAGAATCCAGCTTATAGTCGTTGTAATTTGTATATGGAGAAACGTTTAGATTGAGGTTGGATTTGGTAATTCGGATGGAGAGCTTGCTTTTATATAAAAGGAAATTGTAACTTTGTCGCAAAAGAAGACAAAAGCGAATGAATCAAAAGTATCCATCGGTTTTATTGGAAAATGCGGTAAATGAATTGTCGTCATTGCCTGGAGTAGGGCGGAAGACGGCACTTCGTTTGGCATTATATATGCTTCGGCGAGATGTTCATTATATAGAAGGGTTTGCTTCGGCCTTGGTATCCCTTCGACGAGATATTAAGTATTGTAATGTATGCCATAACATCTGTGATGAAGATATGTGTACTATTTGTGCCGATCCTCATCGTGATCACTCGGTTGTTTGTGTAGTAGAGAATATCAAAGAGGTTATGGCTATTGAAAATACGGGACAGTTTCGCGGGGTATATCATGTGTTGGGAGGTGTTATTTCTCCTATGGATGGGATTGGTCCCGGAGATTTACAGATAGAAAGTTTAGTACAGCGTGTGGCTGCAGGAGAGGTTAAAGAGGTAATTTTAGCTTTGAGTACCACTATGGAGGGAGATACGACTAATTTCTTTATCTATCGGAAGTTGTCTTCTTATGATGTGAAAATATCAGTAATTGCTCGTGGTGTCTCTATTGGAGATGAGATTGAGTATGCCGATGAAATAACCTTGGGGCGTTCGATTGTGAATCGTACCAGCTTTAATGACTCCATAAAGATATGAAGCTATCGATTGTTATTGTTAATTATAATGTCAAGTACTTTTTGGAACAATGTCTTTGTTCTGTCCGTGCTGCTGTGGCTGGTATAGAGGCAGAGGTGTTGGTGGTAGACAATCATTCGACAGATGGTTCGATAGAATATCTTCGTCCTCGTTTTCCCGAAGTGATTTTTATTGAAAATGAAGATAATCCCGGTTTTGCGAAAGCGAATAATCAAGCTATTCGGATCAGCCAAGGGGAATATGTACTTTTGTTGAATCCTGATACTGTAGTTGGTGAGGATAGTTTACGTTCTCTTTGTTATTTTATGGATGAACATCCGGAGGCAGGAGGAATAGGGGTGAAGATGTTGGAAGGACATGGTATATTTCTTCCGGAAAGCAAGCGAAGTTTCCCCTCTCCATGGGTCTCTTTTTGTAAAATATTCGGGTTGTCAAAATTCTTTCCACAATCTCGAACTTTTGCTCAATATAGTCTTCCTTATTTGGATAAAGACAAACAACATAAAGTGGATGTATTAGCTGGAGCATTTATGTTGCTCCGTCGGAAAGCACTTGATAAAGTTGGTTTGTTAGATGAATCATTCTTTATGTATGGAGAAGATATAGATTTGTCTTATCGAGTAGTACAGGGGGGATACACGAATTATTATATCCCGGAACGCCTTTTGCATTATAAAGGAGAAAGTACTAAGCATGGCGATATTAAGTATGTGAAGGCCTTTTATGGGGCTATGCTAATATTTTATCGGAAATATTATCCACAAGCCAGCTGGTTGATGAGTTTGTTGATTCAAATGGCTGTCTTTTTGAAGGCTTCCTTGTCGGCTGTTGGAGGTTGGTTAGGTTTAAAAAGAAAACCAAAGGTAAAACACAGTCGTTTGTTGGTTCTTTGCAGGGAAGAAGACTTTGAAGAGGTCAAGGCTGAATGTGTAAAACAAATGCCGGAGTTAGAGTATGTCAATTTATGGAATTTGAATGAAGAGCGGGTGATGGAAGCTATTTGTCGTCGAAATCAGATGAAAGGGTTTACAGATTTTGTCTTCTGCTATCCTCATGTCCGCTTTGAACAAATGCTTTTGTTGATGGATAAGATGGTAAATAAAAAGATTACATACCATATATATAATAAGGAAAGTAAAGTATTAATATGAGACTGCTTCAAAATGAACGAATTTCTTTGCGTGCTCCTGAGCCGGAAGATTTAGAACTGCTGTATCGATGGGAAAACAATTCGGAGTGGTGGAGCTTAGGGAATACATTGGTCCCCTATTCTCATTATCAATTGAAGGAATACATTGCAGAATCTCATCGAGATATATATGATATTAAACAGTTGCGTCTGATGATCAATTGGGTAGAAAAGAAAGAGGCGGTAGGTATGGTGGATCTATATGATTTTGACCCCTTTCATCGTCGTGCAGGAGTAGGCATATTGGTAGAACCAACTTCCCAAAAAAAAGGTCTGGCAACAGACGCTTTAGAGTTGTTGATTCAATATGCTTTTTCTTTTTTGAAATTACACCAATTATATGTGCATATTCCAATGGGTAATGAAGCAAGTAAAGCTTTATTTATGCGTTGTGGTTTTTCAGTAACAGGTATATTGAAAGATTGGATAACGACGGAAAAAGGATATTCGGATGTATTGGTTATGCAATATATCCAAAAGTAAAGAATAGGAAGACTTAATTTAAATAGGGGTCTTTAGGATATTTTGTCCATGTTTCATATTTACTTCCTAATGCTTTCAAAGCCTGTTTCCAGTAATCTTCTCCTTCTGCAAACAGTACGTTGCTGTTGGAGGTATGGTTGACAACCCAAGAATTTTGAGTGATTTCATTGTCTAATTGTCCTTTTTGCCATCCGGAGTAACCTAAAAAGAATTTGACTTTCCCTTCAATTGAATGTCCATTCTTTATATATCGTAAGATAGCGTTAAAGTCCCCATCAAAGTAAAGTTGGTCGTTAATCTTGATAGCGTCAGGGATGATTAAATCACCCAATGTATGAATAAAGAATAACCGATTGGAGCTGACCGGACCTCCTAAATAAATAGGTATTAAAGGACAATCTTCTAACTCTGGGAAAAAAGTATTAACTATTAAATGGGTCTTTTTATTTAAAACAAACCCCATAGAACCTTCTCGGTTATGTTCAACTAATAAAACAACTGAACGCTGAAAGTAGGCATTTTGCAAAAAGGGTTCAGATATTAAAAGACTTCCTTGTGAAGGAAGCACATCATTATGGGTTATTTTAAATATGTTTTTGTAGATTGCCATAAAATATAAACTTGCTGATTAATAAAAACTGCGACAATATATAGCTTTTAAGTATGAAAAACAAATAGAATGTAAGTTAAACTTGTTAATGAATTGTAAATAGGATATGATTTGTGAATTATAGTGTGAAATTATAAATGTTGATGGTAGAGTATGCTTTTAATAAATAGAAGAAAATCTTTATTTGAAGTAATTTTTGATAAGAAACCTGTTGCAAAATTGAAATTAATCATTACCTTTGCACCGCAATCAAGAAAAAAGAGCTCTTTATAAAATGGTGCGTTAGTTCAGCTGGTTAGAATACATGCCTGTCACGCATGGGGTCACGGGTTCGAGTCCCGTACGCACCGCGAAAGTCCTAAAGTTTTTGCTTTAGGACTTTTTTGTTATGTAAAGGAGAAATGTTGTAACTTTTTATTGAGGATTTAAACTCTCGTACTTCTTTCGTATTTAAGAAACTTTTCTGACTGGAATTTGAAAAATGTTATTGATGAAAAATACTTAGTTCTCCAAGGACTATGATCATCTTCTCTTTTATCAACTACACGATGTAAATTAAACTGTTGCAATATTATACTTTTTTTTCGAATAAATGAAATTTTTATTGATATTTTTTGAGAAAAAGAATCATTAATAGGG
>JAFUOJ010000033.1 GCA_017481945.1 Parabacteroides sp. | reverse complement strand
TGACTCCTTTTTTTGTGTTGTAAGAGTGAGTGTGAGAGAATAAGAATCGGTAGTGAATAAACAGGATTAGAAAAAGTTGGGGATGTTATATCTACAAGATAAGAAAGGAGATACTCTAATTTATAAAGAGTATCTCCTTTTTTATTTATACAATATTTATGGTCTTTATAATAACGCTATTATAGATTGTTTACTCAGGAAGTTGCTCAATTTCTGACAACCATAGTTTTGAGATCGCGTCACTTGGCATACGCCAGTCTCCTCGAGGAGATAAACTAATGGAACCTACTTTGGGTCCGTCAGGAAGACAACTCCGTTTGAATTGTTGTTGGAAGAAACGACGGAAGAAAGTATGTAACCATTTCTTTATCGTGGTGTTGTCGTAAATTCCATGAAATGCTTTTTGTGCTAAGAAATAGATCTTAGCAGGAGATGATCCAAAGCGAATAAAGTGATAAAGATAGAAGTCATGTAATTCGTATGGACCTACTAAATCTTCTGTCTTTTGTTTAATATTTCCATTTTCATCTGCTGGAATTAATTCAGGGCTGATTGGAGTATCTACAATATCCAATAGAGTCGCTTGAGAAGCTTTGTCTACCTTATTTTGAGCAATCCATTCAACCAAATATTTCACTAATGTTTTGGGAATACTTCCATTTACACCATACATAGACATGTGGTCACCATTATAAGTAGCCCATCCCAAAGCTAATTCTGATAAATCCCCTGTTCCGATAACGAGTCCATTTAATTTGTTTGCAACATCCATAAGAAGCTGTGTCCGTTCACGGGCTTGACTATTTTCATAAGTAACATCATGGATGGTAGGATCGTGATTAATATCTTTGAAATGTTGTAGACAGGCCTCTTTGATTGATATTTCTTTTAAAGTAACTCCTAAAGAATGAATCAGATTGACTGCATTATTGTAGGTTCGTCCAGTTGTTCCAAATCCAGGCATAGTGATACCAATGATTTGTTCTCTGGGTATTTTTAATGCATCAAATGTCATAACAGTTACCAATAGAGCTAAAGTAGAATCTAAACCTCCTGAAATTCCCACTACCGCTGTTTGTGCGTGTGTATGGGCAATTCGCTTAGCGAGTCCGGCAATTTGTATCTGGAAGATTTCTTCACATCGTTCTGCTAAAGCCTCTCCTGAAGGAGTAAAAGGATGTGGATCAATGCTACGAGTAAGCGTAAACTCTTTGGATGTTTCTAATTGAAAATGGATAGTTTCAGAAGCTTTATCTTTTAATAATTCATAAGCTCCGTACATGAAGCTTGTATTTACTTGACGATCGTTTTGTAGGCTCTCGATGTCTATCTCGCTTGTGACTAACTGTTCTTTCATGGTAAAACGAGCTGATTCTGCTAAGAGATTTCCATTCTCAGCAATAATACCATTCCCGGCAAATACTAAATCAGTACTCGATTCTCCAAATCCAGAGGACGCATAAACATATCCAGCCATACATCGTGCAGACTGTTGGCAAATTAATGAACGTAGATAGTTGTGTTTCCCTATCAATTCATTGCTTGCCGAAAGATTGAAGATAATATTGGCTCCTTGCATAGCTAATAAAGAGCTGGATGGTACAGGAACCCATAGGTCTTCACATATTTCAATACCTGCGACAATCTGTTCTGATTTAAAAAGCAGATAACTACCTAAAGGATATTCTTTTCCTGCAATAGAAATTCTTGATTTTTGTAGTTCAGTAGAGGAGGTGAACCACCGTTGTTCTTGGAATTCTTTATAATTAGGTAGATATGTTTTGGGAACGACTCCTAATATTTCTCCTTTTTGAAAAACTACAGCGGCATTGATAAGTCTATTTTCTGTTCTAAGAGGAATCCCTACAATGGTAAAAATAGCTAAGTCTGCTGTATTACTTACGAGTTTTAATAATGCTTTTTCTGCATTATTTAATAAGGTCTGCTGAGTGAATAGATCAAGACAAGTGTATGCTGTTATAGATAGTTCCGGGAAAGTTATCATTTGTACTCCTTCTTCGGAAGCTTGACGCATTAACTTTTCGATCTCTTCTATATTATAGAAACAATCTGCAACTTGTACATGAGGAACAGCTGCCGCAACTTTTACAAATCCGTAACTCATAGCTTTTATATGTAAATACTTGTTATTTATTGTCCCCAAAGGTATGTATTTTGACTGGTAAAAAAAAGAAGAGGAGTGATACTTCACAGTATACTCCTCTCACAAACACAAAACAATCAACAAAAAACTACTGTTTGAATAATGTAAATAAAAAGGAGAAAATTCTTCTTTTTATAGATTATCTGATAAATAATAGTTCTCTGTATTTGGGCAATGTCCAAATTTGATCATCAACAATTAGTTCCAATTTATCGATGTGATAACGAATAGCCTCTAACATTGGAACTATATTGTCATGATAAGCTATTGCTTTTTCACGTTCATTTTCAATTTTGTTCGCAACTTTACGAGCTTCTACCATTTCATCAACCTTCTCTTTTATAAAGTTTGTACGATTGGCAATATCCTCAATGATTTCAAGGTTACGCGAAGAAAGTACGGTTGCTTTCTCTGTAGGGAATAAATCCTTCATTTTGTAAACGTTGTCAATCAAAGAGGTCTGATATTTAGTAGCAGTAGGGATGATATGGTTCATTGCAATATCACCTAAAACACGAGCTTCAATTTGGATTTTCTTAGTATACGTTTCCCATTTTACTTCATTACGAGCCTCTAATTCTTTGTGAGTCATGACCCCTGTTGATTCAAACATTTGAACACTACTTTCTTTAAGGTAATTGTCAAAGATCAGTGGAACACTTGTCTCACAATCTAATCCACGACGAGCAGCTTCTGCTTTCCATTCCTCACTATATCCATTCCCATCGAAATGGATTGCTTTACAAGTTTTGATGTCTTTCCGTAGGACTTCAAGGATGGCTGCATAGACCTCTTTACCTCCCTTAATTTTAGAATCCACCTCTGTCTTGAATATTTTTAATTGTTCTGCTACTGCTGCATTTAGGGCTAACATTGCAGAAGCACAGTTTGCTTCTGAGCCTACAGCCCGGAATTCAAAACGGTTACCAGTGAATGCAAATGGAGAGGTACGGTTACGGTCGGTATTATCAATAAATAGTTCTGGAATACGAGCAATATCTAACTTCATACCCTGTTTGCCTGTTAACATTAAATCTTCAGGTTCACTATTTTCAAGATGTTCTAATACCTTAGATACCTGCGCTCCTAAAAAGCTGGAAATGATTGCAGGGGGAGCTTCATTCGCCCCTAAACGATGTGCATTTGTTGCGCTTGAGATACTTGCTTTTAATAGCCCGTTATGACGATAAACCGCCATTAAGACATTGACGATAAAGGTAATAAAGCGTAAATTCTCTTCCGGAGTCTTGCCGGGAGCCATTAGTAAAATACCGGTGTCTGTCCCTAATGACCAGTTATTGTGCTTCCCTGAACCATTAACTCCTTTGAAAGGCTTCTCGTGTAATAATACACGAAATCCATGTTTACGACTAATCTTACGCATTAATGCCATGATTAAAAGATTGTGGTCATTGGCTAAGTTACATTCTTCAAAGATTGGAGCTAATTCAAATTGGTTGGGAGCAACTTCGTTGTGACGAGTTTTTAAAGGAATACCTAATTTGAGTGCTTCAATTTCCAATTCTTTCATGAATTCCATTACGCGAGTTGGAATAGCTCCGAAGTAGTGATCTTCCAATTGCTGATTCTTAGAGCTTTCATGTCCCATTAATGTACGTCCTGTGAGTAGCAGATCCGGGCGGGCAGCATATAAGCCTTCATCTACTAAAAAGTATTCTTGTTCCCAACCTAAATACGCATATACTTTTTTTACATCAGGGTTAAAGTAGTGACAAACCTCTACTGCCGCTTTATTGACTGCTTCCAGGGCTTTCAATAAAGGAGCTTTGTAGTCTAATGATTCACCGGTATAAGCGATAAATACGGTTGGTATGCAAAGCGTATCTCCAACAATAAAAGCGGGAGAGGAGGGATCCCAAGCCGAATATCCACGAGCTTCAAAAGTATTACGTATGCCTCCGTTGGGAAAACTTGAAGCGTCAGGTTCCTGTTGAATGAGTAGTTTCCCGGAGAACTCTTCAACCATTCCCCCTTTACCATCATGTTCTACAAAAGCGTCATGCTTCTCGGCTGTGCTTTCTGTTAGAGGATGGAACCAATGGGTGTAATGGGTCGCTCCCATTTCAATAGCCCATTTCTTCATACCTGTTGCTACTGCGTCTGCCGTTTCACGGTCCAAAGGAGTTCCATTGTCAATACAGTCGGTGAGTCGTTCGAATGCCTTTTCTGGAAGATACTTGTACATCTTCTCGCGGTTAAAGACATTCTGCCCAAAATAGTCCGAGGGTCGTTTAGTCGGGGTTGGTACCTCTACTGCTCTTTTTTTGAAAGCTGTTTCTACTACTCTAAATCTTAACTTTGACATACTATTTGATTATATAGAGAAATTAGTAATTCCCATTGTTAATACTATTGGAAAAAAGGAGTATAGAAGGCTATATCTGTTTGTCGTTCTGTTTTTAAAGTAACCACTTCTTTAAACGATTCATCGCTTCTAAAGTGTTATCTCTATCCCCAAAAGCCGTAAGGCGAAGGTAACCCTCTCCACTGGGACCGAAGCCTACTCCCGGGGTTCCTACGATATTGACTTCGTAAAGCAACTTGTCGAAGAACTTCCATGAGGATAGGTTATTCGGTGTTTTCAGCCAAATATAGGGGGCATTCTCCCCTCCGTACACCTTTAGACCACAACTGAGCAGACTTTCTCGCATGATCCGAGCGTTAGTCATATAGTAGTCGATGGTTTTCTTTATTTGTACCTTGCCGGCAGGACTATAAATCGCTTCCGCTCCTCGCTGGGTGATATAGCTTGTCCCGTTGAACTTCGTACACTGGCGACGGTTCCACATCCGGTTCAGCGGAACTCGTTCTCCGGAGAAGGTAGAAGCTGTTACCTCTTTAGGCACAACTGTATAACCACATCTGACCCCTGTGAACCCGGCTGTCTTTGAAAAACTACGGAATTCGATTGCCACCTTCTTGGCCCCTTTTATTTCATAAATGGAGTGAGGGATATTCGGATCCTGAATGTAGGCTTCGTAGGCGGAGTCGTACAGGATTAAGCAGTCATTGGCAAGTGCATAATTAACCCACTTCTTTAGTTCCTCCTTCGAAAGCGTTGTCCCTGTCGGGTTATTCGGGTAGCAGAGATAGATGATATCGACCCGGCGACTGGGCAGGTCCGGTACGAAGTTGTTGGCTCCCGTACAAGGAATATAAACGACATCGCTCCACTTCCCATTTTCTAACGTTCCTGTTCTTCCGCTCATGACATTGGAGTCAATGTAGACCGGATAGACCGGATCTGTTACTCCGATACTATTGTCGTGGCGGAGCATATCTCCAATGTTCCCACAGTCGCTTTTTGCCCCATCGCTGATAAAGACCTCACTGGGTTCGAGAAAGATTCCCCGACTGGCATAATCATGTTTGATAATGGCATCTATTAGGAAAGGATAGCCTTGCTCCGGCCCGTATCCATGAAATGTCTCTTGGTGAGCCATCTCTTCGACCGCTTTGTGCATCGCTTCTATAACGGCGGGGGCTAATGGTTGCGTTACGTCTCCGATACCCATGCGGATAATCTTCTTTTTCGGATGTGTAACCTTAAAACTGTTTACCTTCTTCGCAATGTCTGAAAACAGGTAGTTGTTTTGTAGTTTCAAGAAATGTTCATTGATCAGTGCCATACTCAATTGTTTGTTTTATGTTGTTTGTGTTTGTTTATGCTTACACCTCTAATTCTCCTTCGAATACTTTCACCGCTCCTCCTGTCATAAAGACCCGTTTGGATTTTTCGTCCCACCGGATCGTGAGAGGACCTCCGTCCATAATGACTTTCGTGTTACGTCCCGTCTTTTCGCGGACGACCCCTGCGACCGCAGTCGCACACGCGCCCGTTCCGCAGGCTTGGGTGATTCCGGAACCTCGTTCCCAGACACGCATTCGTACTTCGTGCGGATTCAATACCTGGGCAAATTCAACGTTGGTACGGTTGGGAAATAGGGGATGACACTCCAGTAGCGGTCCCACAGCAGGCAGGTCTATCTCTGAGAGATCCTCCACGAAGATGACCAAGTGCGGGTTCCCCATCGAAACGACCGTCCCCATATATGTTTCTCCGCCTGCTTCCACCGTAAGCCCGGCTTTCTCGACTACGGGACATCCCATGTCGACAGTCACTTCGGTCACCCGCTCCGGTGAGTTGGGGGAAGCCGTTGTTTGCAGTTGTAACTGCTTTATCCCGGATAATGTTTCTAACGTAACCGTCTTTTTATGGGTCAGCCCGTTATCGTAGACGTACTTGCCGATACATCGGGAGGCGTTTCCGCACATCAGGGCTTCTGAACCGTCTGCATTGAATATACGCATACTGAAATCCGCTACTTTTGAAGAACCAATCAGCACCAATCCGTCTGAACCGATTCCCGTATGAGGGGTGCTCCATTGGATGGCCAGTTGTTCCGGATTTTGAATCGGGAAAGCCATCGTGTTTACGTAGATGTAATCATTTCCGGCTCCATGCATTTTGGTAAATCTGATCGGTTTTGTCATTTTGTTTATTTTTATACGGTTTGTGTTGTCGTTTTGTCTTGTAACACTGCAAATATAGGTGGTTTTGATATTGGGTGTTCCGAAAGGCTGTCTGAATGTATAAAAAGATTTCTCTTGTGATAAATCGTTTGTGTCGGTTTGATTCTGGTAATGAATTAAAATGAAAACGGTGGGAATTGCTGTTATATTGAAAGTCGGTAGCGTGGGGAAGTGAGGAAAGAAAGGGTCGTCGGCGGTCGAACGTTTATTCGCGGGGGGCGCGACTTACCAGTCGCGGGTGTAGCGACTGGTAAGGTTGGAGACCCGCGACCGATAAGTCGCGCCTCCCGCGACTGGTAAGTCGCTACACTCGCGAATACTAAGGTATGCTTTCGATACGGAATGAGTAGCTGTACGTCTGCCCCTTCTCGATTTCGTATTGCGGGAGTGGGCCCGGCCCGCAACTCTTGTTGCCGAGACCGCGTTGAATACAGTCGAGGTTGAGAATCACTTCCGCCCGGCGCACGTTGTCGCGGTCATGCCCGTAGGTCACGTTCCATAAATCTTGGTCTGTGAAGTGCAACGCGCTGAAGTTGAGTCGGTCTTTGGAGGTGATTTTGATTCCCTTCCGCTCCGCGTTTGTCAGTTGAAGCCAACGAACCTCTTCGCGGTTCCCCATGCTTTGGGCGCGAACATAGGCCTCTTCCATCTTCGTCACAGTGCTTTGGTATCTGCCGATGTAGGCAGCAGCCTTGCGGTCCGAATGGTTCTCAATGGGGCCGCGTCCGTACCATTCGATCTGTTCTAACTTCGGATTCAGGGCGACTTGCAGGCCTAAGCGTGGCAGGTTGAATTTGTCGTCCGTCTTGAACGAAGAGGCAACCTCTACGGTTCCGTTCGCATAGATTGTATAGTGTACCTCGAAAGGAACGACGACTGCTTTCTTGTCTTGGCCTACGGTTGCTTCCATACGGGTGGTAAGCGTTACGACCTTTTTGTCCTCGGAACGTTCCCATTCGAGGGATTGCTTCTTGACGAGGGTCGGCAGGTCGGTTCGGACATCATTGTCGATGGAGCGATACCAGTTGAATCTAAAGCCTTTCTTGTTGTAGAGCATATCAGTCCCGGCATAGCGCAAAGAGCTCATCTCTCCGCTCTCCGTATTGAAGGCGATAAAGAAGCCGGGGGCACGGAAGCTGATCAGGTTTTCCTTCTCTTCGACCTTTAGTGTGTCGGAGAATGATAGGTCAACCAGAGCCACTTCGACCTTATCCGTCATCGCAAACTGTTCGGAGGCTACTTCGTGTCCGGCCTTCGCCCAGATACAATCCCTCTTCAAGCGGACAGAGAGGTTCAGGAAGTACTCATGACCGTTCTCTATCGCCGTTTGGTAAGGAATGGTGACGGTCGTATTTTGGTTCGGGAGGATGTCTCCCAACGGTAAGGTGCCGGTTTCAACGGGGCTTCCGTCTTTCAGCAACCGCCATTCTGTCTCGAAGAGACTAAGGGGCAAGAAGTCATACCGGTTCTGTACCTCGATCTTTCCCGCCTTTACGTCTATCGGCTTGAATTTAATGTATTGGTACACCTTCTTTACCTCGGCCAACTTTGGTGTCTCTTGACGGTCCGGGGTCACGATACCGTTACAGCAGAAGTTGAAGTCATTGGGCTGATCCCCGAATCCGCCGCCAAAGTAATAGCGATTCGGTAGCTCCCCGTACTTGTTGATACCTTGGTCTACCCAGTCCCAAATACAGGCACCGATCATGCGTTTAGAATGGTTCTCGATATAGTCCCAGCGTTCGGGTAGATTACCGATGGCGTTCCCCATGGCATGCGAATACTCACAGATGAAGTAGGGCTTATCTGAATCCATCAGGTCTGTTTTCGTAGTGACCTCCATGCTGGGGTACATTGTGGACTCAATGTCCGCAATCTCGTTCTTTCTCTCGTAGTGAATAGGGCGGGAGTCTAATTTCTTAATGGTATCCCGGATTGCGTCAAAGTTCTTTCCGGCTCCGGACTCATTACCCATAGACCAGAATATAACAGAGGGGTGGTTCTTATCGCGCTCTACCATACGGACTCCACGATCGACGAAGGCGCCTTCCCAGCTCTCTTTGTCGGCGATTGTATGGTTACCGTGGCACTCGATGTCGGCTTCATCCATCACGTAGATACCATAATAGTCATACAGGGCATACATCTTGGCGTCATTGGGGTAATGAGCTGTACGGATAGTATTCAAATTGTTGCGTTTGAATAATAGGATGTCTTCAATCATGGACTCGACAGGGACAGCCTTTCCTAATTGCGGATGAATGTCATGTCGGTTGGCCCCTTTGAAGAAGACCTGTTCGTTATTGATGTACACACGTTTGTTCTTGATTTCAATGTTGCGGAAGCCAAACTGAGAGGTCATCGCTTCCAATGTCTTGCCCGCTTTATCCTTCAAGTCTAAGATGACGGTGTACAGATAGGGCGTTTCAGCCGTCCATAAGATGGGGTTGTCTACCTGTACGCTGAGTTGGCTGATTGCTTCCTGCTTTCGGGTGATATTGCGTACCTCTTTTGATAGGAAGGCAACCTGCTTTCCTGCTTGATCCAATAGGGTAACCTCTACTGTCGCTTCATCCACCGGCTTACCGTAGTTGGTGAGGGTTGTCTGTACGTTGAAGCTTGCCTGGCTGTAGTTATCCCCTTGGAAAGTAGAGGTAAGATAGTAGTCGCGTAAACGCAGTTTGGGAGTGGCAAAGAGGTACACATCTCGGTGGATACCACTGAGGCGAAACATATCTTGATCCTCTAAATAGCTTCCGTCACACCAGCGATAGACCTCGACCGCCAGGACGTTATTCCCCGGCTTTACATACTTAGTAATGTTGAATTCCGCGTCGTTGTTGGCCCCTTGGCTGTACCCGACTTTCTTTCCGTTTACCCATAAATACATAGCACTGTACACCCCGTCGAAGTGGATAAAGATCTCATTCCCCTTCCAATCTTGTGGGATTGTGAAGTCCCGACGATAGGAACCAACCGGATTGGGCTCATCGACAATTGTGTATCCCTGTCGCGGTCGGATGTAAGGCGGTAAGTTACGATGGGGGTAGGTTACGTTGGTGTAGATGGCCGTCCCATACCCATGCATTTCCCAGTTGGAAGGGACAGGAATCTCTTTCCAATCGGAAACATCATACCCGGGTTTATAGAAATCAACAGGACGTTCGGAGGGTTGCTTGACCCAATTGAACTTCCAATTCCCGTTTAAGAGTTGGTAGCGAGAGGAATTAGGACGTTCCCACGCCTTGCGGTAATCAGGTGAACTCTTTAAACTTTCTACAGAAGGGAAGGGAACATACGTTGCATGCCCCGGCTCCTTATTGACTGCATAGATAGTTTCATCCTCCCAATCATTGTCACTGCCGCCAAAGATCTTTTCGAAGTCTATTTTCACATCAGACTTGCGGAATGTCCATACCTGATTCTCCAAAGTAGAGTCAGCAGTAAGTTGGAAAACAGGCTCGCCCGGCAACCCTGCGTCCGGATAGCCTAAGTTCATCTTACTAATACGGTTGGTAAGCGTGAATGTATTTTCCCCGGCCGGTTTAATCCACCAGCATTGTTCCTCCATACCGGAGGTGTTTTTCTGAATGACCGGACCCTCTTTCAATAGTCCTCCGCAGTCTATACTTTTTTCAGATAGGGGAGTAATCAGCTGATAGGTAATCCCCCACATGTTTTTAATCATCCATACCTGAGATATGCGCCCGGGGATTCGGTTGTTCAGAAAGATTTTAGTCCCTTCTACTTCACTGTCTTGATTGTCCAAAACCAATCCGGTGCTACTTACTATTTCATAATAGGCAGCAGGGTCAAACTGTTGTGCCTGACTCTGTTTGGGTAATATCCCTAAACATAGGAGTAACCATAAAAAGACTCCTTTGGAATAGCTGTTTTTCATATTATTATTATGTATCGTTGATTCTAAGCTCAAATGTAGAACAATTTATTGGATAAAGCAGACTTTTTGTTGGAAAACAACCTTTTGACTACTTGCGAATAGCCTGAAATCTACTTATTAAGTAGAGGTGGATCTACTTAGTAAGTAGCCTTTCCTCTACTTATCGAGTAGACGAAGCTCTGCTTAGTAAGTAGAGGAGACACTACTTACTAAGTAGGTTTTTACCTTGTTTTTAATCGGATTTCACCAGCCTCCAATTGGAAGCGATCGTTCTCGTGGTCGACCAAGAAACGGATGACCTGTATGACCTTCTCTGCGGGGAAGGGGAGGGACTCGGTGAGCTTAGGGAGGGGGAGTGCTGGTTGCTGGGACAGACGTGCTACGAGTAGGGAGCGTATTGCATTGAACTCTTGGTCGGTAAGCACTTCCTCCTTATGGGATAGGCAGTTGTCGCAGCAGCCACAGTCGGCAGTTGCCTGTTCTCCGAAGTAAGAAAGCAATAGGCGTTGACGGCAGATACGTTCGCTGTCGAGGTATTCCAATACCTTTTTAATGCGTTGTTCCGTCCGGCTTATGCGCTCTTCGTAGATAGAAGCGGGGATGAGTAGGTCTCTCTTTCTCACTCGAGGCTGTAGGTATATGATTTGTGAAGGCACAGGGTGAACCGTTTCGTTCTGTTCCTCTTGATACTCAATGTAACCGGATAGCTCCAGTAGTTTCAATGCAGCATGAACCTGTAGCGGATAGAGTTGGTGAGCCGTACAGAAGTCGACTAAAGAGAAGTGGTGAATGCTGCCCGCACCCTCTCCTTCGGCTATTTGGTAATGAAGGCAAAGCGTCTCATATAGTTGTTTAATGAAGGCTCGCTCCGGATACTCTTCGGCTACCCGGTTTTCCAATCGGGCGTTGTCCGTAGAAGAACAGAGTGCGACAGCGTATGCCTTTTGTTCATCCCGTCCGGCACGTCCGGCCTCTTGGAAGTATTCCTCTAAAAAGCCGGGCATATCTAAATGAACCACTAAACGAACGTTCGGTTTGTCGATACCCATACCGAAGGCGTTGGTGGCTACTATCACGCGGCATTGGTCTTGCTTCCAAAGTGTTTGTCGTCTGTTTTTCTCTTCTTGTGTCAGTCCGGCGTGAAAGTAATTAGCCGATATGCCGGCTTGTTGGAGATACAAGGCGACCTCTTTGGTTAGTTTTCGGTTCCGCGCGTAGACGATTGCGGTTCCGGGAACTCTATTCAATATATATAATAAGGTATAGAGTTTGTTTTCCGTTCGACGTACGGTGTAAGAGAGATTCGGACGTATAAAGCTTGTCCGAAGGAGATGTTTCTCTTTAAACAACAGTCGGCTTTGTATCTCGTCGCAGACTGTAGGCGTTGCTGTTGCCGTCAGTGCCAAAACAGGAGCTTGGGGAAATAGTGACCGAATGTCAGCGATATGTAGGTAGGCAGGACGGAAATCGTATCCCCATTGTGAGATACAATGGCTCTCATCTACCACTAATAGGCAGATGTCCATAAGCCGTAGCTTACTCTTGAAAGCTTCAGAGGTTAGCCTTTCGGGAGATACATATAAGAATTTGGTATGTCCTTGGGTACAACGAACCAGCTCCTGTGTGATTTCAGAAGAGGACATACCCGAATGGATACAGGACGCTTGGATTCCCAATCGGCGTAGATTACCTACTTGATCCTCCATCAATGCAATAAGAGGGGTAATGACTAAGCACACACCTTTCATCGTTAAGGCAGCAACCTGGAAGGTGATAGACTTACCACCTCCCGTAGGCATGAGCCCTAATGTATCTTTACCTGCACAGACGGCATGGATGATTTGCTCTTGTAAAGGTCGGAAAGATGTGAATCCCCAATACTTTCCTAATAACTGATGGTAGATGTCTACCGCATCTCTTCACATCTCGTTCTCTTTAATATCTTTCACCATTAGCTGTAGAGTTGTATTCCCGTTGTAGGTGTTCTCTTCGATGGTGTAGCAGATATTAAAGGGTTTCATTTCCTTGATATGCGCGTTGTGTTGGTGCATACCGAAGGCAATTCCATGTATAGGAGTGTTGGACTTATCGTCAATGACCTCCAGTTTGATATGCTCTAAGTCTTTCCCTACAAGTTTACTTGTCCCATAGTCCTTTACTTTGAGTGAAGCAAAGATCGGCTTTTGATTGTCCGGTCCAAACGGACTCATCTTTTTCAACTCGTTCATGAACTGCTGGTTAATATCCTGTAGGTCTAAGGTTGCGTCGATGTCAATCTGAGGAATCATTTGCTCCGGAATAATCTCTTCTGCGGCAAGTTTAAGGAAGCGTTCCTTAAAGGCCTCCAAGTTCTCCTCTTTTAGAGAAAGCCCTGCAGCGTATGTATGTCCCCCAAAGTTTTCCAATAAGTCCCGACAGTTTTCTATAGCCTTGTAAATGTCAAAACCGGTAACTGAACGTGCGGAGCCTGTGATAAGCTCGGATGATTTGGTCAATACGACAGCTGGACGGTAATACTTCTCGGTTAAACGTGAAGCGACAATACCGATTACTCCTTTATGCCATCCGGGGTTATAGACGATGATAGCCTTATGGTCTTCCATATTCGGGAAACCGTCTATGATAGCGTTGGCCTCGTCAGTAATCTTTTTGTCTAACTCTCGACGCTCTTCGTTGTATTGATTAATACTTTCGCTTTTCTCTCTTGCTACATCTATATTCTTGGCTAATAGGAGTTCGACGGCCTCTTTTCCGTTCATCATACGTCCGGAGGCGTTGATACGCGGACCGATTTTAAAGACAATGTCGCTGATGGTAATCTCTTTACCGGAAAGCCCACATATATCAATGATACCCTTTAGTCCGAGACTGGGATTACTGTTTAATTGCTTCAGTCCATAGTAAGCTAAAATACGGTTCTCACCCGTAATGGGAACAATGTCTGACGCAATGCTGACTGCCGTTAACTCTAATAACTTTTCTAAGTCTGAGAAAGGGAAGTTATTACTCTTGGCAAATGCTTGCATGAATTTGAATCCTACTCCACAGCCTGACAGGTGCTCATACGGATAGATGGAATCTGTACGTTTGGCGTCTAAGACTGCTACAGCGTCAGGAAGAACATCATCCGGCATGTGATGGTCACAAATAATAAAGTCGATTCCCAGCTCTTTAGCATATTCGATTTTCTCAATAGCCTTGATACCACAGTCTAATGAGATGATCAATGTAATCCCGTTCTCTTTGGCATAGTTAATCCCTTTATAGGAGATACCATATCCTTCGTCATACCGGTCGGGTATATAGAAATCCAATGACGAGGAGTAGGGACGTAAATACTTATAGACTAATGATACCGCAGTAGTCCCGTCGACATCATAGTCTCCATAAATTAAAATTTTCTCTTTATTCCCTAAAGCTCTGTTTAAACGCTTAACAGCCTTTTCCATATCCGGCATAAGGAATGGATCATGCAAGTCGTTTAAGCTGGGTTTAAAGAATTTCTTTACCTCTTCAGCAGTAGTAAGTCCTCGTTGTACAAGCAAGAGACAGACAACAGGGCTGAGTCCTAATTCAGCTACCAACTTGTCTCTCTTATGTAACTCTTCTTCTGTTGAGGTTTGAAAGTTCCATTTTGTAATCATTATATATTGTTTTTTTTCTTTTTATCATCGCCAATATATTGAAGCTATGTTTGATCTGTCTTTTTAAAAGAATGTTTATCAATATTTTACGTTTCTATACCCATTGAATGTAAATGGTTACTAAAACCCCAATATATTTCAATCCGTAAAGTTAGACAATATAAATGGATATTCTTGTTTAAGATCGTGCATTTTTATTAAAATACATTTTCTTATCTTTTTAGATTAAAGTCCACGAATGATTTGTAAATTTGTGACATTATTTAGAAAGGAACAATGATAGAAGATATAAAAAAAGCCTGTGAGGTTATGCAGGCCGGAGGTATTATACTTTATCCGACAGATACTATCTGGGGAATTGGTTGTGACGCAACAAATGAAGAGGCAGTTCGTAGGGTTTACGAATTGAAGCGAAGGATAGATAATAAAGCAGTATTAGTATTGACTGATAGTACTGCAAAATTAAATATGTATGTATCAGAGGTTCCTGATATAGCGTGGGATTTAATAGAGGTGACAGATACTCCTTTGACGATTATCTATTCTCAAGCTAAGAATTTGGCAAGTAATCTGTTGGGCGAGGATGGTAGTATCGGTATTCGTGTGACGAACGAAGAGTTCTCTCGTAAGTTATGTGAGCGTTTTCGTAAACCAATCGTTTCTACATCCGCCAATATTAGTGGGGAACCCTCTCCGGCTAACTTTCAAGAAATATCAGAAGAGATAAAGAAGGGAGTTGATTATATTGTAAACTATCGACAGGAAGATATGAGTAAAGCTAAACCTTCTCATATAATCAAGTTAGGGAATGGTGGCGTTTTTCAGATAATTAGATAATATGAAGAGAAGCAAGCAAGCTGTAAAATACATCTTATCCGATTTTATCTCCGCATCAATAGCGTGGCTGTTATTTAATGTCCTACGTTATGAGGTGTTTGCTATCAATGAGGGGGCAAGTAGCCTGTTTAACTATTTGCAATACCCAATGGTGCTTATAGGGCAGGTGGTTATTCCTTTCTTTTGGTTGATTCTCTACTATTTCTCAGGATATTATAATAAACCGTTAGGAAAGTCTCGTTTGACAGAGCTTTTTTTGACTTTTATTACAGTCTTAATCGGTACGCTTGTCGTATTCTTTGTTTTGGTTTTGAATGACATTCCTCGTTCTTTCAGGGTCTATTACGAATTGTTTTTTGGACTGTTTAGTTTGCAGTTCTTGAGTACTTATATTCCTCGCTTAGTGATTACCCAAAGAGGTATTCAGAAGATTGAGAATCGAGAGTTTGCATTGAATGTTTTAGTTATAGGTGTAGGACAGAAAGCTGCAAATATAGCTAATGATTTATATAACATGGGATATCAAGTCTGTGGGTTTGTATCAGAAAGTGATGAGGTTGAAGTAAAAGTAAATTCGAGCCAAGTATTAGGAGGGCTTTTGGATATACCTAATATAATGGGCAGTGCTCAAATAGATGAGATTGTTTTAGCGATTGAATCAAAAGAAGATAAGGTACTTTTGGAGATTTTATATTCTCTTTATCGTTATAAATGTCCGGTGAAAGTGTTAGCTGAACGTTTGAATATGTTATCGAAAATTCATATTCGGACGATACGTGGTATTCCTTTGGTGGATGTTACAGATAATAATTTTTCACCTGCGGAACAGAATATAAAATACTTCTTTGATAAGATTTGTTCATTGCTTGCATTGATATTGTTATCTCCTCTTTTTGGATATATTGCTTGGCGAGTAAAGAAAGATTCGACGGGTCCTGTCTTTTTTAAGCAGGAGAGGATTGGTTATTTAGGGAAGCCGTTTATGATTTATAAGTTCCGAACAATGTATGTAAATGCAGAAGAGAGTGGGCCTTTATTAGCGTCTGAAGAGGACAGTCGTATTACTCCATTTGGTCGTATCATGCGGAAGTATCGATTGGACGAATTGCCTCAGTTTTGGAATGTATTGAAAGGAGATATGTCTTTGGTCGGACCTCGTCCTGAACGGAGATATTTCATTAACGAAATTGTAAAGACGGCTCCTTATTACTATTTGCTACATAATGTGCGCCCGGGTATAACCTCTTTGGGAATGGTTAAATATGGATATGCAGGTAATGTAGAAAAGATGATAGAGCGTTTGGAGTATGATATGTTGTATTATGAGAATATGTCATTGGCTTTAGATTTAACAATTCTAATTTATACAGTGAAAACAGTAATTACAGGGAAAGGAATTTGACTATGGTAAATGAAGGAATTTTTTATCGGTTCCTGTTATGGAGAGATAAGCATATACAGGAGAAAAACTTTATATTGATTGTTAGTTTTTTGGTTGGGCTTTGTACAGCTGCTGCTGCGCTTATCCTAAAAACATTAATTCATTATTTCCAGCATTGGTTGACTGGTAACTTTAGTTCGGATGGAGCCAATTATCTGTATTTGCTTTATCCGGTAGTTGGTATTTTACTGGCAGGTCTGTTTGTAAAATATATCGTACGGGACGATATTAGTCATGGAGTAACAAAGATTCTATATGCAATCTCTCAACGTAAGAGTCGCATAAAACCACATAATATGTGGAGCTCTATCGTTGCAAGTTCAGTAACCATTGGTTTTGGTGGTTCTGTAGGAGCCGAAGCACCTATTGTATTGACAGGGGCAGCTATTGGTTCTAATTTAGGAAGGTTGTTCAGAATGGAGCAAAAGACATTGATGTTGTTAGTCGGTTGTGGAGCAGCAGGGGCAATTGCTGGTATTTTTAAGGCTCCGATTGCAGGGATGGTTTTCGTGGTAGAGGTCCTACTGTTAGACTTAACTATGACTTCCGTACTACCATTATTGATTACATCGGTAACAGCAGCAACCGTATCTTATATCTTTACGGGTACGGAAGCTATGTTCCAGTTCTCGCAAACGGAACCTTTTGTGATAGAACGTATACCTTATGTGTTGCTCTTAGGCGTTTTTTGTGGTTTGGTCTCTTTGTATTTCACGAAAGTGATGAATTGGATAGAGGGCTCTTATCGTAAACTCAATAACTATTGGAAGAAGTTCTTTGTTGGAGGATTTATGCTAAGTGTATTGATCTTTATATTCCCTCCCTTATACGGTGAAGGCTATGATACCATTTCTTCCTTATTAAACGGACAATCCGCTCATATCATGGATAAGAGTATCTTTTATGGATTACATGAAAGCAACTCCTATTGGGGAATACAAATATTCTTAGGATTAATCCTGCTTTTTAAAGTTTTTGCTTCCAGTGCGACTAATGCTGGAGGTGGTTGTGGTGGTATTTTTGCACCAAGTTTGTATTTGGGTTGTATTGCAGGGTTTGTCTTTGCGCATGCTTCCAATTACTTCCCTGTTACCATGTATTTGTCTGAAAAGAACTTTGCTCTGTTAGGTATGGCAGGAGTTATGTCTGGAGTTATGCACGCTCCATTGACCGGAGTCTTTCTGATTGCGGAACTGACCGGTGGATATGCTCTGTTCCTCCCGCTGATGATTGTATCTATGAGTTCTTATTTGACGATTAAGATGTTCTTGCCTCATAGTATATACTCTATGCGTTTGGCACAAAAGGGTGAATTATTGACTCACCATAAAGACCGGGCTGTTTTGACCCTCTTAAATATGGATAGTGTTATTGAGCGTGACTTCCTGACTGTCTCTCCGGAAATGTCTTTAGGAGATGTCGTGAAGGTAATTACGAAGAGTGGAAGAAATACTTTTCCGGTCATTGACGAGCGAGGAATCTTGTTAGGACTTGTACAGTTGGATAATATCCGAAACATTATGTTCCGACCGGAACTATATGAACGTTTCCACGTGTATAAATTTATGGTAGTTGCTCCTGCTAAGATTCAAGAGGGAATGTCTATGGAACAGATTATGCGCCTGTTTGATGATACCAAGGCATGGAATCTACCCGTTGTAGATAGTGAAGGACGTTATATCGGATTTATGTCTAAGTCTAAGATATTTAATTCATATCGTGAAGTATTAGTTGAAAATTTCTCAGAAGAATAAAGATGAAGAAAGAGGATTTACGTATTGTATATATGGGTACGCCGGACTTTGCTGTCGAGAGTTTGCGTGCATTAGTTGAGGGAGGATATAATATTGTAGGTGTTATTACAATGCCGGATAAACCTATAGGACGACATGGCAGTGTCTTGCAAGCAAGTCCGGTAAAACAATATGCCGTATCCAAAGGTTTACCTGTTCTTCAACCGGAAAAGTTAAAGGATGAAACCTTTTTAGCGGAACTTCGTGCTTTGAAGGCTGATCTGCAAGTAGTCGTTGCTTTCCGTATGTTACCGGAGGTTGTTTGGAATATGCCCCGTTTAGGTACGTTCAATTTGCACGCCGCTCTACTTCCTCAGTATCGAGGAGCAGCTCCGATCAATTGGTCTGTGATCAATGGCGATACGGAGACAGGTGTTACTACCTTCTTCTTGACTCACGAAATTGATACCGGTAAGATTATTCGTCGGAAACATTTACCGATTGCCGATACGGATGATGTTGGCGTCGTACATGACGCATTAATGACGATAGGGGCCAGTTTGGTCGTTGAGACTGTCGATTTGATTTTGGCAGGAGAGGTGGACGCGATACCTCAAGAAGAGTTTTACAAAGACCCGGCAGAACTTCGTCCGGCTCCAAAAATCTTTAAAGAGACCTGCCGTATCAACTGGCAACAACCAGTGAAGAAGATTTATGACTTCATTCGTGGTCTTTCTCCCTATCCGGCAGCATGGACCGAGATTATTTCTCCTGAAGGAGTTCGTTCAGTTTTAAAGATTTATCAGAGTGAGAAGCGACCTGCTGTTCATGAGCTCCCTATAGGTACGATTTGCACAGATAAGAAAAGTTATATTGATGTAGCTGTTGAAGATGGTTATCTCCGTTTGCACTCAATCCAGTTAGCTGGAAAGAAACGTTTACCAGTAGCAGACTTCTTAAATGGATTTAAGCAAATCGGTGAATATAAGGTAGATTAGTTTATATTATTATTTTTCTCATTGCTATTTTGAGGGCTTTCTTCCTTTCTGTTTGACCCTGTAGCGATGAGGGTTTCCATTCGTGAGAGTAGCGACCGGTAAGTCGTGGGTGTCGCGACTTATCGGTCGCTACTCTCCAACCTTACCAGTCGCGGGTCCCGCGACTGGTAAGTCGCTAAGGGCGCGAATGGAAAGGGGGAGGAAGGAATATTATCCTTGTGGTTATTTCTCTGTAGGTTTATATGAATTTTTCCGTATCTTTGGAATCAGATAATTGTTTAAATAGATAATCTTATGTTTTCAGGAATTGTAGAAGAAACGGCTCAGGTAGTTGCTATTGAGCATGATCAAGACAATATTCATATTACAATGAAGTGTTCCTTTGTGAATGAGTTAAAGATAGACCAGAGTGTAGCCCACAATGGGGTCTGCTTGACGGTTGTACGCAAAGAGGGGGATACGTTTACGACTACGGCTATGCGCGAAACATTGGAGCGCTCTAATTTAGGGTTGTTGAAACCGGGTTCTTTGGTGAACTTGGAGCGCAGTATGATGATGAATGGCCGTTTGGATGGACATATCGTTCAGGGGCATGTTGACCAGACTGCTGTTTGTACAAATGTAGAGGACGCCAATGGTAGCTGGTATTATACTTTTGAGTATCCGTTTGACAAGCAGATGGCACAACAGGGGTATGTAACGGTTGAGAAGGGTTCGGTCTGTGTGAATGGAGTAAGTTTGACGGTTTGTAACTCTAAGGAGAATAGTTTCCAGGTTGCGATCATTCCATATACTCATGAGCACACTAATTTCTGCCAAATCGAAAAGGGAACGGTCGTGAATTTGGAATTTGATATCGTAGGTAAATACATCAGTAAAATGATACAGTTCAAATGAAAGATTTCCTGTCTTTAGCGAGCCAACGACAAAGTGACCGGGCGTTTGATCCGCATCGTCCGGTTGAAAAGGAGAAGATAGAGCGAATACTACAGGCGGCGTGTATTGCACCGTCTGCCTGTAATTCGCAGCCTTGGCATTTCATCGTTGTGGACGACCCGGAACTGAAGAATCAAGTGGCAGACGCAACTTCCAATCGGATCATCGGTATGAACCATTTTTCGAAACAGGCTCCGGTTCATATTGTAGTCGTGGAGGAGAAATCAAATTTAACGGCAGGCTTGGGTTCTTGGATTAAAGATAAGAACTTTGCACACTTAGATGTAGGTATTACAGCGGCACATATCGTATTGGCGGCTGAAGATGAAGGACTGGGTAGTTGTATCATTGGTTGGTTCAATGAAGATAAAGTCCGTAAGCTGTTGGGTGTACCAGCCGGAAAACGGATTCTTTTAGATATAGTATTGGGCTATTCTACACAGCCGGATCGTGTGAAGAAGAGAAAGAAACAGGAAGAGACAGTTAGCTACAATACCTATTGAAAGCCTTGTAAAACGGGAGACAGAACCTTATACGATTCTCTTCCTCTTCCATCTACCGGTTTTGTAGTAGAGATAGGTCGCTATTAGTCCAATAGTGATACTGATTCCGATAGCCCACCAAATACCGCTACGTCCTAACCAAGAACTAAGACAGTAGGCGAGGGGAATACGGATGAGCCAAAGGCACGTAAGGCTGGTTATCATGGGGAATAGAGTATCCCCGGCTCCACGAAGAGTTCCATTGAAGATGTTTAACGCTCCGTGAATAATAAAGAAGCCGCTGATAATTAAGAGGTATTCTTGTCCGATAAGGATAACAGCAGAATCATCTGTAAAGATACGCATTAAGTGTTCCCCGAATAGGTATACACAGGTGAATGTAAGAAGTCCTAAGATGATGTTTGTGTACATCGTGAAACGTAGTCCTTGCTTGATACGGTCTAATTTTTGTGCACCGATGTTTTGTCCACAGAAAGCAGCTAATGCTCCGGATAGAGTTAAGATACTTTGAGTAATAATAGTATCAATCTTTCCAGCGGCACCATAAGCAGTTAGTGTATCTGTCCCGAAGCTATTTACAATACCTAATAGGGCCATTAGTCCCAACGCAATCGCACATTGTTGTACGCTGGTCGGAAGACCGATCTTTAAGCTCTCCTTGAATAACTTGTAATCGAAAAGCATATCTTGTTTCTTTATGGAGAGTAGTGGATGGGTATTATTGACGTAAGCTAACGCTATACACATACCAATACCTTGTGCAATGACAGTTGCCCGTGCAGCACCTTCGATTCCCCAATTAAAGACAAGGATGAATAGTAGGTCGAATACGATGTTTAAGATAGCTGTTATAAAGATAAAGACCATTGGGCGAATGGATTCTCCCATACCTCTCAAAATAGAGATAATGCTATTGAATGTCATGAAAAGGAAAGTACCTCCGATATAGATTTGGAAATAGGCGACGGCCTGAGGTATAACTTCTTCAGGTGTATTCATTAAATGGAAGATGGGTTCTGCAAAAATGATACCAGTAATAGATAGTACCACCCCGGCAACCAACATAAATATGAAAAAGGAAGAAAAGGCTAATTGAATTTTCTGATACTCTTTTGCCCCGTAAAGTTGAGAGATAACGACCGTTGTACCGCTTCCTACTCCAATAGCGAAAGAGATAATGAAATAATAGATAAAGAAGGAGGCTGACACAGCAGCTAATGCCTCTTTCCCAAGAAACTGTCCAACAATAATACTGTCTGTTATATTGTAAAACTGTTGTAACAGATTCCCTATTAATAGAGGTAAGGCAAAACGAAAAATGACCTTCCAGACTGTCCCCTCTGTAAGATCTGTATTTTTTGTATGTTTATTTTTTGTTATTTGTTCTTTCTCCACGATCTATAAGTTTATAGGTCCTTTAATAGAATGTTATCATTCGCTTTTCTCATGTCCTCACGTGTTTTTAATAAAGCCTTCCATTCTTTATTGAACAACTTAGAGGTATCGATCTTAAAGTTCTCTGAGCCATGTTCATCCATACGGGTTAATAAATAACCTACTGTAATTTGATTGACATCCATAGCCGGTTGATAGTGGGGTACACGGTCGTCACTCCCGTAATTTACTTCTATGATGATATGTAGTTCCATGAGATGATAAAGAATCTGTGTTGTAATACGAGTCGGAATACGGTAGGTTTCCGAAAGCTCGTTAGCCGTATAGGGGTCTCCTCTTTCTACAAATCTTTTTACAATTAAAGAGGCGATGAGTAAAGTAAGAAAATCCTTATAACGTCTACTGATGTTCTTGCTATCTCGTTCAAAACTAAACTTCTTTACATTTTGTGCAGCGTATGAAACTTCTGCTCCAAATAGACATATTAACCAAGATAGCTGCAACCAGAGTAATAATAAAGGTAAAACCGCAAAACTACCATAAATAGCATTGTACTTACTGACCCAAATCTGTCCACTGATATAGATGAATTGGAAGAACTGGAAGGCTATACCTGCTAAGATTCCTGCTACAAAACCGTTTATAAAACGAACCTTTGTATTAGGAAGGAAGATGTAGAGTCCGGTGAAAACTAAAATGGTGATAACATATGGAGTTATTTTTAGTATCTGTTCAACTAAAGGAGTAAAAAATACATATTGGTTGAGAAATGAATTTTGTAATGTAGATAAAAAGATAGACAACCCACTGGAAGTAGTCATAAGTATGGGAAGAACCAAAAATAGAGCCAGGTAGTCTGATAGCTTTCTGTACCAAGGACGTGACTTCTGGATTTGCCAAATCTCGTTGAAGGTGTCTTCTATAGATGAAATCAATGTAATAACTGTATAAAGTAGGAGAATTAACCCAACCCCAATAATAATTCCCCCTTGGGCCTGGGTTAGGTAGTTCTCTACAAACTCAAATGCTTTTGTAAGTTCAGCCTCATGCCCCGGAAAATAATCGAAAAGTTCTTGTCGGATTGTATTTTGGAAACCAAAGCCTTTTGCAACCCCTACTAAGACTGCTAATAAAGGAATAATAGCTAATAGAGTACTGTAGGTAAGAGCAGAAGCCTTCGTTTGTAGGTTCTCATTTTGAAATCCTCTAATTGCAAGAATGATGGTCTTAATAGTATTGATATAAAATTCTTTTAAGCCACTTACTTCATTCTCGGTAATTCGCCAGATGTCGTAAGTTATAAAGTGGATCGTCTTCGTTAAAAACTCGCTGATCCGTTCTCCGAATGTTTTCTTTTCGGTTGTTTTCATATGGATATAATATCGATATAAATTAAATGTGTCAGTATACCAGAAACCATAAAATGGGCGTATTGTTGAATGGTATATTGACACATTAAAAAAAGCAGTCTGCCTATAAGCCGGGTTCTGTACTTCTGTTTACACAAAAGCGTCTGCCATTTATCTCGTCTTACTGTCACCAGTAAGCTTTAGCGGTCTACCCCCCGGCATCGGACGAGCAATCCTACTGCGCCGGTATACATGACCTTACAACCCATAAGACGTACGGCATCCTATATTACTATAAGACCCGGTAAGCTCTTACCTCACCTTTTCACCCTTACCGAATAAACGGCGGTTATTCTCTGTTACGTTACTCTACCCTCACGGACAGCTTCCCGTTAAGAAGTATGGTGCTCTGTGTTGCCCGGACGTTCCTCCCATTTTATAAATGAGCGACAGACCAGCAAACTGCGATGGGACAAAGATAGTTATTTTTTTGTTGACAGTTGATGGTTACTGTGGAAAAATACGACAGTGGTAGGATTCTGAATTTCTGTCAATAAAATACTGCCTATTTGTCAGAATTGTATTGTTAAAAAGGTACTTTGTTATGCACAGTACTGTTAAGTGCAGTTAAGCCATTGTATAGCGTCGTTAAAAGTGATAAAAAAAGAGGATGAAATAGAATAATAGTACGTTTTTTGAGTTTTCTTTGTCGAAAGAAAAGTGTTAAATTTAAATGTTTGATTTAATAAAGTAGAGTATGAAAAAGATGTGGAAAAATGTGCTTAGTATAGCTTTAGTTGTAGCTATTAGTGCAGGAGCTGCAGTGGGAACAAGTACCTATTTAATAAATAGAAATCAGCAGGTATATAGTTCTATAGATTCTGCAAATACGTTTCATCAACCAATTAGATTAGCTGGCTATAATATAGTAGCAGCAGAGAATACTGATTTTACCGCTGCGGCTGAAAGCACAGTTCATGGAGTTGTGCATATTAAAGCAACAACGAATGCAAAACAGTATTCAGAAGGAGGAAATCAGCAGTATATTGACCCGTTTGAATATTTTTTTGGGTTTGGTAATCGAGGTGGTTTTCAACGTCCACAACCACAACCTCGTGTAGGGGCTGGTTCTGGTGTTATTATTTCAACTGATGGATATATTATAACGAATAATCATGTGATTGATGGTGCAGATGAATTAGAAGTAACGTTGAATGATAATAGAAAGTTTGCAGCAAAATTAGTGGGTACAGATCCTGCAACTGATATAGCATTAATAAAAGTGGAAGCAAAAGATCTTCCTATAATACCATTTGGAGATTCAGAAAAATTAAAAGTGGGTGAATGGGTGTTAGCAGTTGGTAATCCATTTAATTTGACTTCTACTGTTACAGCAGGAATTGTTAGTGCAAAAGGTCGTGGTATTTCAGTAGGTGCAGATAAAAGTAAAATAGAATCATTTATACAAACAGATGCAGCTGTAAATCCTGGCAATAGTGGTGGTGCTTTAGTAAATACTAAGGGTGAATTAGTAGGTATTAATACCGCAATTTATTCAGAAACGGGTAATTTTGCAGGATACTCTTTTGCTGTTCCTATTAGTATTGCAGGAAAGATTGCAAAAGATTTGAAACAATATGGCACTGTTCAACGTGCGGTTATGGGGGTAATGATGATGAGTGTGGGAGATATTGCAAATTGGCTAAGTACTCCAAATCTTTCTAGTAAAGAAAAAGAGGAATTGAATGCATTGAAAGATAAAATCAAAGTTTCAGAAGGTGCATGTGTATCTGATTTTACAGAACGCAGCTCGGCAAAAGAAGCAGGAATTGAAAAGGGTGATGTTATTGTTGCAGTGAACGGGGTAAAAGTGAAAACTGCTAATGCATTGCAAGAACAAGTAAGTAAGTATCGCCCTGGAGATAAAATTCAAGTAACAGTAGATCGTAAGGGCGAATCTAAAACATTTACTGTAGAATTGCGAAATGCAGAAGGTAATACTTCTGTTGTAAAGAGAGGAGGTGATAGTGCTGAAATTTTAGGTGCAGCTTTTAAGTCATTGACAGATGAACAAAAACGTGAATTGGGAGTTAGTTATGGAGTCGAAGTTACGGGCCTATTAAATGGTAAACTAAAAAATGCAGGTATTAAAAAAGGTTTTATCATAATGGTTGTAAACGATCAGAAGATTTCAACTCCTGAACAATTGGAGAAAATTGTAGATAGAGTTTTAAAAGGAGGTTCTAGCGAACAAGATGATCGGTATATTGTTGTTAAAGGATTTTATCCTAAGGGGCGTACAAAGGTATATGCTATCGATTTGGCCGAATAATAAATAACGTTATATTAGTCTGAATAGGCAAAAAGATTGTTAAAGGTTTATAATTGGCTGGATGTATAAGGGTTCCAGCCAATTTTAACAATAAAATATTATTATCTTTGCACCCTGATATTCTCAATATAAATACATTGGATGAGACAGTTAAAGATTACAAAGTCCATTACCAATCGCGAAAGCGCTTCTCTTGATAAGTATCTTCAAGAAATAGGTCGTGAAGATCTTATTACAGTAGAAGAGGAAGTTGAATTGGCACAGGCTATCAAAAGAGGGGACCGGAGGGCATTGGAGAAATTGACCAGAGCCAATCTTCGTTTTGTCGTATCTGTTGCTAAGCAATATCAAAACCAGGGATTAAGTTTACCGGATCTTATAAATGAAGGTAATCTGGGATTGATTAAGGCTGCAGAGAAATTCGATGAGACAAGGGGGTTTAAGTTTATTTCTTATGCAGTATGGTGGATTCGTCAATCTATTTTGCAAGCTTTAGCAGAACAGTCAAGAATAGTTCGTCTTCCATTAAATCAAGTAGGGTCACTGAATAAAATCAGTAAGGCTTTTTCTAAATTTGAACAGGAAAATGAACGTAGACCTTCTCCGGAAGAACTTGCAGATGAATTGGATATTCCTGTAGATAAGATTTCTGATACATTAAAAGTTTCAGGAAGACATATCTCGGTGGATGCTCCATTTGTAGAGGGAGAGGATAATAGTCTTTTAGATGTGCTTGTAAATGATGATGCTCCCATTGCTGACCGATCATTAATGAACGAATCGTTGGCTAAAGAAATTGATCGAGCACTTGCTACATTGACCGAAAGAGAATGTGAGATAATCAAGATGTTTTTCGGTATAGGCTGTCAGGAAATGACATTAGAAGAGATTGGTGATAAATTTGGTCTTACAAGAGAACGTGTTCGCCAGATCAAGGAAAAAGCAATTAGAAGATTAAGACAAGGAACTCGTAGTAAACTGCTCAAATCATATTTGGGTTAATTTCTTATATTGATGAAATTTGAAAAAGCTCTTTTCTATTTTTTATGAAAGGAGCTTTTTTCTTTCCTCATGAGGAAAGAAAATTTCCGTGGTGTGGCAAGAAAAAAAGGTATAGTATAATTATACCGGTGTGCCTGTCATCCTGTAAAGAGTGTGTGCCATTTATTCTTTTTTTCTCTTTGTATATGCGTACGTACCTAATAATAT
>JAFUOJ010000032.1 GCA_017481945.1 Parabacteroides sp. | reverse complement strand
TGCCTTAGGATTATAAGTTTGCTGACTATTATCAGCCAACTTATAAATTGAAGTATAATTTCTGCATGTAGTGGAAAAAGAGAGAGAATTATTACCATGTTTACAACTGAAATCTTCAATTGTAAAACATTTTCTTGCAAGTTTTGACAACTATTCAAAACGTTTACGCATTACATCTATTCGTTCATTCCGAGATATATTTCCTATTTTTATTATTCTACTGCCTTAAAATTGAATATAGGTTTGATTATACGTAAGGTACTCACTGTTTCTCTGATATTCTGAATGATTTCATCCATAGGCTTATACACCATGGGGGATTCATCTTTGGTAGCATCTGTAACCGTTTCACTATATATGCCCTTCATTGATTGTGCAAAATCCTTCATACTGATTTGCTTGAATGCCTGACTTCGGCTCATTACTCGTCCTGCCCCATGAGGAGCTGAGCAATTCCAATCCTCATTACCTTTTCCATGGCAAATCAATGAACCGTCGCGCATATTCATCGGGATGATACACATCTCACGTTTTTGGGCAGAGATAGCTCCCTTACGGATGATATGGTCATCACCGATATAGTTGTGTACACTCTCAAATGCCCAGTTTTGTGTACCTTGGTCGGTGATGTCAATGTATCCGTTTTTCGTGAAGAAGTCGAGAATCAAATCCGCAATCAATCTGCGGTTTATCATGGCCCAACGTTGGCATAGGCGCATATCGTGAAGATAATCCTCACGAAAATTCCCTTCGAGATACGCCAAATCAGGATGCACAGGCAGTTTGCGCATTTTGAATGAATTATGGAGATTGCGGATGATTTCCTGCAACTCACTCTTCCGTCCGGCCTGTTTGTATTCAGCAATAAGGTGGTTCTGTTCCTCAATCATCTCCGCCCATCCCGACTGGCATTTTACGGCCAGCTTCTGGTATATCCCGGCTACCTGTTTGCCCAAGTTACGGCTACCCGTATGCACCACAAGGTAATACGTCTCCAGCTCATCCTTGTCCAGCTCAATAAAGTGGTTGCCACCACCTAATGTACCAATAGATTTGTCGAGTCGCTTCACTTCTTTCAGTTCGCGGTAACAACGTAGCTGGCGGATAATACCTTTGGCCTCAATATACCTCTCTATATATTTCGATGCCAGTAAGAGATACTCCTTATTCCGATAATCCCTCCCCGAAGGAATCGCACTCAAAATATATTCATGCAATGCGTGGAAATCTATCTCTTTCGGGCAATCAAAGGGTTGTACCAGTATACTACATCCGATATCTACCCCTACAATGTTTGGGATAACCTTGTTTCCCAAGTCCCCAGTAAAACCAATGACACATCCAGCACCGGCATGCACATCGGGCATGATACGTACCTTGCAACTACTGAACACGTCAATAGACATTAATCGCTTGATTTGTTCAATGGCACTCTCCTCGATGTTGTCGGTGAAAATCTTCACGTTATAGCCTTCTATTGTTTTCATCTCTTTTGTTTAATTAATGTTCAACACATTTATTACTTTTTCCCACCATATTACGGCGTGTCCATAATTATATACCATATATAAATAAAGCATAGAGAACGTCATTAAAGAGGTTATTGTGAACAAACATAGGACTTTGAGTATCTTATACTTTAATCTATTACTATCCATGTTGCTTATCTAATTTTCTCATAAATCAAAAATGAGGTATTCATTTTTGATTTGTCGAAGTTAGTCGAATACTTGGTGTTAAACGCTTGTGCAATCACCTCTTGATAAGAAGGATTTTCTAACAGAGGTGTACCAGTCGGTATACTTAGTTCAATAAACATTCCCTTAACTAATATATACAATTCTTCATAAGCACATTATTGTCTACACACTCCGACAGCTTGTCCCAATGGATATGCTGCTTGAACTTTTTGAGCATAGGTACCGTCCAGAGGATTTTTCTGTTCTCAGATACCTCCAACCAATCCACTTTGTCCTGATACCTTTCTAATAGAGTTTTAGTCCAATTCAAATTACCTGAAAGTTCTTTCCATGTCGCTTCGTCAACAATTCGCTGCATGAAATCATTACTTAATGTTTTTGTTGCCATAATTACTTCATTTTAGTGATACATTCAATTAACTGATGCAAAGTTATAGGTAGGCTATGCCTATCTGAGACATAAGTATGAAAAATCAATCCCATAAATTGTGGAAATGTTTGTAGAATAACGACAAACCTTCATTCGTAGTTTTCTCTTCCCTATCGGATAAATCCTCCGTATGTTTCATTAACTCAAATGCGTCAATTTTCTTTTGAATTGTATTGTCCCATGTACGCATATTGTTGAAGCTAGAAGGAAAGCCATGCTTTCCAAGTAACTGAATGCTTGCAGGTGAGGAATTATCAGACAGGTCAAGGTATTATCGGTATTGTATATCTCATCGATTAGATAGTCCTGTTTATGACTCCAAACCTTGGTTATATCCCAATTTGACCCTACAGCCCATTTATGAAACTCTTTTTTGCTCATAAACTCTTTTTTCCACAAAGTAAAAAGGAACCTCTACCGAATTGGGGCAGAGGTTCTAGTAAATTTCATAAAAGTTTTTTTATTGGAATATTTCTTTGAATACTTTATTTTCTCTCAACCAGTTTAGTATATCTTTTTCTGTTATACCATTTACATTAAAGTCCTTAGCATCATATTTTGTCCACCAACTTTTATTTTCTGTATCAACCACATTTATATTTGGATTTTTGCGTACCCCTGTTTCAACTAATAAGATACCATCCCCGTAACACCCTATTGTTACACTATCCAGTTGCTTGTCATCGCGTTGTCTTCCGAGGGTTACCCATATTTTCACCCAACCAGATTTGTCATCTTCATCAAATTCTATGTCCTTTTCGTTTATTACATAATAATAACGGAATCCTTCCTTTTTCAATATAGTCAAAACATTATGTCTGATTGTTTTCTCCGGAAAATCTACCAAACTATTAAGATGTCCCATCATCATAGGAGTATTTTCATTCAGAAAATCATGCCATTTGTCATACTTGAAATGGTGAGATGTATGTTGTATTCCAATTATAGGAATAACATTTCCATCCATAGTTATTGAATGTTTACGCCCATAGGTATTAACATCTGGTACATCCATGTATTCAACATTGGAATATTCAATATCGTGTTCCTTCATATACAGATTAAAAGAATTAGAAGCGGTTACACCCACAAACAGGCATTCTGTTGGTTTTATTATTTTTACAATTTCAACAAATATTCGCCAACCATCATAAAAAGCATTCCATTCGGGACGTTCTTTTTCCCACAATTCTCCGCGATAGTCCATTGGATTTTGAACAAAATTATAAAAAGCAAGGTTGTTCCATAATTTTTCTCTATCTGACTCATGTAGATTTGCCGTACCGAACAAAACACGATGCAGGTAATCATACATCCGGCTTCTCCAGTCATTACAAAGCGGATATTCCACAACACATTGTCTTGTCTCTAATTTATTGCCAACAACTTCTTTTTTTTGACGTCCTATATCCTTAGACCCGTCTTTTACATAATGCGACTCTGCCACAATCAAAATACGCCTTTCAGATTTTACATAATCATGACCTACCCAAGGTAGCCATGATAAACCTTCTACCTTTTCAAATTGCTTGTCAAATTTTGTAGAACCTAAATCAAAAGTATAATCTTCCATAATTACCTTATTAAATTTATAACTAGTGTGTATTTATAATATCTCCCTCGTAATCCAAGCACAAGCCTCCGCATCAGCCAGTGCATGGTGATGGTTTTCTAAGTGATAGCCGCATAGGGCGGATATGGTGTGCAACTGATGGTTTTCCGCATGGGGAAAGGCCTTGTGGGATTTCATGCAAGTACAATGGAACTCATAATCAGGATAATCCATACCGTAGCAACGAAAGACAGCCTTCAGGCAACTTTTATCGAATGACTTGTTGTGAGCCACCAAGGGGAGACCTTCTATCAACAGTGAACCCGGCTCCATACTGCAGGGAAGAGAGGGGCGGTTTCCGTATCGCTTCGGGTAATGCCATGCACCTTGGTACACCAATAGTTCGGTCCGGCTCTCGGCTGTCATTAATGTGAGTGCAACTAAGGTGTTATTGTATATGATTTCTTCTTTTTTCATATTATTTCAGCTGATATTTATTCCACATTCCTTTTATTTTACTTATCATTTTATCACGTAACCATAGCGGTTCAAGAACTTCCACATCTTCTCCATTCCTCAATATCTCTTGTTGGAAATCGTATGTCGGACAAAGTTTCAATTCAAAAATGCTATAATTCCCAGTCGTCTCTATCTCCTGCTGGCTGTGATGCAATGGTAATGAACGTAAATAATTTGTTTGGCTAGCAGAAACCTTCAACTTGATTTTTTCTGTGTTAGAGTTGTCGTCAATGATTACACCATAATATTTTTCAAAATATTCCGATGGATGGAACGTATCCGGTATTTTGAATTTTTTGTCGTCAAGCACCGATAAAGAATGAATTCTGTCAAGCGCATATATCAACACTTCATCATAATAAAGGCTGCGGGCGACCATGTACCATCTCTGTTTGAACAGCTTGACACAATAGGGTTCTACATCGAAAGAGCTGCTCTTATCACTCCAATAGCTTTGATAGGTCATATGGATAGATTGTTCCTTTTTCATGGCCTCGATAATATCCGAAAGATATGTTTGTCCTGAAGGTATTTCTTCAAGTAGGATGCGGTCTTTCATATGTTGATTGTTCGTCAAAAGATTACTTACCGAAATTGTACGTAGTAACCAATTGCGTATGCTTTTAGTCTCTAACTCGTCAACATTTGCAATGTAATATTGATAGCCTCCTTTGCGTTCACAGTCAATAACTAACCCGAACATCTCTTCTACAGCTATACGCCATTTATGAAATGTCCTAAGAGCAAGTTCTGTACCCTCACTCAAATCGTTGTTAAGCCACTTTCCGTTTATCTCTTTAAAAGTGATTTGTTTGGCTTTATAAATTGTTTCAACTAACCAAACATATTTGTTTAAAAGATTCTTGGCCATATCATAGATAATGTATAAAATGTATTACAAAGGTATGTGCAAAGATATGTGCAAAGATATGTGCAAAGATATGTAATTATAAGGCATAGGATGAGAAAACTCAAAAGAGTTAATTAAAATAATACATTGATCATTTGAATAGGTGGGGAACGGAATTTATAAATTAGGCTAGTAAATACCCCGAACTAATTTATTCTCCTATTTGTTTAAAAGATGAAGTATTTAAATTGAAAAGAGAATGAATGCTGATATCGGATTAATCGGGTTGGCTGTGATGGGTGAAAACTTGGCTCTAAATTTGGAAAGCCGAGGATTTATTGTCGCTCTGTATAACCGAATGGCTCCGGGAGAAGAAAAGATTGTTGAGCATTTTATACAAGGACGAGGTCAAGGAAAACATTTTATTAGGAGCAGTTCAATCAAACAATTGGTAGAAGAGGTGAAATTACCTCGACGTATTTTGTTGATGGTAAAAGCCGGTCGACCGGTAGATGATTTACTCGAACAATTAATACCTTTTCTTTCTCCAGGCGATATTATTATTGATGGAGGAAATTCAAACTATCATGATACGGAACGGCACGTAAAGCAAATGGAGGCAAAAGGCTTCTATTTTGTGGGTACAGGTATTTCAGGTGGAGAGATAGGTGCGTTACAAGGACCGTCAATTATGCCGGGAGGTTCTGTGCAAGCATGGCCCTTTGTAAAACCTATTTTGCAGCAAATAGCCGCTAAATTACCCGATGGTACTCCCTGTTGTGATTGGATAGGTCCTGGAGGGGCAGGACATTATGTGAAGATGGTACATAATGGAATCGAATATGGAAATATGCAATTGATAGCCGAGGCTTATCTATTATTAAGACGGATGAATGGTTTGGATTATGAAGAATTAGCAAATCTGTTTGAAACGTGGAATCAGGGAGAGCTAAATAGTTATTTGATGGAAATAACAGCTCAAATATTTCGAGTTCGTGATAAAGATGGAAGTTATTTATTAAATAAGATTTTAGATGTAGCAGAACAGAAAGGGACTGGACAATGGAGTGTAATTTCCGCTTTAAATGAACGTGAACCTTTCTCTTTAATATCAGAAGCTGTGCAGGCTCGTTTCCTTTCTGCATTGAAGGAAGAGAGAAAGCAAGCCTCTGATTTTTATAAAGAAAAGAAACAGAAGAGTTCTCAAGTGCTGCCAGTTGATTCTATTCGTCAGGCACTTTATCTTGCAAAAATGATTTCTTATGCACAAGGTTTCTCCCTTTTGCGACGAGCTTCTATCCATTATAATTGGAATTTAAACTATTGTTCGATTGCTCGGATTTGGCAAAAGGGCTGTATTATTCGTGCCCGATTATTACAAGAGATTCAGCGAGCATTCAATCAAAAACCGAATTTGGAGAACTTATTGTTTGATACTTTCTTTCAGGAGAGGATAAAGAAGGCTTTGTCTGTTTGGCGAGAAGTCGTTTCTACGGGTATTTTGGCTGGAATAGCTTTGCCGGCAATGAGTGCAGCATTGAACTATTTTCATGGATTATGTACGCAGCATTCTGCAGCACATATGATTCAAGCACAACGAGATTTTTTTGGTGCTCATCAATATGAACGAGTTGATTATAAACGAGGATATTTTTTTCATACTCAATGGACGAGTGAAGATTCGGAGTAGTAATCATTTTTTTAAGAGAATAAATAGATGAAGAAAATAGAGAATCAATTGATAGTTATTTTGGGCGCTTCGGGTGATTTAACCGGAAGAAAACTTTTACCTGCTCTCTATGAATTGCACGTGAGAGGACTTTTACCTGAGTATTTTGCTGTCTTGGGAGCAGCTCGAACCTTTTATACCGATGAGAGTTACAGAACTTATGAAAAGAGACTGATAAAAGAGGCTTTGAAAGATAGGGTGTTGGATGAACAGACTCTGGATTGCTTTCTGGCAAGACTTTTCTATCTTTCCTTTGATTCGACTACCTCTGCTGAGTATAGAAAATTAAAAGAACGAATAGAAACATTACAACAACGGAAACTATTGCCTGATCGCGTTCTTTATTATCTGGCAACACCACCCCTTATGTATGAACGAATAGCTACCTCTTTAGCAGAAAACGGATTACATATAGCAAAAGAGGTGGAAGGATGGCGACGCTTAGTTGTAGAGAAACCCTTTGGAACCAGTCTGGAATCTGCTCAGCAACTGAACGGGAGTTTAGAACAAATTTTCGGAGAAGATAATATCTATCGAATAGATCATTACTTAGGAAAAGAAACTGTTCAGAACCTTTTGGTGTTACGTTTTTCCAATGGAATTTTTGAACCTTTATGGAATCGCAATTACATTGATTCAATTGAGATAAAAGCTTTTGAGACTTTAGGGGTAGAGAACCGAGGAGGTTATTATGATGGAATCGGTGCTTTACGTGACATGGTACAAAATCATCTCATGCATTTGATGGCATTTATAGCAATGGAATCCCCCGTACTTTTTGAACCGGAACCGATTCGAGATGAGATAGTAAAAGTATTTCGCGCTTTGCGTCCTTACCAACAACATGAGATGGATCGCCTACTTGTCCGAGGACAATATAAAGGGTATCGGAAAGAAAAAAATGTCTTACCGGAATCAACTACAGAAACTTATGTGGCAATGAAACTATTTATTGATAATTGGCGTTGGGGAGGAGTTCCTTTTTTTATCATGACAGGAAAGAAATTAGCTGAAAGAACTTCGGAAATTGTTATCAACTTCAAATCAACCCCTCACTCACTTTTTGTCGGACAATGTTCCGGAAACTCCTGTAATAAACTCATTATAAAAATTCAACCCAATGAAGGAATCACTTTAAGGTTCGGTTTAAAAATACCCGGAGCTGACTTTGTTGTTAAACAGGTTGGAATGGATTTCCGGTATGATTCCTTGGTAAAAGAAAGTTTACCGGACGCCTATGAACGACTGTTGGTTGATGTTATGTCCGGAGATTCTATGTTGTTTGTGCGCAGTGATGCTCAGGAGGCAAGTTGGAAATGGATTGATCCCATCTTGCACTATTGGAAAGAAGAGGGAACAAAAAATCTTTTCTTCTATAAATCCGGTGAGATTGGACCCAAAGAGTGGACCCGTTTAGACCCTCTTTTTCAGAAAGAAATGATATGTTCAATATAATATAAATGAAGATGCTATGAGAATAAAATATTTGAATGAAGATAGAAATGCACTTCGAGCTATGACTCATTGCTTGATGACTTATATAGAACGAAAAGATAAAGAATCCCCTTTTTATCTGGCATTATCCGGAGGAGAAACCGCAAAGAAACTATTTACTCTTTGGGTTGAAGAATATCGGGACAAAATTACTTGGGAACGTATTCATTTCTTTTGGGTTGATGAACGTTGCGTATTACCCTCTGACCCGGAAAGTAATTATGGCTGGGCAGATCAATTGCTTTTTAGTCCTTTGGGTATTGCTGCAACACAAGTTCATCGAATTCATGGAGAACGAGAGCCAGGTACGGAAGCTATGCGCTATTCTCGTGTCATAAAAGAGTTTCTACCTCGGCATGGAATGTTACCCTATTTTGATTGTATTTTGTTAGGAATAGGAACAGATGGACACATAGCCTCTATTTTTCCGGATTCATTATCACTTTTGACTGACACTCGAAGTTATGCAGTTTCTCAACCATCTGGGGCGAAACATTTCCGGATTACCATGACTGGACGGCTGATAACTAACGGTTCTCCCTTACTAATCCCTCTGTTAGGTCAGCAAAAAAAGGAGATCTTAGAGCAAATAAAAAAAGGATATTTAGTCACGAATCCCCTTCCCGCCACTTATATACTTTCACAAGCCGTTGAAGCAACTTTGTTTTGTGGTTTTGATAAAGAATAAGACCATATTTAAATGGTTTTTCTTCCCTGAAAAAAAGTCCAGACTTTTTCAAAGAAAAGTCTGGACTTTTTTGTAAAAATGTTTAGACTTTTTAGAGAAAAAGTTTAGACTTTTTTATTGGAATTCAGAGGTTGTTCCTGTTAACTTCCACTCAAAAAGAACAGCAAAGGGAAGGTCCAGAAGTTAAGAATCGATTTGTAGCCTTACGAAGGTTGGAAATAGTACTTGTAACTCGTTTCAGATGAGTTTTTTATTTGTTTAATGACCTTGTAACATTAAGATATTGGGAACATTGTTTTTTTTCTTTTACATTTGTGTGGTAATAAAACATTTATGGGAAATAAAGATTACTATAGGAACTGTTTATTTGTTCTTGGATGTCTGTTTTTGATGAGTTGTCTGCAACGAAATGTGCCTGTACAGGATAAGGTTTCAGAACCTACTAAAATCATTGTAGATTTAGATATGCGGGATGAACCTTTGTCTTCTTTGTTTTTCTCAAAAATGCAATTAATACCTTTGGAGACAACGTCGGAATCTTTAATACGTGAGATTTCTAAGATGGTTGTTTTTTAAAATAGATTATATGTTTGGGATTATACTTTAGCTACTATATTTGTTTTTGATGAAAGTGGGCATTATCTGTATAAATTAGCAAAGAAAGGGCATGGACCGGGAGAGTATATAGATTTATCTGACTTTTTCATAGAAAAAGATAGGCGAGAAGTTTGGGTATTGTCTGCGGTTGGACAGTGTATTCATCAATATTCATTGGAGTTTGATTATATTGGAAAATAGAATTACCTCAACTGGAACGAGCATATAAATCTATGTCACAGATTAGTTCGGATACGATTGCTTTTTGGACATTTGATTATAGGAATCGAATGAAGTTCTATTCGTTGAGTAAAAATCAAATAATATATGAGGATTTTCCAGAGGAACGAAAGGATATTTTTTGCCGATATGAATTTTTTATGGATAGACGGTTATGTCGTGCTTTGACAAATCAGATTTATACGTTGGACTCTGCAAAAACAGAGCCGATTTATTGTTGGGATTTTCAGGAAAAGAATAATCAGATAGAAGGGTTAAAACTTCCTGAAAAAATAGATGAAGCAGTAAAGTTTGGGCAGGATGTTTATGCTTCTCGTAACGTGAATTATGTATTTACATTACATGGGGTAAATGAAAAATATAGGTATGCCCTGTTGGTTGTAAAGAATAGATATTTAAATGTCTTTTATGATTTGGGTTCTCAAAAGAGTTATGTGTTTGAAAAGACAAAAGATCAAATAGCTCTGTATCCGATTTATTGGTGTGATGATTATTTGATAAGTTCTTCTGAAGTTTTATCAGTAAAGGATTTGTTACCAGATAGTTTATATCATCGATTAGATATAAAAGAGGAACATAATCCGATACTGATAAAATCTTATTTTGAGAACTAAAGATATTTTCCTTTTTATTTAGCCGTTTTGGAGGATAGCTTTTCTAAGAAGTAAACAAGGGCGAAACCTAAGACCATGAGGGCTGTTGCTTCCCAAATGAGTTGATTTGGAAGGATGTTTGATTCAACCAATGGTTTTACAACTCCGTGGCTGTCTGTGTAAGTTTCGACTGTCTCTTTCCAAGGCCAAACTTTATTGAGTGAGCCTAACATAAATCCGGCTAATACGGCGATTGTTACGTCGTGGAACTTGCGTAGTGCAAATGATAGCACGCGTGAGAAGCTGGTGATACCAATCGCAGCTCCACATATAAAGACGAGCATGACGGGGATATTGAATGTCTTTACTGCGTCCATGATGTAGAAGTATTTTCCTAATAGCACTAAGATGAAGCTGCCGGAAATACCGGGTAATATCATTGCGCAGATAGCAATGACTCCGCAAAGGAAGATGAAAGGTAGGTTAGTCGGAGTCTCAGCGGGGGTAGCTATCGTAATATAAAAGGCGATTATAATACCAATTACGTAGCTTAGGATTGTTTTCCAGTCCCATTTCTTAATGTCTTTGGAAACAAACCAAGTAGACGCCAATACCAGCCCGAAGAAGAATGCCCAAACCAAAATGGGATGCTCTGTTAGTAACCAGGTGATAACCTTTGCTAAAGAAAAGACACTAATACCGATTCCGGTAACGAGGAATAGTAGGAAATTAGCATTGATTGCTTTCCAAAAGGCAGCAATTTTTCCTGTGAGAAGAAGTTTTAGACTTTCTCCATTAATACTTTTGATGGAATCTATCAGTTCTTCATAGATTCCGACAATAAAGGCGATTGTTCCGCCTGAAACTCCGGGAACGACGTCTGCTGCTCCCATTCCCATCCCTTTTAATACTAAAAGGCTGTAATCTTTAAAAGTTCTATTCATACTAATTATTGTTGTCTTTATTTTTAAGGAACTCTTTTACTAAATCTCCTGGAGAAATATATATGCTTTGTTGCTCATGTTGAGTAGTTTCCTTTTGCATATAGCTGAGTACTTCAGTAGGAGATACCTTCTGATAATATTTTGTATAGTTTTCCATATCCTTTTTTGCTAAATAGCACATAGCTAAATACAAATAGATATATGGTTTAGTAGGATTTGCTTGCAATACTTGGTGAAAGTATTGTATAGCTTGATCGAAGTTGCCCTTTACGAATAGGGACTGTCCTGTTCGGAAAAGGTTCTCTATGGATCCTTCTGAATTCCTTTTCGTTTGATCGAATGCTTGTAAAAGCTTTTCTATAGATAGAAGAGCTTTTTCCCTTTCCTGATTTTCTATGAAACTCAACGTCAATAACGTTTGGTTTGTAAATTCCTCCGGGAAAGATAGAGCGATTTTTGATAAAAACCAACAAGCATCCTCGTCACGCTCCGTTTTAAAACAACAGAGGAAGTAATTGAAGAAGAGTTTTGGGTCTTCCATCAACGGACAATCCTCAAATAGTTTTTTAAGTACTTTATAGGCCTTCTCAAACTCTTCTATTTGGATGTAACAGTCCGATAGCAGAGGTGCAACTTGGGGGAAGGTATTATTATCTAATATAATTTCATCGTAAGTCTCAATTGCTTTTTTATAACTCTTGTTCATATATAAGCAATAGGCTTTTAAGATCTTTAAATCATTATCTGAATCATCACAAGCAAGTGCAAAATCAAAAGCTTCGACTGCTTTTTCATAATCTTCGGAACGAGAATATAGACGACCTAATGTAAACCAGTACTCGTTAGAGTAGGGGACTTGATCAACAAGTTCATTACAGATTTCGATGGCTCGTGGAATGTCTCCTTCTATTTCCAAAATGTAACAGAGTTCGTTTTTAAGGCTTATATTGTCCGGGAAAAGTAGGAGTCCACGATTGACGAAATCATGTGCCTCTTTGATCATATCCCTTTCACTTAAAATAGGAGCGATCTGTTCAAATAGGAAATCCAGATAGTCACATTCCTCATTGATTAGTTGTTCAATGCGTTCGACAACTTTGTCATATTTATATAACATGGCATAACATTCTAAACGCAGGACATCCAAATCCTCTGCATCGGCATTCGTTATTGTGTTAATCAAGCTCAATGCTTTTTTATAATCCTCTTCGAGGATCAGAGATTGGCATTTTCTGATTTGTAGTTCGGCATTATAAGGATGAAGTTTTAGCCCTAAAGCTAAAACTTCATCATAATAGGTGAAATCATCAGATTCATCGAAACTATCCAGTAATTCAACAATCTCATCTGCGTCAAAGTAGACTTCTTTTCCTTTATTGTGATAAAAAAGATAACGTTCTAATAATTGTGAAACCCTTTTTTTATTCATAAGGATGATTCTTATTTATCTTTGACTTTACTCCAAGTATCTTTTAATGATACTGTACGGTTGAAGATTAATTTATCAGTTGTAGAATCTTTATCAACATTGAAATACCCAATACGTTGGAACTGTAAATAGTCAAGAGGTTTCGCATTTGCTAAGAACTTCTCGACGTAACAGTTCGTCAATACATGCAAAGAGTCTGGATTAATAAGCTCTTTCATAGCTTCTAATGCAGAACAGTTCTTTGCTTCGCGAATAGCTGCCATCTCATCTCGTGGATTTGCTACTTTCCATAAACGGTCATACAAACGGACTTCAGCAGGTAAACAGTGCGCACAACTTAACCAATGGAGTGTACCTTTTACTTTTCGATTGCTATCAGGCATACCACTTTTTGTGTTAGGATCATATTCACAGTAAATTTCTGTGATTTCTCCGTTTTCATCTTTCTTGCAGCCTGTACATTTTACAATGTAAGCATTCTTTAGACGTACTTCTTGTCCCGGTGTCATACGGAAGAATTTCTTTGGAGCGTCTTCCATGAAGTCATCACGTTCCATCCATAATTCTCGACTGAATTCGATCGTGTGACTACCGGCTGTAGGATCTTCCGGGTTATTGATTGCTTCCATTTCTTCAACTTGACCTTCCGGGTAGTTAGTAACAATCAGTTTAACCGGGTTTAGAACTGCAGATACACGAGTTGCACGACTGTTCAAATCTTCACGTACGGCACTTTCCAATAATGCAAATTCATTCAACGCGTCATAAGTTGTGTAACCGATTTTGTCTATGAACTTATGAATGGATTCAGGAGAATAGCCACGACGACGGAAACCACAAATAGTCGGCATTCGAGGGTCATCCCAATCATTGACTAATCCCTCTTTGACAAGGATAAGTAAATTACGCTTACTCATCAAAGTATAGCTTAAGTTCAATTTGTTGAACTCGGTCTGACGAGGACGGTTGTCATCTAAATCTTCCCCTTTCTTTAACCAGTCAATGAATAGGTCATAAAGTGGACGATGAACAACAAACTCAAGTGTACATAATGAATGGGTAACTCCTTCAAAGAAATCGCTTTGTCCGTGTGCAAAATCATACATAGGATATGCTTTCCATTTGTCACCAGTACGATGGTGCGGAGTCTTTACGATACGGTAGATAATCGGATCGCGGAAGTGCATATTCGGATTTGCCATATCAATCTTTGCACGCAAAACCATAGAACCTTCTTCTAATTCTCCGCTATTCATCTTGTTGAACAACGTTAAGTTCTCTTCAATAGGACGATCACGATAAGGACTGTTTATACCTGGTTGTGTCGGAGTCCCTTTCTGAGCTGCAATCTGTTCAGAAGTTTGTTCGTCGATGTAAGCCTTACCCTCTTTGATCAATTGGATCGCAAAATCCCAAAGTTGCTGGAAATAGTCGGAAGCATAATATATATTGTTCCAATGGTAGCCTAACCATTCAATATCTTCCTTGATGGCGTCTACATATTCTAAATCTTCTTTTACGGGGTTGGTATCGTCAAAGCGCAAATTACAAACACCGCCATATTTTTTAGCAATGCCGAAATCTAAACAAATCGCTTTAGCGTGTCCGATATGCAGATATCCGTTAGGTTCCGGTGGGAAACGGGTTTGTACACGTCCTCCATTTTTACCTTCTGCCAAATCTTTCTCAACCATTGTTTCGATGAAGTTCAAGCTTTTTTTGCTTTCTTCTTCGTTTGTTTTGATATCGCTCATATTCGTTGTTAAATGTTTCCTTCAAAGTCCGCAAAGATAGTGAATTAAAAATATATGCCCAAAGCTTTTTGCTTGCACGCTCAAGGAATTTTAGTTTCGTGAGCATGAAAAAAACGGTGGGCATGGATATTTTATAATAGACTGACTAAAAGTGCCAAATTTAAGAATGTGACTAATGCGCCCAAGACGATTAATAAGAGAGTCGTAGAGCGAGAATTGACGAATTTCCCCATGACTTCCTTATTAGATGTCAGATAGACCTGTGTAAAGACAGTGATGGGTAATTGGATACTTAATAACATTTGTGAGTAAATTAATCCCTTGAAAGGATCTCCCACGAGGAATATCACACATAGTGCAGGAATGAATGATAATAAAATGCCCAGTTTAGAATGGAGGTCTTTCACATTATAGGTTTCTCCAAAGATTCCTGCAAAAATAGAAGCCCCTGCAATTCCTGAGGTAATAGTAGAAGAAATTCCTGCTAAGAGCAAAGCTCCTGCAAATATAATACCTGCATTATTCCCGACTAATGGCACTAAAAGTTGTTGTGCTTGATCTAATTCGTCTACTTTTACATTGTTTTTGAAGAATGTTGAAGCAGCAAGAATGATCATGGCTGAGTTGATAGCCCAACCGATTACCATAGATAGAAGTGTGTCGTAAAATTCATATTTGAGCTGTTTCTTGATGATAACGTCATCTTCTAAATTCCATTCACGGCTTTGTATAACTTCCGAATGTAAGAATAAATTATGTGGCATGACTACAGCACCTAAAACACTCATAATAATAAGCATTGAGTTCTCTGGAAAAGAGGGCTTTACCCATCCTGTAATAGCTGCTCCCCAGTTGACTTCTACCAATGCTAATTCATATAGGAAAGAAAGTCCAATGATTGAGACAAAAGTAATAATCCAGCGTTCAATCTTACTATAAGTATTAGAAAATAACATTGCTAAGCACGCTATTGTTACTATAACGGCTCCTACTTTGATTGGCATTCCGAATAACATGCGTAACGCAATAGCCCCTCCTAATATTTCAGCTAATGAAGTAGAAATACTAGCCAGCATGGCAGAGATAAGGATAGGACGGTTTAGTGTACGCGGAATGTATTTATTCGTTGCTTCGGAAAGACAAAGCCCGGTGACGATTCCTAAATGCGCTACGTTATGCTGAATGATAATCAGCATAATAGATGAGAATGTGACCACCCAAAGTAGGGCGTATCCAAATTCGGAACCAGCTGCTAAATTGGTTGCCCAATTCCCAGGGTCAATAAATCCAACAGTGACTAATAATCCCGGACCAATATATTTTAATAAGTCTAACGCACCGGAGCTTGGGCGGTGATTTACTTTGAGTTTGTCGAGTAGATTCATCTTTATACCTAAAATTAGATTTGTCTATACTTAATAATAATAACGGTGTAAAAATAGGGATTGTTTAAAAGAAAAAAAAGTTTGAATGATTGATAATTTTTATTTCTATATCAATCTTATCTTTTTGTTCTAATTAAACGGGGTAGGGTTTGTGTTTTTACTATTTATGGAAATTCCAATGTGAATATTGTCTTTCCAATTTTGGAGGAGCTTTTTAATGATATGTTTCCTCCTGATAAACGCATAATTTGTCGAGAAATAGAGAGTCCGATACCACTACCTTTTTCTTTAGTCGTAAAGAATGGTATAAAAATATGATCAATCTCTTCCGGAGGTATTATTGGACCATTGTTGTTAACTTCGATAAATATGGTTTCTTCTTTGTTTATATATGCTTTTATTTCAATTAAACCATCCTTTTGTTCTTCCCCAATAGCTTGCATTGCGTTCTTTAATAGATTCAAAAGAACTTGAGAAATTAAATTTTCATCAGCGTAAATAATTAAATCCTTTGGCACAATTTGAATTTGGATGGAAATGTTGGGATAATTATTTTGGTGGCAAGCTAATTTGACTATACGTTCTATAAATTCTTGAACATAAAAAAGAGTAGGTTCAGGTGTAGGAATATGAGTGAATTTCCGGTAAGAATCGACAAAAGAAATTAAACTTTTTCCTGTACTTCTGATTACTTCTAAACCGTTACGAATATCTTCATCTATCTCCTTTGGAAGAGAAAGGAGAGTTTCACTTAGAGAGGTAATAGGGGTTACAGAGTTCATTATTTCATGTGTTAAGACACGTGTTAGTCGAATCCAAGAATCAATTTCTTTTTCTTCTAATTCGTTATTAATATCATTAATCGCTAAGATCTTTATGTGTTTCTTTTCTAAAGTCATATCTGAGACATGAATAGAGAGATGAACCTCTCCACGTTCGTTGGTAAAGGATACTTGATGTTTATTACCTGGCTGTATATTACGTATTGTTGTCTCCAATTTTTTATCAATTCGTGATAGTTGACAAATGTGGGTGAGAATATTTAATCCTAATAGCCGTTTGGCTTCGTTGTTAATCTGGTAAATGAATCCATTGTCATCTAAGACAATGATACCGGTATTAACTTGGTTCATAATTAGCTCATAATATTTCTCTTTTTGAATTACCTCAGCCTTTGCTTGAAGTATAATTTTGATGATACGATTTAGAGATTCATTCACAAGTTTATCATTTGAAGAACGTCCTTGTGTTGTGTATTGAAAAGCATAATCATTATTGTCTATAGCGTCGAACATAAATGCTATCTTTTGAGCATTTAGTTTGTTTGATAATACAATTTTATAAAGAAAAAAGGACCAAATGAAAAAGAAACAAATAAAGTAAACCCATTCTGATTGTAGGATCAAATAAGTATTGATGATTGTCAATAGAATGAGTAATATTAAATGGATATGAAAATTATGAAATAGATTTTTTAGCATTATAAATCGTATCGTTTAATCTTATTGTATAGAGTTTGACGAGAAATCCCTAATTGATTGGCAACAAGTGATAAATTCCCTTTATGTTTATCCATAGCCTCTTTGATCATGTGATATTCCATTTCTTCCAATGTTGTCCCTTTATCGTTGGATGTCTCTTTTTTAACTCGGGGAAAATCGAAATCGTTACTATCTAAAACAGTACTTTCTGCTATGATAACAGCTTTTTCTATTGTGTGTTCCAATTCTCGAATATTTCCGTACCAAGGTTGAGATTTTAGCTTTTCTTGTGCATTGGGAGTTAGCGTCATAGTCTGTTTCCCGTAAAAGTGAGCATATTTAGCAAGGAATATTTCTGTCAATGGTATAATATCTTCTGTACGTTCACGAAGAGGAGGTATTTCTACATGAATTGTGTTAATACGATAGAGTAGGTCCTCTCGAAATTCTTCTTTCTCGACCATGGCTTGTAGGTCACGATTTGTTGCACAGATAAGACGGATATTAATAGGAATAGGAGTGTTGCTTCCTACTCGAACAATACTACGGCGTTGTAATGCTGTTAAAAGTTTTGCCTGTAAATGATAAGATAAGTTTCCTATTTCGTCTAAAAATAGAGAACTATTGTTCGCTATTTCAAATTTTCCTGGTCGGTCGGCTCGTGCGTCAGTAAAAGCCCCTTTGATATGTCCGAATAATTCACTTTCAAATAAAGTTTCTGTGATAGCTCCCATATCAACGGTTACTAAAGTCTCTTTCTTGCGAGTGGAAAGCTGGTGAATTTCACGAGCCAACATCTCTTTCCCGGTTCCATTTTCACCGGTGATTAGGATATTGGCATCCGTTTTTGCTACTTTTTCAATCAGTGAACGAAGCTGTTTCATACTGCTGCTTTCTCCCCAAAACATACCGCTTTCTTTAGAGATAAGTGGCTTGTTTTTATGGGAGGATCCTCCTTTAAATTTTTCCAGACGTGAAATGTAAGCAGCCTGTATTGTCTCTAATAATTTGGTATTATTCCAAGGTTTTACTATGAAATCAGTTGCTCCCTCTTTAATCCCTCTTACTGCTAAATCAATATCTGCATAGGCTGTGAAAAGAACCACTTGTATAGATAAATTCTCTTTCTTTATTTCAGACAGCCAAAACAGGCCTTCATTACCAGAATTAATACCAGCACTGAAGTTCATATCTAACAATACAACATCAATATCATTGTCGCGTAAAGTTGTTTTTATTTTATTGGGAGTAGAAAGTGTGATAACTTTTTCAAATCGAGGGCTTAATAACATTTGCACTGCGGTAAGAATACTTTTGTTATCATCTACTATTAATATTGTACCTTGTTTTGCCATCTGTGTATTTTTATGTAGTTGCAAAGATAAGATAAATGTTTAAGTTTCTCTCTTGTCCCATTTTATTTCTCTCTTGTCCCGTTTTAAAATTGGACAGGAGTTATTTTTAAGTTGGATATATCCTACTTTTTTTATTTTTCTCAAGAAAATATTTGTGTAGTTAAAATAAACTTTTTATCTTTGCACCCACATTAGAGAAATAAATGCAAAGGATGATTCGCTAGCTCAGCAGGTAGAGCACATCCCTTTTAAGGATGGGGTCCTGGGTTCGAACCCCAGGCGGATCACTGAAAGAAAAGCTAAAAGGCAACAAGAAAAAGACAAGTCCTACAAAGTCAATATTTTGTAGGACTTTTTTTATTGCCTTTTGGTTTACCTAGCCGCCACGAAAAACTCATTGACATCAGTTCGAATCCCTGTCTTTCCGCAATATAGAAGGTGTAAACCATGTGGATACGAGATTTAACCTTTTTATATCTCAAAATAGAGTTTTTATTTCTATATTTGTGAAAGTAATAAATTATCGAGAAATGTATATGAAAAGTTTTAAGGGTGTATTAATGATAACTGTTGCTATGTTTTTGGTAAGTTGCTCTATGTCGGCGAAAACAGAACAGAATGACTCTGAAAAAACAAAGGGGCAGGTAAAGGGTGAAGTTATTGTTTTAAATAAAGCTGATTTTTTATCGAAAGTTTATAATTACGAGACAAATCAGACAAAGTGGGTATATGAAGGGGATAAACCTTGTATTATTGATTTTTATGCAGATTGGTGTGGTCCTTGTAAACGAGTAGCTCCCATTTTAAGCGAATTGGCTACTCTTTATAAAGATGATATTGTTGTCTATAAAATCAATGTGGATAAGGAAAAAGAACTGGCTATGGCATTTGGTATACAAAGTATCCCGACTTTGTTGTTTATACCGAAGATAGGTACGCCTCAAGTGGCTCAAGGAGCCTTGTCAAAAGAACAATTTGTAGAACAGATTGATAGTTTCTTATTGAAAAAGAAATAATGGATTTTTGACTATAGTCATATGTTTGTTTCGCCATTTAATTATTCGCCTTGAACTGTTATACAAATAGACTAAGAAGTGCCTCCTTCTTGGGGAATTAGCCTGTCGGTGATTATCGACAGGCTGAAATATCTGCAACTATTCCCTTTACTTCTTGAATTAGGTCAGACGGAGCAATTTTTATTTGCAGACCACGCTGACCAGCGCTTACATAGATGTGGTCGAATTGTTCAATAGAATGGTGGAAATAGGTCGGAAAATGTTTTTTCATTCCGATAGGGGAACAGCCTCCTCGGATATAGCCAGTGAGTGGGAGAAGTTCTTTCATTGGAATCATCTCACAACTTTTATTACCTGAAACCTTTGCTGCTTTTTTCAGATCTACCTCGTCTGCACCAGGGATCACACAGACAAAATAACCATTTTTATCCCCGTGGAGGACAAGCGTCTTAAATACTTGTGCAATATTCTCCCCTAATTGTTCTGCAACGTGTATAGCACTGAGATCATTCTCATCAACTTCGTAAGGAACCAGCTGATAAGCTACTTTGGCTTTATCTAACAGGCGTGCTACATTTGTTTTATTTATCTTTGCCATTATTGTACTCCTTTCATTGATAATTGAACTCGCTTGCGAACGAGATCTACACTTAATACTTTTACTTTTACATGCTGATGGATAGAAACTACCTGTGTTGGATCGCTAATGAAACGGTCAGATAGCTCAGAAATATGTACTAAACCGTTCTCCTTGATACCTACATCTACAAAACAACCAAAGTTTGTAATATTAGTCACGATTCCAGGTAAGACTTGACCTTCTGTTAAATCTTCTATCGTTTTAACAGAGGGATCGAAAGCAAATACTTGTATTGTCTGGCGCGGGTCACGTCCCGGTTTATCTAATTCTTCCATGATGTCCAGTAAGGTCGGTATACCGACTTTATCTGTAACGTATTTCTCTAAATTTAGCTGTTTTTTTCGCTGCTTATCGGTTATTAATTCGGTGACTGTACATTTCAAATCCGATGCCATTCGCTCTACAATCGGATAACTTTCGGGATGAACAGCAGAGTTATCCAATGGATTTTTTCCTCCAGGGATACGTAAAAAGCCGGCACACTGTTCAAAAGCTTTTTCTCCCATTCGGGGAACTTTCAATAGTTCACGTCGAGATTGAAATGGGCCATGCTTAGTACGGTAATCCACAATGTTTTGTGCCAATGTTGGGCCTAATCCAGATATGTAAGTAAGCAGATGTTTACTTGCCGTATTGACATTTACTCCCACTAAGTTTACGCAACTTTCAACGGTCTGATCCAAACTCTTTTTTAGTGCACTTTGTTCTACATCATGCTGGTATTGTCCGACTCCGATGCTTTTAGGATCTATCTTAACTAATTCTGCCAAAGGATCCATTAATCGACGTCCAATGCTGACGGCTCCTCGGACCGTTACATCGTACTGTGGGAATTCATCTCTGGCTATTTTAGAAGCAGAGTAAATGGAAGCGCCATTTTCACTAACGACAAATACTTGTACCTTTCGGTCATAACGAATATTAGTAATGAATTGTTCCGTTTCGCGACTGGCAGTTCCATTCCCTATGGCGATGGCGTCAATGGCATAAGTTGAAACTAATTGAGCGACTTTTGCTGCTGCTTTTCCTTTCTCATTCTGAGGTGGGTGAGGATAGATGGCTTCATTATGCAAGAGTGTTCCTTGTGCGTCTAAACAAACCAATTTACATCCAGTGCGATAACCAGGGTCTACTCCTAATACTCGTTTTTGTCCTAATGGTGGGGCAAGGAGTAATTGTCGTAAGTTTTCCGCAAAAACACGAATCGCCTCTTCATCTGCTTTCGCTTTACTTAAGTTAGCAAACTCTGTTTCTATAGAGGGTTTTAATAGGCGTTTGAAAGAATCATCGATAGCGATTGATACCTGTTCGGAAGCCTCGTTTCGTCCACGGACAAAGCGACGTTTAAGTCTGTCTAAGCAATTCTCTGTGTCAGGAGAGATACTAACTCGTAGGATACCTTCAGATTCTCCTCTTCGAAGAGCTAATAGACGATGAGAACTGGTACGGTTTAAAGGTTCACTGAAATCAAAGTAATCACGATATTTAGCACCTTCTTCCTCTTTCCCTTTGATTACTTTAGAAGTTATAATTGCAGTGTAAGTGAAAGAGTTCCGAACAGTATTGCGAGCATCTTCGTTTTCATTTACCCATTCAGCTATAATATCACGAGCTCCTTGCAAGGCTTCTTCTATATTTTTAACTTCCCCTTTGATAAAAGATTCTGCCTGTAAAGATAAATTTCTTGTATTTTGCTGCATGACTACTTTAGCCAAAGGCTCTAATCCTTTTCGCCGAGCAATTTCAGCTTTGGTAACTCGCTTTGGTTTGTATGGAAGGTACAAGTCTTCTATCTCTGTACTATCCCAAGAGGATTCTATACGCTTTTTAAGTTCAGGAGTTAATTTCCCCTGTTCTTCAATAGAAGAAAGGATACTCTCTTTCCTTTTCTTTAATTCTGTCAGTTTATCTAATTGGTCTTTGATGTTTCCGATTTCGACTTCATTCAAACAGCCAGTAACCTCTTTACGGTAACGACTGATGAACGGAATGGTTGCACCTTTATCTAACAAAGCGATAGTTCTTTCTACCTGTCCGGATGGTATATTTAATGTTTGTGAGATGAGCGTGTGAAAAGATGTATGCATATTAATTGGTGTTCTTTTGATTTAGAATACAAATGTACGTGATAATTTTTAGAACGGAACGAGGTTATAAAATAAAAAGCGGAAAGTCCTTTTATAAAGATGAAAAAAGGACCGAAAGGGGTATAAACAATTAAAGGCTGTCTCACGACAACCCTTAACCAACTTTGTTAACCTTAAATCTAATACTATTATGAAAAAACCACATTGCAGATGTACGAGTTTCCCATTTTTTATCAATAGATATTGTCTTAAATTTTGTTTCTAACTTGATAATAAAAGCTAAATAATTTAAATGTTTTTCGCTTTTATATCTCTTTAGATTTGAACTTTTGCAAACTTTCGGGGATAGTTGAATGCGATTGCCAGCAAAGCACCTATTCCTAAAAGGTAAGGATAGTACAAATATTGCATGATTTCAATAGGAGAGACTTGTCCTAATCCTGCAGCCATTAGTAGCTGTGCTCCGTAAGGAATAATACCTTGTACGAAACAGGAGAATATATCTAATAGACTGGCACTGCGTTTAGGATCTATGTGGAAACGATCGGCTATATCTTTCGCAATAGGTCCAGCCATGATGAGAGCAATTGTATTATTGGCAGTACACAAATTGGCGAAACTGACAAGAGCCGCAATACTTACTTCTGCTCCTTTTGTTGAGTGAATTCGGGTTGTGAGCTTTTTAATAATCCAATCGATACCCCCATTAAATCGTATCATTTCTAACATGCCTCCGGCTAATAAAGTAACAATTATTAATTCTCCCATATTTGTAATTCCGGATCCCATAGAAGCATTCCATGCCCAAAAGTCAAAACTACCTGTAAAAATACCGACAAGTCCGGAAAGAATAATACCAATAATTAGAACAACCATTACATTTATACCACATATAGCTGTTATTAGTACTATTAAATAAGGTATGACTTTTACCCATTCGATAGGGGCTGTTTCGTATAGATCGTTGACCTGATTTCCTACTAATATATAGATAGCTCCTGTTAGTAAGGCTATGGGTAAAGCTATGCGTATGTTTACTTTGAATTTATCACTCATTTGACAGCCTTGTGTACGGGTAGCCACTATAGTAGTGTCGGAGATAAAAGATAGATTATCTCCAAACATTGCCCCACTTACTACCACTCCTAACATAAGGGCGTCTGGTATTCCTGTTTTGGCCGCAATACCTACCGCTACGGGAGAGAGGGCAACAATGGTTCCAACGGATGTTCCGATGGAAATAGATATAAAACAGGCTGCTAAAAAGATACCGGCGACTAAAAGATTTCCAGGAAGGATAGACATTGCTAAATTAACAGTGGCGTCGACTGCACCCATCGCTTTTGCTGTTTGTGCAAAGGCTCCTGCTAAAATAAAAATTAGGACCATTAGCATAATATTGCTGTTGGCAGCTCCTCTACAGAACTGTTCTATACGGTTGTTTAGCACTCCACCTTTTGAAATGGCTATTGCAACAATAGAAGCAATTAAGAATGCAACCGTAATAGGCATTTTATAAAAATCTCCGGCTATGATGGATACCACCAAATAGGACAGGAGAAAAACAACCAATGGGGTAAGTGCCCAAGGGTTGGGAGTTCGTTGTAAACGAGAATCAGTTGAGTTTGTCATTGTTTGATTAAAGCTTTAAAATGTGAATCGTAGGGCTACTCGGACACCTCCTTTTTTGATTCCAGGATTATCTAAATAGTTTAAACGTCTATAGTAGTCGATACGTAGAATCTTAAAGATGTTTTCTAAACCAACACTACATTCCATATAAGGAGTATCTCCTAAAGGTTGTGTTCCTTCCGGTAGAAGGAACAATCCGGGAGTTAATGTTGGATTATTTTTATCGGTTAGACCTCCATAAATCATATTAAAAGAAAGTACTTCGCGGAGTCGTAACCATTTAATTAATGGTACACGGTTTAATATCCACCCTTTAAGGTAGTAAGTAGCATTGAATGATACATATTGGTCTGTTACGAATTCCAAAGCATTCATCATGTGGAATGCTTCGGGTTGAATTGTAATAGATTGGTTTGTATTTGGTAAAATTAATAAGGGGAATGGAACTTTGTCCCAAACTTTACCAGCCTTAACCTGTGCGTCTATATGCCCGAAAGAGGATAACCATATACGTTTCTCAGCACTTATTTCTGTACGATTGAAATTATAATCACCTCCTAATACACCTTTTATTCCTAATCTATGGGAAAGTTTGAATATTGGTGCGTCTTTAGAGAGATTGAATAGTGATTCTTTTCCTTCACGTCCGTTATAAGCTCTTTCTCCTGGAGCAAAACGTAACTGTGTTCCAACCTCAGAAGTTGTAATGTCTTTTATGTGAAATAAATTTCCCGCCTTATCACGTTCAATATATTGCAGAGTACCAGCTGCTTCATTATTCTGATTCATGATCCAAGACTTCCACGTTAAACCGTTTAACCACTCTTTTTCGTATTGTAAAAGGCTCTTGCGAATGTATTGCATTTTGGTAATTGGTTCTCCGACTTTCCAAGCAACAAAGATGTTATCTTTACTGGTAAAAAGGAAGTCTTGTCCAGGTGTATATACATCATATTCCTGTATAAAGGAAAGATTATTTACAGGTCCTTCTCCTTCATGATATTCTTTTTTATTGAAACTATGGGTGAGTTTTAGATTATACTTTAACTTTCGGTCATTTGTACCATAAGCTAAATAACCACTGGCAAACCAATATGGACTTAGGTTTGCGGTTGTCATTCCACCGACACGCATACGGAAACCTTCTAAATGATTCGCACTAAAGGTCGTATTCATTGGACCAAAGTCAAATTTGTTCTCTTTCTTATCATTTGCCGTAGGTATATAGCCTGTGATTAAAATCTCTGCTGTCTTGATAATAGCATTGAATGCAGGTACTTTACGTAATTGTACCAGTAAATCTTTTAAAGCATTTTCTTTTTCTTTCAAAGGTATAGGGCGATTACTGGTCCAGAATGTATCAGGCTGAGCGATTGCTTCGGGTAACACATGGGTTGCACCTAACAAATTAAATACAGAGTCTCGTTGTTGAACTTCAAAGCTATAGTTATTATAGTCTCTAAGCTGGTGAGCATATAATTGTTGTGCTCCCTTTACAAGATAGAAGTTAACGTATGTGTTTTCTTTATCTATAACCCATGTACTGTCTGGCATTTGCTTGAACTCTTGCTCAATACGTAATTTATCAACCCAGTTTAGATTGATATTAGCAGGTGTGTTCAATAATACTTTCTTAACAGCATAATCTCCATTAAGAGTGATATATAATCGACCTG
>JAFUOJ010000031.1 GCA_017481945.1 Parabacteroides sp. | reverse complement strand
CAGCCCAATTACTGTTGTAAGGGTGATAGGCATAAATGGTAACATCGCTATTTCCCCAATACAATGTATTGCCGGTATTGGTTAATGTACCGTCTTCCTCTACGCTCCATGAGACATTCGTATGTTCACTTTTAGCCCCATTGATTATAACTCCGACCTCACGTCCGGCTTCAATTTGGGTTGACTGTTGGTCGAGTGAAGTCCCACGTGTCATCGGGTTAATACTACTGGTTAATTTGATAACCGCTGAATCATTTGCTTGAAAATCTTCTTCCACACTACAAGCTCCTAAAAGAAAAGAGGTAAGTGTAAAAATAAAAAGTTTTTTCATGTTGAATTGTTTTTTGTTTTCCTGCTTCTCTATAGGAAAATGAATATAAAAAAAGTGTGAGAAGCTTATTGTTTTATCCTAAAGTCAGGTCTTCGCATTACCTAATAGCATGAATAAAACAACAGCAACCCACACCAAAAGATATAGTTCTCCTCTACGGATAAGTCTATAACAATAGCGCGGGTGCTATTGCTATTATCTTCATGCTATTTATCAAAGTTGCGAAGTTTGACTTTAGAAGATAATCTCAATAACACCTTTTATCAAATGTAATGTCCTTCTTCAGTGACCCAACGTTATGGGTGTGGAGAATTATGGGACGAAAATACGAAAAGAGTTTGTAATTCGGTGAAAAGAGTATGGATTATTTTTCAAGAGATACAGCTTTTTGTGAAAGATTGTTAGTCTTTTTTATGAGAATTGCGAATTTTAACTGTATTTTTGACGTCGTAAATTAAAAAATTAGGATATGAAAACTCTTACAAATTACGTTTATATGTCGTTTTTATTGTTACTAACTACTTGTTTCTTAGGATGTGAAGACAATGACATAGATGTAAAACCGATTCCGGATCGACCGACGGATCCGATTGTGATAGTCTATGAAAATGATGTACATTGCGCTGTAGATGGATATGCCAAGTTTGCGGCTCTACGATCAAAGCAATTAGAATCAACCTCTTATGTTACAACTGTTTCTTGCGGAGACTTTGCGCAGGGAGATATTGTAGGGGCTGCCTCTCGTGGGGAGAGTATTGTCGATATAATGAATAAGGTAGGATATGATGTGGTTACACTGGGAAATCATGAATTCGATTACGGAATGTCTCAGATGTTTTTACTGATGGAGAGGTTAAATGCGCCTGTGGTAAGTGCAAACTTTCGCGATCTGCGTACTAAAGAACTGGCTTTCCCGGCTTATCAAATCGTTCGCTATGGGGAGGTAGATATTGCTTATATCGGTTTTACCACAACTACGACAACTACTTCGACTACGCCTAAGATATTTCAGGATGAAGCAGGAAATGTTATATACGATTTCTCGAAAGAGACTTTCTATACGGACGCGCAGAACTACATAAACGAAGCTCGTGAGAAAGGTGCCGATTATGTGGTAGCCTTGGCTCACTTGGGAGATAGTGACGCAGGTGAACATCCGAACTCTTTACATTTGATTGCGAATACAACCGGTATTGATGTGGTACTTGATGGACATGATCATCATGTGATTCCGGATACATTAGTAAATAATCAGGAGGGTACTCCGGTCTTATTGAGCTCTACAGGAACAAAGTTTGCGAATATCGGTTTACTTACGCTTTCAACGGATGGAACATTTAGTTCTCGCCTTGTCTCTGCCGGTGCAGACAATGAGCTTATTGATGGAGAGGTACAGGCGTATGTGGACGCTATAAGTGAACAGGCGCTTGCAGCAGGAGAACGTGTAGTAGGAACCAGTGAGGTCTATCTGTCAATAAATGATGAGTCAGGGAATCGGATTGTACGTAATCAGGAAGCTAATATCGGAGACTTTTGTGCGGATGCTTTTCGTATAATTCTTAATACAGACCTCGCTGTGGTAAACGGTGGGGGGATTCGTGACAATATATCGCAAGGGGAAGTTACTTATAACGATTGTTATTCCGTCTTTCCTTTTAATAACACCGCTTGTACGGCTACAATCACCGGACAACAATTATTGGACGCTTTGGAATGTACCGTACGAGTTTTACCGCAAGAGTCTGGAGATTTCTTGCAGGTAAGCGGTATGAAGTTTGAGGTTGACGCTTCAGTTCCAACCCCGGTTGTAATAGGAGCTGATGAACTGTTTTCTCATGTAGGAGAGGGTACACGCCGAGTAAGTAATTTACAGATACTAGATCAAACTACCGGAGAATATAAACCGGTTGAATTGGAAAATAGCTATACAATTGCAAGTTATAACTATTTGCTTAAAGAATTAGGAGCAGGTGGGGCTTTTAAGCATGCTGTTCTGAAGGCTGATAATTTGGGTCAGGATGTAGAGATATTGGTAGCCTATATTGAGCAAATACTCGAGGGAAAAATTGGTAGTGCGTATGCAAATGCTGATGGACGTATTGTCATCAAAGGTTTATAAGTAATGAATGAAGAAAGCCGTTTTAGTGTTCGTAATGAATCACTAAAACGGCTTTCTTATGTTTTGAACTTTTGAGGTCTGTTAGTTACTCTTCGACCAATACTTTTACAACGACTTTGCGAATATTCCCTTGGCCGATACCGGGTGCATGACCGTCTTCAGGGAAGTAGACAGCAAACTGTCCTGGATAAATCTTTGTATAGGCAGTTGGACGATCTACGTAGAAAGTAATGTCTTTCTCCTCGTTATAAGGAATAGACTCTTCCTGTAGTTCACTTCCCGGTTTCCATCCGATTTTCTCAACACCGAGCAGAGGCAGTTGGATGTCTATGTATTTCTTATGAGTTTCAATAGCAGCTTCTTTCTTCTCTTTCCCACAAATACTGGCAATGCTTACGTATAAGCGAGAACCTTCCAGCTCATATTTCCCATCTTCCATTTTGGAGAAGTCGGTTGTTTTTACATATTCGAATGCCTTTTTGAATAGAGGATGTAAGTTCTCAAATCTGTTCGTGTTGTTCAAAGAATCAAGTATCATAGCTTTCTTATTTAAATTCGTTTGTTCTTTTATAATGATAAACAAAGGTCGCATATTCCAATGTTAAATAATAGACCAGTAGTGTAAATAATAGGAAAAAACAACCTCTTGACTAATGAATCCTACTTTAGGACTACTTTTGTGAGGATTACTTATAAGGGGAAACCTTAAAAAGAGTATTAAGGTTAACCGAATAAACCGTATCTTTGTTTCATGAATTGAAGTATGATTGATTGTAGAATAGCATGAAGAAGATAGAGACAAAAGTTATTCCTGTGCTGGATATGAGTTGTGTTGTTTGTGCCAATAGTGTGGAGAAGACTGTGCGTGGTTTATCCGGTGTAGAGCAAGCAACTGTAAACTTTGCAGCAAATACATTGTCGGTTACCTATTGTCCTGATGAAATCACCTTACAAGCCATGCAGAAAGCGGTGCAAACGGCCGGTTTTGATTTGGTGATTGAAGAAGAAGATCCCGTTGCGATACAGGAAGAGAAAGCACGTGAGCGTTATCAAAGGCTGAAACGAAATACAATCGGTGCATGGCTTTTGGCCGTCCCATTGGCTGTATTGGGTATGGCTTTTATGAATGCCTCTTGGGCGAATTGGATAATGATGGGATTGGCATTTGCTATTATGTTGCTTTTCGGTCGCTCGTTTTATACGAATGGTTTTCGGAACGCTTTGACGGGAAAGGCGAATATGGATACATTAGTTGCGTTGAGTACCTCTATTGCCTTTTTATTTAGTCTTTTCAATACACTGTTCCCTGAGTTCTGGTTAGCACGGGGTTTGGAACCGCATGTCTATTATGAGGCTTCCGGTGTTATTATAGCCTTTATTCTCTTGGGTAAACTTTTGGAAGAACGAGCAAAGAATAGTACCTCTTCTGCAATTCGGGGATTGATGGGATTACAACCTAAAACGGCTCGTTTAGTGAAGGGTGGAAAAGAGATAGAAGTTCCTATCGCTGCACTTCGAGTTGGAAATATGGTGAGTGTACGTCCCGGAGAGAAAATACCGATAGATGGAACGTTAATACAGGGCTATTCTTCGGTCGATGAAAGCATGTTGAGTGGCGAACCGATTCCGGTTGAAAAGAATAAGGGTGACCGAGTGTTGGCCGGGACAATTAATCAAACAGGGGCTTTTACGATGAAAGTAACAGGGGTGGGTAGTGCAACCATGTTAGCTCAGATTGTACGAATGGTACAAGAGGCACAAGGGAGTAAGGCTCCTGTCCAACGGGTTGTCGATAAGATCAGTAGTATCTTTGTTCCTACGGTCGTTTTATTGTCAATCATTACCTTCGTCTGTTGGTTAGTTATAGGGGGAACAAGTTATTTCTCTTATGCTTTGCTTTCCGCTGTTTCTGTCCTGGTAATTGCCTGCCCTTGTGCATTGGGGTTGGCTACTCCAACCGCTTTGATGGTGGGAATTGGGAAAGGGGCAGAACGACACATCCTAATCAAAGATGCTTTTGCGCTGGAGAACCTTTGTCGGGTTGATACGGTTGTATTGGATAAGACTGGTACTTTGACGGAAGGTGTTCCTGTGGTAACAGATGTTTGTTGGGTAAAAGAAGAGACAGAATCGATACGAGACATCTTGTTTACTGCCGAACAGAAGTCAGAACATCCGTTGGCCTCTGCGATCATTCGTTGGTTGGAAGAGAGGGGGGCGAAGAACTGTCCGATAGACCGTTTTGAGAGTTTAACCGGACGAGGAGTTCAAGTTCAACTACAAGAGAATTCCTACTGGGTTGGCAGTCAAAACTTATTGGAAACATTTCAGGCAGAGATACCGGTGTCAGTGCAGAAGTCAATCGAACAATGGCAGCAGGAGGGACGTAGCGTAGTCTTTTATGGAAGAGAACAACAGCTATTGGCTGTACTGGCTGTTTCGGATCGAATTAAACCCACTTCGGCAGTAGCTGTACAAGCCTTGAAGAAGTTAGGGATAACGGTACATCTTTTGACGGGCGACGGACAACGTACCGCAGAACAGGTTGCTGCTACGTTAGGGATTGATTCTTTCCAAGCTGAGGTTATGCCGAGCGATAAAGAAAATTATATTGTTGCTTTACAGCAAGCGGGAAAACGGGTGGCAATGGTTGGAGATGGTATCAACGATTCACAAGCGCTTGCTCGTGCTGATGTGAGTGTGGCAATGGGAAAAGGGACAGATATAGCGATGGACGTAGCAATGGTTACGCTGATAACTTCTGACCTTTTATTACTCCCGGACGCTATCCGCTTATCGAAGCAAACAGTTCGCTTAATCCGTCAGAATTTGTTCTGGGCATTCGTCTACAATTTGATAGGCATCCCTTTGGCGGCCGGTGCCTTCTTCCCGATGAACGGATTACTACTGAATCCGATGTGGGCAAGCGCTGCTATGGCATTTAGCTCCGTTTCGGTTGTGACGAATAGTTTACGATTGAAGTTTATGAAGTAAAAAAATGATAGAGTGATGATTACAAAACAGCGACAGACTTATGGAGAAGAGTTAGCCAATGTACTGACACATGGGGCAGGGATTGGCTTCGGTGTGACGGCTCTTGTGCTTTTGATGATATCTGCTATACAGACTGAGAATCCTTGGGTGATAAGTAGTTTTATCGTGTATGCTATCTGTATGACACTTTCCTTTATGACTTCTACCTTTTATCATGCTTCTGCTCGGGCGAAACAAAAGCGGTTGTTACGTCGGTTTGACCATAGCGCGATCTATCTTTATATAGCCGGAACTTACACTCCCTTTACGCTGATAACTCTTCGACAGGAGAGTTATTGGGGATGGACGCTTTTCTCGGTGGTGTGGGTTGCGGCTATTGTAGGGGTTTATCTCTCATTCCGTAAGATGAAGAAGAAAGACCATCTGAAGACTATTTGTTATTTGGCGATGGGATGGGTGGTAGTGGTTGCATTTAAACCGCTGCTACATGTACTTCAGATTACGGATTCAATGGAAGTTTTATATTGGTTAGTGGCAGGTGGGCTTTGCTATACGGTAGGATGTATCTTCTTTTCGTTGGATAAATATCGCTATATGCACTCCGTTTGGCATTTCTTCGTATTGGCTGGTAGTGTTTGTCACTTTATGGCTGTGTATCTGTTAGTATAAGAGGTAAAGGATATAAAAAAGGCCTTTGATCGGGAGAAGTGACTGTATATCTCTCCGTCAAAGGCCTTTCTTATAGTTGTAAACGGTTTATAGACCGCTGAAGTCTACGTTGTCAAATAGTAATCCCGGGATTCGCCAGCTGGATGATTTGCGTGGGTCATTACCAACTTCAACCAGGTTGTTCCAAAGAGAAACCATGTTTCCTGTCACATTCATTTCAGAGATAGGCTGAGTCAATTTCCCCTTTTCAATCAAAAAACCTTCCACACCATAAGAGAAGTCTCCGGTTGTACTGTTACAGTTACCGCCATTGAAGCCAGTGATGAAGATTCCTTTATTGACAGAAGCAATCAATGCGTCAGTATCCTTGTTCCCCATCTGCATAGTCAAGATAGAAGGCGAAGAGATTGTCTGCTTAGTTCCCATCTTATTAGCTGAGTAGGTGTCGATATAATAAGTCTTCAAAACCCCGTTCTCAAATACCGGCATACGCTTTGTGGCCACTCCTTCGTTGTCGAAGTAGCGAGCACCTGAAGCCTTTACCAAGTGCGGTTCATCAATAAGCGTTACGTTACTACCCAGTACTTTCTGGTCTAATTTATCCAATAAGAAAGAGTTTTTCTGCTGGATAGAAGAGCCATACATAGCTTCGATAATCGGAGAGAGTACGCGTGCAGAGTTCATGTTGTCTATAACAGCCTGATATTTTCCGGAAGCTACTTTCTTCTGTCCTAACTTACGCAATACACGTTCCAAGGCTTTTGTACCTAATCCCTCTTTAATCAATGTATCGTAATATAGTGAAGAATCGTACCAGTAAGACTCAGGGCGTGCGTCACCTTCCCCTTTAATGCTTACACTGGCTACCAAGCTAAAATAGGAGCTGGCAGTTTCTCCCTCAAAGCCATTGCTGGAAATCATATATTTGAAGTACTTCTCGTCACTATAGGAAGAGTTGGCTGAGATGATACGGCTGTCTTTTCCCATCATTTCGTTACATACATTCATCGCCAATGCCACCTTATCGTCCGGCTGAATGCTGTCGAACTTCGGATCTATCAGTTGTAAGTCAGCACCGCCTCCTTTGTAGTAAAGAGAAGCGTCCGGAAGTGTGCGGGCTTTGTCTTCTGCCAAGAAACGAGTAGAGTCAATCCCGTTACGGATGAAATTTTCCAACTCTTTTTTATCTAAACGATTGGTAGAGAAAGAACCGAAACGACCGTCTACATACAGCTGGATAACCAAACTGTTTTCTGACGCTTGTTGCAAACGATCCATTTTCATATCACGTATTTCAAAAGAGCTGCTTGAGCCGTTGTAAAGGCTGACGCGTGAGGCCTGGCAACCGTTCTTGAGGGCAAATCCCATCGCCCATTGAGCCAGTTTCTTATTTTCGTTTGTGATCATTTGATTTCTGATTTCTAATTAATGAATGAAACTCTTTTAGCTTTCTCCTCCGACAGTAAGTTTGCTAACTAAGGCTGACGGCATACCGCAAGTTACCGGGCAGGACTGTCCATCTTTACCGCAAGTCCATGTACCGTTGTCCATCTTATAGTTGTTACCCACCATCGTGATGTCTGCCAATGCACGCGGACCGTTACCGATGATGTTGATGTCTTTGATCGGCTGTGTCAATTTACCGTTTTCGATTAGATACCCATCTTTCACGAAGAAAGTGAAGTCGCCTGCACCAATCTGAACCTGTCCGTTGGTAAAGTTAGCCGCATAGATACCCTTCTTTACCGTAGAAATCATCTCCTCTTCCGTTACGTTTCCAGCTTCCATATAGGTAGCACGCATACGTGGGATAGGCATGTGGCGGAAAGATTCACGGCGACCGTTACCTGTTGAAGGAATACCGTAGTGCTTTGCGCTGATACGGTCGTGTAGGTAACTTGTCAATACGCCCTCTTTCACGATGTAGGTCTTTTGTCCGGCAATACCTTCATCATCGATATTAACTGAACCTCGGTTGAATGGGATTGTACCATCGTCTACCACGTTGATATGCTCGTTACAAACCTTTTTGTTCAATAAATCAGAGAAGATAGAGGTATTCTTGCGGTTGAAATCCGCTTCAAAAGCGTGACCGATTGCTTCATGCAACAAGATTCCAGAACCACCGGCACCCATTACGACCGGCATTTCGCCCCCTTTAGGTTTGATTGCCTGGAATAGGATAGAGGTCTTTTCTACAGCCTCTTTTGCCAGTTCATTTATAACCTCGTCTGTTAGGAATTCTGCTCCCATGCGGAAGGCACGAGCTGCGTGTGAATTTTCGATCTTTCCATTATCTTCCATGATACAAACTGCGCCCAGCGTTACCATCGGGCGGTAATCGTAGTACATTTGTCCTTCTGAGTTACAGAACAAGATGTGAGAAGTAGTGTCTCCTAAAGAGGCTATTACTTTGTGAACCCGTTTGTCAAGAGCAAAGATTTGATCGTTCAGTTTTTGTAGATAAGGAGTCTTTGCATTGACAACTAATTCATCCCAAGGTGTTTGTACTCCGTAGTAATTGTTTACAACCGGAACTTCTGTTATGTTTATCGGCGTTGTATTAGCTGAGCTGTTAGCAATACGGGCTGCAGTGCGAGCTGCTTTTAACATCTCTTCTAATGTAACGTTTTCTACATACGCATAACCGGTTTGATCACCTGCCAATACGCGCACACCCATACCAAAATCAATGTTGGAAGAGGCACGGTTTACTGCGCCATCCTGTAGTCCAATGTTATTACGGTACGTATGTTCGAAATAGAGGTCTGCATAGTCGCCCCCCTTTTCAAGTGCTGTTGTCAGCACCTTCTTCATATCGTTTTCACTTACCCCGAAATGGTTAAGTGCAAATGAGATACCGGCTGCTTTATCTGCACTATTACCGGTGCAACCTCCCAAAAAAGAGGGAACTGCTAATGAACCAAGCATTGCCATACCTCCTGTTTTAATAAAATCACGTCTGTTGAATTTCATATATTGGTATTTGTTTATTCTTTATATGCAGACAAATGTAGTTCTTTTCGTATTGAAAAGAGTGCTTTTATCTTGTTTTTTTCTTGTACCGATTGTAATCGGTGATGAACCCGTCACAAAGCCAGTTTGCCAACGCCTGTCGGTTGTTATTTAAAATCAAACGTTGTTGGTCAGAACTGTTCTGTATGTTTCCCAATTCGACAAAAAGGGAAGCCGGTGTCGTGTGTCTTAAGACATATAAATTACGCCCGTCTACGGTACCGGAAAATCCACGTCCCGGTTGGTATTTCTTATATTTTTGGGCGAAAGTAGACTTCATTGTTTTTGCTAAATGTTTACTTTCAGAGTTCTTCTCTTGATGATAGAAAAAGACATCTGTTCGGTGTCCTTTGTTACGGCTGTCTATGTGTACGAAGATGGCCCGTTTATAAGCGTACCGATCTTGTTTGAACAATGAATTTATCTGGTTACAGCGTTGTTGAAGTCTGCGGACTTGATTGAATGGGATCGGCTTGCCCATACAGGTTTCTCGTTTGCTGTTCTTGAGATACTTCTCATTGCGAATCCCGTCTTGGGCGTCTTGGATGATGATGTGTACTTTGGCCCCTTTCATCATCAAGTTTCTGGCTAAACGCAGAACAATATCGTAGGCATATTCATCTTCGTGTAGCTTGGTTGATCCTATTTTCCCAATTGCACCGGGGTCCGGACCCCCATGTCCACAAACTAAGTAAAAACAAGCCCCTTTCAGTTCTGAAGAGTTTACCTTATAGGCGGCCAATTCTTTTCCGAACAACGGTTCGTAGTTGGGACGTTTCTTGGAAGAGGCTACGGCTGCTTCTTTCCCTTGTAGCGGAGGAAGCGTGTATTTGACACCCATACGGAGTGTATTCCCCTTACCTAACTTCTTTTTATTTAGCTCAATGAATTTCTTTTGATAAGAACTACCTACGCGATTATGTCGCTTTAGGAATACTTCAACTCCTTCTCCTTTTTTAGGAAATGCTTTCTCTTGGGCTTGTAATGTCCCAAGGCAGAAAAATGTAAAAAGTAGAGTGAGTAAAATGTTTATTTTGATCTTCATGGATAACTTCTTTGCTATGAGGGGCAAAAGTAGGATATTTTTCTGAGATAATAAAATGAAACTTCCCCCTGAAAGTCCGCCGGCGGCGCTGGGAAGGTTTCCGGTGCGTCTGAAAGCTTGGCGGCAGCGCTGTCGCGGTTTCAGGAACGTCTGAAAGCCTGACGGCGGCGCTGTGGACCTTTCTGGAGCTCCTGAAAGCCTGGCGGCGCTGCCGCGGAGGTTTCCGGACTGTCTGAAAGGTCGCCGGCAGCGCCGGCGGGGTTTCTGAAAAGAACGAAAGAAAAGCAGTTTTATCGGTGATGATTTGTAAATAAAAGTTTGTTTTATATTAATAAATTGGTATTTTTGCGAAACTAACCATTTAAAAAATTTAGTATGGAACGAAAAAAGTTATTATCCCTGTCTTTTTTCGGAATAGTGATGTTATCAATGATTTCTTGTTCACAGAACGATGTAGAACAAACCCTTGAAACGAGTTCCGAAAAGGTGAGTATTGAAGCGACCCTTTTGTCGCATGTGCTATCTATTGATTCGATTAAATCAATAGCCCTCTCGCTACCGAATGTATTCGGTAATGTTCAAACTAAAAATGTGGAAAAAACGATTAAAGAAGTTTTGCCATTGAGTCATTTTATTCAGAATGCACCTCAAACGAAAAGTACCGAAGAAACAATTGATTGTATTTATGTGGTGAATTATGAGGCTAATAATGGTTTTTCTATTCTATCTCGGGATACTCGTGTTCCGACAGTGTTAGGGTATTCTGATAATGGAAACATTGTACCAGGAGACATTCATGATGGTTTGGCTTATGTGCTGGATATTATACCTGGATATGTAAGCCAAAAAATGGATGAGTATAATCAACGGATGGATAGTTTAAATCAGCATTTGTCTTCTTTCTTAATTCAAACGAAAGCGTTTGGAGATTGTCAGTATGATTCTTTAGCTTTGGATAAAGAATTAGAAGATTTGGAAGATTCTAATAATAAAATATTGGAAACGTTCTATTATTATGAGGGAGATTGGACGACTGTTACTCAATATGGTCCATTATATAATGGTATAGATTGGCATCAAGGATATCCTTTTTATAATAGTATAGATGGTAAAGATGGATGTGACCATTGTTTAGTAGGATGTGTAGCTGTTGCTGTTGCTCATATATTAGCTTATAATCAATATCCAACAAGTTTTACAGCAAAGGGAGTCTCTTATACAGTTGATTGGAGTTCAATGACAAAATATACATCTTCTACTTTTGTAAGAGGAGTTGCAGATGCTGTTGATACCGATTATGGATGTAATGGTAGTGGATCAACAATTTCAAAAGCAGAAAATACTCTTGAAAATATATTTGGTTATCAAACTGATGGAGAAACATCTTATAATTGGAGTGATATATATACGGATGTGCGAAATGGCCAAATTGTTTATACTCGAGGAGAAGATAGTTCGGAAGGAGGTCATGCTTGGGTAATAGATGGTATTTTTTCAAGAAAGCGTTTTAGGCATGAGGTGGCTACAATTTATAACCGTTCGGATAATAGTATTGTTGGAACACAATGTATTGGTGAATCTGACTATACCCAGAATTTAGTGCATTGTCGATGGGGATGGTCAAATTGTCAAGGTAATGGCTATTTTGAAACGGGCCTGTTTAATGTCACTACACCTGTGATTAGTGATGGTGTATCAACTTCTAGTTCTTATTATTATAATCAATCTCAAAAAATCATTAAAAACGTACACAAATGAAGACTCAAATAATTTATTTATTGTTGTTAGCTTCTGTATTTTTTTGCTGTTCGGAAGATTCCGATGATCCGAATGTTGCAAAGAAGTTAGAGAAGATAGATTTAAGTGAAAGCGAAGTGCAAGTTAATGCACAAGTACAAGATTTTTCGTTCGATTTCTTTCAAGAGTTTTCTAAAGAGAGAAAGGATCAGACGAATTATATAGTATCCCCATTAGGAGTTTCTTATGTAATGGGCATGGCTTTGAATGGAGCGTCCGGTGAAACGTATGATCAGATTCAAAATACTTTGGGTTTTTCTGGTTATTCCAATCAATCGATAAATCAATATATGCAAACAATGCGGGTTGCTTTATCAGATATTGACAATACGACTACTTTTATAAATACGAATAGTTTATGGTTAGGTCATGGTCTTAATTTTTTATCAGAGTTTAAAAAAGTTAATCAGACCTATTATAACGCAGTATTAAAGGATAATCAGCCATTTAATAGTTCAACAGCAGATGAAATTAATGCGTGGTGTGAGGAACAAACGAAAGGTGTTATCTCAAAGTTTGTAGAGCCGGATGAAATTTCGGGTTTAAAAGCGTTGTTATTGAATACTCTTTATTTTAAAGGGAAATGGAAATATCCTTTTGAAACCTCCGAAACGAGAGATCAACTATTTGTATTGGAAGATAAAAGCGTTGTAAAAGCTTCGATGATGTGTCAGCATGAAGATTTTCAATGTGTTTCAAATGAAGAGGTGACTCTTGTATCATTGCCTTATGGAAATGGAGCATTTGCCATGCAAGTATTTATGCCGACAGATAAAGAGATAGGTATAAATGATTTTTTGGCAGGTTTATCTGTAGAAAAGTGGAATCAATGGATTCAGGAAAGCCAGTTGTATAGTGTAGATTTGTCATTACCTCGTTTTCGAGTTGATTTTGAAGATAAAAATTTAAAAGAAGTATTAGAAGAGTTGGGTATTAAATCTGCATTTACATCTAATGCTGATTTTTCGAAAATGAGTGATGCCTCATTATTTTTATCATGGTTAAAACAACGTTCAATAATAGAAGTGGATGAAGTAGGGACAGTTGTAACAACTGTGACAGGGGCTGGTATGGATTCGGCTGCTGATCCAAACGAACCATTACAGGTCGTATTTAATCGTCCATTTGCTTTTATGATATCAGAAACAACGACAGGGACAATTTTATTTGCAGGTAAGGTTGGAAATCCTGCTCTATAGTATAAAACATTAAAAAGGCTATCATTCATCAAAAAATGATAGCCTTTTTAATGTTTTATATCAGATGATTTATTGCTAAATACTTCCAAAGGGGTGCTGTATGGAGCGCTTGTTTGATTTGATCGTTCAGAAGCAGTTCCTTTACTTCTTCAAGAGTCAATAGGTGGACGGTTAGGTCTTCTGTCGCTTCTAAATGTTGAGTGGAAATGGGTTCTACATCGGTGGCTAAAAAGCAGTGTGTAAGGTTTGTGTGTGTACTCGGATTTACTCCGATTTCCATTAGCTTACTCCATTTGCCATTTCCATAACTGGTCTCTTCCCATAATTCTCGTTGCGCTGAAACGAGAGGAGATTCATCTTCCTTTTCACAAACTCCGGCACAAAGTTCATAGGCTGAAACTCCTAAACCATGTCGATATTGGCTGATGAATACAAATTTTTGTTCTTTGGTGATGGCTATTACATTAATCCATTCGGGATATTCAAAAATGTAATATTCAGGAATAATATTCCCATTGGGAAGTTTAACCTCTTCACAACGGACCGTGAACCAAGGTTTGTGAGCAAGATATTCGCTTTTAAGTACTTTCCAGTGTTCGTTTTTGGGTGCTTCCATATTTTTTATGTGTTAATATTGTTCTTACTTTCATAAACGTAGGGGATAGGTGAGAAATTATAATGTACGATGAAATTTATCATTATCTTTGCGACCTCGAAAGAAAAGGTATTGATGAATAAAAAAGATAATTTGTGTAGGCTTTTGCTGCTGCTTTTTATAACGTGGGGTATCTGCTTTGGATTCTATTTTTTACCTGACCAGCTGTTTGGTTGGAAAATAAAGAAAGTTGATTTGCTTTCAGAGCTTCGAATGAAGCCGGAATCTCATTCGTTAGATTCTCTTCGTATGCAATTAGAGCAATCTGATTCGTTACAGATAGATTCTCTTGTTATGCGTGATTCTATTTTAAAAGTAACAGGTATAGATTCTGTTTCTTTGGCTTTGCGTGATTCGCTTTATCGGGTCATGTATGCGGAAGCTGGAGCTGATTCATTGGGAACTCGTATTGAGGATTATTCTGTAGGACATATCGGATTGAAACGTTTCTTTACGGCTCTTCAGAATTGTGGGCAGGAGAATCGTCCGGTTCGTATAGCTTTCTTAGGTGATTCTTTTATTGAAGGAGATATTGTGGTTGCTGATTTTCGTTCGGAAATGCAGAAACGTTTTGGGGGACGGGGAGTTGGTTTTGTTCCTATTCATTCGGTCGCAGCACAATATCGTCCGACTATCGAGCAGGACGCGGAAGGATGGACTACTTTTTCTATGTTGACAGACGAGGAACAGGCTTATACGCTTTCCGGAATGTATTTTGAGCCGGAAAATGAACAACCGTTTGTCTCTATTAAGACAACCTCTCGCTATCCTGAGTCTGATACGGTCTCTTCTTTAAAGTTTTTATATGAAAAGAATAGACAGACTCAAATGAGTTTGATCTGTAATGGTTGGGGAGATACGCTTAAGAAAGTGTTAGAACCAACTTCTACTATTGCGCCGTATGAATGTTCGGGTACGTTTTCCGAAGCTACTTTTTCTTTTAAAGATACGATAGGTTTTAGGGCTTTAGGTGTAGCTTTTGAGGATAATTCGGGAGTAATTGTCGATAATTATTCGTTACGAGGAAACTCAGGAATGATTCTTACCCGGTTGGATAGTGCTCGCTGTAGGAAACTGAACGCAATACGCCCCTATGATTTGGTGGTTTTGCAATATGGATTAAATGTAGTAAGTGATAGCATTCTTCAATATGGATGGTATGGTAAACGAATGGAGGAGGCCATACGTCATATACAGGTTTGCTTTCCGAATGCGGATGTATTGATGTTAGGGGTATCTGATAGAAGCCGCCAAGTTGATGGAGAGTTTGAGACAATGCCTGCTGTTTTGGCTTTGTTACATACACAACGTCGAACAGCCCGCCGTACCGGTATTACCTTTTGGAATGTCTTTGGGGCAATGGGGGGAGAAAATAGTATGGTACGTTTTGTTGAGAATGAATGGGCAAGTAAAGATTATACACATTTAAGCTTTAGGGGAGGTAAAGAGATTGCTAAAGCTTTATTAAATGTGTTATTAATAGAGAAGGAGTTTTATGATGAGGCAGATAAGATGGGTCATTAGTGTTTGGGTAATCTTGTGTCTGGTCGTTGTAAAGGGAAAAGGGGAGCGGTTAGAGGTTGATACAATCCCTTTACCTTTGCGATCTTATTCGATAGGGAAAGAGATTGATTCAATTTTAGGATCCTCTTCTTTATCTACTTTTTTTATTGAATTAGATTCTTTACGATCAGGGAAGGATACTGTACTTACGATTGTTCATTTGGGAGACTCACATATACAGGCAGGGTATTATTCGGGTAGACTTATGCGTCTTTTTCAAGGACAATTTGGAAATGCCGGTCGGGGATGGATTTCTCCTTTAAAATTGGGACGGACGAATGAACCGGATGACTATTTTATTACCTCAAATATCCGGGAGTGGATTTCGGGTCGATGTATTCAAACGAGAAAGAAATGCCCGATAGGGATTGGTGGAATTGGTATTCAGTCTGTATCATCTTCTTCAATTGATATGAATGTATATATTGCTCCTAATAATGGAGCTGGCTATTCTTTTAATCAGGTGATTTTGTTTCGTGGAGAAAAAGCGATGCCGATGTTACCTGTAGGGGCTTTAAAAGATTCGATAAAAACTTGTTTAGCACAGGAACCTATGGTAACGGGGGTGATGGTTGATACTTTCCGTATACCTTATCTAATTGATACGTTGAAGTTGCATACTTCTCGAAAGAAGTTGGGTACAGAGGAGTTACTTCCAGCTTCTTCTTTTAAAAATCTTTATTATGGTTTTAGCTTGACAAATGGAGAGTCGGGGATTTTATATCATTCAATAGGAGTTAACGGGTCTATGTTTGTGAATTATACGGATACGTCTTATGTCCGTCAGTTGGCCTTATTGAAACCCTCGTTATTGATTGTTTCGTTGGGAACGAATGAAACTTTTGGACGCCGTTTTAATAGTGAAGAGTTTGCTATGCAGGTACGAGCTTTCCTTTCGTTGATAAAAGATTATATGCCTGGTACCCCTGTTTTGCTTACAACTCCTCCGGAATGTTACAAACGGACGTATGTAAATAAGAAACGAACGTATGTGAGAAACTCTAATACACAATTAGCAGCAAAGGTATTGGTGCAAGTTGCGAAAGAAGAAGGAGTGGCTTGTTGGGATTTATTTACTGTAACTGGTGGCAAGAGTTCTTGTGTGAAATGGCGTAAGGAAAATTTATTAGGACGAGATCGCATTCATTTTTCTAAAGAGGGATATCGAGAGCAGGGAACATTGCTATATCGAGCTTTTATGAATACGTATAATCACTGGATAATTAAGGAGGAAAAGGATGAATAATTTTATAGATAGCTTAGGAAAATATTGGAGCCAGCTCTCTTTTGAAAAAATAGGGGAGGTCCTGACTTATCAGCAGGATGCTCCGATGTTGTTTAGTAGTGGATTGTTTTTTTTCCTGTTTATTGGTTTTTTGATTATATATATGTCATTGAGAAAACATTTGTTAGCTCGATTGATATATGTTACTTTGTTTTCACTCTATTTTTATTATAAAAGTAGTGGGCTTTTTTTCTTGTTACTGTTGTTTGTAGCGACTTCTGATTTTTGTATTGCGCAGTGTATAGAGAAAACAGTTGTTCAATGGAAACGAAAGGCTTGGGTTGTTTTAAGTTTGTGTATTGATTTGGGGTTATTAGGCTACTTTAAATATTTTAATTTCTTTCGAGAAATCATAGCCTCTATAGCTCGTGAAACAGAAACCTACGAGCCTTTGGATATTTTTCTCCCGGTGGGTATTTCTTTCTTTACATTTCAGACGATTAGTTATGTCATAGATGTTTATCGGGGACGGATAAAGCCACTTCATCGATGGATTGATTATGTTTTTTATGTTTCATTTTTCCCTCAGTTAGTTGCCGGTCCTATCGTTCGAGCTCGTGATTTTCTTCCGCAGATTTATAGAGAGCCGAAAGTTACTCAGTCACAATTTGGGGAGGGACTGTTTTTAGTTTTGTGTGGACTTTTTAAAAAGACGGTTATCTCTGATTATATTAGTTTGAATTTTGTAGATCGTATTTTTGACGCACCATTACTTTATACGGGAATAGAAAACTTGATGGGAGTATATGGTTATGCTTTACAGATTTATTGTGATTTTTCTGGTTACTCAGATATGGCGATTGGAATTGCTTTATTGTTGGGATTCCGTTTTAATGTAAACTTCGATTCACCTTATCAATCAGCTACTATTACTGAGTTTTGGCGGCGTTGGCATATTTCGCTTTCTTCTTGGTTGAAAGATTATTTATATATATCGTTAGGAGGAAATCGAAAGGGAAAGATTCGAACTTATATGAATTTGTTTATTACAATGCTATTGGGTGGTTTATGGCATGGAGCTTCTGTAAGTTTTATATTGTGGGGAGCTTGGCACGGCATAGCTTTAGCTATCCATAAATTTGTAATGGGGTATTTTAGTAGTTTCAAACCTTTGGGCTCGGAGATGAAACCGTGGAGAAGAGTCATAGGTGTTGTATTTACTTTTCATTTAGTTTGTTTTGGTTGGATTTTGTTTCGAGCAGATTCTATGCAAACGGTGGGGGAAGTTTTGACACAAATATTTATGAATTTTCATCCGGAGGTGTTTGGACAGTTTGTTATGGGATATAAAGGAGTCTGTATATTGATGGTTATTGGATATATTTTGCATTTTATGCCTAAACGTGCGGAATATAATTTACAAATGGTTGTTACTCGTTCTCCTTTGGTAATACAGGCTATATTATTAGCTGTTGCCATCTTCGTGGTAGTTCAATTTAGGAGTGCAGGCGTACAACCGTTTATTTATTTTCAATTCTAAAATAGTATAAAACAATGCTTGTAAAGAAATTTACCTGTAAGTTTGCGGTATGAAATCGAATATTATTTTATTAATCCTTTTCGTGTTGGTTAGTTGTCGGCCGGAAACACCTGTTACTTCTTCTATTTCAGTGGATGGAGAGGGTATGACAATACCTGTAAATCAGGATTTGTATGGTTTGACAATAGAAGAGATTAATCATGCTGTAGAGGGAGGAATCTATGCGGAACTGATTCGAAATCGTAGTTTTGAAGAGGGGGTACCGCCTTTGAACTGTCCTTATGATCCTGTTCGTCGTGTTTTAATAACGCCAAATGGTTGGACAATTCCTTTTTTACGGGCAGATTCTATACCTGGTTGGCGTCGCTTTTCTGCAAATTCTTATATATACCCTGATACAAAGGAATTGATTAATAATATGAATCGTCGCTCTTTACTTGTTTCTGTTTCGACTTCTAAAGAGATGGGAAAAGGAGGCGTTATTGCAGAAGGATATCAGGGAATACCACTTCAGAAAGGAGAAAAGTATGATTTGTCTTTCTATATAAAAGGGGCTTCTATAAATTCAAAAACAATAAATTTTGGATTAACGGATTCTACCGGAGAGGCTACATTGAGTGATGTTTTTTCTGTGGCTCCTGAGTTTGAATGGAAAAAGTATAAATATTCATTTACTGCAACTGCAAGTACTAATAAAGCGGTTTTAGCGATTACAACAGATAGCTCTACTGTTTTTTGGCTGGATGTTGTCTCTTTATTTCCTCAAAAGACTTGGAATGAACGTACGAATGGATTACGTCCGGGGGTGATGGAACAAATTGCTGCGTTGAAACCTGCTTTTGTTCGATTTCCGGGGGGGAGTTTTGTGGAAGGATATACAGCTGGTACTTATCCAATCTGGCGTGAAACAATTGGAAGTATTGCTGAACGTAAACATTTTTGGAATATCTGGGGATATGGTTCGACAAATGGTTTAGGATATCATGAATATTTGCAAATGTGTGAGGATTTAGAAGCCGAACCTATTTACGTCATTAATAGTGGAGTAACAAATCAGAGTCGACGTCCGCGTTACGAAGATATTACGGCAATGGATAAATTGGTACAGGACGCTTTAGGTGCAATTGCTTATGCAAATGAACCTGCAGACTCTACGCTGGGAATTTTACGTGCTAAACAGGGACATCCAAAGCCTTTTGGTTTAAAATACATAGAGATTGGAAGTGAAAACTATGGGCAAGAATATACAAAACGTTTCAATCTGTTTAAGAAAGCTATTAATGATGTTTATCCGGATATTACTGTTATAAGTAGTTCTCAAATACGAGGAAGAGGGCGTAATGAATGGACTGATACCCATTTTTATTCAAATGAATCTTTTTTTATTTCAAATCATAATAAATATAATGTAGATCGTTTTTTAAGGAGATTACCTTCTGTTTTTATTGGAGAGTTTGGGTTATCTGCAGGGGCAGTTTCTGGTAGTTTAAGAGCAGCAATAGGTGAAGCTTGTTTTTTAGTTGGAGTGGAAAATGGACAAGATCTTGTTAAAAGGTTAGCTTATGCTCCAATTATGGGAAATGTAAAATATAAAATGGAACGTTTTCCTGCTATTTCTTTTGATGGGGAACGAACAGTTCTTTCTCCCTCTTACTATTTATTGCAAATGTTTAGTAATAATCGTGGAGATGAGGTTCTAAAAACTGAAGTTCAAACGTATCAAAAGCCACAAGTAACGTTTGGATATGCCGGTATTGAAATGTTTGATAATAGTTATGATTTCAAGAATGTTCGGATTAATCAAATACCTGTCATAAAAGGATTAGTAAAGACTGGTAGTTGGGGTGTTGAATCGGGTGTTTTGACTCCGGTACCCAATCGTTGGAATTATATTCTTTTAGGAGATTCTTCTGCATACGATTATACTTTTTCTGCAGATATTAAAAGAACAAAGGGAAGTGAACAGATAGAATTACGTGTACGAGATAATGGGCTATCAGGTGAACAAAATGATTATATAGGTATGACAATAGGTACTGGTGTAATTGATTTTTATCGTCAAGCTGGTGGAGTAAGAGATACTTTACGTACGCCTGTTGTTTATCCTTTCCAAAGTAATCGTTGGTATAATGTAAAAATAGATTGTAAGGAAGATAAGATCAGCTGTTTTGTGAATGATACCCTGATTCACCAAATAACACTTCCATCTATACCATCATTGGTTTCAACTGCTGCTTTAGATAAGGAAAAAGGAAAAATAATTTTGAAAGTTATTAATACAACACAACATGAAGAAAAGACAGCATTGCATATTGGAGGATTCTCTATTAAAAATACGATAGAAGTGATAGAATTGGCAGGAGAACCTAATGCACGGAATACGTTTGATGATCCTTATAGAATACAGCCTCAAACAAAAGAATTTTCATTTTCACCGGGAGGACAAAAAGTATATAGTTTCCCTCCAAATTCAATTTCAATTATTAAACTGGAAATAGATAAATAGAGTGTACAATAAAACAATAGCCTCATAAATTTGTGAGGCTATTGTTTTATTGTATTAGTTTATTTGATGATAGGGACTAATCGAACCTTTAAGGTTTCACGTTGCCCCTCTTTTAAATTCGTATCAAAAATAATCCGATAACTGTTTGGATTAGGAGCGTCATAATCATGAGGTGGATTATTCTCCAATATAGAGAATGAGGCAGAAGTTGGACTCTCTAATATCATCTTCAAACGTTTCCCGTCTTTAGATAATTCCAATGTCCGCTTGTTGATTAATTGAGGTGTAGCACTTGTAACCATTGTCCAACGGATTGAAGTAGGTTCGTTTGCTGCTTGTACATAGTCTGTCACTTGTAAAAATTCTTCCTTAATTAGTGCTACTTCACGAGTTGCTTTTTTTAAGCTTCCCCCAAATAGTGGAGCCATATCTAAAGTTCCTCCTAATTTAGCCCCTTTAGTAAATGTTTTTGTAAAAGAGACGAAGCCATCTACCAAATGATTTTTTTCATTTACCGTTAATGTATTATGAGCGATATTATTATATCGAAATACATTCCATCGTTCTCCTTTTTGGCTTCTATCCCATATTTGAACATTTTCTTTTTCTAAAGAGTAGTAATCTTGCAATCCTAAATCATCAGCCCAACGAACTCCAAGCGCGTCAAAAACAAAAGAACCAGCGTCCATGTGTGCATGATTAACAGAAGCTTGTCCTCCTTTTATGGCTAAATAATAACCCTCCTTGTTCTTCCAGTCTGTACGAATTAAAACTACAGGAACAGCTCCTCTCCCTATCCATGTTTTATTTGTAGGAGAGTCTATTTTATCCATAGAGAAGTGAGAACCGAAGATTAAAAGCAAAGGTTTGTATATGTTTTTCATATATGATCCTCCATTTGCCAAAAACGTTTTTTCACTCCATAACAAAGAAGAGTCTTTAGTTTTTTGAGCAAACCAAAACATGATTGGGAATCCAGACATATTTTTACCACAATCACTAAAATTAAAAGGTGTCGTACTTGTCCCGGTCATGTACTGCATGAAACGTGCTGATTCCATAAATCCAGGTGTCGTACTTAATCCTCCGTCTGATCCAAAAACAGATTCCAAAGCAGCAATTAATAGGACATTAAAAGATGTACCATATCCCCAGTAGGAATATCCTTCTGGATAATTGCCATCAGGACCATATACATCCATTGCAATTGGGAGAGTTTGAAGAGCCCGTTCTATTATTTCTATAGATTCTTTACTGTCTGTTTCCAATAAAGCCAACGCTCCGAAAACCATTCCGGCATTACAAACTTGATTCCAGTTGTGTGTAGAACGTAGGAACTTGTTGTATTTTTCGATTCTGGATGGAGCAATTCCCTTTTGCAAGATGGCTGTACGGACTAATTGTTTTGTTTCCGGTTGAAGTTTGTCATATAACCAATCGTAGCCGATAGCCATAGCCATTGTGACAGTTGCCGCATCTAAAAAGTGAGAAGGGTTCCAATCTTTGTATGAAGCTAATGCAATCATTTCTTGTTCCGCACGTAATTGGAATTTTTCGTTCTCAGTCATTCGGTAAGCAAAGGCTAACGTTAAAATACGATTTAATGAATTTGTAATTAAACGCATGCCAACCTTTGTATAACTTTCTGTTGGTTGAATGAGCAAATGTTTGGCTTCAGAAATGATTCCATTATAGACTTCCAACATTTCAGGTTTCCCTTGAATGTTGTTTTTTATTGTTTGTTCTTCCCCTTGTTTCAGCAACAAACGAGGATGTGGACCGAATCGGTCATAATCGAATGTTTGTGCTGAAAGCTGGAAGAATATAGCTATCGAAAATAATAAGCTAAAAAAACTAAGTAGTTTTTTCATACTAATATTCTATTTAAAATGATTAATGAACAAGCATATCTGGGGTTACTTTGAAGAATTTATCACTATCGGCCTTTCTTAACTCGATCTCGCAGAAGTTCCAGTTGGAAGGCCAACCACCGATGATATGTCCTAAGAATATCACTTTAAGTTCATGTAATCCTTTTGCTAAAGCAATGGATGTATCGTTTCGGGAAAAACGTTTTACTTCTCCTACATTATTAATTAACAACTTTCCGTCAATCCAAACCTCTTCGTTGTTAGATGAGATGAAATAAACCCCATCTTCCGGAATATTGATATATCCTGTTGCAATAGAAGCGTATTGTTCTACCCCACGCATAGGTCCCCAACGCTTGACGCCTTTATTGATTTCTTTTAAATCTTTGATTACCGATTTTCTCCAGTTAGTTGCTTCTGATAGTTTAGAAACATTGAGGTACATACCATCTGTTGTCTCTAACAGTAGCCCCGGTGTTACTTTGGTCACCTCTTTTGTCGGAGCCAATGTTTGTTTGTCGACTGTGATTGTACGAGTTTTACTCATTTTTCCAGAAGGTAACACCGAGCGAATCTTTAAAACACCTGATTCCGTAAATGGGATAGGAGTTGAATAGATTGTCGATTCGGCGGTCGGCTCTGAACCATCTGTTGTATAAACCATTTTAACAGGACGAGTTGTTTTAAACTCTAAAGAAACAGAATCAATGAATGCGACAAAATTACAAGAACCATTCGGCTGTTCCGGTTGAGGTATATAATAGTTGATGTCATATGGATCTAAACGAACCAAAGCATTATCAATACGACGTTCAAAATCTTTGTAATCCTTCCGGTTGAGTGGAGACCAGCCAATTTCTGCTAAAGCAATGATACGCGGGAAACCTCTATATTCCAAAAGATCTGTGTTGTATAAATATTCTGCCCAAAGATTACATTGTACCCCTTTGATCAAATGATCTTTCCCTATGGCGACTAACGTGTCCGGAGTCGGATTATAGGCATAGACTTTCTCTAATGGATCATAACCTCCGATAGAAATCGGTTCGATTTTGGGGTCACCTTGGTATTGGTCGATGTACATACCTTTGCTGTTGGGTGCCATGATAACTTCATTGCCCAATGCAGCTGCTGCAATACCTCCTCGTTCACCAGTCCAAGACATCACGGTCGCAGTAGGAGTAACTCCTCCTTCCAAGATCTCTTCCCAACCAATGATTTTTTTGTGATGCTTTTCCGATAGATATTTTTCCATCCGCTTTACAAAGTAGCTTTGTAGCTTTTCTTCTGCGCTGTGTTCTTTATCTGCTTTTAAGCCCTCTTCGCGGATTCGTTTCTGACAAAGTGGACAGGCTTTCCAGTTGTCTTTCGGACATTCGTCACCACCGATATGGATATATTCACTTGGAAATAGAGGCACAACTTCGTCAAAAACATCTTGTAAGAATTGGAAAGTACCCTCTTTCCCCGGACAATATACGATGTCTTCAATCCCCCAAATATTACGAACCTCTTCCTGTTTACCACTGCAAGATAATTCAGGATAGGCTGAGATTGCGGCCAAACCATGCCCCGGTAACTCTATTTCAGGAATAACCGTAATGAAACGCTCTGCTGCATACTGGACAACCTCTTTTATCTGTTCCTGAGTATAGAAACCTCCGTACTCAGTCCCTTCGCCCTCGATACGCTTAGAACCGATTTCTGTCAGTTTGGGATATTTCTTGATTTCAATACGCCAACCCTGATCGTCCGTCAAATGCCAGTGGAAACAATTGATTTTGAATAAAGAAAGAATATTCAAATATTTCTTTACGTTTTCAACAGGGATGAAATGACGACAAGGGTCGAGCATGACACCGCGATAAAGAAAACGAGGTTCATCTTTTACGGTAACACAAGGTGCGTCCCAAGCAATCCCATTTACCACCTCTTGACTCTGGATTTCAGCCGGGAGCAGTTGCATAAACGTTTGCATACCGTAGAATAGTCCTTGCGGAGTTTTTGCTTTGATGGTAACAGCCTTTGGTGTTACATCTAATGTATATCCTTCTTCGTTGACCTCTAACGACTCGTCGATTACCAGAGAGATACCATCGGCAGCTGTTTGGTCGCTAAGAACAGTTGAATAGCCGGTTGCCAAGTTGATTTGAGCTGCAAAATACTCTGCAATTATTTTTGCTTCCGGTGTAGAGGCGAGGAATTTTGTGTTTTTGTTGAGCTTGAAAGTTCCTTCGTTTTGGACGAGACTAACTGGAGTAGGGATTACATTGATACCTTGATTATACGGTTTTAGTTCTGTTTGACCCTCACTACAAGACGCAAGAAGACAAAGCGCTGCGCCGACGCATACAGAAATGAGCTTTAGCATGTCGGGATTGTTTTGTAAGATTTATAATTAGAAAAGGGGCGGCTTGAACAAACCGCCCCGGAGTATTTTTACCACGCGAAGATCGGGTATTCAGTCATAATGCTGTTTACTTTTTCGCGAACAGCTGTGATTGTCTTATCACATTCAGGAGCACTTAATACGGTGTCAATCATTTCAACGATTTCACCCATCAACGGTTCTTTTGCACCGCGAGTTGTGATTGCCGGAGTTCCCACACGGATACCTGATGTTTGGAATGCAGAACGGCTGTCGAAAGGAACCATATTTTTGTTTACGGTAATATCCGCAGAAACCAATGCTTTTTCAGCTACCTTACCAGTCAATTCAGGGAATTTCTTACGCAAGTCGATCAACATACTGTGGTTGTCAGTACCGTCAGAGATAATTTTGTAACCTTTATCCATGAATGCCTTTGCCATAGCTGCTGCATTTGCTTTTACCTGTGCTTGATAAGTCTTATATTCCGGTTCCAACGCTTCACCGAAGGCTACAGCCTTAGCAGCAATAACATGTTCTAACGGACCGCCCTGAATACCTGGGAATACGGCTGAATCTAACAGCTGAGACATCTTTTTGATTTCTCCCTTCGGTGTCTTCTTACCCCAAGGATTTTCGAAATCTTTTCCTAACAAGATGATACCTCCGCGCGGACCACGCAAAGTCTTATGAGTTGTTGAAGTCACGATGTGTGCATATTCCAATGGGTTATTCAACAAACCTGCAGCAATCAAACCTGCCGGATGAGCCATGTCGATCATCAACAATGCACCCACTTTGTCAGCAATTTCACGCATACGTTTGTAGTTCCAGTCACGAGAATAAGCCGAACCACCACCGACGATCAATTTCGGTTTTTCGCGTAAAGCCACCTCTTCCATCTGGTCGTAATCAACAAGACCTGTATCTTCTTTTACATTGTATTCCGTTGCACGATATAAAATACCAGAGCTATTCACAGGAGAACCATGAGATAAGTGACCTCCATGAGCCAAATTCAAACCTAAGAATGTATCTCCCGGATTTAAAACAGCCAAGAAAACAGACGCATTTGCTTGTGCACCTGAATGAGGTTGAACATTTGCCCATTCTGCGTTGAAAATTTTTTTCAGTCTTTCAATTGCGATTGTTTCACTTTGGTCTACTACTTCGCAACCTCCATAATAACGCTTGCCCGGATATCCTTCGGCATATTTGTTGGTTAAACAGCTTCCCATGGCTTGCATTACCTGGTCGCTCACGAAGTTTTCTGAAGCAATCAACTCAATTCCCTTTAATTGACGTTGATGTTCTTTTTCAATGATGTCGAAAATGATTTGATCTTTTTTCATCACATGTAAAATTGAATGTTACAATGATTTCCATCTTTTTTATCACTGATGGAACAGTTGGCAAATGTACAAACAATTCCAGCTGCTGGAAAAGACTAAATTGTTAATAAAAATAGATTCCAGCGTCTGGAAACTATTTTTGTGTAAATAAAAACTAATTCCAGGAGCTGGAACTTATTTTTGTAAAAACAAAAGTTAATTCCAGCCGCTGGAAAACGTTTTTAAAGACTCAAAAAAGAGTTCCAGCCGCTGGAAAATATTTTTGAAAATCGAAAAGGCTTTTCCCTTTGCTGGAAACGATTACAAAAAGAGGATTTCCTTTTTCCGGCTGCTTTCGTAGGCTTTTTCGATTAGGCGGATAACGTCAAGGACACTGCTGGCGTCTGTTTGAAGCGGTTCGCCTAAGCGAAGGTGGCGATAAATGTTTTCATAAAAGCCGGCATAATTTCCGGGAAGACTGGGATATTTTTCGCGCACGATCTGACCGGATTTTTCGGTGTGAAGCAATCCCCAAATGCTTTCATCCTCAATCCCCCAGTTGGGTGAGGTCGGCATTAATCCGGCATTCAAATCAGCCTCTTGGCGGTCTAATCCATATTTGACGAAAGAGCCTTTCGTACCGTGCAACATAAAACGGGGTTCCGGCTCACACATCAGGTAGCTGGATTTCAACGTGATTTTTACCTCCGGAGCTTTAGCGGGGCGGAGAAGGTGGATGACAAAATAATCATCTACGAAACCGCCTGTCCGAAGAATATCGATGTCGGCAAAGATGGCTTCGGGAAGACCAAAGAGTTGAACGGCTTGGTCGATGACGTGTGCCCCTAAATTATAGGTTAAACCGCCGCCCATCTCACCGCTTTCCTTCCACGTTCCCTCTTTGATGAAATTGCGATAACGTGGGAAGGTGGATTCGAACTCTACCAGGCGACCTAATAATCCTTTGTTCAAGACCTCTTGTACAGTGAGGAAATCAGAATCCCAGCGTCTGTTCTGATAGACACTCAAAGCCAAGCCTTTGGATTTAGCCAGAGCAATGAGTTCTTCCCCCTGCTCAACGGTGGTAGTGAAAGGTTTTTCTACGATTACGTGCTTTCCTGCTTCTAACGCCTTACGAGCATATTCGTAGTGCGTGCTATCCGGTGTATTGACCACTACCAGCTCCAACTCGTCAATCGCTAATAATTCATCCAGACTGCGAACGATACGAGCTGACGGATAACGCTCTTTGGAGAGTTCCTTACTGCGCTCCGTAATCGCTGTCAGTTCAAACGCAGGATTTGTACTTATAAACGGTGCATGAAATATTTGTCCGGACATACCAAAGGCAGCCAAACCGGTTTTTATTTGTTTCATGTTGGATTCATTTAACAAGTTTACTCTTTACAATTATTCTTCCGTAACTCCTTGCTTAGGCGCATGGCACAGAAATTAGGACCGCACATAGTACAATATTCTCCTTTTGTAACAGCGCTTTTTTTATAATACTGTAGAGCACGTTCCGGATCAAGAGAAAGATTGAACTGATCTTTCCAACGGAATTCAAAACGAGCTTTACTTAGGGCATTATCACGCACTTGTGCTCCCGGATGTCCTTTCGCTAAGTCTGCGGCGTGAGCTGCAATTTTGTAAGCGATTACACCGGCACGAACATCTTCTTTGTTGGGCAAACCTAAATGTTCTTTGGGGGTCACGTAGCAAATCATGGCTGTGCCTTGCCAAGCGATCTGAGCAGCTCCGATGGCAGAAGTTATATGATCGTAGCCCGGTGCAATGTCTGTTGTTAACGGACCCAATGTGTAAAAAGGTGCGTTGTGACAAGCATATTGCTGTTCTTTCATGTTCTCATGGATTTTGTTCATAGGAACATGTCCCGGACCTTCGATAATCACTTGAACGAATTGATCCCAAGCAACCCGAGTAAGTTCTCCCATTGTATGAAGTTCTGCAAATTGAGCAGCGTCGTTAGCGTCATAGATTGAACCCGGACGAAGACCGTCACCAATGGAGACTGCGACATCGTATGTTTTTAGTATTTCGCAGATTTCTGTAAAGTGGGTATAAAGGAAGTTCTCTTCGTTATGGATTTGCATCCATTGTGCCATAATAGAACCTCCTCGAGAGACAATGCCTGTCAACCGGGTGTGTGTTAAATCTATATATTTCTTTAGGAGACCTGCGTGAATGGTAAAATAGTCGATACCTTGTTCGGCCTGCTCGATTAAGGTGTCTCGATAAATCTCCCAGCTTAAGTCTGCTACATTTCCATTTACTTTTTCTAATGCTTGATAGATGGGAACAGTCCCCATTGGAACAGGACAGTTACGGATGATCCATTCACGAGTCTCATGAATGTTGTTACCTGTTGAAAGATCCATCAGTGTATCTCCTCCCCATTTACAGCTCCAGACCGCTTTTTCAATTTCCTCATTAATACCGGAAGAAAGAGCTGAATTTCCGATATTCGTATTGATTTTAACTAAGAACTTACGACCGATGATCATGGGTTCAGCTTCCGGATGGTTGATATTAGCCGGAATGATAGCATGTCCTGCTGCGATTTCTTTGCGAACAAATTCTGGAGTAATGTAAGATTTCAGACCGAGTGCCTCAATCTGTTGATTTTCACGAATGGCCACATATTCCATTTCTGGAGTAATGATTCTCCGTTTGGCATAATACATCTGAGTAATATTTTTCCCCTCTTTTGCTCGGTAGGGTAAATATTGTTTGGGAAAACGGATCTTGTCCAATGAAGTGTCCATTAAACGTTGACGTCCGTAATCAGAAGTCAGCCCCTTTAATTGAATTAAGTCTTTGCGTCCGGCATACCAAGATTCCCGAATACGAGGAATACCATTTTGTGTATTGATCGTTACTTGGGGATCAGAATAGGGACCACTGGTGTCATAAACAATTACCGGGTTGTTCTTTTTATGAACTAATTCTCCATTTTCTTTTTGAGTGACGGTATCTAATAGTTTGATTTTACGCATACCCACTTTTATATTATGGATATTTCCTGGAATATAGATTTTCTCGGATGAAGGATAGGTAATACGCATTTTATCTTTTGCTGCCATAGTTTTTCTGTTTTTATTGTTCTACAAAAGGATCTGGTACATATTTCTGTATCTCTTGAATGAAACGACGTGTCTCTTCAACGGGGTCAGGGGCATTAATGATTGCTCCGGATACTGCTATTCCGGTTATTCCGGTTTTCATTAATGGAGCAATATCTTCAAATTCAATACCACCAATAGCAAAGATGGGTATTTTGATTCCAGCCTCTTTACATTGGTCCATGATTCTTTGATAACCTTCTAAACCCAATACCGGACTTAGGTTCTTCTTTGTTTCGGTAAATCGGTAAGGGCCTAAACCAATATAACTTGCTCCTTCTTGGTCTGCATGCACAATATCTTCAAATGTATTGGCTGTAGCTCCAACAAGGAAAAGATCGTCTAATCCCTTTTTAATAATGATACGCCAAGCTTCAGAAACAGGTATATCGTTTTTTCCTAAATGGACACAGTGAATATCTGCTTTGATGGCCATGTCTAAATTATCATTTAAACAGCAAGTGCAGTCTTTGAATAAAGTCTGGCGACTCGCTTCTTGGGCTACTTCTAAACTGAGGTTATCTTTCATGCGAAGTTGTACCCAGTCACAACCTCCTTTCATGACCATTTTGATTTCATCCAATTCGGTATATTTACTTGTCCGGTGAGTGATAAACATCAATCGTTTACTCTCTCTGAAACAAGCATAACGTGCTCTACCGGAATATCTACTTAAAAAGTTGTCTAAATCCATGTCTGTAGTGTTTTATAAGTTGTTATAATAGATTTTTCTTTATCGATAGAAGGATTCTTCCCCCAAAGTGCTCCTAAAACAGCGACACCTCCAAAATGAAAAGGTCTTAGAAGTGGGAGAGTGGTACAATCAATACCTCCTAAGGCAATTACTTTCTCATTGATAGTACCATCTGTAGAGGCCTCTTCCAATGACTCTGGTGTAAAACCGTTACCATATCCCTCTTTTGAAATACTTTGAAAAATTGGACTCAGGAAAAGATAGTCTAATTTTTGGTATTGTTTGAGTTCTTCTATGGAATGACAAGAGCGACTGACGGTTCCGTTGAATCCTACTGGAACTTGGTTGTTTCGTCGGTTGAGATGTATTCCACCCAAAGTATATTTATTAACTAATTCAAAACAATCGTGTAAAACAATTTTGGGATGATAAATGTCTGGTATTTCTTTTAGAAGTTGGCTGAATGCATTTATGTCTCCATTCGGCTTCCGCAAATGAAGACGCTGCATACCAGCCTCAAAAAGTCCAGTAATTATTGTACTTTCTCCTTGAAAAAAATAAGGTGTTGTAATAACTATCAGTTGTTTCATCGTTCTATCTTTTTTAAAGGAGAAGGAGCAAAGAAATGGTTTACCGGACCATGACTGTGTCCGGTCTGAACATCGGCTCCGGATAGAAGAGCTTTTGTTATATATTCTTTGGCTAATTGAACAGCTTCTGTTAATTCTTTTCCTAAAGCCATATAAGCAGCAATAGCAGAAGAGAGGGTACATCCTGTACCATGTGTATTGTGTGTTTGAATTGTTGGTACAGTTAAACGAACAGGAGACAGGTTAGATGTAAATAATATATCTGTCATTTGTTCTCCTGCTAAATGTCCTCCTTTCATTAATACAGCATGGCAACCCAATGTGAGTAATTTCTCTGCTGCTTTTATCATATCTGTCTCGTTTTGGATAGAAATACCAGATAAGAAAGTAGCTTCATCTATGTTTGGAGTAATTAAAGTGACTCGATGGAATAACTCTTGAATGATAATGGCTATTGTATCGTCTTCGATAAGTTTATTCCCACTTGTAGAAATCATTACAGGATCAAGAACAATATGAGAAGGTTTGAATTTATCAATAGACTGAGCTACTATGCAAGCTGCTTCTTGATTGTGAAGCATTCCTATTTTTACAGCGTCAATAATAAAATCTTCAAAAACTGCATGAATCTGTCCCTTGATAATATCGGGAGAAACAGCCTGTATTCCTCGTACACCTTGTGTATTTTGAGCCGTGATTGCTGTGATAGCAGAAGTACCAAAAACACCTAAAGAAGAAAATGTTTTTAAATCAGCTTGTATACCTGCTCCACCGCCACTGTCAGAACCAGCAATGGTTAACGCTGCTGGATAGCGAAACGTTGTGTTTGTTTTCATGTTTATATACAAAAAGGGGGAAAATCCTTTTCTGTCTCTTTACTATTTATTCCCTACGTCGGCATTACCCGTATCAGGTTCATTGGGTATAATCTCAGCCCTTTTACAGTATGGCACCCCTTTCGGTGACAAAGGTAGGAAGTTTAGAAGGAGTAAACAAAGGGAAAATGTTAAAATTAAGAGTGAAAGATGCCTGTATTGGGTGGGTTATATCTCTTTTTATTTCTTAAATGTTATCAATTTGCCTATTATGTGCGTGATTTGGCACACTTAGTAAAGAGAATCTGTTGTATTTTTGCAGCTTCAAATTAGAGATAAATACATTTTAAGGTCAATAGAAAGTCGTAATGGGGAAAAAGATTGTTTTTCTGCTCTCTTTTTTATTTATAGTATGGATAGCAAACGGGCAGAACACGATAATAAAGGGGATAGTAACTGATTCAATTACCGGGGAAGGATTACCCTATGTATCACTGATTTTTAAAGGAACAACGATTGGTACTGCTACAGATGGAGATGGTAAATTTACATTTTCAACTTCTTCTGCGAATGCTAAACTTTTGGAAGTTTCTTACTTGGGATATGATACAAAAGAAATAAAAGTAAATGTTGGGCGTACCAACAACTTGAAAATTCAATTAGCTCCTAACGGTATTGAATTGAATGAAGTTGTTATTAAGCCTAAGAAAGAAAAATATAAAAAGGAAAATCCCGCAGTCCGTTTCGTTAAACAGGTAATTGCTTTGCGTGAAAGTAATGACCCTCGTAATCATGACTATTTTCAATACGATCAGTATGAGAAGATGATATTTGCGATGGATGATTACAAACCGAAGCCTAAAAAGGAGGGAGAAAAGGCTGGTAAGTTTGATTTCTTAGTTGATTTTATCGATACGTTGGACGCCGGTAAGACGATTTTACCTCTTTCAGAGAAAGAAAAGGTTGAATCTATATATTATCGTAAGGATCCAAAATCAGAAAAGCGATTAGTCAAGGGAACAAAGTCTTCTGGTGTTGATGAGATCTTTTCTCGTGATGGTATTGAGCAACTTTTAAATGAAGTGTTTAAGGAAGTAGATATTTTCCAGAACGATATACCTCTGTTTCTACAACGTTTCGTCAGCCCTCTTTCAACGATGGGACCAAACTATTATAAGTACTATTTGTTGGATACGTTGGATGTAAATGGACATCAGTGTGTAGACTTAGGTTTTGTTCCTTTTAACTCCGAAACTTTTGGGTTTACAGGACATTTGTATGTTACTCTTGATTCTACATTCTTTGTTCAGAAAGCGATATTGAATGTACCAAAAGATATAAACTTGAACTTCGTTTATGGAATGACTATCGAGCAGCTCTTTGAACGAACACCGGATAGTACTCGTATTATTACAAAAGATGATATTCATGTCAACTTTAAATTGAGCGAGAAATCCAAAGGAATGTATTCTCGTCGTTTGAATGTTTATAGTAACCATTCTTTTGATCCTCCCAAAGAAGATCAAGCACAAATATTTGCTCAAAGTGCTCCGGTCGTAACTTTGAAGGAGGCCTATCGACAGACGGATGATTTTTGGACGGATAATCGTCCGCAGGAAGCAATAAAGAAGAATCCGAATACGGTAGAACAGTTGATGGCTAAGTTCCGTTCGATTCCAATTTTCTATATTACGGAAAAGATTGTTTCAATTCTTGTTTCCGGTTATATTCCGACAAATAAAGACCCTCTGAAGAGTAAGTTTGAATTTGGACCGATGAATACGGCTGTCAGTGGTAACGCTATTGAAGGTGGGCGTTTCCGTGTCGGTGGAACTACTACTACTGCCTTTAGTAAGAACTTATTCTTTGATGGCTATTTAGCGTATGGGACAAAAGACCAAAAGCTGAAATACGACGCATTGGTTGAATACTCTTTCAATGACCGAAAAGAGTATCGAAAGGAGTTCCCGTTGAATTCTATTCGTTTGGAATACATGTATGATATTAACCAGTTAGGACAGCAATATATGTATGCCAGCAAGGATAATATGTTCTTGGCTTGGAAGCGTCAGAAAGATACAAGAGCGACCTATTTGCGTCAAGCTGAATTGACCTACTATCATGAACATTATAATGGTTTGGCGTATGGAGCAGTTGTCCGTAATCGTCGTGAATATTCTACGGAGTATGCAGTTTTTGATCGAATCGAGAAAGATGGAACACTTACTCCGATTAAAGATTACGACATGACGCAGTTAGAATTAAAGTTCCGTTATGCAAAAGATGAGAAGTTCTATCAGACACGTAATATCCGTTATCCGATTACTTTTGACGCCTTGATTTTTAATTTTAATCATGTGATGGCAAAGAAAGGATTTTTAGGTTCTGAATATGATTATCATCGTACAGATATTGGTGTCCAGAAACGTTTCTGGTTCTCTGCTTTCGGATATGTCGATTTGATTGCAAAAGCCGGTAAGGTATGGAACAAAGTACCATATCCATTATTGATTTTGCCGAATGCCAACCTTTCATATACTATTCAGCCGGAATCCTATACAAATATGAATGCGATGGAGTTCATCAATGATGAATATGCTTCTTGGGATTTTACCTATTATATGAATGGTAACTTATTGAACCGTTTACCACTTATTAAGAAGTTAAAATGGAGAGAAGTTTTCTGCTTCCGTGGTTTATGGGGTAATTTGACCGATAAGAATAATCCATTCTTAGAAGGTAATAAAGAGGGATTATATCTTTTCCCGGAAGGTTCATTTGTTATGGGTAAAGCTCCTTATATGGAAGCCAGTGTTGGTATTGAAAACATCTTTAAATTCTTACGTTTAGATTATGTATGGCGTTTGAACTATAAAGATAATCCGGGTATCCAAACAAAAGGGGTTCGCTTCATGATGAGAATGTCATTCTAAGAATGATAAAAGTTTCATAATGATAAAAAGGGGCTTGGTCGAAATGACCAAGCCCCTTTTTATCATTATGAATGTCATTTTATCGTATTGCTTCCACCTCTTCTGCATGCAACGGAATTTTCTTTCCTAACAGGCGAGCACCGTCTTCGGTGATGAGGTAATCCTCTTCGTTACGGATTCCACTGAAATCTTTATAGGTGAATAGTTTATCGTAGTTGATAAATTCAGTGAATTTGTTTTGGCTTCTCCAAAGATCCATCAATTCAGGAATGAAATAGATACCCGGTTCAATTGTCAATACAAATCCCGGTTCCAACTTGCGACCTAAACGCAATGATTTTCGTCCGAACTGTGTACTCTTTGGTTGTCCACCGTAACCGACATAAACTTCACCTAAGTTTTCCATATCATGAACGTCCAAGCCCATCATGTGACCTAATCCGCAAGGCATAAACATCGCGTGAGCTCCTGCCTTTACCGCTTCCATTGGGTCTCCTTTCACGAAGCCTAACTCTTTCAAACCTTCCATGATTACCTTGCAAGACAATTCATAAACATCTACAAAAGGAATCCCCGGACGCAAAGCGGCTACAGCTGCTTCATGAGCGGCTACCTGAATATCATAGATTTCACGCTGGCGAGTCGTGAACTTTTTGTCTGCCGGAATAGTTGAAGACATATCGCCTGCATAACCCATCTCTGTTTCTGCCCCTGCGTCTAAAAGCAACATATCGCCACTCTTAATCAGATGGCTATGGTCATGATTGTGTAACGTCTGTCCGTTGATAGTCGCAATGATTGGGAAAGATAGTTCGTAATTGTTTTTGTAAGCCACCTCTGCAACAGCTGCCGCAACTTCACTTTCGCGGATACCGGGACGAACAGTACGCATGGCTGCTAAGTGCATATCTGCTGTGACGATACAAGCCTTTTCGATTTCGGCAATCTCTTCGGCAGTCTTATAGTTTCGCTGATTAACTACGCCTAAGATGAAAGGAACAGAAGGCTTTTCTGCTCCCGGAACAATTCCTAACCATTGGAACAATTTAATCTGATGTTCTGCGCGATAGGTCGGCAAATAGTGAATCGGTTGCCCCTTCTGCTGTGCATTCTTTAGATAAGATTCGATTTCGTTGAACGGACGAACTTCTGTGATACCGGCAGCCTCGCTTTTTTCTTTCAAAGTCGGCTGTGTTCCCATCCAAACAATAGCGTCGATGGTCAATTCATCCCCGAAAATGATTTCACGATTGTTGTCAATATCTATAATTGCAGATAATCCGGCGTACGGAAGTCCAAAGAAATAAAGGAAGGTAGAATCCTGACGGAAATGGTACGTATTGTCTGCATAGTTCATGCCAGACTCGTCGTTTCCTAAGAATAAAAGCAAACCGGAACCTACTGATTGTTTTAATTTGGCTCTACGAGCGATATAAGTCTCTTTTGCAAACATGATGATATAATTTTAATGTTCTTTCTTTCAGGCAAAGGTAATTAAAATCGTATAACGGTAACTCTTTAAGGCTGTAGTTTTTGTAGAAATAATGTTTTGCTTAAAAGATATTATGTCACGAGCTGCGAAATAATATTTTGAAAATCTGACTTAGTTTCGCAGCGTGTGAAATAATATTTTATATCAAGAATACAATTTCGCAGCATGCGACATAATGTCCTAATAGAAGAATTCATCTTCGCAAGCTGCGAAATAATATTTTACGTGAAAGAATCATGATCGCAGCTCGTGGCGAGACTATTTACCGGAAGAAGAGGTCTGTTTTAGATAATATTCGTATCGTTCTAAGACTTCACGCACATAAAAGTAGGTTTCGGAACCTCGTAGGTAGCCATGTTTGCAAACAGAATCATTGTAAAATTCCGGTTCGCTTTTCAGACGAACATATTCAGCGACGTTGTCTTCCCAGATGTAGGGATTTTTTCCATGCTTTTCTGCTAATCTTTGTGCGTCGTAGATATGACCAATCCCGGCATTATAGGCAGCTAAGGTGAATTTAATCTTTTCAGCCGGATCTTCGACCTTTGTAAAACCTTGTCGGAAACGGCGCAAGCAATCTACGCCTGTACGGATTCCTGTATCAGGATTCTTTAGTTCATGTGGAGTTACCCCTAACGCTTTTGCTGTGTTAGGCATGATTCCCATTAACCCCTCTGCACCGGCCCAAGAGACGGAGTTGGGATTGAAACGAGATTCCTGATAGCTGATGGAGGCTAATAGTTGCCAGTCCCATTCAATATTCTTGGCGTGTTTACGGAACAAGTCATCGAAAGAGGAGATATGTCCGTTTTTGATCGGAGGAAGTTCAGCAGTGATCGGCTGTTTGCTCAGTTCAAAATATCGTTTGGTCAATGCTTTGTAAGTGTGCGAACCCTTTTTGTTGGAAGACCAAGCGTTGATAGCTTCTGCCAGTAAAGGACTGCTTTTGCGTACGACCCAAGAGGAGCGCTGCATAAAACTGATCTTGAGAGAAATGTCCAGATTCCAGAAATAAGTTTTATTCAGGCGAGCAACATTTTCATCATTGATTGTGTACGGAATCTTGCCTTCGGAAACCAATCCGATCATATTTTCCATACTGATGGTGTCGGAGGTAATTTCTTTGATATGAATACCACCGCCTAATTCTTCGTTCAGGTTGATAAGGCGGTCGTAATATTTATTGTCCGGCTTGACATAGACCTCCTTCCCAATGAGTTCAGTGACATCTTTGATAATCTTGTCTCCCTTGTTGGCCCGTTGTATCAGGACTTGGTAATCCTCTCTCTCTTTCCCACAAAAGATAAATTTATCTTTCATACGTGAGTTGATAACAATCGGGAAAGCGACGATGTCTGCTTCGCCGGCTTCTAACATTTCGACAAGATGAGCTGAGCTTTTGGCGACTTTGATGTTCAGTTTTAGTCCTTCTGATTGTGCGAAATCTTTAATCAATTCATATTCATATCCCATCGGTTGCATTTTATATTGGAAATATGCCGTAGAATTGTAAAGAGTGACCGCAGTGATTTCCCCTTTTTCTTTTAGAAGAGGCAAATCAATGAGTTGTAGAGCGTCATCCTCTTCTGCCTGTTCCTGTTTGGAAGATTGGCAACTGAACAGGAACAGGGCAATAGATAGTAAGAAGATGATTTTCTTCATTGAATTATCTCTTTTGGAGTAAAACAACATTCTCAACGTGGTGTGTATGTGGGAACATATCAACGGGTTGAACCTTCTTAACGGCATATTTTTCGTTCAAGAGGCTCAAATCACGTGCCTGAGTGGCAGGATTACAACTTACGTAGACAATACGTTCCGGCTCTGCAAATAATATCGTTTTAATGACATCGTCATGCATACCGGCACGAGGAGGATCGGTGATGATTACATCCGGACGACCGTATTGATTGATGAAATCCTGTGTCAGGATGTCCTTCATGTCACCAGCGAAGAAAAGAGTATTTTCAATGTTGTTTAAAGCTGAATTGACTTTAGCGTCCTCAATAGCTTCAGGTACATATTCAATACCGATTACCTTTTTAGCTTGGCGAGAGACGAAGTTGGCGATGGTACCGGTTCCGGTGTAAAGGTCATAGACTAATTCATTTCCGGTTAAGCCGGCAAAATCACGAGCTACTTTATATAACTCATAAGCCTGTTCGCTATTGGTCTGGTAGAAAGATTTAGGACCAACTTTGAATTGAAGACCCTCCATCTCTTCGATGATGTGATCTTTACCTTTATATACAAGGACCTCTTGATCTGTGATGGTATCGTTACATTTTCCGTTGATTACATACATTAAAGAGGTAATCTCAGGGAATTGTTCAGCCACGTAGGAGAGGAGAGCTTCTCGTTTGGCTACATCTTCATAGAAGAAAACCAAAACAACCATCAAATCACCCGTTGAAGCTGTACGAATCATTAAAGTACGTACAAATCCTTCTTGATTACGCAGATCAAAGAAAGGATAGCCTTCGTGAGATAAACAATATGCTTTAATTGCTAAACGAATACGATTGGAAATATCATTCTGTAACCAACATTTATGAATATCCAGCACCTTGTCGAACATACCGGGGATATGGAAACCGACAGCGTTCATACAATCAAATTTTGCGTCTGTTTTTACCTCTTCTTCAGTAAGCCACTTCTTGTTGGAGAAGGTAAATTCAAGTTTATTGCGATAAAATGTTGTGTTCTTAGATCCTTTAATAGGTAGAATCTCTTCCATTTCGATTTTACCTATACGAGTGAGATTGTCAATAACCTGCTTATGTTTGTAACGGATTTGTTCTTCATAAGGTAGATGTTGCCATTTACAACCACCGCATACGCCAAAATGCTCGCAGAAAGGAACTGCTCTTTGTGAGGAATACTCATGGAAATAGATCGCTTTACCTTCTGCATAACTATGCTTTTTACGTGTCAATTGTATATCGACTACATCTCCCGGGGCAACAAATGGGATAAATACAACCATATCATTTACCCGAGCAATTGCTTTTCCTTCAGCTGCTACGTCTGTTATTGTTACCTTTTCTAATATAGGTAACTGTTTCTTTTTTCTTGCCAAGATGATAAAATTTTGATTTGTGGCGCAAAGATAGAGATAAAATCGGTGTTTCTGTTTGAACTACCGTGAAAATCATTTAATTAGTTTCTGAGTATATATACTGAAATATCTTAGAACCTTTTGAATATTGTTGATTTGATATTAAATATTTGATTATTAGTAAACTATATGGCGAATTACGGAATTAGTCAGTTATTCTTTATTAGATACTTTTGTTAAAATGGTTTAAATATCGAGGAAAAAGGAGCGATACGCTTGCAGGTTTAAAATAAATGCGTACCTTTGCAACGCAATCGGAAATAATGAGGGTTGCAAAAACAAAATAACAAAACGACGGGGTGTAGCGCAGTCCGGTTAGCGCACCTGCTTTGGGAGCAGGGGGTCCCAGGTTCGAATCCTGGTACCCCGACGATAAAAAAGGAGTTACAATAATTTGTGACTCCTTTTTTATTTTAAACTTTAATTTTTAAACAGGCTTTTGGAAATTGAGCTGGCAAATGTGTTTATATGGAAATACTACTATTTAACACACGGAACGAACTGATAAGAGTCAGTTTGAAACATGTAGTACTTTTTGAAGCTGATGGTAACTACACACATATCTATTTTGCCAAAGGGCAAAAGGCTACCTTATTATATAGTCTTGCCAATATCGAACGGTTGTTGGATGAAAAGCTGAAAGGAAAGCTACAACCCTTTATCCGTATTGGTAAGAAATACATTGTGAACAGTGCTTGTATCTTTCAAATCAATACATTGAAACAGAAACTGATTCTGACCAATTTCGACACTTCCCGTCTGTTTACCCTTTCGGTATCTAAGGAAGCTTTGAAAAATCTGAAAGACTTATATACTCAGAAATAATCGTCATGGAAATAATCATCGGCCGTAAAGGGCAACAACAGATAACGATAACTGACCTCAGTGTTAGCCGTGAACATTGCAAACTCACTTCCAACCCCGACGGTACTTACACGTTGGAGAATCTGAGTGCAAACGGTACTTTTGTAAATGGAAAAAGTATTATCCGTACAATAGTTGATAAAAATACAATCATTCAGTTAGGAAGCAGCTATAGCGTTGCAATCAAGGATTTGATACCCCTGCAGCAAGTAGCTTCACCCTCCCAACAAGTTACAGAGAATTATGAAGAAAAATTCCGTAGATTAAAGGCGATTTATGACAAATATTCAGCTGACAAGATTGCCATACAGAAGGAAGCCGGTGTAAACAACTTCTACCGTATGCTTCCCATGACTTTGCTGTCGCTTGTCGGATTAGGGGCTACCGCCATTCCTGCATTAGGAAATGTCGCTCCCGTCATAGGGGTGATTGGTATTCTGTTGCTGATATATTCCCTTGTCAAATCTTACCAAGGAAGCAGGGACAATCCCGAAAAGATGGAAGCATTGAACAGACAATTCATGATAGACTACGTCTGTCCCAAATGTGGCAACTTCCTCGGTTTTGTACCATACGAAGTGTTGGCAAACAAATCTACCTGTAGTTTCTGTAAATGTAAATGGATATGAAACGGGTTCTGCAACTTTTAAAAGTAAGGACAAACAACATCCCGTAATGTGGGGACGTTTTGATGACAATTATGTACTGATAGATTGGGATGTGTAATAAATTTTAGGCTTTTCCTTGCGATTATAGAAAAAACTATATCTATATTTGTAACATGGAAAAAGAAAGGAGACAAACACTATTTCAAGAAATAGGTAGTTTCTTGGTAGATATTGCCAAGTTAGTGTTTGGGGGTATAATTCTTGCAGGAATTATGGAATTTGAAACAATAAACCAAACAGCTTTGTTTATTATTGGCAGTATTGTTGTCGTTGCATGCTTTTCTATAGGATTAGCATTTATTGTATATTCAAAACCAAAAAAATAAATATATGGGACTAATTTATTTTATCTCTTTTTGGGGCTTTGTTGCTGTTTGTGCCGGAATTTGGCTTGGTGTGCAAGTACATAAAGAAAACAAACCAGCTTGATATGTTGATATTATAAAATTTTACGAGATGAGGGGATAGGGAGGCCTATCCTCTTTTGTATCCATTAATCATTTCATCCATTAATCCCCACCTTTCGTCCATTATCTCATTCAGAAATTGCTTACCTCATCCTTTCTTTGTTAATTTGTCTTACGGATAATAAAAGTTAGGACAATGCAACAATTGAAATCAGGTTCACTCCTGCAAGGAGGAAAATATAAAATAGAAAAAGTATTAGGACAAGGTGGTTTCGGTATCACTTACCTTGCTATCCAGGAACTATTGGATAGGAAAGTCTGTATCAAGGAGTTTTTTTTCAAGGAGTATTGTGAGCGAGACGAAGCTACCAGTCATGTGACGCTCGGCACGCAGAGTAATCGTGAAATGGTAGAACGATTTATGAACAAATTTCTGAAGGAGGCACGTACCATCTCCCAACTACACCATCCCAACATCATTCAAATCTATGACATCTTCAAGGAAAACAATACCGCTTACTATGTGATGGAATACATTGAAGGTGAATCCTTGGCAGATATGGTGAAGTGGCAAGGTGCACTACCTGAGATTAAGGCAGTGGAATACATCCGGCAAACAGCCACAGCCTTGGAGTTTATCCACCTGCGCAGTATCAATCACTTAGATGTAAAGCCTTCCAATATCATGGTTCGCAAGGAGGAAGACAAAGTCGTTTTGATAGACTTTGGTCTGTCTAAGCAATACGATGTACAAGGCGCACAGACCAGTACCACGCCGGTAGGTATCAGCCAGGGGTATGCACCGATGGAACAATACAATGCCGGAGGTGTCAGTACCTTTTCTCCGCAGTCGGATATCTATTCCTTAGGTGCTACGTTCTACAAACTGGTTACAGGAACGACTCCACCGCAAGCCATTGATGTGTTTAACGAGGGACTGCCTGAGTTGCCTACCCATCTATCCTCTTCCACAGTAGCTACTATCAAAAGAGCCATGCAACCGGGTAAGAAGAAGCGCCCCGCAAGCATAGCCGCGCTTATGACTTTCTTGGATGGCACTAACAATGATCATGCAGACAAAGAGGAGACCCAAGTTATTGTAACTGAACCAATCTTGACTCCGAAGTCTCAACCGGAACCCATAAAACCGGACGTGCAATCTGTGTCCCAACAAAAGACTTCCAAGGATTGGCTGTGGCCTTTAATCGTTGGTGTGCTTGCCGCTTTGGCTGTGATATTTTGGCCGAAAAGTGAAGAAGCGTCAATAAAGAATGCTACTACTTCTGTAGCTACCAATTCTTCTATTAGTGGTACTATCAATGGCCATGACTATGTAGACCTTGGCCTGAGCGTGAAGTGGGCAACTTGTAATGTAGGAGCCTCTTCACCGTCCGATTATGGCGATTACTTTGCTTGGGGCGAAACTTCTCCAAAATATTCATACACTAGGGAAAATAGTGTGACCTATAAGAAGAATATTGGTGACATAGCCGGTAATGCACGCTATGATGCTGCCCGTGCCAATTGGGGTAGTAGTTGGCGCTTACCGACCGGCAGTGAATGTCAAGAGTTAGTAGACAGATGCACTTGGACATGGACCACTCAAGGTGGTCATGAAGGTTACAAAGTTACGGGTCGTAATGGGAACAGTATTTTTCTTCCTGCCGCCGGTTGGCGTAACGGGTCGTCGCTCGACAACGCAGGAGAGTACGGTCGCTATTGGAGTTCCTTGCCCGGTGAGGATAATACGGACGCGTATAACCTCCTCTTCGATAGTGGCTGCCAGAACGTGTTTTGGTACTACCGAAGCCTCGGGCGGAGCGTTCGGCCTGTCTCTGAATAAAGCGAAGCGTGATTGATTTAATTCATCACCCAATCCCCCCATTTCATCCATTATCCCCTAAAGTATGCTGCCACAATGAGGTAGACCGCATATATTTACAGCAGAATAATAATAAAAAAACGAAATAGTATGAATAGCGAAGAGACTAAAGTAATTGATCAACAAGAAGAGACCAAGGTAAAGAAAGTTGGTAACGGTGAGAAGGCTGCCTACGCAGCCGGTGGTTTTGCTGCAGGTGTGGCAAGTGGTGTAGCAGGTAGTGCAATGGCTGCCGGCTCGGGTAAGGAAGAAGAGCTGGTACCTCCTATAGAAATGGAGGAAGCTGTCGCAACTCAAGAGGCTGAAGTTGTGCAAGAACAAGCAGCAGCTACTGCAATAATAGCCGCGGAAACTCCTCAACCGGCACCCAATCCTGAAGAAGTATTATTGGCCACCGATGAAGGTATACGTATCGCCCAAGTGGATGATGACGCTTCATTTGCCAAAGCCTTTGCTGATGCTCGTGCCCAAGTGGGTGCAGGCGGTGCTTTTGAATGGAGAGGCCATGTGTACAGTACTTATTACGAGGAAGAATGGGACAATATGTCGGCCAGCGAACGGGCAGAATATCAGTCAAAGATTGACTATCAGGCGGTAATGGGAGAACAGGCTGAAACGAGACCGACGCCCCATACTTCTGCGGAAGAAAACGCCATGCCAGCAAATACGGAAATGGTGGGTGAGCAATCCAATCATGGAGAGGTCAAAGTGCTTGGTGTAGAGGCTATGACCGACCCGCAAGGAAATCCAATGACTGTAGCAGCCATTGAAATAGAAGGTGACCAAGCTCTGCTGGTGGATGTGGACAATAACGGCATGATGGATGTAATTTTAGTAGATGAGAACCACGATGGTCAAATCTCAGAAAACGAAGTGTATAATGTTTCGGAAGCACAAATTAGTACAGCTGATTTACAACAACACTTGGCAGCCAGTCAAGATTCGCGTATGATGTTGGCTAGCAATGAAGGTATGCCCGACTATGTGAATGATACGGATGTAAGTTCAATGGCATAAACAGATCGCGTATGGGAAAGATATTTTTGGTATGTCCGAATTGTAGAACCCGGCTCTCCTTTCCGGAGGTACCGGGTTATCAGGAGAAGATTGTGGAATGTCCTATCTGCCACTTCAAGGCTACGGCCAATGTCTATCAAGGCGGTACAGCTGCCAAAGGCGGCCAGGGCAGTGACAAGGAAGCTACTCTGTTGCCGGGACATCTGATGCAACAGAAGTCAGACTTGGGACAAATTAGGGTGGTTTCCACCAACCAACGGTGTCCGTTGAGATTGGGTACAAATGTCATTGGTCGTATCGCCCAAAGCGGAAAGGCGGATATTCAAATAACTCAAGACCCGTACATGAGTCGGCGTCATCTGCAAATAGATGTAGTAAAAACGGCTCATGGTATAGAACATCACTTGGTGGAAATCAATTCAAAGAATATCATCATCTTGAATGGAAAACCTATCCAAAGGAATGACATTTTAGTACTGAATTTTGGAGACAAGCTGACTTTGGGAAAGACAGATATCTATTTGGAAGAAACGGACGAAGAAGCTACAAAAATTGTATAATCCTTATGAAGATAACGATCAGACAACCGCTCAGCTTCAGCGAGATAGGGAAGAAAGATAACCAGGAAGATTGCATTTATCCTTCGGCCAAAGAAGTGAATGCCAAAAATCGTTTCTTTATCCTTTGTGATGGTATGGGTGGGCATGAACATGGGGAGGTGGCGAGTGCCACCGTATGCGAAGCCCTCGGAAGATATTTCGAGAATCACCAGCCCGAAGACGGAGTGCTGACACCGGACTTGTTCAAGGAAGCTTTGGAATATGCTTATAACGAGTTGGACAAAAAGGATACGGGGGGACTGAAGAAGATGGGAACAACCATGACTTGTCTGTATCTTCACCGGAAAGGTTATTTGGTGGCTCATATCGGGGACAGCCGTATCTATCACATTCGTCCGGAGTCGGGTATTGTCTATCAATCTTCCGACCACTCGTTGGTAAACGATTTACTTCGTGCCGGTGAACTGACGGAAGAAGAGGCCGTAAACTTTCCACAGAAGAATATAATCACCCGTGCCATGCAGCCCAATTTGGAACGACGGCACAAGGCGGATGTATTCTCTTTCAGTGATATCAAGAAAGGGGATTATTTTTTCTTGTGCAGCGACGGGGTATTGGAGCAATTGACCAACGAAAAGCTTTGTAAAGTATTATCGAACAAAAAGCTGAACGATTCACAAAAGTTGGAAGCTATCAAGCAAGTATGTGACGGCAATACTAAGGATAATTATACCTGTTATCTGATTCCAGTAGAGAATGTGGTGTTAGAAAAAAATGAAACAACCAACAGCGAATATATGGTAGCCGGAGTGGTATTGGAAATGGAAGAAGATTCTTTACATAAAAGACAAGAGGGAGGTCTTAAAAGATTTCTTCAGAAGTTTTTTGGGGGGTAAACAAAATTGTAAATAGTATGAACAAGATTAGAGAAATATTGGCTTCCGCTTTCAGAAAGGAAGAAGCCCTGAAGAAAATACAGCCCAAAGAACAGAAAGACCATTCTTTAAAAAAGATTTGTCGATGTACAGGAACGAGTGTACGAAATGGCATTGGCAGAGGTAAAGAAATTCCACCTAAAGGGAATCTGTTGCTTGGTGCTATTGCAGGAGACATCATAGGCTCTGTTTATGAGTTCAGACCATTTAAAGAAACGACATTCCCATTATTCAGCGATTCTTCTGGATATACGGACGATACGGTTATGACTGTAGCTAATGCGGAATGGTTATTAAGTGGAGATAGCTTGTTGGGAATAATGCAAGATTTTGGCAATCGTTATCCTGCAGGTTATGGCGGAATGTTCTGGGAATGGCTTCACGCTTACGATCCACAACCTTATAATAGTTGGGGCAATGGCTCTGCCATGCGTGTCAGTCCTGTAGGTTGGGCTTTTGATACTTTGGAAGAAACATTGGAAGCTGCCAGACAAAGTGCAGAGATTACGCACAATCATCCCGAAGGTATCAAAGGTGCACAGGCTACGGCAGCCTGTATCTTTTTGGCTCGTACCGGTAAAAGTAAACAGGAAATCAAGGAATATATAGAGGATTATTTCGGCTATGACCTTAGTAGAACTTGTGATGAAATACGTCCCGCTTATCAATTCAACGAAAGTTGTCAAGGTACGGTACCTGAATCCATCATCGCTTTCTTGGAGAGTACCGATTACGAAAGTTCCATTCGGTTGGCGGTTTCATTGGGTGGCGATGCTGATACAATGGGAGCCATTACGGGAGGCATCGCTGAAGCCTTTTACGGTGGTGTACCGGAGCATATCAGGAAGGAGGTACTGAAAATACTTCCGAATGAGTTTATAGAGGTAATGCAGAAGTTTTATCAGAAATTTGTAGAGAAATGAAGAAACTATTATTTACCATCGGCTGTTTGCTGATATTATCAGCTTGCAAGCAACAAGGAAAACAAATGGTTAATAATTTACATGTGGGAAATAGCATGAACTTTATTTCAGATTCGACGTTTCTGTTATCAGATGTGGAGGTTGATATCAAATCAAGCAACATAAAATTGGAGGATTTTAAAGAATATAAATCTTTCTATTTAGATATAAATTTTGATGATGAAAAAGAATTGATAACTACACATCCATTAGCTGGACAAAGATTTTTAACTGTCTATATTCCTCATAAATTATCCTCGAATGGTGATTGGGAAATAGATACAGCTTACAATCGAATCAGTGAGAATTATAGATATCCAATGTTTGATGAATGGACAGAATTGGATTTTACAAATAAATTATTGATTATTAGTCTTTGGGCTGGGTATAACGGTAATCAAAAGGATTTCTATAAAACAACAAATGGAAATTTACAACTTTATAAAAAGAATTTTATTATTGTTTTTGGGACAGCTTAGGCAAGCGGATTATATATAATGGTAATGATTCAATAGTTACTTATCATAATAATGGAGAAAAACACTTCGTCAAAAGGTGGTGGCAGGAATAAGTGCCGAAAGTGGGTTGGCTACATTTCGGGATGATAACGGATTGTGGAAGAATAACGATGCAGAGAAATTGGCAAGTGTAGCAGGATTTGAGGAGAATCCGCAAGCCGTTCTCGACTTTTACAATTATCGCAGGAAGCAGTTGTTGGGAGTAGAGCCAAACCATGCACACAAAATGTTGGTTGAATTGGAGAAATGGTATGATGTTACTATTCTTACACAGAATGTGGATAATCTGCATGAAAGAGCAGGCAGTACACACGTTATTCATTTGCATGGAGAACTGACAAAGGTAACATCTTCCAAAGATAGATTGAATCCATGTTGCATAAAGGACTATCCTTTAGACAAACCGATATGTTTAGGAGATAAAGCAGAGGATGGCTCTCAACTTAGACCATTCATCGTATGGTTTGGAGAATACGTTTATGCAATGGAGGTTGCAATGGATTATGTTAAAGAAGCAGATATATTCGTGGTAATTGGAACTTCGCTTACCGTTCATCCAGCCGCAAATTTAGTTGACTATGCGCACTCCAAAGTACCGAAGTTTATCATTGCCCCGAATAGTAAGGAAGTACCCAATGGATTCGTACGTATAAAGGAAAGTGCGACAAAGGGAGTGGATAAATTGATTAAAGAACTGATAATGCTATAAATATTGAGTAATTAGAAAGCTACAATATACCGATCTGGTGGTAGGTTGAAACGTTGAAAAAAGATATAGTCGATTGATAATTTATGGTATAAGAACATTGATAATAATGGGAATAATAGTTATCTTTGTAGCGGTAATTAGAATTGATAAGAATTTATTAGTTTAATTTCTAATAAGTCGCAGTTTGCATATCATGTAAACTGTAAGAAGTGTAACATCTTGTTCTATTGAGTGAAATACTTGGTAATCAGATTGAAAACTATGATTATCTTAGTAAATTTACTCTGTTTTGGGAGCAGGGGCAGGTTTAGATCCTGGTACCTTGCTCTTTTTTTATAGGATATTGGCTTAACGGTCTGTTTTAACTATATGAGTTAAACCGGTATCTCCGTATAAATAGTATTCTTCCTGATGATATTTCAAATGTAACTAATTTAGGTGGAAAAATGAATTTTTAGTCTTGGTTATTAAAAGAAAGTCTTTACATTTGTGTTTAAACGTAAAGAATACGATTATGGCAAGTGATAATTCTAAATACCTTTATATTGCAATACGAGCAGCTCTTGATGCGGGTAAAGCTATCATGGATGTATATACAGATCCAAATGCTAATTTTGAAATTGAGAAGAAAGCGGATGACTCTCCTTTGACAAAAGCAGATAAAAGAGCTCATAAAATAATATCTTTAGCTTTATCGGTAACACCTTTTCCCGTGTTAAGTGAAGAAGGAAAAGAAATACCTTTTTCAGAACGTTCGGAATGGAATACTCTTTGGATTGTTGATCCATTGGATGGAACAAAAGAGTTTATAAAAAGAAATGGAGAATTTACTGTCAATATTGCCTTGGTAGAGAAAGGTGTTCCTGTTTTAGGGGTTATTTATGTACCCGTTAGAAAGGAATTATATTTTGCTTCTAATTTACAAGGTGCTTTTAAGATTACAGGAATAGATAGTGCAAATCAGCCTGCGGTAGATGATATTCTTGCACAAGCAGTTCGGCTACCTGTTACTATGGGACATCAAGGTATTGTTGTGGTCGCTTCTCGCTCTCATCAATCAGAGGAGACGACTGCATTTATTCAGAATTTACGTAAACAAGGACAACCTGTTACTTTAATTAGCAGTGGTAGTAGTTTAAAAATATGTTTGGTTGCTGATGGGGCAGCTGATGTTTATCCTCGTTTTGCTCCTACAATGGAATGGGATACAGCTGCAGGTCATGCGATAGCAAAAGCTGCCGGATGTGAGGTATATCATATAGATGAGAAAACACCTTTACGATATAATAAAGAAGATTTACATAATCCGTGGTTCATAGTTAAACCTAAACCGGTATAAGTATAGGGTGAAGTTGTGTACTGAATTGAAAGTGCTCTTTTAATAGATAAATAGTTGTTCTGTTTACTGAATCTTTTGGTCTGTAAGTAAGATAAATGTGAAAAATAGAATCTTGGAGTTCGTTTAACTTTAAGATTCTTATTACATTTGCACTTTTTCGGGAAAACATCTTACAGAAAAGGAACATGAGTTTTGAAATAATATTTGTGCTGTTAGCATTAATTGGTATGTTAGCAGCTTTGATATGGGATAAGATGAGACCAGGGATGGTCTTACTTACTGTAGTAGTTCTATTTTTATGTGCGGGAATCTTAACTCCAAAAGAAATGTTGGAGGGATTTAGTAATAAAGGAATGATTACGGTAGGTTTACTTTTTCTTGTTAGTGAAGGTGTTCGTCAAAGCGGAGCTTTAGGACATATTATTAAGAAACTTTTACCAAGTGGTAAGACTACTATTTTCAGAGCTCAGTTACGGATGTTACCATCTATCGCCTTTATTTCTGCATTTTTGAATAACACACCTGTCGTTGTAATTTTTGCTCCAATTATTAAACGTTGGGCTGAATCTGTGAATCTTCCTGCGACAAAGTTTCTAATTCCTCTTTCTTATGTGACTATTTTAGGTGGAATTTGTACTTTAATCGGTACATCTACAAATTTAGTAGTACATGGAATGGTGTTAGAGGCCGGTTATGAAGGATTTACTATGTTTGAGTTAGGAAAAGTCGGTGTTATTATTGCTTTGGCAGGAATGTTATACCTGTTTTTATTTTCTAAGCGATTACTTCCAGACTCTCGTGTTAGTAATGTAGAGGAGGATGAAGAGAGCGATAGAGGAAATCTCCATCGTGTTGAGGCTGTGATTGGCGCACGTTTCCCCGGTATAAATAAGACATTAGGTGAATTTAATTTCACCCGTCATTATGGAGCGATTGTTAAAGAAGTGAAGAGTGGAGGACAACGGTTTACTCGTGATTTAGATAAAGTACGGTTGCAGGAAGGAGATACATTAGTCCTTTGGGCTGATGATACATTTATTCCAACTTGGGGTGAATCTAGCGTCTTTTTGTTATTAGCAAATGGAAGTGATAATGAACCTGAACCTGTTTCTCGAGGAAAACGTTGGTTTGCTTTAGGTTTATTGGTTTTTATGATTACAGGAGCAACAATTGGAGAATTACCTTTTGTGAAAGAAGCTTTCCCTTCTATTCGTTTGGATATGTTTTTCTTTGTATGTATTACTACTATTATTATGGCATGGACAAAGATATTTCCTCCTAAAAAATATACTAAATATATATCTTGGGATATCTTGATAACGATTGCATGTGCTTTTGCTATTAGTAAAGCAATGGAAAATTCCGGTTTTGCTGATTTAATAGCCCGTAATATTATTGGGTTATCAGGTAGTTTAGGACCGTATGCATTATTAGCTATTGTCTTTATTATTACGAATGTTTTTACAGAATTAATTACGAATAATGCTGCAGCTGCTTTAGGTTTTCCTATTGCTTTATCGGTTGCAACTCAATTAGGAGTAGATCCTACACCATTTTTTGTTGTGATTTGTATGGCTGCTTCTGCAAGTTTTAGTACACCGATTGGATATCAAACAAATTTAATTGTACAAGGTATTGGTAGTTATAAGTTTACTGATTTTGTAAAAATAGGCTTACCATTGAATATAATAGCATTTTTAATATCGGTATTCGTTGTACCAATGATTTGGAAATTCTAATCAATTTAGTTAGTCGTAAAATGGAACAAATGAACAGAAATACAGAGCAACAGTATATTTATCCTATTTTTGAGAAGATGATGACCCGTGAAGATAAAGAGGCCTTATTGAAGCAACGCAGTGTAATGGTTTGGTTTACGGGACTGAGTGGTTCGGGAAAAAGTACGATAGCAATAGCTTTAGAGCGAGAATTACATCAACGTGGTTTATTGTGTAGAATCTTAGATGGAGACAATATCCGTAGTGGAATTAATAATAACTTAGGCTTTTCAGCTGAGGATCGCGTAGAAAATATTCGTCGTATTGCTGAGGTTAGTAAATTATTTGTTGATACAGGTATTATAACGATTGCCGCTTTTATTAGCCCAAATAATGAGTTAAGAAAGATGGCTGCTTCTATCATTGGAGAAGAAAATTTTTTAGAGATATATGTAAGTACACCCATAGAAGAGTGTGAAAAAAGAGATGTAAAGGGGTTATATGCTAAGGCTCGTAGAGGAGAAATTAAAAACTTTACGGGTATTTCTGCTCCATTTGAAGCTCCTGAGTCTCCAGATTTATCTTTGGATACTTCAAAATTGAGTGTAGAAGAATCGGTAAAGTTATTACTTGACTTGATATTACCTAAAGTATCTCTCGGCATGTAATAATTGTTTTATGGGTATGAAACTGAAAGTTTCTCGGCATGAAACAAAAGTTTCTTCGGGAAGAAATTTTATATGAATAGAAATAAAAAAACAAAAAGTAAGATATGTCAGATTACAAATTAAGCCATTTGCAGGAATTAGAGGCTGAATCTATCCATATTATTCGTGAGGTAGCAGCTGAATTTGAGAACCCTGTCATGCTTTATTCTATTGGAAAAGATTCTTCTGTCATGGTTCGTTTGGCAGAAAAGGCTTTCGCACCGGGAAAAGTTCCTTTCCCATTAATGCACATTGATTCAAAATGGAAATTTAAAGAGATGGTTCAGTTCCGAGATGAATATGCAAAGAAATATGGATGGAACCTGATTGTGGAATCAAATATGGAAGCATATAATGCGGGTGTTGGTCCTTTTTCACACGGAAGTAAGGTGCATACAGATTTAATGAAGACACAAGCTTTATTACAGGCGCTTGATAAATATAAGTTTGATGCCGCTTTTGGTGGAGCTCGTCGTGATGAAGAGAGGAGTCGTGCAAAGGAACGTATTTATTCTTTCCGTGATAAGTTTCATCAGTGGGATCCTAAAAATCAACGTCCGGAGTTATGGGATATCTATAATGCTCGTGTACATAAAGGAGAGAGTATCCGAGTGTTTCCTTTGTCAAACTGGACAGAATTAGATATTTGGCAATATATTCGTTTAGAGAATATTCCAATCGTTCCTTTGTATTATGCTAAAGAACGCCCGGTTATAGAATTGGATGGTAATTTAATTATGGCGGATGATGACCGTTTACCAGAGCAATATCGGGATAAGATTCAAATGCGTATGGTACGTTTTCGTACATTAGGTTGTTGGCCATTGACTGGTGCTGTTGAAAGTAATGCGGATACAATTGAGAAGATTGTTGAGGAAATGATGACGACAACAAAGAGTGAACGTACGACACGTGTGATAGATTTTGATCAAGACGCAAGTATGGAACAGAAAAAACGGGAGGGATATTTTTAATATGGCAACATTAGATATAAAGGAGTTTTTAGATAAAGACGAACAGAAAGATTTACTCCGCTTTCTGACTGCTGGTTCAGTAGATGATGGAAAATCAACATTGATTGGACGTTTGTTGTTTGATAGTAAAAAGATTTATGAAGATCAGCTGGACGCTCTTGAACGTGATAGTAAACGTATGGGGAATGCTGGTGATCATATTGACTATGCTTTGTTGCTGGATGGTTTGAAAGCTGAACGAGAACAGGGTATTACAATTGATGTTGCATACCGTTATTTCAGTACGAATAATCGTAAGTTTATTATTGCAGATACCCCGGGACATGAGCAATATACCCGTAATATGATTACAGGGGGGTCAACCGCCAACTTAGCTATTATTTTAGTAGACGCTCGAACAGGAGTAATTACACAGACGCGTCGTCATACTTATTTAGTCTCTTTATTAGGAATCAAGCACGTAGTACTTGCTGTTAACAAAATGGACTTGGTTGATTTCGATAAAGAGGTCTTTGATAAGATTGTCTCTGATTATAAAGAATTTGTTTCTTCTTTGAATATACCTGATATTACTTGTATACCACTTTCTGCCTTAGATGGAGACAATGTGGTAGAAAAGAGTACTCGTACTCCTTGGTATGAAGGTCCTGCTTTGTTAGATTTCTTGGAAACAGTTCCTATTGATCAGGATCGTAATTTTGAAGATTTCCGTTATCCGGTACAATATGTATTGCGTCCTAATTTAAACTTCCGAGGTTTTAGCGGAAAGATATCAAGTGGTATTGTACGTAAAGGGGATACAGTGATGGCTTTGCCTTCAGGAAAAATATCCAAAGTCAAAAGTATTGTTACGTATGATGGCGAGTTGGATTACGCATTTCCTCCTCAGTGTGTAACAATTACATTGGAAGATGAAATAGATGTTTCGCGAGGTGAGATGTTGGTTCATCCCGATAATCAACCCATTGTTGACCGCAATTTTGAGGCAATGTTGGTTTGGATGGACGAGGAACCAATGGATATAAATAAGCAATTTTATATTAAACATACCACTAATTTGACTCGTGCCCGTGTTGATAATATCCGTTATAAGGTAAATGTAAATACGATGGAGCAATTATCTATTGAAAATGGGCAGTTGACAGTGGATAGTTTACCGATGAAATTAAATGAAATTGGTCGTGTCGTTTTTACAACAGGAAAGGAATTATTTTTTGATCCTTATCAGAAAAATAGACAGACTGGTGCTTTTATTTTAATTGATCCAATTACCAATAATACCTCTGCGGTAGGGATGATTATTGATCGTGTGGATGTACGTGATATGGTAACAGAAGACGCTTTTGCTGTATTAAATCTTCCTGAATTAGGTATTGCTGCTGAACATTATGAAGCTATCCGTACTATTTGTAAGGAACTTGAACGTCAGGGTGTTCCTGTAAAATGTATAACAGAAAATAAATAAGAGATGGGGTTACTGGAATTTGACAAGCTACCTATTAATACTTTAGTAGGGGCAAATTGGAAAACTTTTAAGGCAGTGACTGCTAATCGAACGATCGATAAAGGGTTTAAAAGTAAATTTTATTTGACAAAGTCCGTTTGCCGTTTGCTTAGTTTGCTACAACCTTTTGAAGACGCTCGTTATCGAAAGATAGCAGATAAGCCGTTAGAAATGGACCCTGTTTTCATTTTAGGTCATTGGAGAAGCGGCACAACATTTATGCATAATGTTTTTTCTTGTGATAAACATTTTGGATACAATACGACCTATCAAACGGTATTCCCCAATATTATGCTTTGGGGACAGCCTTTTTTTAAGAAAAACATGTCGTTCTTAATGCCGGATAAACGTCCGACGGATAATATGGAATTAAAGGTTGATCTTCCTCAAGAAGAGGAGTTTGCCTTAGCAAATATGATGCCTTATGCCTATTATAACTTTTGGTTTTTCCCAAAAGATACGTTGGAATATTGTGAACGTTATTTGTTATTCAATAAGATTACAGAGGAAGAACGTCAGATATTCATGGATACATTCCGTAAGTTGATTAAAATATCACTATGGAATACAAAGGGTACTCAGTTTTTGAGCAAAAATCCTCCTCATACAGGACGTATAAAGACGCTGGTAGAAATGTTTCCTAATGCGAAGTTCATTTATCTAATGCGTAATCCTTATACCGTTTTTGAAAGTACACGTAGCTTCTTTACAAATACGATACAGCCATTACGTCTACAAGATATTACAAATGAACAGATAGAAAGTAATGTACTTGAAATCTATCGTCGTTTGTATTATAAGTATGAAGAAGAAAAACATTTGATTCCGGAAGGAAATCTGATAGAAGTAAAGTTTGAAGATTTTGAGCAGGACGCTTTTTCTATGACTGAAGATATCTATAAAAAGTTGGATTTATCCGGTTTTGAAGAATCGAAAACAGATATAGAAAAGTATCTTAGTAAAAAGAAAGGTTATAAGAAAAATCAATACAAGTACAACGACCGTACCGTTCAACTTGTAGAAGAAAACTGGGGGATGGCTCTCGAACAATGGGGGTATCACTTATAAGAAATTAGGGTTTTAAGGGTAAAAAGAGGATGAATCTAAGAAAACAAAGTATTCTATTGCTTTTGTTAGTTGTCAATTGTCTGTTCTCAATTGTCTATTCTCAAGAGCGCGTTGTCCCATTTAAGTATGGAGATATGAACCAATGGGTCGTTCGGGAAATCCATGAATCTGCCATTATTGGAGGAAATACAAAGTTATTATATGAGTTAGCACCGACAGATACTATTGTCGGTAATATTGAATATACCAATCAAGGCGGTTCTCCTTGGGCTAATTCTAATGTATTAGCAAAGGTTGCTGGAGTGGTAAAAACGAATACTTCTGTTTTTCCTGAGAAGAGAAATGACGGTTGGTGTGCCCGTATGGAGACACGAATGGAGAGCGTAAAGGTCTTTGGATTAATAGATATTGAAGTCGTAGCTGCAGGATCTGTGTTTTTAGGAGCCATGTATGAGCCAATCAAAGGAACAAAGAATCCGCAATCAATGATTTGTAGTGGTATCCCATTTACCGAAAGACCGAAAGCGTTACGTTTTGATTATAAAGTAAAATTAGCGCCAGAAAAGAATCGAATTCGTAGTACTGGATTTAGTCGGAAGACTACTATTGCGGGGCAAGATTCTATCGCTGCGATTCTTTTTTTACAGAAACGTTGGGAAGATAAAGAGGGTAATATTTATGCAAAACGTGTAGGTACCATGATACAACGGTATGCTCAGTCAAGTAATGGTTGGGTAAATGAGGCTACATATCCTATCTTGTATGGAGATATATCCAGTCATCCGGAGTATAAACCCTATATGTGTATTCAGGTAGAAGAACGTTATGCCATGAATAGTAAAGGAGAAAGTGTTCCCATTCAAGAAGTCGGTTGGGCAACAGAAAATGAAACTCCGACCCACATGATCCTGCAATTTACATCCAGTCATGGAGGTGCTTACATCGGTTCTCCGGGAAATACGATGTGGATTGATAATGTAAAACTGGTATATTAAAAGTGGAAGCAAAAGAAAAAATAAAGGCTCTTCGGGAAACGCTGGAACAACATAATTATAACTATTACGTACTTTCAGCTCCAACAATCTCAGACCGTGAGTTTGATGGTTTGATGAAAGAATTGCAATTGTTAGAAGAACAGTTTCCGGAGTATGCCGATCCACACTCACCAACTCAGCGAGTAGGAAGTGACCTTTCCAAAGAATTTGAGCAAGTTGTCCATCAATATCCTATGCTCTCTTTGGGAAATACCTATTCAGAAGAGGAGGTTAAAGATTTTTATGAGCGGATTGCTCGTGAATTGAACGAACCTTTTGAGATTGTAGCTGAACTGAAATATGACGGAACATCCATCTCTTTGATTTACGAAGAGGGGCGTTTGGTCCGTGCTGTTACTCGTGGAGATGGTACAAGAGGGGATGATGTTACTGCGAATGTAAAGACAATTCGTTCCATCCCTTTGAAGTTAAGAGGGGAATATCCGGCTACTTTTGAGATTCGCGGAGAGGTTTTATTGCCTTGGGCTGAGTTTGATCGTTTGAACAAAGAGCGGGAAGAACAGGAAGAACCTCTGTTTGCTAACCCGCGAAACGCTGCTTCTGGTACGCTAAAACAACAGAATCCGGCGATTGTCGCTGCCCGTAAGTTAGACGCCTATCTTTATTATGTCTTGGGAGAAGAATTACCAACTAATACGCATTATGGTAATTTGGAGGCAGCTCGCTCATGGGGTTTTAAGATTCCAGACGTGATAAGCGTATGTAAAAGTCTACAGGACATTTATGACTATATAGCCCGATGGGATGTAGAACGAAAGAAGTTACCGGTCGCAACAGATGGTATTGTATTAAAAGTAAATTCATTACGCCAACAGAAACATTTGGGATTTACCTCTAAAAGTCCCCGTTGGGCGATTGCCTATAAGTTTCAAGCGGAACGAGCAGTCACCCGATTGAATTCCGTTTCTTTTCAAGTAGGACGTACAGGTGCTATAACTCCTGTGGCAAATTTGGAGCCTGTGTTGTTAGCAGGTACAACTGTTAAGCGAGCCTCTTTGCATAATGCGGATATCATAGAGGGGTTAGATTTGCACTTAGGTGATAATGTCTATGTCGAAAAAGGGGGTGAAATCATTCCTAAAATCGTTGGTGTAGATTTGGAATCTCGTTCTTTATTGATAGGAGATAAGGTGCGTTTTATCCGCACTTGTCCGGAATGTGGGACACAATTAGTGCGTCCGGAGGGAGAAGCTGCCCATTATTGTCCGAATGAATCTGGTTGTCCTCCTCAGATAAAGGGAAAGATTGAGCATTTTGTTACTCGTAAGGCGATGAATATCAACATAGGTCCGGAGACCGTTGAGGATCTTTACGAAGCTGGTTACGTGAAAAATACGGCAGATCTTTATACTTTAAAGGTAGGAGATTTACTTCGTTTGGAACGTTGGGCGGAAAAAAGTGCTCGAAATCTGATGGCAAGTTTGGAAGAATCCAAGCAAGTTCCTTTTGAACGTGTCCTATATGGCTTGGGAATACGCTATGTAGGGGAGACGGTTGCCAAACGTTTGGCTTCAGCTTTTCTGAACATGGAACAACTATCCAAAGCCTCTTTGGAGGAATTAACGGCAGTTGATGAAATAGGGGAACGCATTGCGCAAAGTGTAATCCGTTATTTTGCCGACGAAAAGAATCAACAATTAGTCAATCGGTTGAAAGAATATGGCTTGCAAATGGCAATTGCCGAAGACAAATTAGCGAATCGTTCTGAAAAATTGAAAGGGCTAACGATTGTTATCAGCGGTACATTCTCTAAACATTCTCGTGACGAATATAAAGCCATGATAGAACAACATGGAGGAAAGAACAGTGGTTCTGTCTCAAGTAAGACACATTATATTTTGGCAGGCGAGAATATGGGACCGGCAAAATTGGAAAAAGCCTCTAAGTTAGGTGTGAAAATTATCAGTGAAGATGAATTTTTAAATATGATAGCTGAATGAAACTAACTGATTATTTCATAAAGAAGAAAGTACATTCTTTGGCTATTGAAGCGAAAAGCCGTAAGCATGAGTCTTGTGCATTGGAAAAAGCAAATCAGATTCTGGTTTTATGTGAGGCCGGAGATCAAGAAACGCTTCGTCCGTTATTGGAACAACTGCGTAAGATGAAAAAGAATGTACACTCTTGTGTCTTCGTTTCTGAAAAGGAAGTTCCTGAACAATCTCCTTCAGAACTGTTAGTTCATGCTCATAAAGACCTGACTGCTTGGCATGTTCCTTCGGATTCCGTTTTGAAACAGTTTCAAACACTTCCGGCAGATATTTTAATTGACCTTACGCAGGCAACAAATTATCCCATGAAATATCTCCTGTTGAAACATACTTGCCCATATAAAGTAGGGGTAAAACACCCGGATATGGAGCTATATGATTTGTCTATTTCTGTGACAGCTCGTGAAGATATCAAACAAATATTTGAACATATCCTATTTTATTTGCAGGCCATACGTTCAAAATGATATAAAATCTTTATTTTTGCATTCTAATAACAAATCGAACATTTCCGTTATGGCAGATATAAATTTAAAAGGAATGGGTGTGGCATTGATCACTCCATTTAAAGAAGATGAAAGCGTAGATTACGAAGCTTTAGGTAAGTTAGTGGATTATCAGTTACAAAATGGAACTGATTATTTAGTGGTTTTAGGAACTACAGCTGAGACACCTACATTAACAGAAGAGGAAAAAAAGAATATCATTGATTTAGTTGTAACAAAGGTAAACGGACGTATTCCTATTGTTTTAGGCGTGGGAGGTAACTGTACACGTGCTATTGTTGAGAAGTTGAAGAATGATAATTTCGACGGAATAGACGCGATTTTGTCTGTTGTACCTTATTACAATAAACCGTCTCAAGAAGGAATTTATCAGCATTATAAAGCCATCGCTGAAGCAACAACTCTTCCGATTGTGTTATATAATGTACCGGGACGTACGGGAGTAAACATGACTGCGGAGACAACTCTTCGCATTGCTCGTGAGTTTAAGAACGTAATTGCTATTAAGGAAGCTTCCGGAAATATCACCCAAATGGACGATATCATTAAAAATAAGCCGAAGGATTTCAGCGTGATTTCCGGTGATGACGGTATTACTTTCCCGTTGATTACCTTAGGAGCAGTAGGTGTTATTTCAGTGATAGGTAATGCTTTCCCTCGTGAATTTAGCCGTATGGTTCGTTTAGCATTGGCAGGAGATTATGACAATGCGCGTACAATTCACCACAGCTTTACCGAATTGTTCAACTTATTGTTTGTAGATGGTAATCCGGCAGGAGCAAAAAGTATGTTGAATGCAATGGGATTTATCGAGAATAAGTTACGTTTACCATTGGTTCCAACCCGTATTACTACCTTTGAAAAGATTCGTGACGTGTTGCGCCAGTTGAATATAAAGTGCTAAATATATATAATTGGGTTAATAAAAGGTTGGAAGAGGCTGTCTTGAAAATCACATTGAGGCAGTCTCTTTTTAATTTTATGAATTAAAAAATGAAGGATTGATGAAGAAGAAAATTCAAAATACACTACTGATTCTTTGCTCTGTTTGTCTGATGACAGCTTGCAGTAAAGATACAGATTCCAAGCTGTTTGGAAAGTGGCAATTGCAACAAGTGGAGATGGATGGCGTGGTAGAAAAGGTGGATACTATCTATTTTAATTTTCAAAGTTCCCTTTTTATGTATCAAGTTTACCGCCCACAAACGGAATCATTTAGTTATCGGTACGGTTATAACACGTTGGAAGGAGAGAATATACTTCATTTAGAACTGACCAATGATCCTGGTCCTGTTTCCACTTTCTTGCCTTATACCGACTGGACTTCTGCTAAACGAACTTACACGATTGATAAGATTTCAGGTAAAGAACTTATCTTGAATAGCGAAAATAAGACGTATGTTTTTCGAAAGTTCTAAACTTTTTGTGAGTTTCATATATTATGAAACAAAGTTTTTACAATATATAAAACAGAAGTTTCATAATATATGAAACTTCCTCAATCTAACTGATAATACGGAACAAGCTCTTCGTATTGGGGAGGTTCTTTTATGTTCTGTTGGAGGAAAAGTTGTTGGATGTACTCCTGTTCTTGGGGAGAAAGCATGCGTTCTTCTCGGTAACAGCGGTAATAAGTATTGCGTCCTAAGTAATTTAGGATTTGTTGTTTTAGAAGTAAAGCCTCCTTATGAGGAATCTTATCGAATAACTTCTTAATCCCTTTGGCGAATAGTTTGGGCTCAACAGATAGGAACTGAGTACAGTTTTCTCCATTCTCTGAATGGATATGTTTGGGATTTACCACTGTGAAAGATCTGCGTTCTTCAGGCGCTTCCAATGCCATTTGCCGGCGTAAGCACTCTTCTCCGCGTGTACATTTCTCATTCAGGCAATGAACAAACCGCTTCGGAAAATCATTATAATCTATATTTGCTTTCATATTTCCGTCTATTGTTATTAGATAGAAAGCAAGATACGATAAAAAAAGAGATTAGGCAACAGATTTGAATTTATTTACTATGTTTTATACTGCGGCTGTAACTTACGAGGATAACTCCGGTAAAGACAGTGACAGTAGCGAGTACTTTTTGCCAACTAAGCGTATCCATTCCGATATAAACACTGATGAATATGGCGATAATGGGCTGTACATAGGAGTACATACTGACCAAAGTCGGACGAATACGTTTTTGACCGAGGGGAATAAGAAAGTAGGTAATGAACGTAGCACAAATGATAAGGAAAGCTAATTCCGATAGAATGCTTGTCGGTAAAGCGGTGTAATCAATATGTATAATCTCCCGTCCGGCAAAGGGAAGGGAGAGTAAAAGGGAGAAGAAAAATATCCATTTCATAAAGGTAATGACAGAATATTTGGAGATGATGGGCTTGAAAATTCCCAAATAAAGCGAGAAACAAAGGCTGTTAAGTATCATTAGAAAGAGTCCGATTGGCTGGGTTTCGGCCGCACCGCTTACCGTACCTGTACTGTGAAGTATTAAATAGATAATCCCACAAAAGCTTAATGCGACACCACTTGCTTTCTTTAATGTGATGGGTTCTTTGATGGCTATTGCCGCAATAATCATGGTATAGATAGGAGAAAGGGCACTAACGATGGCACAATCCATCGGTGTAATGTCCGAAATCGCTATTAAAAAGGTGATTTGTGTCAAGAAAAATCCCAATATAGAAGCTGCAAAAATAGGGAGGAAGTCTTTCTTTTCCACTTTCTCATAAGGCATAAAAAGGGACAGTAGCCAAAATAACAGACCGGCTCCAAGCGAACGTAAGCAGAATAAAGCGATAGGAGATATTAAATGACTACTTGATAAATCTTTGCAAACAATAATATTCACCCCGAATATTGCATAAGAAACAAAACATGCAATATGCCCTAATGTAGTGCTCTTATTTCCCATATTTATATAAAAACCATTATCTTTGGGGCGCAAAGATAGTGAACTCTATGATAAAAATAGGTTAAGAGAGCGCGGAAATATACGGAGTACCGGTTACAATTATTTTATACTATTTAAGAATATGATGTCAGAAGAGCAGGTTATAAAAGGTATTAATTGTTTATTTAGAATAGGTAAATGGTTTGCTTTACAAGTGTTTCTATATTTCCTTATGCCTTATTTATGGAATTATGAATATGCTGTAGGAACAATAACACTGATACTTCTATATACCTCTTTATATGTTACATACTGGAATTTTATTTCTAAAGAGCTGCGTTTTCGTAGGATTCTTTTTCCCTATCTGATTTATTTGGCAATAGCAATTATCCTATGGGGAGTGACTGATCATTGGATCGCTTCCATAGGGACCTGTATATTGCTGCCGTTTTATGGGCTTTCCTGTTTGGTTGGTATTCAGCTTATTCGGAAATATTCAAAAAGAATCCGTAAAAAAAGCCGGTTTGGAAGGGTAATAAGCCGTTCTGCAATAGCGATTATTCTAATCCTATTGAAATCGTTAAGTGTCCTTTGGATGTGTCAAGACCATAAATCTTTGGATAGGGAAAAGCAGGATCTTTTTGAACGAAAGAATTATTTGCTTGACAAGTTGGTAACCTCCCCTCAAAATGTACTCAATGAGATGCCTTCTATGATAGGTGTTCAGTTTCAAGGAGAGTGGGCTTTATACTCCTGTTCAATGCTATCGGCTGCATTGGTAAACCTTTCTTATCTTTATCCGGAAACAAAAAAAGAAAATGTATTATACATTGATAGCCTGATAAATATTGTGATGTCTCCAGAAATACGTTATTATGATACGATGAGATGGAATGAAGATCCTTTGGAGAGTCTGGAGGGAGATAATAGCCATGTATCCTATTTAAGTCACTTGGCTTGGATGATTTGTGGATATAAAGAGATAGGAGGAGATAAGAAATATGATAAATTACTCTCAGATCTTTGCGAAACAATGAATCGCAGAATACTACAAAGTGAGAGCTTAAATTTGCCTACATACCCCAGTGAGTCTATATATGTGCCGGATATGTTGGTTGCAATTGTGGCATTAAATCAATATGCAGACACACATAAGGGTAAATATCGTTCGACCGTAAAAAAATGGATTGCGAGAGCACAAAAGGAATGGTTGGATAAAGAGACGGGGATACTGGCCTCTTTCATAGACAGAAATGGAAATTTATATGAAAATGCTCCAGTGAAAGGTTCCTATTCTGCCTTAAACTGTTATTACCTTACATTTATAGATGAAGCTTTTGCAAAGAAACAGTATGAACAACTTAAAACATTATTTTGGAAAGAGGGGGTAATATCTGGTTTAAAGGAGTACTGGAATTACACTTGTTATGTTGGAATAGATATTGATGCAGGACCTATACTATTTGAATTAGGACCTTCAGGAACTGCTTTCTTTGCAGGAAGTGCGGCCTATTTTGGGGATTCTAATGTAAGAAATGAAATATTGGCTACAGCAGAAATCGCAGGACATACTATTAAAATCGGTAATAAACGACATTATTTCTTAGCTAATATAGCCTTAGTCGGGGAGTCGATCATGTTAGCAATGCGTACAAATATGAAATAATTTCGTACAGTTGAGATGGAATCTCTCAACTGTACGATTCCTTTTTATCATCCGATAATCCATTTACTACCCGGAATGAAAGAGATTACTTTGCTTGTAATATAACAACAAATGAAAGTTGCAATAGCAATACATGGGATAGCTGCAACCGTTGGAAATGCGAGTGTATGCTTAATAATGTTTACCCATAAACCTAACCAAAAGATGTGCATTAAGTATATTCCATAACTTAGTTTAGAAATATCCGTAATTATATCTGGGGCTTTTGGAGCGTTAATGCAGGTGAAAAGCAGAAAAGTTCCGGTAGTTAGGAGTACACAGTTGATTGTACAGAAAGCCCAACCAATTTCTATTACAGGAGTAGAAAGCCGTTCTCCGGGTATGGCCTGAATATAAAAAGAGTAGATAGTGAGGAAGGCTCCTACAAGCATGGATATAAAACCGATAATAAGACGTTGGTTTCTGTTCCAAGTCAGGTGAACACGGATGTAATGAGCTAAAACTAAATAGCCGAGATACCCTGAGAAATACCATAACATGTGGTACTCATTCCAAAAACATTGTCCCCATACTTCTCCACACCAACGGTTTAAATAGGGCATACAAGTGGAGACAAGGAATAGCCCAATGAAGAAACGTTCTTCTCTTGCAGAGGCATTTTTTAACCAAGGAGATATGATCGGAATGAAAAGATATAGGCTGATAAGTGGGTACATAAACCATAAATGTCCCGCTAAAGTGGGAAAATTAAGGAATAATCGGGATAAATCTTTTATAGAGGTTACTTGGTCTATTTGTCCCCATAAAAGAGGTAAGGTGCTATAAAGAATCATGAAAATGAAAAAAGGAGGCAGGATACGTGTAAATCGACGTGCATAAAACTGCCAAGAGGATTGTTCTTCTTTCATTGGAACTAAAAGAAAAGCAGATACAATCATGAATAAAGGTACTGCCATTCGGGAGAAACCATCGTATATAGATACCCATAATCGGTCTGTTTCGTTGGCTAAATAAGCTTGCGGACCAACCATATCAGTGGCGCCAATATCGCCATAAAAGTTTTCACTTGCATGAACTAATATCACAAGAAAACAAGCAAATACCCGTAGGTAATCAAGAAATACAATACGTTTCATGTTGTTGAATTATTCGTTAGATATGTAATTATTGCGAACAAATATAGAGAAATATATGTATAAATTGAAAGTTTTAGTTGGAGTAAATGCTACTTCCGATATAAAAAAAGAGGTTGTCTTTTTTGAAAGAACAACCTCTTTTAATTGGAAATAGATTAATACAATGTCAGGTTTTGGTTGTGAGAATTATGTTATGTTGTGAATGTGTGCATTATTCACGACCACCACCTAATGCTTGATAAAGAGTAATAACGCTCTGAATTTCACTAAAGCGGTTAGCAGTTTGTGATAACTGTGCGCTTAAAAGTGATTGACGAGCAGTCAATACTTCTAAATAAGTGGTTGTACCATGCTCCATAAGTAGAGAAGTACTCTTTAATGCTTTCTCCAACGATTCTACCTGTTTTTCAAATAGAATGCGTTTTTCTCTTGTTGTTTGACAAGCTACCAAAGCGTCATTTACTTCGCTACCTGCATTTAATAATGTCTGTTGGAAAGCTAAACTAGCCTCTTCCTGTTGTGCTTTTGCAATTTTATATTGAGCTATAAGCTGTCCTTTAGCAAACAAAGGTTGTGTTAAAGAACCCACAGCAGAAGCTAAAAACTTACCCGGATTTACAATCATACTTCCAGCACTATTTGTCCATCCAGCACTACCACTTAATGTAATAGAGGGATAGAAAGAAGAACGAGCTTGATTAGTTGCATAAAAAGCTTGTTCTAATGAGCGTTCAGCAGCACGTACATCTGGACGGTTTGCCAACATTTGCATAGGAACACCTACTGACAAATCTTGTGTAATAACTTGATTTGCTAATGTTCCACGTTCATAGTGGCGTGGAGTTTCAGCTAAAATCAAAGACAAACTATTTTCAACTTGGTTGATTTGTTCTTTTAAGTTTAGAACAGTTGTCTTTACACTGTAATAAGCTGCTTCCATTTGTGAGGTAGCTGCTTCATTTGCTAAACCAGCATTCATCAAAGCACGTGTAGAAGTTACAGTTTCTTCCCAAGACTTTTCTGTCTGTTGTGCAATACTTAGCTGTTCATCTAACATTAATAAGGTATAATAGATATTGGCAATACCTGAAATAATTTGTGTACGAACAGCTTGTTGGTAATCTTTAGTTTGTGCGTAAAGCGCTTTTGCTTGCTGTTTTGCATTACGTAACTTACCAAAAATATCCAACTCCCAGCTTGCAACAACTGGAACTGAATAAGTTTTTGTTGCCTTAGCCCCATCAAAACTACTGATTACCCCTTCTGGAGTAAAAGCTAATGAGGGTAAAAAGGCTAATTTCGCAGCCATTAAACCTGCTTCGGCCTCTTTTACACGAAGTTGAGCTGATTGCAAATCTGTATTATTTTGCAATCCATGTTCAATCAAAACCTGTAATTGCGGATCTGTAAATAATTCCCGCCAATTCACGTTACCCAGATTGGTTGTATCTGTTGTTACAACCTCCTCACCATATAGATTTTCTGGAGTAGTTGTTGCCGGTTGATATTTGTTGTATATACCGCAACTGCTTAATAGGGCAGTTGCGGATGTTAACAGGATTATTTTCTTCATAATTGATTACTTCTTATTTTCTTCATTTAATGCTCTAATCTCTGCCTGATTTCTTTCCAATTCTAATGCAAATTGTGCATCAGCTTCTTCATGTTTCGGCGGACGAATCTTTTCCTGTAGGAATTCAAAGATGATGAAGAATACAGGTACGACGAACAATAGTGCAATTGTTCCGATTGCCATACCTCCAACAACACCAGTACCTAATGAACTATTACCGTTTGCACCTGCACCACTTGCGAACATCAACGGAAGCATACCGAAGATCATTGTTAATACAGTCATCAAGATCGGACGGAAACGTACTTGAGAAGCTTGGTAAGCTGCTTCAACAATTCCCATACCTTTACGACGACGTTCCAATGCAAACTCTGTAATCAAGATGGCTGTTTTTGCCAACAAACCAATCAACATGATCACACCTGTCTGTAAGTAGATATTGTTTTCCAAGCCAAATAACTTAGCAAATAGGAATGAACCCATCAAACCAAACGGAACAGAAAGAATAACAGCCCAAGGCACTAAGAAACTTTCATACAAACAAGAAAGAATCAAGAAAATCAATACAATACAGATAATGTAAATGAAGATAGTCTGATTGCTACCTGCTGTCTCTGCTTCTTCACGGCTAATACCACCATATTCATATCCATAACCTGAAGGTAACATCTCTTCTGCTACTTCTGCAATAGCTTGTTGTACCTCACCAGTTGAATATCCTGGAGCCGGGTTTACGTTAGCACCAATAGAACTATACAAGTTAAAACGGTTTTCAATTTCAGAACCCATGATTTTTGTCAACTTTACAAATTGACTGATAGGAGCCATTTCTGTACCATTACGAACGAACATATTATCCAAAGAATGTTCATCCAAACGATATTCAGGAGAAGCTTGCATCATTACACGATAAACTTTACCAAATTGGTTGAAGTTTGAAATGTAAGCACCACCACAGTAACTACCTAATACTTCCAAAACACTGGCTGGAGAAATACCTGCACGTTTACATTTAGCAGCGTCTACATCAACACGAACTTGTGGGAAGTTCATGGCGTAAGTAGTGTATGCCATAGCTACTTCCGGGCGTTGATTCAATGCCATTAAGAACTTCATTGCATTTTGATAAAATACAGCCTTATCACCACCTGTTTTATCTTGTAAGTTAAGATCCACAGAGTTACCCATACCATATCCAGGAATCATACCCGGTTGGAAACAGAAAACTTGTGCTTTCTTAATACTTTGGAATGCACCATTCAAACGTGCCATTACCGCGTCCGCACTATGTTCTTCACCTTTACGTTCACTCCAGTCTTTTAATTTGATAATTGACATACCATAAGAAGTACCTTGGCCTGCAAGGAAACCATAACCGGTTACTTTTGAGTAGGTTCTAACTTCTGGCATTTCTTTTATGATACTTTCTACCTGGTTCATGATGTTATAAGTCTCTTCCAATGTATTACCCGGAGAAGTACTTACATTGACCATGATAACACCTTGGTCTTCGTTCGGAACCAAACCTGTTTTTGTTGTCTTCATTAACCAAACCATCAAAACAATAGTACAAGCCAATGCGGTCCATACCATCCAACGGTGGTTGATTGCAAACATAATCCCCTTCTTATATTTACCTAACATAGCATTATAAGAGGCATTGTAAGCAGCACGTACACGTCCGTTGATACTTTTTGGACTCTTCTTTCCATCGCTTGGACGCATCATAATAGCACATAATGCAGGGCATAATGTTAACGCACAAATCATAGAAAGACCTACAGAGGTTGCCATTGTTACACCGAACTGAGTATAGAAGATACCTGATGTACCACCCATAAATGTTACCGGAATAAATACCGCCATAAACACAATGGTACAAGTAATAACCGCCATTGTTACATCTCCCATTGCGTCTTTAGTCGCTTGGTAAGGAGATTTATATCCTGAGTCAAACTTTTCTTGAACAGCTTCTACTACTACAATTGCGTCATCCACCACAGTACCAATTGCCAATACTAAAGCGAACAGTGTTAAAATGTTGATAGAGAAACCTGCTGCTGTCAAACAAGCAAATGTACCAATCAATGATACAATGATAGAGATAGAAGGAATTAATGTTGCTTTGAAATCTTGTAAGAAGAAATATACAACTAAGATTACCAATAAAATAGCAACAATCAATGTTTCAACTACACTATGGATTGAAGCGAACAAGAAGTCATTAGAACTCATCAAATTTCTGAATTCCAAACCTTTGGGTAGATCTTTTGATAATTCATCTAATGCGGCAGAAATACGTTTGTTAACATCTGTAGCATTTGCTCCTGCAATCTGATATGCCATGAATGTTACACCTGCATGTCCGTCAGTTTCACCACGGAATGCGTAAGATAAAGCTCCTAACTCTACCTTTGCAACATCTTTCAAGCGTAAAACAGAACCGTCAGGATTTGAACGTATGACTGTATTTTGGAATGCTTCTTCACTTTTCAAACGTCCACGATACTTCATAGTGTATTGGAATACATTAGGAGATTCAGCACCTAATGTTCCTGTTGGAGCTTCGATATTTTGTTCTCCTAATACAGCGGTAATATCGCTTGGTATCAAACCGTATTGTGCCATACGATCCGGTTTTAACCAAATACGCATACTGTAGGTATTACCTAACTCCATCACGTCACCGACACCTTCTACACGTTTAAGGACTGGTACTACATTTATGTCCAAATAGTTACTGATGAAGTTTTCATCGTATGTACCATCAGTACTAACCAATGTGTTAATCTGCAAGAAACTGGTCTGGCGTTTTTGAGTAGTTACACCGATTTTAGTTACTTCCGCAGGTAATAACCCTTGTGCTTTAGATACACGGTTTTGTACATTGACTGCAGCCATATCCGGATCTGTTCCCTGCTTAAAGAATATCTCAATAGTAGCAGTACCAGAGTTGGTTGCAGTAGATGTCATATATGTCATATTTTCAACACCGTTGATACTTTCTTCCAACGGCATGACTACAGAATTCATCACCGCGTCAGCGTCAGCTCCAATATAAGTAGCCTGCACATTTACGGTTGGAGGTGCAATATTCGGATATTGCTCTACCGGCAAGGTGAGGAGCGAAATAAATCCGACTATCACAATAAGGATGGAGATGGACATAGCCATCACCGGCCGTTTGATAAATATATTTCCTTTCATCGTTGTAATTTCTTATTTTACTTGTGTTCCTTCTCTAATCAATCCAGCACCTTCTGCTACAATTTCTTCTCCGACTTTTAAACCATCAAGAACGATGTATTCGCGTCCGTCGTTTGTGTTAGCAACTTTGATTAGTGAAGAAACGGCTTTTCCGTCTACAACTTTATATACCATTACTTTGTCTTGTACACGAACTGTTGCACCTTGTGGAACAACGATACAATCTTTGTATGTGCTTGGAACAACTACATTACCGGAAGCACCACTGTGTAATAAACGTGATTCATTCGGGAACACAACGCGAACACCTACTGTTCCTGTCTGACGGTCAATTACACCACTGATAGATTCGATTTTACCTTTTACTCCATACATAGAACCATCATTTAATTCTAATTGAACTTCCGGCATATTAACCAATGCAGAATCCATAGAACCATGTTCACGAGTCAAAGACAACAATTGATTTTCTGTCATAGAAAAGTAAACATACATTTCAGAGTTATCAGAAACAGTTGTCAAAGGTTGTGGAATGCTTGGGCTTACCAAAGCACCTACACGATAAGGTAACATACCTACAACACCGTCACTCGGACTTTTTACTTCTGTGTAAGACAAGTTGTTTTTTGCGTTTACAGCTTGTGCCTCAGCTTGTGCCAATTGAGCTTTTGCTGTTAAGTAGCTGTTTTCACTTGTTTGTAAGCTATGAGCAGAAATGACTTTCTGATTATAAAGTTCTTTGCTGCTGTTATAGCTTAATTCAGCTGTAGCTAATCCTGCTTTTGCAGCTTCTACATTTGCCAAAGCAGTATTTAAAGCTGCTCTGTAAGGAACTTGGTCGATAATGAAAAGCACTTGTCCTTTGCGAACTTTTAGCCCTTCAGTTACACACAATTTCACAATTGTTCCAGATACTTGCGGATAAATGCTGATATCCTGACGTCCTTGGATAGTCGCAGAATAACTTGTTGTAAGTTCTTTGTCCGCTGTAGCCACTTTCATAATTGAATAATTAGGCTGCATCTGTACTTCTTGTGTCTTCTTACAAGAAGTAAAACATAACACACAACTGATAATTCCCATCAGCTGTATCCATCTCTCATTAACTTTTGCCATTTTAAATCCTCTTTTTTTAATTATAATGGGTTATAAAACGAGGGCAAAGGTAGGAAAATGTTGGTACATTTGGATGTGTAAATTTCTCTATTGGTGGTTTATTTCCCTAATAATATGTGATATTTTGAATTAAAAGGAAATTTGGAATATAATTAGTAGACAAAAAGACATATCTTTTCTACTCATAATTTACATCTTTGCCTGTCCAAAAATGAGAGAAATATGAACAACAAGACGGTAAAAACGGTAAATATTGATTCTTTTAAATTAGAAAAAGAGCTTTTAGACTATGTGGATAATGATTTTGTAGTAGTTAAAAGTTTACGATTATTTCCACTTCCTGATAAAGAAGCTCCTGTCCGATTGGATTGTTTTTTGATGGTATTTTGTAAGAAGGGACGCCTTCAGTTTACAATGAATACAAAGACTTATTTATTAGAGGCTAATACGGTAGCCTATTGTTTACCCACTGTTATTATTGATAGTTTGATGTCGAGTGCAGATTTAGAGATTATGATATTAGGTTTTTCTGTGAATTTCCTTTCACGAGTAATTTCCAGAAGAAAAGATATATGGCAAGTGGGTGGTACTCTATATAAGAATCCAATTAAGGCTATTGATGATGAAAAGAGAATAGAGTCTGCCTTAAGATTTTATGGAGAATTGATACAATTTAAGATTACCCAAAAGGAGGGAATATATAATAGAAACATTATACAATATCTGTTTTCTGCTTTGTTTTTAGAAATGATGACAGATTTAAAGAAGGAAATTAATACTGAATTTGAAGAAGATATAAACTTGAAACAAGCAGATTTTATTTATCACCGATTTTTAGAAAAGGTAATAGCTGATAGAGGTCTCCATCGCTCAGTTGAATATTTTGCAAATGAATTATTTTATACCTCAAAGTATTTATCGAAGGTAGTTAAACAAGTTTGTGGAAAGAATCCTTCCACAGTCATTCACGAACATGCTGTTGATTTAATAAAATATCAGTTGAAGCGAACTAGTAAACCGATTAAAGAGATCGCAGATGATTTTAACTTCTCTAATGTCTCTTTCTTTGGAAAGTATGTAAAGGCACATACAGGTATGTCTCCATTGACTTATCGAAATTCAGGGGAAGATCTTTGAACAATTTAAGCCAGCTGTGATTTATATAGAAAAAGAATATAACTATATATGAAATGTATTTACTTTCTCGTTTGGTCGGTTTGTTATTTGATTTCTCTGCTCCCTATGTGGATACTGTATAGATTATCAGATATACTTTATTTCTTAGTTTATTATATCATAGGGTATCGAAAAAAGGTAGTAAGGAAGAATCTGAAAAATTCTTTCCCTGAAAAGAGTGATAGGGAAAGATTAAGTATAGAAAAAAAGTTTTATGCTTTCTTTTGTGATTATATAGTAGAAACACTTAAAATGTTCTCTATTTCAGATGAACAAATGAAAAAACGTATGCATTTTGAGGGTGTACCGGAAATGGTACAAGCTTTAAAAGATGAAAAGAAATTATTCGGTTTTATCTATTTAGGGCATTATTGTAATTGGGAATGGGTAGCTTCTTTGTCTGCCAGAGTATATGAAGTTGATCCTATAATATTTGGAGGTCATATTTATCATCCATTGAGGAATCGGATCTTTGACCGCTTGTTGAAAGGAATACGAGCTCGTTTTCATGGAAATAATGTACCCATGAAAGAAACCTTACGAAAGATTATAGAATTGAAGAAAGCAGAGAGAAGAACTATCTTAGGTTTTATCTCGGACCAAACTCCTAAATGGAATAGTATTCACCACTGGACTCAGTTCTTTAACCAAGACACTCCCGTATTTATAGGAACAGAACGAATTGGTAAACAGGTAGACGCTTTGATTTTTTATGCAGACATAAAACGGATAAAAAGAGGATATTATCTATGTAAGATAACTCGTATGGTAGATGATGTCCAAACTTATAAAGATTATGAAGTTACAGATTTATATATTCGGAAGTTGGAGCAGACCATTCGTAAAGAACCTGCTTATTGGCTTTGGACGCATAATCGATGGAAGCGGAAGCGGGAAGTTGTAGAGTAATAGAAAAGGCGGCTGATTTTATTTCTCAACCGCCTTTCTCATATTCTTAGGAGAGGATTTATTTCTTTAAATAGTCTGCTAATTCTTTCGGTAAATAGAATGTATTGTTCTTGTCTACATAAACAACTACAGAGTTCAAACGAATTTCCTCTTGGCCTTTTTTACCTACCTTTACGATATTGGTAAACGGAGTGATTTGTAATTGTTTATTTTTGCTTTTCTTATTCTTTACGACCAAAGAAGGAGAGCCTTTTTCGTCTGCAGATGGAATAATTTCACAAGTATAATCTCCGAATACTTCTGTATGAGGAACGAAATTTTTAGCTGTTAGTTCTTCCAATGTATCATGTGTCATACCAAATAGTGAACAAAGGTATTGATTCAATTCAATGTTGCTCCACATACCTAATGGCAATGTACCTTGTGGATGGTAAGCTGCCAAGAACACTTCTTCACCTGTATGACCGCCTGTTGTAAACCCAAAGCAAGTACGGGATGTCATCAATTGAGCCATGAAAGAGGTCAATGAGCCACTGTATAAAGAAGCACTTACATTTGTTTTAGAACGTTTTTCTTTTGGAATAGGACTGTTCTTATAATCGTTGCAGTTATTCAAAGCATTCAATTCTTCAGGAGTTAATTCAAATCCGCAGTAAGTACGGAATAAGTTTTGTACTTCAGAAGCTGGATGTGAGTTTACTAATTCCGCCATTCCCTGAGCTGTTCTTTTGTATTGAGAGAACTGATGGAATAATTGATCTTTGCTTAGTTTGCTGTAGTTTTTGCAATCACGACGGCCAATGCTAAGTCCGCTGTTTCCGTGGTCAGGAACGATGACAACAGCTGTTTCTCCATTTTTACGAGCAAAATCTAAAGCAACACCGCAAGCACGGTCGAATGCTAAAAATTCTGTAGCGATACCGATAGGGTCATTTGCGTGAGCAGCCCAGTCTACTTTACTACCTTCAACCATCAAGAAGAAACCATCCGGATCTTTAGAAAGCTTTTCGATAGCTAAACGAGTTGTTTCTTCGATAGCTGGTTGTTCGTCCGGATTACGGTCGATGTCATAATCCATCTCACGTTTATCGTACAACGCCCAAATCTTATCTCCTTGATAATTGCGCATTCCTTGCAAATCATCTTTAAACACTCCGTAACCATTTGCTTTCAAAATAGCTTCGTTTTCTTCTGAAAGAAGACTTGCTCCACCACCAATTACGACGCTCAAACCGTTGTGAACCATTTGAGGTGCAATCCAGTTGTATTTACTACGATTGTAGCTATGTGCCGAACAGTCTGCCGGAGTTGCATGCGGAAATTCGCAAGTGAAAACCAAACCTACTGCTTTATTTTTCACCATTCTTGCAGCTTCCAATACAGTAGTTGCCGGTTGATAAGCACGTTTAGGATCGTTTGGATAGATGTCATTTTCCGGATCTGCCAATGGATAGGTAGATACCCAACCTGCTAATCCTGGGAAACCAGTCATATAACAAGAAGTTGTCGGAGCTGAATCACCGATAGGTGCGTTGGAACAGTGCGTCAAAACTGTACCACACAAATAGGGGTCAATATTCAATCTCGGCTTGTCGGGATTGGTATACCACTGTAACCAACGGGCTACAGATACTGCACTTAATGAAGTTCCGTCAGGAATCATTAAGATAACATTCTTAACAGGCTTCACATGTTTAGTGTCCTGTTGCGCTTTTGCTGGCATGAAAATAAGCGCCAGTAAAAGGAGAAGGGTTGTTGCCTTTTTCATGATTGTTTGTATTATTTATAATTCGATAATTTCTTCATTAAACAGCGTAATTTTTTCCAATCCGCTTTCTGTAACTAAAAAACTGTTTTCAATTCCGACTGCTCCAACACCCGGAATCACATATTTCGGTTCAAGTGCAAAGACCATATTCGGCTCTAATAACTCTTTTGAACGAGGAGTTAAAACTGGCAATTCATTAATCTGAATCCCGATACCGTGTCCTATGAATTTTGCCTGCTGTTTGGTCCCCATAAAATAACTTTCCAGCCCTTCGCTTTCAGTGATTTGTAGAGCGATGTTATATAATTCAGCGCAAGAGGTTCCCGGTCGAGCTACATTTTCAATCTCACTTTGAATCTTTAAAGAGGTTTGGTGAGCACGATAGGCTAAATCGGTCAGTTTACCGACAGAAAAGACACGAGTCATATCAGTCATGTAAGCTGTATAATTCCCAGCCATATCTACCATGATTGCTGTTCCCTCTTTCAGTACTGTTCCGTTTGCACCTAACGGGCAGGAGCTATCCATTCCTTGTCCACCTAACGCGAAGTCAAAAGGAGAGGGCGTCTCGGCATTATCACCGGCTAAAACACTCCCCATGAAGATATCCATGTTTGCCCCGAACGCACGGAACATTCCAAAGGAGCCATTAAGACGCATGCGTCTCTCTATCTCTGCTTGAAATTCTAAATCGGTCATGCCTGTTTGGAAACAGCTCGGCACTTCTGCATAAGTCTTTGCATGCTGTTTTGCGGAGATACGGAACTGCTCGATTTCGTAAGGCGTCTTGACTTGACGCAATTTACGCATTAAAGCTGTGGCGTTCGCTGTTACTTTCGGCTGGAAAACGGCTTGTAATCGTATGTAATCATTATAGCTTAATTCGTCTGCTTCAAGCAATAGCTTTTCCGGCATTTTTAGTCCGTTTGCAGCAAATAATTCCGGCATTTGTTCCGGTTTACGGATATAAATAACCTGTTCCCCTTTTAAACCATTGGGCCGTTTGACGAAAAACCATGGTTTTCCTTCTACCGGCAGGTAAAAATATCCGCTGAATATTCGTCCGGTTGTATAATAGAGATTGACGTCTACGGTCAGCAAGCAACCATCTGCTTCCATTTGTTGCATAGCTTGCTGCATTCGACCCCATTTTAACTGCAAGTCATTTATCCAATTATTTTGTATCATTTTGCTGCTCTTTTTTCACGCTTCAAAGATAGCCCAAAATTATTGTAAAAGTCCCTTGAATGGATATAAATATGTTCTATTCTTCGATAATTATTTTATATGTTGCCTCAAAAATGCCCCCTGCAACGAGCTTTTGGATCCAATCTTTCTCTTTATACTCTCCTTCGTATCCCATCGAATCGCAACGACCATACCAAGGTTCGATACAGATAAACGGACAGTCAGGATGTTGTTTGGTGGGTGACCAAATCGCTACCAAAGGTGTGTCGAATTCCAAACTTAAATAGGGATTTTTCGCTTTGTCTAACAGCGTGATTTTCTTTACCTGTTTATTCTCGAAAATATAGGTGTCACAGTCAAACGTATGAATATCTACCGGCATGAGTCCCTCGGCATTCCGTTCCAACGTATGGACTTCCGGAGATACACAACCTTTCTCTACCGGGCAAATATATTTCAATTCTTGAGTTGAATCGAAAGCAAAAAAGCAACGGTCTGTAGTCTCCGGGTTGAAATCCGGATAATAAAAGGCCGGATGTGCACCGATTTGGAAATACAGGTCTGTTTCGCTGATGTTTTCTACCTGCCAAGAGACAATCACTTGATTCCCTTCTAACTGATAGCCGATTTTTAAACGGAAAGGAAAAGGATATTTCGCCAATGACTCCGGTGTACTTTCTAATTCATATTCAATTCGATCTGCCTCTTTACTGAGTAATTTGAAATCCATATCACGAGCAAATCCATGTTGTCCTAACTCATAATTTTTCCCCTCGTGACGGTAGATATTATTCCACACGCGACCTACAATTGGAAATAGGACTGGAGAGCGTCTGCCCCAAAAACGGGCGTCTCCCTGCCATAAATATTCTTTTCCATTCTTTTGAATGCTTTGTAACTCGGCTCCATGTTCTGCCACTTGTACCGTGAGGATTGAATTATTAATAGTTTCCATAAGAGAACAATTAGATTAAATGTTTTAATTCCCAACAAAGATACTACATATTCTTTAAAGAGGTTCGAATTTTAGCTGATTCGTCTTAAGCAAATGTTTAAAACGAATCCAGTATCTATTATTCTATTTAAACATTTGTTTGAATAGAATAAGTGGACTTGATTCTGCTTAAGCGTTTGTTTAGGTAGAATTTTATATATGTAATTCGTTATAAACAAATGTTTGAAACGAATCCGGGAGGCATTATATTATACTCCAAAAATAAAATACTTTGCAATGAAGAAGAAAACGGGGATAGCTAAAGAGGGCAACAGATTCAGCGTCTTACAATCTTTTATCTCTAAAATTCCTAATCCGGAAGCGGCAATCAAAATTCCCCCGACAATAGAAACCTCTGTCATCAAAGCGTCTGGGATTACATTTCCTACCAAAGAGGTCAACAGGTAAATGCTTCCTTGCCAGCAGAAGAGGACAGGGGCTGCCAGGATCATGCCAATACCGTAGGTTGCTGCTAATACGGCTGAAGTGACCAAATCCAATGTTGCGTTGGTAAAAAGATAGGTATTGTCGTTATAAAGGGCACTCAACATCGGTCCGACGATGGAAAGCGTTCCGATACAATAGAGCAGGATACCGGTTGAAAGTCCTTGAGCTAAATTGGAATTAGAGGAAGAGAAACGGGAAACCAATCGTTTAAAACGTCCGTCTATGTCAATCACCGTACCGATCAGCCCCCCGATAGAGAGGCTGATGATAAATAGTACGGGATATTGACTTTTAGGTAAGTGATTGCTTACAGCATTGAATCCTAAAGCCAAGGAGGCCAATCCCATAGCTGTAAACATCACTTTCTGATACTCTTTTTTGATACCTTTTTTGACGAAGTGCCCGAAGGTACTTCCGACGATAATCGTTAATGTATTAACAAGAGTTCCTAACATAATAACCTTTAAGATTAAAGACTGTCACCAAAATCAGCTCTAAATTTAGCGGCCAACTTATGCTGCCAATCGTCTACCGGTGCCAGTCGTCCGAAGAAGAAACGAAGTACGTCCGGCTCTTCTACCCAACGCAATCCACCAATCAAAGCGCGGTTGTCGTACAACCATTTTACGCGGTCTGCGCAATATTTGATTTGAGAAAGCGTAAATACGCGGCGCGGACAAGCCAAACGAAGAAGTTCCAGTTCGGCAAAATGTTCAGAACCGTCCGGGTCACGCTGTTCAGAAATGGTACCACGTTCCATACCGCGAATACCTCCGGCAATGTATAAAGCAGCTGCCAAAGCACCGGCTGGATATTTATCGTGAGGCATACCTTCCAAGAACTCTGTTGCATTGATGTGAGCACCTAAACCACCGGCCGGCATAATCATAGGAACACCGTAGTCATCCAATTCTTTCACTAAATATTCGATGAACATCGGACCTTGATTGATGATTTCTTCATCCATTGTTTCCAATAAACCAACAGCGATGGCTTCCATTGAACGTACCTCCATACCTCCGTAAGTAAGGAATCCTTCATAAAGAGGAATGAATTGTTTCATCTTCAAGATGAGCTGTTCGTTGTTAGAAACGATACCACCACCACGAGCGAAACCTAATTTGCGGCTTGAGAAGTAGATCAAATCCATCTTGTCGCAAAGGGTACGCATGATTTCGCGAATGCTCATATATTTGCAAGCGGCTTCACGAGTCTTGATGAAATAGAGGTTGTCCTGTAATAAAGAGGCGTCTAATACGCTGATGATTCCATTTTCTTTGCAGACACGAGCTACTTCAAGCATATTTTCCAAAGAAAGAGGCTGACCACCGATTAGGTTTGTACCGGCTTCAATACGAACGAAAGGAATATGTTCAGCACCTACCTCTTTAATTAATGCCTGTAAGCGAGGAATATCGAAATTACCTTTGAACGGTTCATTATTCTTAGGTTCCAAACCGATAGGACGAACTAATTCAACTACTGAACCACCCAAACGAGTGATGTGAGCTTTGGTAGTTGTGAAGTGGAAGTTCATCGGAATCACGTCACCCGGTTTAACGAATGCTTCTGCTAAAATGTTTTCACAAGCACGTCCTTGGTGAGCAGGAAGGAAATGTTCCGTACCGAAAACCTCTTTGATGACTTTCAACAGACGGTTACAGGTTTCAGAGCCGGCGTATGAATCGTCTGCTTGCATCATAGCTGCCATCTGGTTGTCCGACATGGCGTTTACACCAGAGTCGGTTAGCATATCCATGAATACATCTTTATTTTGTAGTAAAAATGTATTATTTCCGGCTTCGTTGATTTTCTTTACTCGTTCCTCGACTGTAGGTAAGAATAATTTTTGAACTACGCGCACTTTGTGCATTTCCAAAGGAACTTGTTGATCTGTTTTGTAAAATTTTACTTCTGACATTTGTTTTATTTGTTTTTCGTGATATTATTTTCTAACGTTTTTTACGCAAATAGGCCACAAATATGATAAAACTGTTTGGATTATGCAATTAAATATGATAAAATCTAATCAATATGACTGGTTTTATAGGAAAATTCTATAAAATTCAGTGTACTTGAACTGAAAATACTATCAAAAGATGGCAACGACGCCACTGATCAGCATAATTATATAGACAATCCGTTTGAGTAAAATACGGCTTATACGCTCAAAGCAAAGAGAGCCTAACCAAGCACCAATGACTAAGCCGATTAATCCAATACCCCACCATAATAGCGTATTTTCTCCAAAGAACCCGACTCGTGCTCGGAATAGGGTATAGAAAATATTGAAAATAACAGAGAATGCCTGTAAGGTGGTGATGTATCTTTGTTTGTCTTCAATCACTCCAATACAATAAAGTACAACGGGAGGGCCGGGCATGGCAAACATACCACCCATTACTCCGCTGATCGTTCCAATAATAACCTGAGCAGATTTAGATCTGAACAGTAGATTTAATTTCCCTTCGTAGAATAAAAAATAGAGAGAGATGAGAACGAGTACGATCCCTAAACAGCGTTTGAGTGTCTCATTTTCCAAAGAGGACATGTATTCTATTGCTACAAATGACGCTATTACATTAAATAATATAATAATCCCCATCAACCGCCAGCAGATGTATCGCCAATCCCGTACGGCGATCAGTAATGCGGTTGTTCCTGCTAATAATCCTGAAAGCGTAAGCGATTCTCCGTAAGAGGGTAGGAAGAACGGGAAAAACATCATTACAAATATCCCAAAACCAAAGCCGCTGACCCGTTGAATGAAGCTGGCGATAATGGAAAGAAGAAATATGAATGTTGTTGTTTGTAGCATTTGAAAATTTTTGTCAAAAGTAATAGGATTCATTGAAACTGTCAAGTTAAGAAGCTATTTATCTATCTTTATGTTTGAAAAAAGGAGATCTTCTTGAATCTATAGGGTAGAAAAGAGTGGATTTTTTTGTAAGTTTGTTGCTGAAACAAAATGAGATAAATTCTATTTATGAAAAAAGAACTAATACTAATTGCAATTTTATTGTTTTATAGCCCGTATATCATCTTTTCTCAAAATAAATTGGTAGACTATGTGGATAGGGAGGATATTGAGTTTTTGAAAAAGATGGCAGAGGATGTAATGGAGAGTTCTCGTATCTATCCTAATCAAAAGGTATCGGAAAAGTTTGGTCCTAATGCGACAGGAGGTGTGTTGATACGTCCGGGTGGTCGGGATTGTTATCCTTCGTTTTGGATTCGGGATTATGCGATGTCCCTTGATTGTGGATTAGTCTCTGCGACTGAACAATTACACATGTTGAAATTAACAGCAGCTACACAAGCGGATCAGACGTGGATTACTCGTGCAGGAGGTATGGTCCCGTTAGGATCAATAGCAGACCATATACGTATAGATGATTCTTTACCTGTTTATTTTCCGGGAACTTATAGTTATGAAGAACAGGGTACTCCTCAATGGGGAACTTTTCCACCGTATAGTGATCAGTTCTTTTTTGTACACATGACTTATATGTATGTAAAAAGTACAGGAAATAGCTCTATTCTTTATGAGCAGATTAACGGTATTACATTAAAAGAAAGGTTAGAGAGAGCTTTTGTGGTTCCTCCTTCTCATTTGGATAATCATATTGTTTATACCACAGAGAAGTTGAGAGGAGTTGATTTTGGTTTTCGAGACGCGATTTGTCTTACGGGAGATTTGAGTATCGCTTCTGTATTTAAATATCGTGCGGCATTACAGATGGAAGAACTTTGTAATTCTATTGGGGAGCAAGGGAGAGCAAAATATTATAAGGAGGTTACAGAAAAAATAAAAAGTGCGATATTGGAATTGTTTTATAATGAGAGAGGACTTCTTTTAGCGTCTACAGGTATAGGTGCACAAGGAGATGTTTGGTGTACAGCTTTGGCTGCTTACCTTGGTATTTTGGAGGAAGAACAATTGATAAAGACTTCTCGAACTTTGGCAGAAGCTTATAAACAGGGAGAATTATCTTATCGAGGAAATGTTCGTCATATACTTGTCTCAGACGATTACAGCGAGGAGACAGCTTGGGAAAAAACTCATGTTAAGAAAGAGGAATATCAGAATGGCTCTTATTGGGGGACCCCAGTCGGTTGGGTAAGTCATACGATTGCAATTACGGATAAGCAATCAGCAGCAATGATGGTTAAAGAATATATCGAAGAGCTTAGAGAAAATGATTTTCGTAAGGGAGAAGAATATGGTGCACCTTATGAATGTTTTAATAAAAAGGGAACTCGACAGAATCCTGTTTATTTAACAACAGTTACTTCCCCTTTAGCTGTTTTTCTGATGGGGAAATAAAACGAGAATAAATTTGTATTATATAAACTACTTAAATCATACTTATGCAAAGACGAGATTTTATAAAACAATCGGTTCTATTAACGGCTGGATGTTCTATTATTCCGAGTAAAAAATTATGGGCAACCCCTAAGATTGGTGGCATTCAGAGAAAAGGAAATTATTATGATTCTTTTGTGAATCCAGAACCTCTTTTTCGTCCGTTTGTTCGTTGGTGGTGGAATGGTAATAAGGTAGAAGCGAAAGAACTGCTTCGAGAGTTACATTTGTTGAAAGAAGCTGGTATTGGTGGGGTTGAGATTAATCCGATAGCTTTACCATCTACTGATAATGACGCTGGAAAGCGTTCTTTATATTGGTTAAGTGATGAATGGATTGAGATGCTACAAGTCACTTTTGCGGAAGCCAAAAAGTTAGATATGACTTGTGATTTGATTGTTGGTTCAGGTTGGCCTTTTGGATCAGAATCTCTTCCTTATGAGGAACGGGCACAAGTGATGATTTTGTATGCAGAGGCGGTTGAAGGAGGAACCATATTTGAGACTTCTCGTTTCCATATTTTTAAATCGGTAGATCCAGGTGTAACTGTTCCTAATCCCTCTCGTACTTGTGAATTAGTCACTTTAAAATTGGTTCCGGATCCGGTAGGAAATTTAGATCAAGTGATAGATCTTTCTGATAAATGTAATGAAGAGGTGATTCGCATTGAAGTACCTCAAGGAAAATATGTACTATATGCACTTGTAAAATATAAATCATTTGCGAGTGTGATTAATGGTGCTCCAGGGGCAGCAGGTGCAATTTTGAATCACATGGATGAAAAGGCCGTTTATAAATATTTGCGCCACATGTCAGATACAATTCAAAAGAAGACAGGACCTTTATCTCAACATCTTCGTGCATTTTTTACTGATAGTATGGAATTGGAAGGTTGTAATTGGACTTCTGATTTTGCTGAGGAATTTAAAAAAAGACGAGGGTATGAATTAATGCCTTGGTTACCATTTATAATGTTTAAAGTTGGACGTTTAGGAGCTGTTGTTAGTGCTAATTATGGAGCGTCTAAAACTCCTGTGTTTTTAGAAGAAACGAATCGGGTTCGTTTTGATTTTGAATTGACAAAAGCCGAATTGTTATATGAACGTTTTACGAAAACTTATTTGAAATGGTGTCGGGAGTTGAATATTAAGTCACGTGCTCAAGCTTATGGACGAGGCTTTTTTCCATTGGAAAGTAGTTTGGGTTATGATATTCCGGAGGGAGAATCATGGACTACTAATTGGTTGAAACATCGGGTTGGAGAAGAAATGGGGGATGAAGATTATCGCCGAGGTCGTGCTTATACAATGATTAATAAATACGTCTCTTCTGCTGCAAATTTAACGGGTAAACGAATTGTGAGTGCAGAAGAAATGACTAATACTTATACTGTATTTAATGCAACATTGGAGTTCTTGAAGATAGGTTCAGATATGAGTGCTATTTCTGGTACTACTCATCCGATATGGTCCGGATATAATTATACACCACCGGAAGCTCCTTTCCCGGGTTGGGTTCGATATGGTTCTTATTATCATGAGAATAACCCGTGGTGGCCTTATTTTAAATATTTGAATAAATATCGTGCACGTCTGTCTTCTCAATTGCAACAAGCAGATATGTGTACGGATATAGCTTTACTTCCTGCTAATTATGATATGTGGGGAGAGATGGGAGTACAAACGGATCCGTTCCCTGAGAGATTGAATGTACCTTATACCTCTTTAATATGGGAGGCAATCCATAAAAATGGAGGTGGTGCTGATTATGTGACAGAATTGGTATTGCAGGATATGGTTGTTAAAAATGGGAAGTTATGTTATGGAAAGAAACAATATGAGGTCCTATTTCTAATAGAAGTAAGTGGAACTACTCCTGCTACATTAGCCAAGTTGTATGATTTTGTTTTGACAGGAGGTCGTGTTTTTTGTATGGGACAATACCCGAAAAAGTCTTTAGGATTGAAAGATTATAAGGAACGTGATAAAGAAGTTCAGGATTGGATTGATAAATTGAAAAATTATTCAGATCGTTTTGTATTATTGGAAAAACCAGCAGATGGAAAATATCTGGAGTGGTATCAGCAAATAATTCAACAATATCATTTACCTCATGCGGTGACAATTGAAAATCCTGATCGTTTCTTATTGCAAAACCATTATCAAAGAGATGATAAAGTTGATATCTTTTTGTTTGTAAATACACATATGCATGAAGGAATACAGACTGATTTATTCTTCTCCCCAAAAATTATACGAGGACGTCAGGCTTGGATTTGGGATCCAAATACGGGAGAAAAGTTTAAAATTCAGTTGAAAGAGGGAAGATTTCATTTGGATTTAGGACCGGCAGAAACCTATATGATTGTTTTTGATAAAGAAACACGTGGAAAAATTTGGCAGCCGTTACCTCGTTCAGGAAGGGGATGTCAGGAAGTAAATGATTGGGTTGTTGAATTACGACATTGTAGGAAACAATGGAAGAAATCTATGTACATGCCACAATTAAAGGATTTAAAAGATACTGAGTTTGTTTATTTTACAGGAGAAGCTATTTATCGAACAACACTTCATGTGACAGATTCTAAACGAAAAATTTTGAATTTGGGAAAAGTTTGGGGAGTAAATGAACTTTATATAAATGGACAATCTTGTGGTGTCAAATGGTTTGGGGAACGTATCTATGATATTTCTGATTATTTAAAAGTAGGAGAGAATAAAATTGAAGTTCGAGTAGCAACTACAATGGGTAACTATATGAAAACATTAAAAGATAATCCGACTGCTCAGAAATACACAGTTCTTAAAAATAAAAATCAACCGATTCAATCAATGGGATTGGTAGGACCGGTTTGGATATTTGAAAAAGAATAAAATTAGAATCTAACAGAAGGTACTTAGATTTAGAAGTTTTTTATAAGTTTGTCTGTTGAATTTGTTATATCTGTATTTGAAAATAAGTTAGAGTTAGATATGATACCAATACATTTTGCTCCTTTGCAAGGATATACGGATGATATATACAGAAGGTTACACCATCAATTAATTGGTGGTGTAAATACTTATTATACTCCTTTTTTACGAATGGAAGGAGGTGGTATACGGAATAAAGATTTAAGAGATATTGAACCAACTCATAATGTGGGTGTTCCTGTGATTCCTCAAATAATTATGAAGTCTTTGAAAGAGTTTGACTATTTAGTGAAAGTTATTGAGGAAAAAGGATATAAAAGGATTGATTTGAATATGGGATGTCCTTTCCCAATGCAGGCAAAGCACGGAAGGGGTTCTGGTTTATTAGTCCATTTGGATATAGTAGAGGAAATTGTTAAATCTATTCAGTTTAAACCGAATATTGAATTTTCAGTGAAAATGCGTTTAGGATGGGAAGATAAAGAGGAATGGAGGCCGGTTCTTGAGCTGTTAAATAATATTCCATTAAGACAGATAACACTTCATCCTCGTATTGGGAAACAGCAATATAAGGGGGACGTTGATAAAGAGGCTTTTACTTCCTTTTTGGGAAATTGTAGACATCCTTTGTTTTATAATGGAGATATAAAAACAATAGCTGATATTCAATATATAGAAGAGACTTATCCTAATTTAGCAGGAGTAATGATCGGTCGAGGTTTATTAGCACGACCTTCATTGGCTGCTGAATATATTTTGGGAAAAGAAATGTCTTGGGATGAAAGGCGGTTGCAATTAATAGAAATGCATCAGCAATTAAAAGCTCATTATGAGAAAATAGTGAATAGTGAAACTCAATTACATAGTAAGTTGCGCTTGTTCTGGGAATATATGGACTCAGAGTTGGAACGTAAATCTTATAAGCGATTAATGAAAAGTGGTAATTTGAAGAACTATTTGCTTGCAGTGGAAGGGATAGAACCACTTTAGAATGAAGTGAAGGTTTTAGAATTTTGTTTCTCTTTTAAACTTTTTTTGAGGAAATAAAGCGTAAAGTAGTGCAGATTTTAATATTATTCGTTACTTTTGTGCTGATGGCCTATAGTGTGGTCGTTTTCTTAAATTTTTACCATTAAAAAACTGAAGCAACATAAATTTCATGGGAGAAAATAAGCGAAATCATTTTGATGTGATTGTCATCGGTGGTGGTATTACGGGTGCTGGTACAGCTCGTGATTGTGCGTTGCGTGGGTTAAAAACTCTTTTAGTAGAACGGTCGGATTTAACGACAGGAGCAACGGGACGTAATCACGGACTTCTTCATAGTGGAGCCAGATATGCAGTAACTGATCAAGAGTCAGCTACAGAGTGTATAAAAGAAAATATGATTTTAAGGAAAGTAGCTCGTCATTGTGTAGAAGAGACAGATGGGTTATTTATTACTTTACCGGAAGATGATTTGAGTTTCCAAAATACATTTATTGATGCTTGTACACGTGCTGGTATTCGTGCAGAAGCAATTGATCCAGAAGAAGCGAAACGATTAGAACCATCAGTTAATAAAACATTGATAGGTGCAGTACGTGTTCCTGACGGATCTGTAGATCCATTTCGTCTGACAACTGCAAATGCATTAGACGCACGTTTACATGGAGCGGAAGTATTGACTTATCATGAAGTAATAGATTTTATTAAGGATGGTAAACGAGTTGTTGGCGTAAAATTGTTAAACAATCGTACAAAAGAGACAGTTGAGATATTTGCTTATATAACAATTAATGCCGGAGGTATTTGGGGACATCGTATTGCTGCAATGGCAGGTGCAACTGTGAATATGTTTCCTGCGAAAGGTGCATTATTGATTTTTGGACATCGTGTGAATAATTTAGTGTTGAATCGTTGTCGAAAACCAGCAGATGCAGATATTCTTGTTCCCGGTGATACGATTTGTGTAATTGGGACAACGTCTAGTCGCGTGCCTTATGAAGAAATAGACAATATGCAGGTAACTCCCGAGGAGGTAGATTTATTACTACGTGAGGGAGAAAAATTAGCCCCGTGCTTGGCTAATACACGCATTTTGCGAGCCTATGCAGGAGTACGTCCTTTGGTGGCAGCGGATAATGATCCTTCCGGGCGAAGTATTAGTCGTGGCATTGTTTGTTTAGACCATGAAACTCGTGATGATATACCTGGTTTTATCACTATTACTGGTGGAAAGTTGATGACCTATCGCTTAATGGCGGAATGGGCAACTGATTTAGCTTGTAAAAAATTAGGTAATACAAAGAAATGTCAAACTGCAGAGATTTGTTTGCCTGGTTCTGAAAGTGAACAAGAAGAAGGTAGTGAAAAGAATAATAAAAATTATTCGGTGCCTAAACCTAATATAGGAAGTCGTGCAGCGGAAGGACGTCATGGTACAAGAAGTAAAAAGATTTCGGCTGATAATAGATATGATCGTTCTTTGGTTTGTGAGTGTGAAGAAGTTTCTATAGGGGAAGTAAATTATGCAATAGAAGAATTGCGTGTTCACAATTTGATTAACTTGCGTCGTCGTACACGTGTGGGAATGGGTACTTGCCAGGGAGAGCTTTGTGCGTGTCGTGCAGCTGGTTTATTAAGTAAAGCTAATGGATGTGCAGAAAAAGCGCAAGAAGATTTGGCCGATTTCTTGAATGAACGTTGGCATGGAATGTACCCTGTCGCTTGGAATGAAACGTTATGTGAAACACAATTTACCTCTTGGATTTATGAGGGAGTTTGTGGGCTTGACTTATTCGCTGAACAAAAATAAATCGTATTCTCATGAGATTTGATACAATAACAATAGGTGGGGGATTAAGCGGATTGGTGACTGGTATCTCCTTGGCTAAAAAGGGACAGAAATGTTTGATAGTTTCTTCGGGACAAAGTGCACTACACTTTTTCTCGGGCTCTTTTGAATTATATGGTAATGAAGGAAATCCTTTAGACGCTATCGCTAAACTGGAAGATTCTCATCCATATTCTAAATTAGGAGTAGAAAAGATAAAGACATTGGCAACAGAGGTGAAAACTTTCTTTAGCGAAATGAATATTCCATTGGTGGGTTCAGTGGAACAAAATCATTATCGGGTGACACCATTAGGTTTATTAAAGCCTGCTTGGTTAACGATGGAAGAATATGCTAAAGTGGATGATCCAAAACACATGCCTTGGAAAAAGGTCATAGTATTAAATATTGAAGGATTCTTGGATTTTCATACTAGTTTTGTGGCTTCAGGATTGGCAAAACAGGGAGTTGAATGTTCGGTTGCGGCTATCTCTTTACCAGAGTTAGAAAGAATTCGTAAGAATCCGACAGAAATGCGTGCAACTAATATTGCAAAGGTTTTAGTTAATGAAACTCTTGAGCATTTAGCAAAAGAAATTAATGCTGTTGCGAAAGATGTAGAAGCTATATTAATGCCAACGGTTGTTGGCTTGTTAGATAAAGAATCTGTTTCAATCTTGAAACAAAAGGTTCAAAAGCCATTACATTTTATAGCAACTCTTCCTCCTTCAGTTCCTGGAATTCGTACGCAAATTATGCTTCGTAAACGTTTTCAAGAGCTTGGTGGTATTTATATGCTTGGAGATACGGTTTTAAAAGGTGAAATTGTTGGTGATAAGCTACAAAGTATTCAGACAAATAATCATGGAGACCTGAAGTTTGAAGCGGATCATTTTGTGTTGGCGACAGGCAGTTTCTTTAGTCATGGTATTGTTGCTTCTCCTAATCAAGTGTATGAACCTATATTAGGTTTGGACGTTGATTTTAATGGTGCACGTTCTGAATGGTATGATAGAGATCTATTCAAGCCACAACCCTATATGAAGTTTGGAGTTGCAACAGATAAAAATTTCCGAGTAAAGAAAGAAGGAAAAACTTTATTAAATATGTATGCCGTAGGTGCGGTGTTGAGTGGTTTTAATGCGATTAAAGAAGGATGTGGAGCAGGTGTTTCTATTCTTACATCACTGAATGTCGCTCAAGAAATTCTTAAATAATAAATCAGGATAGAGAATATGGAACAGAACAAAGACGATAAAAGTTTTGAGCAGTGTATAAAATGTACCGTTTGTACTGTTTACTGCCCTGTAACGGCTGTTAATCCTGAGTATCCAGGACCAAAACAAGCTGGTCCTGATGGGGAGCGCTATCGATTGAAGAATCCCTATTTCTATGATGATTCACTTGATTTCTGTTTAAACTGTAAACGGTGTGAAGTGGCTTGTCCGTCGAATGTGAAGATTGGGGATATTATTCAGTCGGCTCGTTTGAAGTATAGTAAGAAAAAACCGAAGTTGCGTGATTATATGTTGGCAAATACGGATATAATGGGGTCTTTGGCAACGACATTTGCTCCATTGGTGAATGCTTCATTAAAGCTATCTCCGGTGAAAAGTTTGATGGATCAAGTATTATCGATAGATCACCGTCGTACTTTTCCTGCATATAGTGGACAGAAGTTTGAAACTTGGTTTAAGAAGAATGCAGTAGGGAAGCAGAATAATTTCAATAAATATGTAAGTTATTTTCATGGTTGTTATGCGAACTACAATTATCCGAAGTTGGGTAAGGATTTTGTGAAAATCTTGAATGCGATTGGATATGGAGTTCGTCTGTTAGAGAAAGAAAAATGCTGTGGAGTTGCTTTAATTGCAAATGGAATGGCAGCTCAGGCGAAAGAACAGGCTGAAATTAATATGGCTTCTGCTCGTAAAGCTGTCCAATCAGGTACTCCTGTTTTGACAACAAGTTCAACTTGTACATTTACTATGCGTGATGAATATCCACATTTATTGCAAGTTGATAATACGGATGTACGGGATAATATTATGTTGGCTACCAAGTTTATTTTTGAGTTAGTGGATTCCGGTAAAGTCAAATTATCTTTTAAGAAAGAATATCAGAAACGAATAGCTTATCATACTCCTTGCCATATGGAAAAATTAGGTTGGGCTATTTATTCGACGTCTTTATTACAGATGATTCCAGGAATAGACTTTATTATGTTAGATTCACAATGTTGTGGTATTGCCGGAACATATGGTTTTAAGAAAGAAAATTATCCTTATTCTCAAAAGATAGGAGAACCCTTGTTTAAACAGATCCAGGGATTGAATGTGGATTTGGTTGCTACCGATTGTGAAACCTGTAAATGGCAAATAGAGATGAGTACGGGAGTAACAGTTGAAAATCCGATTTCTATTTTGGCAGATGCATTAGATGTGGAGGAGACAGAGCGTTTAAATAAATGAGGAATAAAAATAGTATATAATAAATATGGATAGAGTAAAACTGGCATTAGAAAATGCAACGCAGACAAAAGCACTTCTTTTAGGAAAAGGAGTTTTGTCTTCTATAGCAACTCTTTTTAAAGAACAATTCCCTGGAAAACGGGCGATTATTGTTGCTGATAAAACTACGTTTGAAGTAGCAGGTAAAGCTGTACAACGTTTTTTAGAAGAGGGAGGAGTAGAACAAGATGTTCCTTTTATTTTTGATGAGCCCGATATGCATGCTGAATGGAAGTTTATAGAACGTCTGGACGTTCATTTGGCCAAGACGGAGGCTATTGCTATTGCAGTGGGTTCGGGGACAATAAATGATACAACAAAGCTTTCATCTTCACATAATAATCGTCGGTATATGACTGTTGCTACAGCAGCTTCAATGGATGGATATACAGCATTTGGTGCTTCTATTACAAAGGATGGAGCAAAGCAAACTTTTGCATGTGCTGCTCCACAAGCATTAGTTGCTGATATTGATGTTATAGCTACTGCTCCCAAGGATATGACAGCCAGTGGTTTTGGTGATTTATTTGCGAAAGTACCAGCTGGTGCAGATTGGATTATAGCAGATGGATTAGGTGTTGAACCGATTGATGATTTGGCATTTTCTATTGTGCAGGATGGTTTACAGGACGCTTTAAGTGATCCTATAGGAGCTCGGAATGGTGAAGAACAAGCATTGAGTAGATTGATTGAAGGCCTATTATTAGGAGGCTTTGCAATGCAGGCCTATCCGAAATCAAGTCGTCCAGCCAGTGGTGCTGAACATCAATTTAGTCATTTATGGAATATGCAACATCATGTTATGGAGAATGGAGTAACTCCTTCGCATGGTTTTCAGGTAAGCATAGGAACTTTGGTCTCTTTAGCTTTCTATGAAGAACTGATGAAAAGTGATATGAAATCCTTAGACATTGAGGCTTGTGTAGCAGCTTGGCCTTCTTTAGAGGAAGCTGAAGAAAAGGCTATAGAAATGTTTAAAGGAACAGATTTCCCAATGATTGGTGCTACAGAAATAAAGGCTAAGTATGTTTCAAAAGATGAATTACGTGAACAATTGAGTCGTTTAGTGGAAAATTGGGATGTGATTAAGGAACGGTTGGCAAAACAATTGGTTACTGTTGATGAAGCTGTAAGACGTTTGGATGCTGTTGGTGCTCCTACAAAGCCGGAACAAATTGGCATTTCAAGAGCTCGTTTACGTGATAGTATTATCGAAGCACAGCATATTCGTCGTCGTTTTACTATCTTAGATTTGGCAATACGTACATGTAAGATTGACGAATGGACAAATCATATTTTTGGAAAAGACGGAGTATGGCCTGTAAATTGATCTTTTTTGTTTATAATTTCTAATACATGAAAATGGAATCTAATAAATTATTTAAATACTGGCAGTGGCGTACGATCATTGCAACAATGATTGGGTATGCATTATTTTATTTTGTTCGTAAGAACTTTTCTTTTGCAATTCCAGGACTGAGTGCTGAATATGGTATTACAAAAACAAGTTTCGGTATTATTATGACGTTGATTACCATTGTGTATGGTGTTTCACGCTTTTTAAATGGTTTGGTAGCAGACCGTTTGAATGCACGCTATCACATGGCAATTGGTTTATTACTTTGTGCAATTGCAAACTTTGCATTTGGTTTTGGTGCGGATATCAGTACACTGATTACAGGTGGACATACAGGTGGACCACAGTTTACAAATACATTGATTTTCTATTTCGGTGTAATTTTAATCTTGAATAACTTCCTACAAGGAAGCGGATTCCCTCCGTGTGCTCGTTTGTTAACTCACTGGATCCCGCCGCAGGAATTAGCGACTAAGATGTCTATATGGAATACTTCGCATTCTATTGGAGCAAGTTTAGCTGCTATGTTATGTGGATATATCGTGGGTACTTTGGGTACTAATTTGAGTGCGAGTCCTGAGGTTGTAATTACAATTGCACGGAATCTAAATATAGACATGGACGATACTTTACGTATGCAAAGTGTGATGGAGTCTGCCGCACATATCGGAGCATGGCGATGGTGTTTTTGGATTCCTGCGGCTTTAGCGTTTGCAGGTGCTATCGGTTTATTTATGATGTTGCGAGATACCCCTTCTTCTGTGGGATTACCTGAAATTCACAAGATAAATAAAATGGGAAAAGAAAATAATGCTGAATATAAAGCATTCATTCGCGAGAAAGTTTTCCGTAATAAGTGGATTTGGATTTTAGGTATCGCAAACTTCTTTGTATATATAGTACGTTTTGCTGTATTGGACTGGGGACCGACATTTTTGAAAGAGGCACGTGGAATGTCTCTAACCAATGCAGGTTGGACTGTGGCGATTTTTGAAATTTTTGGTATCATCGGTATGTTGGCAAGTGGGTGGTTTACAGATCGTTTCTTGAAAGGGAAAGCACATCGTACTTGTGTTTTCTGTATGATTGGAGTAGCTGTATTCATGACATTGTTCTTATATATGCCAGCAGGAACACCTATGTGGTTAATGATTGTTGTTTTGGCAATGGCCGGATTCTTTATCTACGGTCCGCAAGCATTGATAGGTATTGCTGCAGCAAATCAGGCTACTAATCGTGCTGCTGCTACTGCGAATGGTTTGACAGGCTTGTTTGGTTATGCCAGTGGTATTGTTTCCGGCTTAGGAGTTGGTTATATGGTTGATTTGATAAACCAAACAAATCCAGATAAGAGTTGGGATTATGTATTTATGGGTATGATTGGTATTGCAGTGATTGGCATGTTAGTATTCCTAACAATGTGGGGTGCTGAAGCCGATGGATATGACGATGAACATGTTAAACCTAAAAAAGAAAAAGCATAATGGATAATACAGTAAAAAATAAATTAGCAAAGATCAAGCATGTTGCGCTTGATATGGATGGTACAATTTATATGGGGGATTCTCTTTTCCCCTATACCATTCCTTTTTTAGAAAAATTGAAACGGATGGGCATTTCCTATTCTTTTTTGACTAATAACCCATCTAAGTCATTAGATGACTATTTGTATAAGTTAGAGAAAATGGGGATTCATGCTACTGAAGAGGAAATGTACACTACTACAGTTGCAACCATAGATTATATCAAAGCTCATTATCCGGAAGCACGTCGTTTGTTTTTATTAGGTACACCTAGTATGATTTCTCAGTTTGAGAAAGCTGGATTTATCTCTACTGCAGATGATGCAGAAGATGTTCCAGATCTGATTGTGGCAGCATTTGATTTAACTTTGGTTTATTCTCGTTTGTGCCGTGCTGCTTGGTGGATTTCACAAGGTATTCCTTATATCGCAACTAATCCGGATAAAGTATGTCCAACTAATCTTAAGACAGTTTTGGTTGACTGTGGATCTATTTGTAAATGTTTGGAACATGCTACAGGCCGTAAACCGGATATTACATTGGGTAAGCCGGATCCCAATATGTTAATTGGTATCCTTCAGCAGAAACAGTTACAGCCGGAGGAGATAGCAATGGTAGGAGACCGTATCTATACCGATATAGCTATGGCTCAGAATGCAGGTGCTGTCGGAGTATTAGTCCTTTCAGGTGAAACAACTATTGAGGTTGCAAATGCTGCTCCAAATCCTCCAGATGTCATTGCTCAGAATATTGGTGAGTTGGGTGATTTATTAGAAATAGCACAACAGAATTAAAAGGAAAGCTTATGCTCGGATTTTTGCAACCACCTGCTTTTAAACCTGAACAGTCAGGGCCTGAAGCTGATCAACGTTACAAACGATTACGTTGGCAAGTTTTTTTAGGTATATTTATCGGTTATGCCGGTTTTTATATTGTGCGTAAGAACTTCTCAATGGCTATTCCTGAATTGGCACAATTCGGTTTTGAGAAAGGGGAGTTAAGTATCGTTCTTTCTATGAACGCAATAGCGTATGCTTTGTCGAAGTTTTTGATGGGGAGTGTTTCGGATCGAAGTAATGCGCGTGTCTTTTTGCCATTAGGATTAGTATTGGCGGCTATATCTATGGTCTTTATGATTGTACCGGTAGTTGCTTTTGGTGCTGAGAATAAAATGTTGTCAATTGCTGTTATGGCAATTTTGAACTTTTTGGTCGGTTGGTTCAACGGAATGGGGTGGCCCCCGTGTGGGCGTGTAATGACCCATTGGTTTTCGGTAAAGGAACGGGGTACTATGATGTCAATTTGGAATTGTGCACATAATGTAGGCGGTGCATTAGTAGGTCCGATGGCGGTATATGGAGCTTTATGGTTTGGCTCCTGGTTCTACGGAAGCGATTCTACGCACTATTTCTTGATTGGAACCTATGCTTTCCCTGCTGCAGTTGCGATATTAGTAGCTATTTTTGCTTATACAATGATTCGGGATACGCCACAATCTTGTGGACTTTGTTCTATCGAAAAATGGCGTAATGATTATCCGAAGAATTATAGTTCAAAACAGGAAGAAGTTCTTTCTACAAAAGAAATCTTTATGAACTATGTATTGAACAATAAACTACTGTGGTTTATTGCTATTGCAAATGCTTTTGTATACATGGTTCGTTATGGGTGTCTGGATTGGGCTCCAACATTTTTGAAAGAGGCACAAGGTTACGATATCAAACAAGCAGGTTGGGCTTATTTTGCTTATGAGTTTGCTGCGATACCGGGAACTTTGTTTTGTGGTTGGCTAAGCGATAAAATATTTAATGGTCGCCGAGCAATACCGACTATCCTGTTTATGGCATTAGTCGCAGTCTTTATATTACTCTACTGGCAGTTTTCGGATAATTATGTGATTGTAACGATGTCATTGATTGCTATCGGTTTCTTTATCTATGGACCGGTAATGTTGATAGGGGTACAGGCATTAGATTTAGCTCCGAAGAATGCTGCAGGTACAGCTGCCGGTTTGACAGGATTCTTTGGATACTTTTTCGGTACAGCTATTTTGGCTAATATTGTGATGGGGTATGTGGCTGAGTCTGCAGGTTGGGATTGGACGTTTGTTTTGTTAATTGCAGCTTGTGCATTGTCTATTGTGTTTATGGCTTTCACATACAAGGAAGAGCAATATTTAGCAAAGAATCATAAATAAGAATAGGCCCTTTGAGGGCTTATTCTTTTTGTTTATATAAAATACAATGAATTATGGAAAAGCAGAAACAACCCCGTAGACTTCTTTCTTTGGATACATTAAGAGGCTTTGATATGTTTTTCATTATGGGTGGTTCTTCCCTCCTGGTGGCATTGGCTACTTTGTGTCCGACTCCTTTTTTTCAGACTATTGCAGAACAAATGGAACATGTAGAATGGCATGGGTTGAGCCATCATGATACGATTTTCCCTTTATTCCTTTTTATTGCAGGTATCTCTTTCCCATTCTCTTTAGAGAAGCAGCGTTTGAGTGGAAAGGGCGAGAGAGCTATTTATAAAAAGCTCATTCAGCGCGGTATTACTTTAGTTATATTGGGTTGTATTTATAACGGTTTTTTAAATCATTTGGATTTTGCAAATCTACGATATGCCAGTGTTTTGGCTCGTATCGGTTTAGGGTGGATGTTTGCTGCCTTGATCTTTATGAGTACGAAGCGAATGACACGTATCTGTATTACGGTTGTTATTCTTATTGGGTATTGGATACTTATGGCTTTTATTCCGGTTCCGGATGTAAGTGGGGCAGGTCCGTTCACCTTGGAAGGAAATTGGGTTGGCTATGTAGACCGTTTGTTGCTTCCGGGTAAGTTACATCAAGGCTTCTTTGATCCAGAAGGATTACTTTCTACAGTTCCTGCCATTGCAACGGCTATGCTGGGTATGTTAACAGGCGAACTGGTGAAGTCTGAAAAGGAGGGACTGACGGATCAGAAGAAAGTTTTTTATATGGTTGTTGCCGGATTACTTCTTTTAGTAATTGGTTTGGTGTGGAATTTAGTATTCCCGATTAACAAGAAGTTATGGACAAGTTCTTTTGTCTGTGTCGTCGGTTCTTATTCAGTTTTGATGTTTGCTCTCTTCTATTACGTGGTAGATGTCTTGAACTTCCGCAAATGGACTCTATTCTTCTCTGTCATTGGAACAAACTCAATTACGATATACATGGCACAGAAATTTATTAACTTCTCCTATACCTCAAAAGCGCTTTTTGGAGGTATTATTGATTTAATGCCAGAGTCTGTTCAACCTATGTTTAGTTCAATAGGCTATATTGCTGTATGTTGGGGATTCTTGTATTTCTTGTACCGTCAACGTATATTCTTAAAAGTATGAGTCCTTATTGAGTATATATTCGTTGCTTATCGGTTTGAAGACGAATGCGCATACGTTTATAAAGGAGTCGCAGTCGCTTTGGGGATGAGTTATGATGAATTTATCAGTCGGCAGTAGCTGTTATAGAAACCTCTGTCTTTATAAATTAGGAGGGGTTGTGAAAAAAATATTATTCTGTATTATTTACAGTGTGGAATACATTCATAAAATATTTATTTTTGTAATTGTTTTACTGACATAAAGTCTTTTTGAAAGTAGAAACAAATAGGGATTGTTTAAACGATAATATATAAAACAAATGGAATCGATAAAGCAGATATACCGGATTGGACATGGACCGTCCAGTAGTCATACAATGGGACCAAGACGAGCTGCCGAAATGTTTTTAGTCCGTAATCGAGAAGCGACACGTTTTAATGTGACGCTTTATGGTAGTTTGGCTGCCACCGGAAAAGGACACATGACTGATGTGGCTATATTAGATGTTTTGAGTCCTGTCGCAAATACTAATATTACGTGGGAACCGAAAGTGTTTCTACCTTTCCATCCAAATGGTATCCTTTTTGAATCGTTTAATGCTAACGATGAAAAGATGGACAGTTGGACAATTTATAGTATAGGCGGAGGTACGTTGGCCAATGAAACTTATAATGAATTGACTCAAGGACAGGTTTATGAAATGGAAACGATCCGGGATATTCAGGCTTGGTGTGAAAAAACAGGATATTCTTATTGGGAGTATGTAGAACAGTGCGAGGGACCAGAGATTTGGGACTATCTGGCTGAAGTCTGGGATATTATGCAACAGGCGGTTCGTAATGGCTTAGAAGCGGAGGGAATTCTTCCGGGAGGTTTAGGAATTCGTCGCAAAGCGTCAGACTATATGATTCGTGCAAAAGGTTATGGTAGCAGTGTAAAAAGCCGTGGTATGGTTTATGCTTACGCTTTAGCTGTCTCTGAAGAAAATGCTTGTGGGGGAAAGATTGTAACAGCACCAACGTGTGGCTCTTGTGGCGTTATGCCAGCGGTGTTGTATCACTTGAAAGACTCTCGAGAATTCCGCGATTCTCGCATTTTACGTGCATTGGCTACTGCCGGATTGTTTGGTAATGTAGTGCGCACAAATGCGTCTGTATCCGGAGCAGAAGTAGGTTGTCAAGGAGAAGTCGGTGTTGCTTGTGCGATGGCTGCAGCTGCTGCGAGTCAATTGTTTGGAGGAACTTCCGCTCAGATTGAGTATGCAGCTGAAATGGGATTGGAACATCATTTAGGATTAACCTGTGATCCGGTATGTGGGTTAGTACAGATTCCTTGTATTGAACGCAATGCTTTTGCAGCGGCACGTGCATTGGACGCAAATACATTCTCTAATTTCTCTGATGGTAAACATCGGGTAAGCTTTGACCAAGTTGTTGAAGTTATGCGTCAGACCGGTAATGATTTGCCTAGTCTTTACAAAGAAACTTCAGAAGGTGGTTTAGCAAAACACATGGAACAGAAATAAAGTAATAAGTATATGAAGAAAAATTGTTTATACGCCCTTTTATGTTCTGCGGCTTTTTGGTCTTGCGGGCAACCTAAACAACAATCAATGGAAGAGGTTGTTACTAGTGGAAATCCGATTCTTCAAGGATGGTATGCAGACCCTGAAGGTATTATATATGATGATACCTATTGGATTTATCCGACTTGGAGTGATAAGTTTGAGAAACAAACTTATTTTGATTGTTTTTCATCTAAGGATTTGGTGAATTGGACAAAGCACTCTAATATTATTGATACAACAGAGGTTAAGTGGGCGAAACGTGCGATGTGGGCTCCGTCTGTTGTTCGTAAAGATGGTAAATATTATTTCTTCTTTGGTGCAAATGATGTGCATGAAGGAGAAGTAGGAGGTATTGGAGTTGCTGTTAGTGATCGCCCTGAAGGTCCCTATAAGGATTTAATTGGCAAACCGCTTATTAATGATATCGTGAATGGAGCACAACCGATTGATCAGTTTGTATTTCGGGATGATGACGGTACTTATTATATGTATTATGGTGGTTGGAGACATTGTAACATGGTACTTCTAAATGAAGATTTTACCGGATTGAAACCTTTTGAAGATGGAAGTTTATATAAAGAGGTGACTCCGGAAAATTATGTAGAAGGTCCGTTTATGTTTAAAAAGAATGGGAAATACTATTTTATGTGGAGTGAAGGAGGTTGGACTGGACCGAACTACGCAGTTGCTTATGCGATTGCCGATTCTCCATTTGGTCCTTTTAATCGTGTAGCAAAGATCTTACAACAAGATTCAACGATAGCGACAGGAGCGGGACATCACTCAGTATTGCATATACCTAATACTGATGATTACTATATTGTATATCACCGTCGTCCTATAGAAGAAAAGGCTAGAGACGCTCGTGTAACTTGTATTGATAAGATGATCTTTGACGAAAACGGCTTCATACAGCCAATTAAAATGACAAGGGAAGGAGTAGCTGCACAGCGGATTAAGAAATAAAAAATGTAATACAATTAGGAATTTTATTTATATTACCCGGAGGTTAAATTAATTTAGCTTCCGGGTATTTTTTTGATGAGAAAGGATATGAATTATGTTTTACGACATACTTAACGAATTTTTGTAAACATCTTTTTCTTTTTTGTTACTTCTCTTTTTACATTTGATTCAAATCTGAAATTGTATTTCAAATATGGAAAATGTATTTCCAAATATGGAAAAATCAGAGGAGAACTACAAGGTACCGAATCTTGAGAAGGGGATTTCTGTACTTGAATATCTGTCTTTTCATTCTCAAGGAAGAACTCTTCAGGAAATTAAATCGGAGCTTGCAATTTCACAAACTACGGCCTATCGAATCTTAAATACTTTGGTGCGTTTAGATTATTTGTTGTATAATGATGAAACAAAAAGATACAAGTTATCTCGTAAATTACTAACTTTGGCATTTAGACCGTTGAATGAACATAATTTGTTGGAGACGGTTTTACCTCGGTTGCGGGATTTACGTGATGAAGTAAAGGAAACAGCTTGTTTTGGAGTATTAGGAGAACAAAAGGGAATTTTTATAGAACAGGCGCAGGGATGTCATACATTTCGGTTCGTCTTGTCTCCAGGAAAGAATTTTGAATTACATTGTTCTGCACCTGGTAAAGCTATAATGGCATATTTGCCCAATACGGTTCGTGAACGATATTTATCGTATATGGAATTTACTCGGTATAATGCTCGGACTATTACTTCTCGTGAAGACTATTTGGTAGAGTTAGAGAGGGTACGGACATTGGGGTATGCGATGGACAATGAAGAAGAATTAAATGGGGTAATTTGTATAGGAGCACCACTTTTTAATTATACAGGGTATCCTTGTGGAGCTATTTGGATATCAGGACCGAAAGATCGTTTGGCGGATGACGTTATTCGAACTTATGCTGTATGTGTAAAAGCGACTGCCCAGACAATCTCTTTTGAATTGGGATATAGTAAGAAAAATTAGATAAATGCCATGAGTATAAAAAGAAATATATTTAGACGATCATTCCTAACAGCTATAGTATGCTGTTGCTTATCAGCTGCTTCAGCGGGGAGTCCTCCTTTTTTCCCGACCGACATAAAGTTGAGTGAAAAAGGAGAGTTAGTGATGACTGAAAAAGGAATGAAACGATTGGATGTTTTTTCTTCAGATGGGAAGACTTTATTGCGTTCTTATCCATTAGAAGATACACCAACGGGGGTATTAGTTGATGGAAATAAAGCATTTGTAACCACTTTTGAAAAAGTTGGACGATTACACTTTTTATCTTTGGACTCAGGACAAGAAGAGGGATCTGTTTTGACAGGTTCTGGGGCTTGTTCTCCGATATATAGTCCAGATAAAAAGTACATATATGTATGTAATCAGTTTCAGAATACGGTAACAGAAGTGGATCCCGTGACGAAGCAAGTGGTTCGTACGATTAAAGTCTTACGTGAACCTAAATCTGCAGTTTTTAGCAAAGATGGAAAATATCTGTTTGTAACAAACTTTTTACCAGCACAACGTGCAGATGTAGATCATGTTGCAGCAAGTGTTTCTGTTATTGAAATGGCTGGTTTCACAAAAGTGAAAGATATTCAGTTGGCTAATGGTAGTAATGCAGTACGTGGTATTTGTATTACACCTGATGGTAAATATGTTTACGTCTCTCATAATTTGGGGCGTTTTACTGTTCCTACCTCTCAGTTGCAACAAGGATGGATGAATACCAGTGCTTTTAGTGTGATAGATGTGGAAAAGCAAGAGTTCTTGGGGGCAATTATTGTAGATGAGCCAGAGAGAGGAGCTGCGGGTATTTGGAGTATTGCTTGCAATGATGAGAAGGTATATATTTCCCATTCGGGTACACATGATGTAAGTGTGATTGATCATAAAGCTATGTTAGAGAAGTTCTTGAACTATCCGAATAAAGCTGCTTTAGATTATGATTTGAACTTCTTGTATGGTTTGCGTGAACGTATTCCTGTGGTTGGCAATGGTCCTAGAAATATTGTTCTGGGGGGAGATAAGTTGTTTGTGCCGACATACTTTACAGATGTCTTAAATATTTTGGATACAAATACCAATGAGTTTACATCCGTAGAACTGAATCCTGGACGTGAAGAAACAATGGTTCATAAAGGGGAACGTTATTTTAATGACGCTTCTCATTGTTTCCAGAATTGGCAAAGTTGTAACGGTTGCCATCCAGGTGGTGCACGTAGTGATGGTATGAACTGGGATTTAATGAATGATGGAGTTGGAAACTCAAAGAATTGTAAGAGCTTATTATATAGTCATCCAACCCCTCCAAGTATGATTTCCGGGATTCGCGAAACGGCAGAATGGGCTGTTCGTGCCGGATTTAAGTTTATTCAGTTTTTTGAAGTAACGGAAGAGGACGCAGTATGTGTTGACGCTTATGTAAAATCTTTAGAAGCGGTTCCAAGTCCCTATTTAGTAAATGGTGAATTGTCTGAGAAAGCTAAAGAGGGGAAAAAGGTTTTTGAAAAGTTGAAGTGTGGAGAATGTCATAGTGGTGTTTATTATACAGATTTGAAAATGCACCGTATTGGAGAAAATGTCGAATTTGAAAAAGGTTGGGATACTCCGACTTTACGCGAAGTTTGGCGTACGGCTCCTTATTTGTTTGATGGACGGGCTGCAACAATGGAAGAAGTTTTTAGTGTATATAAACATGGCATTGAGAAAAAAGTATCTCAAAAAGATATTGAAGCACTTACGGAATACGTTAATTCATTATAGTAACCATGAAGAATTATTGCGATAAGATACATTATAATATATATACGACGGAGTTATTACCTTCGTTTGGGGAGATGGTAGACGCATTACTTGCACAGTTACCTAAGGATGAACAAATCTTACGATTAGCCTTTTTTGGTAAGCCTGCAAATAATGAAGAATATGTAACTCGTCGAATTATTTTACGTGAAAAGATACGTAAATATTATGGTAATCATGAGCCGGTATTAAGTTATGTATCTCAACCTCCATTAAATGCTGGGCTAATATTGGAAGCTCATAGTTATACACCGGAAGACTCAGAACAATTGACTTTTCGCCGTTATAATGGTTTTCCATATGTAACTTTAGCGAATAGGGATGGACGTTTTTTGTTTGCAGGTGGATTTCATGGAGATGTGATTAACTTTGGCATTTTGCAACAATCAACGGAAGTTTTCCGAATGTTGGGAGATGTTATGCGTCAAGAAGGTTTCCCTATTAACAATATTATTCGTCAGTGGAATTATATCGAGCGGATTACTAGCTTTTCTGGAGGTGATCAACATTATCAAATGTTCAATAATGTCCGTTCTGATTTTTATGAAAGGACAAAGTGGAATATTGGGTATCCAGCAGCAACTGGTATCGGGGCAAATTTAGGAGGTGTATTAGTGGATGTAGACGCAGTTGTCTTTTCTCGTCCAGAATGTTATGCAACTCCGATTGATAATAAGTTGCAGGTGGCAGCTCATGCTTATTCAGAACAGGTTTTGGAAGTTGCTCATAAGAAAAAAGCAACTCCCAAATTTGAACGGGCAAAGAGTATGACATTCGATGATCGTCGAATTGTTTATATTTCAGGTACAGCTGCTATTCGTGGCGAAGAAAGTCTAACAGGGGTAGGACTTGCTCGCCAGTTACATATTACGATGGAAAATATAGCAGAATTGATTGGTCAAGCGAAGCTGAAAATGTTACGTGTTTATCTGAAAGAACAATCTTTTTACGAAGAAGCACGTGAATTATTAGAAGGGTATCACTTGGATATTCCTATTTCTTACATGTGGGCGGATGTTTGCCGTGATGAACTGCTAATAGAGATAGAGGGTATTGCTATTGAATAAGACAAATATTATTAACTAATAAATAAATAAAAATGAAAAAGAATTGGATTAAATCTGTAGCTATGGGTGCTTTATTGGTATCTATGGCTTCTTGTTGTAACTCGGGTTCTAACAGTGGAAATGGGACTTGCCCAAAGAGTGGTGATGGATGTGCAAATGCTGCCCAATGCCCAACTGAACAATGTTGTAATACTAACACTAAATGTAAAAAAGATATGAAGTACGCAAAGAAATTTACAAATGCCGATTTCTATAAAGACGGCAAATTTCAACAGGACGTTGCAATGGAAGCAATGAAAGATATGTTAGCTTTCTATGGTGTTCCTTTTACTGATTTTATGGCTAAAGAAATGTGGGTAACAGATTTTGGTTTAGGTGACTTCGAAAATGTAGGTATGGGTGGTATCTTCTGGATCAATGACCCAGAACATGGATATTTTGCTCATGCTATCTATTTGTTACCAGGTCAAATGATTCCTGAACATGCTCATGTAAAGACAGATTTCCCTGCAAAGCATGAATCTTGGATGGTTGAAAAAGGTTGGGTTTATAATTTCTCTGAAGTAGGTGAAGCAACTCCTAACGCTCCGGCTATTCCTGCAGGTCATGGTCCGATTAAGAGTAAGAACTTTGTAGTTCAGAAAGTTGGTGATATTCTTCGCCTGAAAGAATTGGGTACATTCCACTTTATGATGGCTGGTCCTGAAGGTGCTGTAGTAGATGAATGGGCTTGTTACCACGATAATGCTGGTTTACGCTTTACTAATTCTAAGGCTGCGTTATAATTATTGCTAACGCCTTAATCTATATTTATGAATAATATTAAGTTATTAATAACATTATTCTTGTCTTTACCTTTCTTGGTTTCGGCTGCTCCGAAAACCAAGAAAGCGAAGACTTGGATGGACGCTTCAATAGAGGCAAAGTTGGGATTACGGTCAAACTTGGCTAAGGTGGGTATGCCTGTAATTTCTCCTGTTGTTCGCTCTTTTGAGAAAGCGACTGTCATGTCAGCCAATGTAAAGGGACAAGACCAGTTAGTTTTAATTGCTTCTGGAGGTCCTGATGGTACTGGCGATGATTGGAGTACATTCGTAAATGCTCGTTTAATCAAGGAAGATGGTTCCGTTGTTTGGTTGGACGAATTAGATCCTGTTTTTGAAAAGACTGGGGCAAAAAGAGCTTTCCGTAATGAAACAATGTATGGAGATCCATTGATTGTAGGAGGTAAGAAATATGATCATGGTATCTTTTGTCATGCAAATGCTGTATTAATTTACAACATTGACAAGAAATATGTTCGTTTTGAAACAGAAGCGGGTCTTGTAGATAAATATCAGAAAGGTACGGTTAATTTCCGTATTATGAATGTTTATCCAAAGCAGTTAGCGGATGATTTATTGAAACAATATCCAAAAGAATTAGGAGCTTTAGCTGCTGACGCTGATGGATTGGAATCTTGGTTGACTACTCAGGGAGAAGACGCTGAAAAAGAAATGATTGCGACTATTGTTTCTGAGTTGAAAGATGGTTCATATTATAAAAAAGCATTGGAAAGCCTTTCAGGTTCTACTCCGGAAGAACGTCTACGTAATGCTTTGCAATTGTATACAACTGTTCGTACTGTTTTAGATCTTCAAAAAGATTTGGAATGGTTGAATGTAGAAGCTGTTAAGTTGGCTTTTGCAGATATGAAGAAACAGAAAGGTTATGATGTTGCAAAATATGAGCCTATGTTGAATGAATTGTCGGTGCTTACTCAAAAGGGATTCGATGGTATCTACTCTGGAGACGAACAGGCAATCAATAATGCAACGAAAGCGTTAGAATGTAAACGGGCTATTTTGTTGGGTAACCCGTTATTGGATATTGATAAAGTTGTGGCTGCTCGTTATCAATTGGGAGCAAAGGCACATCATATCATGTCTCCGTCTTTAGGTACACAAACAAATAACTGGAGTAACCAGTCTTCAGCTCCTCGTGCTGGCTTTAAAGCTGATATCGTAGAGTTGACAAACCTTCGTGGGGATGTTCAAGTACGTTCTATCTATGCTCCGAAAAATGGTTCTCCAATTTCTGATTTGAAATTACATTGGGATGCAGACCGTGTGATGTTTACTCAGACAGAGGAAAACAAACATTGGAACATCTTTGAAGTTAAATTGGATGGTACGGGATTGAAACCAATGGTGGAATGCGAAGAGCCGGATATTGAGTTCTATGATGGAACTTATTTGCCGGATGGTCGTGTATTGGCAATCTCAAATATTGGTTATCAAGGTGTGCCTTGTGTAAGTGGTGCTGACATTGTGGGTAATATGATGTTGTATAATCCGAAAGATAAAAGTTTGCGTCGTTTGACATTTGACCAAGATGCTAACTGGAATCCGACTATTATGCACAATGGTAAAGTTATGTATACTCGTTGGGAATATACTGATTTAACTCATTATTTTACTCGTATTGTGATGACTATGAATCCGGACGGTACAGAGCAGAAAGCTTTATACGGTAGTGGTTCTATGTTCCCAAATAGTACATTTGATATTCAGCCGTTACCAGGACATTCTTCTGCATTCGTTGGTATTATTTCTGGTCATCATGGTGTTGCTCGTTCTGGTCGTCTAATCTTATTTGATCCGACGAAAGCTCGTAAGGGTGCTGCTGGTATGTTGCAGGAAATACCTCATCGTAATCGTGAAATCAAAGAGGTTATTAAAGACGAATTAGTAAATGGTGTATGGCCTCAGTTTGTAAAACCGACTCCATTAAACGATAAATATTTCTTGGTGGCTGCTAAATTAGATCCACATGCTTTATGGGGATTGTATTTGGTAGACGTATATGATAATGTGACTTGTTTAATGAAATCAGAAGGAGAAGGTTACATCAGTCCGATTATTGTTCGTGAAACTAAAACTCCTCCGTCAATACCTGACCGTGTAAAATTGGATGAAAAGGAAGCTACTTTCTTTATTCAGGATATTTATGAAGGAGAAGGTTTGAAAGGTATTCCTCGTGGAACTGTAAAGGCACTTCGTTTACATGCGTATGAATATGCTTACTTGAAGACTACTTCTGACCACAATTGGCATGGTATTCAATCAGGTTGGGATATTAAACGTATTTTGGGTACTGTCCCTGTAGAAGAAGATGGCTCTGTTATTTTCAAAGCTCCAGCTAACACTCCGATTTCTATCCAACCATTAGATAAGGATGGTGTTGCTATTCAGTGGATGCGTAGTTGGGTAACTGGTCAGCCGGGAGAAGTTGTATCTTGTATCGGTTGTCATGAAGATCAGAATCAGATTGCGATTCCGAAGCGTGTGATTGCTTCTCAGAAAGCACCGGTTTCTTTGACTTTACCTGAAGGTGGTGTACGTTCTTTCACTTTTGATTTGGAAATTCAACCAATTTTAGACCGTGCATGTATTGCTTGTCACAATGGTGAAGGTAAAGCATTTGATTTGCGTGGTGGTAAAAAAGATAAGTTAGGTTACGGTACCTCTTATTTGAACATTCATCCGTATATCCACCGTCAAGGAGGTGAAGGAGATATGTTGGTATTGTATCCGTATGAATATCATCCAAACACAAGTGATTTGGTTCGTATGTTGAAGAAAGGTCACTATAATGTGAAGTTGACAGACGAAGAATGGAGAAAGTTGTATAACTGGATTGACTACAATGCTCCAGATAAAGGTTATTTCAATGCGAACGTGATTGGTAAAGAGGTAATACCGTATCAGGGATTTGATCAGATCAAACGCCGTAAAGAATTAACTGATAAGTATGCAAATGGAGCAGGTGTAGATTGGCAAAAGGAAATTGCTGATTATGCTGACTATTTGAAGAATAAGGGTCCTATTACTCCGGTTATGCCAGAAAAGGCTGCGGATGTAAAGGTTAAGAATGTGAAGGCTAAAGGTTGGCCGTTTGATGCTGCTAAGATCAAAGAAATGTTGGCAAAGGAAACCGAAACTTGTAAAGTGGTTGAAATTGCACCTGGTGTAAAAATCAATTTCGTACGTATTCCTGCCGGTGAATTTGTGATGGGTAGCTATGCTGGTGAACCAGACGCTTATCCGACAGCTAAAGTAAAAATTAGCAAAGGATTCTGGATGGCTGAGTTGGAAACAACTAATGAACAGTATAATGTGATCTGTCCGGAGCATGATAGTCGTCACATGGATCAGCAGTGGAAAGACCATGTAAACCAGGGATATCCAGCTAATCAGCCAGAACAACCGGTTATCCGCGTTAGCTACAACGAAGCAATGGAGTATTGTAAGAAGTTGAGTGAAAAGACAGGTTTGAATATCACACTTCCAACAGAAGCACAGTGGGAATGGGCTTGTCGTGCTGGTAATAACGAAGATTTCTGGTATGGTGATACACACACTGATTTTGGTAAGAAAGAAAATTTAGCAGATAAGACAACTTTATTATTCGCTGTTTATGGGGTAGACCCGAAACCGATGGATAAGTCTAATCGCTGGTATAAGTATTATACTTATCTTCCAAAAGAAGAAAGTGTTGATGATGGTAGCTTAGTTCAGGTCGGTGGTAAAGTATATGAAGCCAACCCATTTGGTTTGTACAATATGCACGGTAACGTGGCTGAGTGGACCCGTTCTGACTATGTTTCTTATCCTTACAATGAGAAGACAAAAGAAACATCTGAATATAAAGTAGCTCGTGGTGGTTCATTCTTTGACCGTCCAAAATACGCAACGGCACATACTCGTAAGGCTTATTATCCTTATCAGCCGGTATTCAATGTTGGTTTCCGTATGATCATTGAAGATTGATAATTTATAAATAGAGACACCGAGGTAGAATTTCTGCCTCGGTGCACTTTATATTAAAAATAGATGAAAGCTAAACTCGAAAAAATATTCTCTTCCTTTGTAACGACAATAGTTTTGTTACTGATTTATGCTTTTGGTCTGGCTGTTGCTACTTTTATTGAGAAGTATCATGGTACCGCTGTTGCAAAGACCATAGTTTATTATTCTCCTTTATTTTTCTTTCTCCAATTTCTTTTAGTAGTTAATTTTGTTGTAGTTGTTATTAAATATCATTTTCTGAAACAAGGAAAGTGGGGATTCATCCTGACTCATTTCGCATTTATAGTGATTTTATTGGGGGCATTGACCTCTTTTCTTTTTAGCCAAGAGGGAATCTTACATCTACGTGAAGGGGAAACTAGTAATCAAATAGCGGTTCAATCCGCTGGTAAAACCGTTATTCACACCTTACCTTTTTCCGTTGAATTAAAGAGATTTACATTAACTCGTTATCCGGGTTCTACCAGTCCTTCTTCTTATGAAAGTGAAGTTATAGTTCATGTAGATGGGCAGAAGCAGGAGGCTCGTATATTCATGAATAATGTATTGGATATAAAGGGGTACCGTTTCTTTCAAGCTTCTTATGACCAAGATGAACAAGGAACTATATTGTCTGTGAATTCCGATGTTGCAGGTCGTAATATTACCTATACTGGTTATTTACTACTTGTAATAGGTTTGGTATTCTGCTTCGTAGGAAAAGATTCACGTTTTATGCATCAAAGTCGTCGATTGAAGGAGTTGTGTAAGATTGCAAAAATGACAATAATATTACTTTCGTTGGTAAATGTATATCCAATGATGGCGAAAGAGGATACGGCCTATTTATTGGAAACAGTACAGAAGTATAAGGTGAGTCCTGAACATGCGGAACGATTTGGAGCATTACCTGTTCAATCGAGTAGCGGACGTATGATGCCAATTAATACATTCTCTTCTGAAATACTTCGTAAATTACACAAATCGGATAAAATAGGGAATTTAAATTCTGATCAATTCTTATTGAGTCTTTTAGCTATGCCTGATATGTGGATGAGAGTTCCTTTTATTGCATTATCTAATCCGGAATTGGCAAACTACTATGATTTAACAGACGGGGAGTGCGCTTATATTCAAGTCTTTGATAGTAATGGAAATTATAAGTTACAAGAAAAATTGGAAGAGGCCTATAATAAAATGCCTGCTTTGCGTACACGTTTTGATAAAGACTTGATGAAGTTAGACGAACAATTGAATATATTCCATCAGTTGATTAATTATCAAATGCTGAATATCTTCCCCAAAGAAGATGATCCCAATCAGAAATGGTATGCTCCGGGAGATGACCTTTCAATCTTTTCAGGAAAAGATTCTATGTTTGTTTCTCGCATTTTAGGTTGGTATTTATCAGAGGTACAAGAAGGATTAAAGAGTGGAAATTGGTCAAAAGCGGATGAAATTGTAGGAATGATTGATACCTATCAACAAGCTAAAAATAAGACTCTTGATATTAGTAAAGAGCGTATACAAGTAGAGTTGAAGTACAACAAGATGGAGATTTTCCGTTATTGTAAGATTGGATATTTAGTCTTAGGGGGCTTGTTGTTGGTATTTTCTTTTATTATGCTTTTCCGCCAGAGTCGCTGGATGAAAGCGGTGATATGGTTATTAGGTATAGGGGTTTTGATAGTTTTCCATTATCACATGTATGGAATGGGAATGCGTTGGTATATTGGAGGGTATGCTCCTTGGAGTAATTCTTATGAGACAATGGTTTATGTGGCATGGGCTACTGTTTTTGCAGGGTTGTTATTTGTCCGTAGAAGTACAATAACTTTTGCATTGGCTACTTTGTTTGGAGGAATTATTCTGTTTGTTTCCAGTTTAAATTGGATGGACCCTGAGATTAATCCGTTGGTACCTGTCTTAAAATCTCCGTGGTTGATGTTTCATGTTGCAGTGATTGTCGCTGCTTATGGATTCTTTGGTATTAGTTGTTTGATTGGATTAACTAATATGGTTATGATGAGTATTGTCGGAAAGAGGAATGAAGTGATTTTAAAGGCACGTATAACGGAATTAAGTATTGTAAACGAGATGTCTCTTTGGATAGGGTTAGCACTGATGACAATCGGTACCTTTTTAGGAGCTGTGTGGGCAAACGAATCTTGGGGACGTTATTGGGGCTGGGATCCTAAAGAAACGTGGGCATTGATTACAATGGTGGTTTATGCTATAGTTACTCATTTACATTTGGTAAAACGTTGGAACAATACTTGGTTATTTAATTTATTGTCTGTAGTAGCGTTTGCGTCTGTATTGATGACATTCTTCGGAGTGAACTATTTTTTAAGTGGAATGCATTCATATGGACAAAATGATAATATACATGGAATATTTTTGTATCTTTATTTAACTTTGGGAATTGTAGTTGTTTTAGCCATTCTTTCTCGAAAAAGGTGGAAGTATTGAAAGAAATCATTATAAACAAATTAAATTTATTAGTCATGAGAACATTACATCACATTGGGATAGTCGTATCCGAGAAGGTAGCAGGATCAGTTTACAATGAAGGTTTGAGCGTATGGTTGACCGATCCCAATCAAAGTGCGAACAAGATTGAGTTT
>JAFUOJ010000002.1 GCA_017481945.1 Parabacteroides sp. | reverse complement strand
CGATGAAACGTGACGACACAAAGAAAAACTTTACTGCATTATCGGGTAATGACTTGGCAACCGTTCTATTTCATTACCTTGCGTTTCTTTGCTAAATTGCCATCGTTACTATTTCTGAGGTTTTCTGTTTAATGCGTTATGACTCAGTTCAAAACGCAGAATTTCACCTTTTTTGCTCCGAGAACCGTAATTTTTTATTAAAAAAGGGATATTTCTCCTCCACTGATAAACAATTCAAAACCTTACCTGTTTTTTACATAATTAATGGTTCCGATTACTCAATTCAAACATGACAATGTTTACAACACAACAATCAATGAAAAGGATAATACTCTTTATTTTAGTTTCCTATTGTCAGTTCAGTTGTACACAAGACCACATCTCCAAAATCTTTCCTGATTTGAATACAAAAGAACAGCCTTTAACCATTCAAACGAAAATATGGACTGCTAAGTATCCCTATCTTGCAGAAACATTTAAGGAAGGAACCGTTATTGGACTCTACATCATTCCGGAAAACAATATGAATCTCTATCATAGTTATCCTAACCACAAAAACATTCGTACAGAGGCCTCTTTCTCTGATAACAATTTAATCTGGAACCACACGCCGCAGATTTATCTCTCTAAAAATCCGGTTACGGTTTATGCCTATTACCCTTATCAGCCTCAAATCAATTTTGACCCGTTTAATATTCCTATTTATATCTCCTCTGATGCCTCTCAAACCTATGATTATATGTATGGAACCCAAGCAAGAGGGCAACGAAGAATCAATCAACTATCTCCTACAGCCTGGCTTTACATGAAACACACCCTTTCTCTATTAAACATACAGGTAAGTCTCACACCTAAGGTCCAAGGTCCCTATTTACTCAAAGCCATTCAAATCGGAAACAAGTCCGGAGGGACTGCTCTCTATTTTAGAGGGAGTATGAACCTCAAAACAGGAAACATAAAGAAACGTATTGGTCCTAACACTTCAACGCGCTTGAACTTAACCTCTCCCTGCATGCTAACCAGCCATCCTAATGAGCCTAACCAACTGATGGTAATCCCGAACTCTCAAACTCAAGACGAGGGAGACATCGAAATATTATTCATTATCAATGAACAAACATTCAAATACAAAGTTCCAGCTGGTACAAAATGGAGAAAAGGGAAAAAATATTCATACAAATTCCTCTTTGACGGAGAGAGAATTACACTTGACAAGATAAAAATTAGTGAATGGTGATTATATAACGACACATTATATTTTTCATTATATTTGTCGCCCTAATGCTAATAAAATGTCAAATAAGGAAATACAAAAATTCCATACCTTATATACACATTACTACAAGAAAGCCTTCTTGTTTACAAAATCATTTGTACATGATGAACATGTAGCAGAGGATATTGTATCCGAATCCCTTATAAAACTATGGGAAAGCTTAAAGGAAACCCATATTAACTATACTGATACCTTACTTTTTACCATCCTGAAAAATAAATCTTTGGATTATTTAAAACACGAAGCTATTAAAGAAGAGGTTCTTCACTCTATAAATAATTTTAAACAACGTGAGTTAGAAATCCGTATTTCTACACTACAGGCTTGTGATCCTAAGGAGATTTTTTCAGAAGAAATCAAGCAAATAATCACAGATACATTAACGACTTTACCCGAACAAACTCGTCGTGTTTTTATTATGAGTCGGTTTCAAAACAAATCAAACAAAGAAATAGCAAATGAATTAGGTATATCCATAAAAGGAGTTGAGTACCATATAACAAAAGCACTTAAACCTTTACGCATTAGATTAAAAGACTATTTACCACTTTTACCTTTTTTCTTTCTAAACTAAAGATTTTCATCTTTTCCATTAGGGATATTCATCTTTAAATCGTTTTCTATGTAGAGGACCCCAAAATAGTCCCATATAAAAGGATGAATAAAGACATATTATACAAATACATCGTAGGTGACGCAACTTCTTCTGAAAAAGAAGAAGTCGTTCAATATATTGAAGCGGACGAGAAAAATATGAAAGAATTTCTGGCCCTACGTAAGTTATACACACTAACCATCTGGCAAGAAATTCCAGAAGCTCTTTTTGAAAAGCCTTCCGAAAGAAATCAACAGAGAATACTATGGAAGGAAGTACTGAAAATAGCGGCTATATTCATAATTGCTTTTTCTATGACATTCCTCTATCATGAGATTAAATCTGATACTATCCAAGAAAAAGTAACTATGCAAACAATTTATGTTCCTGCAGGACAACGAGCAGAACTTACATTAGCAGACAGTACTAAAGTTTGGCTTAATGCTAAAACGACACTTACTTTTCCAAGTCATTTCAATGAGAATAATCGAAGTGTCATTTTGGACGGTGAAGGCTATTTTAACGTTACTCACAAAAAGGATAAGCCATTCATAGTTAAAACTAAACAATATGACATCAAAGTATTAGGAACAGAATTCAATGTGTATGCTTATGAAAGTAATACGGCATTTGAGACCTCTTTATTAAAAGGATCTGTACAAATACAACCAATAAATCAAAAACAAGGTATTCTATTGGAGCCAAATGAGAAAGCATACATAAAAAACGGACAGTTAGAGATCTCCCCTATCACTCAATATGATCATTTCTTATGGAAAGACGGTCTGATTTGTTTTGATGATATCACTATTAATGAACTATTTCAAAAACTACAGCTATACTTCGATGTTCAGCTGGTTATTGAAAATAATCATATACTAAAACAACGCTATACCGGTAAATTTAGGACAAGTGATGGAATTGAACATGCCTTAAAAACATTACAACTACGAACAAAATTCCGGTATGAGAAAATAAATAATAAGGAAAACACCATTATTATAAAATAAGTTTTTAACATCTTAAATCTATTTTGCCTATGAAACAGAAAAGGAGTTCATAAAAAAGCCGGAAGGCGCTTCCAACACCTTCCGGCAAGTCAATACCAGACAAGAGTTAATTATCTTAAGTACTAACTAAATGAGATTATAAATGTATGAAAAATAGTTTATACTGGAATTCATCTATTCCATTAAAAGTGAATAATAAACATATATTACGCATTATGAAAATAGCTTTAATATCTCTTTTCATTTTCATAACAGGAATATTCGCAACAGAAGCAAGTTCGCAAGTTGCCAAAATATCCATTAGCAGTGTTAATATAGACATCCAAACAGTAATCAAGGAAATAGAAGAACAAACTGATTACTTGTTTATTTATGATAAGAATGAAATCAATCTTAATCATAAAGTCTCTATATCAGCAAAGAACAAACCAGTAGCAAACATCTTAAAAGAGATATTCAAGAATACAGATATTGTATATGCTATGCAAGGGAACAATATCATGTTAATGAAAAAAGAGGCTACTGGAAACCCTATTATTACACAAAATCCAAGGAAAATAACAGGGACTATCACAGATGAACAGGCAGAACCTCTTATTGGAGTAAACGTATCCGTCAAAGGAACAAGTAACGGGACCATTACAGATGAGTTAGGTCATTTTGAATTAACAACCCACCCGGGTGAAACCATTCAAGTTTCCTATATTGGATACGCTACACGTTTCATCAAATTAGGGAAAGAACAAACATTAAATATCCAATTAAAAGAGGATACTCAAGCTTTGGAGGAAGTAGTAGTTGTCGGTTTTGGAACACAAAAAAAGATTAACCTATCAGGCTCCGTTTCATCTGTCAATATGGATGAGCTTACAGAAAGCCGACCTATCACAAATGTATCAAACGCTTTAGCAGGTGTAGCAGCCGGTCTACAAGTAACCTCTTCCAATAACCGCCCCGGCGATGACAATGCCAGTATCCTAATTCGTGGACAAGGAACATTAAACAATGCGGCTCCATTAGTTATCATTGATGGTATGGAAGGTGATATGAGTAGCTTAAATGCACAAGACATTGAAAACATCTCTATATTAAAAGATGCTTCCTCTGCTGCCATCTATGGTTCACGTGCAGCAAATGGTGTTATTTTAATCACAACTAAATCTGGGAAATCAGGAAAACTATCTGTTTCCTACAATGGATACGTTTCCATCCAAAGTATACGCCCCGGTGTATTAGATCCTGTAAGTAACTATGCTGATTATATGGAATATATCAACAGAGGTTATGAAAATAGTAACATCGTAGCTCCTTATAGTTCAACAGCTATCTCTGAGTGGAGAAATGACAACGGACAAAACCCTCTAAAATATCCTAATACCAATTGGATTGATGACACATTCCAAACAGGTATAGGAACTCAACACAACCTATCCATGAGTGGAGGCACAGATAAGATTCAGTTTTACGGAGCTTTTGGTTATTTTGATAACCCCGGAGTACTTGAGAACGCGGGATATCGTAAATACAATGCTCGTACAAACATTACTGCTCAACTCACATCTTGGTTAAAAATGGGAGTCAATGCCAGTGGTTTTATCGGGAAAGCAGATCCGGGAAATGCAGGGCAATCTGCAACAGAATCCGGAGAACAGGCTTCTGTGGGTGTTTTCACTTGGGGATGGGCAACTACTCCTGCCATGGTCTTAAAACATGATGGACGGTATGGCGGTATTCAAAACCCAGAAGATGATGTATCTGAATCAGGGAACAACATTCGATATGCTCTAAACTCCACAACAGGAGACAATACAACTCGTAACATAAAATCTCGTTTCTTTATAACGTTGCAACCTATTAAAGACTTATCTGTAACAGGTTCTTACTCTTATGAATATACAGGACAAGATGTAAAAACGACACCTGTATTCAATGATATCTGGAATTTTGGTACCAATCAAGTCATGTTTTATGGAGAAGGACAGAGTTATATTACTCAAAAACAATACGACCGTGAACGGAACTATATGGATATTGTTGCCAACTATAACCACCGTTTCTTAGATGACCGTTTAGGACTACAAGCAATGGTAGGGGCCAGTCAAGAACAATATAAATATGAATGGTATTCTGTTACTCGTAAAGATTTAACGATTCCTAATGGAACTGTATTAGACGCTGCCAATGGTGAAATCAGTGCAAGTGGAAACCGTACTCAATGGGTTATGCGTTCTTATTTCGGACGTATCAATTTAGATTGGGAAAACAAATACTTAGCAGAATTTAATCTTCGTTCTGATGGTTCTTCCCGTTTCCAATCAGATCATCGTTGGGGATATTTTCCTTCCGGTTCTTTAGCATGGCGTGTAGATCAAGAGGCTTTCATGGAAGATTTAGAATGGCTTGATAACTTAAAAGTTCGTGCTTCTTATGGAGCATTAGGAAATAATGCTGTTGGTAATTATTCCTCTATATCCAGTTACGGAGCTACCAACTATGTGTTAAATAACGCTGTTAGTACAGGTTGGTCCATTACTGCTTTAGCAAATGCAAAACTAACTTGGGAAAAAACGAAAGTAACAGATATAGGTCTTGACTTCAGTGTATTAAACAATCATCTATATGGTACATTCGACTGGTTTAACAAGAAGACAGAAGGTATATTGATTCAATTACCATCTCCATTGGTACATGGAAATGCCTCTACTCCTACCTCAAATGCAGCAGAAGTCACTAACAAAGGTGTTGAGCTATCTTTAGGTTGGAGAGGTAAAATCAACGATTTTAGTTACGATATCAATGGTAACTACATGTATGTAACAAATAATGTTGATAAATTCAAAGGCGAAGATTATAGCCTAAGCGGTATTTACATGACCAAAGAAGGAGAAGCCATCAACTCAATGTACATGTATGAAGTAGATCGTATCATTCAGACGGATGAGGACTTAGCTATTGTCAACGAGATGTTAGCTAAAAACCCTGACGCTTTCAGTAAATTAGGAGCAACTCCTCAAAAAGGGGATATATTATTCAAAGACTTGAACAAAGACGGTATTATTGATCCCAATAATGACCGTAAAATAGTAGGTAGTACCATTCCTAAACATACATTTGGTTTAACCTTATCTGCTGCTTACAAAGGAATAGACCTCTCTATTTTTATGCAAGGAGTTGCCGGAGCCAAAGGATATTTGAATGCAAGCTACTTCAGTTCAAACGTCCAAAGAGGTTACCAAATCACAAAAGAAATTGCTGAAAACAGTTGGGTAGAAGGTATGACAAACGCAAAATATCCACGTTTAACATATCAGAACGCGATCAATAATCAGGCAAATACGTTATGGATACAAAATAAAAACTACCTGAAGATACGAAACATCCAATTGGGATATACCATCCCAAAACATCTGCTAAACCATTTCCAATTGCAGAAACTACGTATCTATGGAAGTTTAGAGAACTTCTTTACGTTCACAAGCTACAAAGGCATTGATCCGGAATTGGATTCTTTGACTTATCCTACCATGAGACAAGCTGTATTTGGTATTAACATTGAATTTTAAAACTCAAGAATCATGAAAAGATTAATTAAACATATAGGCTTAATCGCTTTTTCAAGCTTCTTTTTACTAACAGGATGTTACGACATGGAACAATATCCTGCAGATAAGGTATCCAGTGGTTCTTTCTGGAAAGATGAAGCTGACGCCAAAGAGGGAATGATGGGTGTTTACAATTCTCTCAAAAAAGATGCCTCTTTTCGTATTTACTACACTCGTGATTGCTTATCCGACATTGGAGTCGGATTAAACTGGGGTGTTTATGGCTTTATTGAAGTCGCACAGGGACAGAGTAATTCAACTACAGGAGTATTCAAAAGTGTTTGGCAAAGTTTGTATGATGGTATTGCACGAGCAAATACCCTTATCACAAACGTAGAATCTGTTGACATGGACAAAAACCTAACGAATCAATATATAGCTGAAGCTCGTTTCATGCGTGCTTTTTTCTACAACGAACTATTAAACTTATACGGTGGTATTCCTATTTATGACGAAACAACTGAGATAGATAAGGAATATGATAACATGTATAAAACCCGAAACACCGCAGAGGAGGTCCGTAACTTCATTCTTTCCGATTTAGAGTATGCTTGTTCAAACCTTCCACAAGCTTGGGGAGAAGAGGATAAAGGACGTGCTACAAGCGGTGCGGCCTATGCACTCAAAGGAAAAGTCCTACTTTACAATAAACAATATCAAGAGGCTATTAACGCATTTGAAGAGGTTTGTAACGGAGGTTATGGATATGCACTCTATCCTGATTATGCAGAACTTTTTAAACCCGGAGGAGATGAAAGTTCCGAAATGATTTTTGCGATTCAGAACTTAGGTGGAGCCAGTACAGCATACGGTATGCCTGTCCATTACATCGGTAATCGCGCCTCTTATGGAGGTTGTATCAATTGCTTAGTACCCTCTGTTGAATTGGTAGATATGTATGAATATAAAGACGGACGACCTTTCAATTGGGATGAGATCTTCCCCGGATTCTCAACAGACAATGCAATTAAAGAGAAGGTCTTCTACTCTACTTTTGATGAGGCAGGACAAAAGGTAGTTGAATATCCGGAAAGTGTACAAACCTTACAAAAGATGTACTCTGAACGAGATCCACGCATGGAGTCAAGTATCATTCTACCCTATACAGCCAATCTATACAAAGGCTGGGTAAACAATGCTGCCAAAGATTGTGAAATGATAATAGCTCCCTCCAATCCTTCCAATGAGACTTACGGATATGTTCGCAATGCTTACGGATACAACACCTATCTTTATCGCAAGTTTGTTCCTGAATACGATATGAATGGCCTGATTGCCAATCGTCTTCATTCACCAACAAACTTCCCTTTGATTCGTTATGCAGATGTTCTACTTATGTTAGCTGAATGCTATAATGAAAGTGGGAATCAAACAAAAGCGGTTGAATTAATTAATCAGGTACGAGAAAGAGCCGGAATAGCATTGTTAAATTCAGGTCCTTCTTATCTACAAGCAACCGGTAAAGAGGAGGTCTTTGAACGTATCAAACGCGAAAGAGCCATTGAATTTGCTGCCGAAGGCATTCGATATAATGACCTAAAACGTTGGGGCTTATTAACTTCCATAACAAACAATCAAGCACAAGTTGATGTCGTAGGAAAGGTCCTTTCAACAAAGATCACTGAAGAGAAATACAACCTCTGGCCTATTCCTCAAGAAGAAATCGATATGAACAAAGAGTTAGAGCAAAACCCAGGCTGGTAAGCCTACATAGAGGGGAACCCCTCTGCTGATAGTTATGGGAATACCGGCTCTGGTACCTATGGGAACACTGGTATTCCCATAGGTATCAGAGCCGGGGTTGATAGGTATGGGAGCACTACTGTTCCCATACCCCTTACAAACAAATGTTAAAACAAATTCTTACTTATTCTCCTCCCAATGGAAAGGTTCAAACTGTGTATTCGGATCTATCCAAGAGGGTTTCTTAGAGGCATAAATAATAAAAGGAGCTGCTACCACCACAATAACACCAATGATCAAAACAGCAAACCAAACAGTATTATTCCCTGTTGAAATCTGGCTGGGCGGAATAAAGCTCAATATAAATGCCAACAATGAACCTAAGAATCCTAAACCACCGATGAACCACATCAAGCCATTCCCCTCTTTACCGATACGGAACGGGCGACCGGTTTTCTTCATCCGGTAGCGTAGAACGATAGCTCCTGAGAACATCAACATGTACATAATTAAATAGAGGACAACCGTCAATTGAGATAGAATCTGATAGAAACTCTGTACGGAGGGCATGACTACAAACAACAGGCTCAAGAAGGTAACCGCTAATCCTTGGACTATCAATATATTCTTCTGTACACCTAATTTATTTGTCTTCTGAAAGAAAGGAGGTAAGTAACCGGCTTTCCCAACTGCAAAGATACCTTTTGAAGGACCTGCTACCCATGTTAATACACCTGCCAATACACCAAACGCCAATGCAACGGCAATAATCGGTGATAACCAGGAGGCATGAATAAACTTAAAGTAATTATCAAAGCCGACTAACAGACTTTGTGTCAAGTTTATGTCCTTTTCCGGAATGATAACTCCCAATGAAAAGGTTCCTAACACAAAGATTAAAACAGTAATTAATGCACCGATAAACACCGCTTTCGGATAGTTAACAGAGGGGTTCTCTACATCCTTTACATGGATACCTCCCATCTCCATTCCGGCATAAAAGAGGAAAATACTAGCTGCCAGAACCAAATTATCAAACTTTGAGAAATCGGGGAAGAAGTTACTATGAAAGTCCAAATTGGAATGACCTCCCATTGCTAAATAGGCAATTCCTAAAACAATCAATAATGCAGCCGGAATGATAGTACCTACCAAACCTCCGACCTTTGCCACCTTTCCTACCCAATCCAATCCTTTCAAGGAGATAAAGGTGGCTAACCAATAGATGATTAACACTATTATCAACGTATAATATTTATTAGAAGCCAATGCCATGTCATGTACATCATTCATTCCTATGAAAGCAATGGAGACAGCTCCAAAGGTCAATACGGTAGGATACCAAATCGTACTTTCTACCCATTGTACCCAAATGGCCAAAAATCCCCACTTCTTACCATAGGCCTCTCCTACCCAACGAAAGACTCCTCCCTGTTTATCTTGAAACATTGCTGCTAATTCCGCTGCGACCAAAGAGGTAGGAATTAGAAATACGATTGCTGCAAATAAATAATAAAAGGCAGAACTTAGTCCATAAACCGCTTCAGCCGGTAGTCCACGAAGGGAAACAACTGCTGTAACATTCATAATTGCAAGAGTAAAAACACCCAATTTTACTGCTTTTCCAACGTTTGTTGCCATGAATTCTTAAATTATTAAATGTGTATATTTTGCTTACTACAAAGAGCCTTCTGTTTCTCTGCTAAGGACACAGAGGCAGAAGGCTCATCAACTAAAAGAATAAACCGTTTTAATCGGTGATTATAAATTGACTATTTTTTCTTGTGATGTGAACCGGTATGCGTAAATACCGAACCTTTTATCTCCTGATTCTTATCCTGAGCGATACGAGTAGGTGTTGGATATTCCAATTTTTCAAGTTCAGCAATAGCCTCTTTCATGTCATTCAACAACATATCTGCCATATCACGACTGAAACCTTGACGAGCCACTATACGCATAACGATATAGTTCTGTATGTTATTAGGGAGTGTATAAGCAGGAACCATCCAACCACCTTGTTTCAACTTATCTTGTAGATCGTATAAGGTCCATTTGGCCTTCTTTGCATATTCCGGTTTCAAATACCAAATAAATAGCGGATTAACCACCTCTTTACTATAATTTTCAAAAGGAGCCATCTTTCCAATCTCAGTATGAAGGTATTTAGTAATATCCATACTATTCTTTTGAATCTCCTTATAACCTTGGAAGCCTAAACGGATAAATTGATAGTACTGTCCCAATATCTGAGCAGCCGGACGAGAGAAATTCAAACCGACTTGGGTAATATTAGCTCCTAAATAATTTACACTAAAAGACATAGATTCCGGAAGATAAGATTTATCTTTCCATACGACCCAACCTAAACCCGGATAAACCAGGCCAAATTTATGTCCGGATGTACTAATAGATAAAACCCATTTTAGACGAAAGTCCCACTTTTTTTCCGGATTTAAGAAAGGAAGGATAAAACCACCGGAAGCCGCGTCCACATGGATAGGAATATCATAACCTGTCTTCGCATTGTAGGCATCAAGTGCTTTGTCCAATGCCTCTACATCATCATTCAAACCGGTCCAAGTTACCCCTTGAATAGGTACGATACATATTGTATTTTCATCACACATCTTCAAAGCTTCCTCCGGATCCAATGTTGTCTTTTCTAAGGTAAGAGGCACCTGACGCATTTCTATTTCCCATAATTGAGCAAACTTCTCCCAAACAACTTGGTATCCCGTAGAAATAACAAAGTTCGGTTTATCCACCGGTTTTCCGGCAGCTAATCTCTTTTTACGCCAACGTAACCAAGCAGCTACTCCTCCTAACATACAAGCTTCAGAGGAACCTATGGCCAACGCACCTGTCTTCCACTTATCTTTCTCCGGTGTATTCCATAAGTTGGCAACAATATTAATACACTTCGCATTCATAACGGCAATACGTGGATACTCCGTTTCATCGATGTAATTAATACTGATCGCCTCATTCATTAGTTTAGTGGCATAGTCATCCATGTAAGTAGTGACAAACGTTGCTAAATTCAATCTTGGTTGTGTCTGTGCATACGTCTCATCCTTTACCATTTGATAGGCAATCTCTGGAGTAGTAGGACCCTCCGGAATCTTGTCTACAGGAGAGGATTTCAACATTCTTTCTGAGCCAAAAATCGCTGTTTTGGCGTCACCTTTTCTAAAATTAGAATCTTCCATGTCTTTTTTGTTTTTAATTATTAATGGCGTCACCGACTTCTTTTAATCGATTGTATGCCAAAAACAACCACCTTTTATAATTGTTCTCCGTTTTTGTTTAAACACACGATATTTGGGCTTTATTAAAACAATCTTATATAAGAGTACTAAATCAACCTATTTTTTAACCTAAAATCTTCACACAAAGAGGTTTTATCTCCAAGAGGAGAATATGAACCTTTACAAAACTCAATTGTTTTTTACATAATTAGATAAAGACTAAAGCTATGCAGATACAAACAGGAAAAGGAATGATTTCCCTAATAACATTGATGGGTATATGGTCTATCTCAGCCCTTAATGCCCTGCCCGGATTAGCTATTTCCCCTATTTTAGGAAAGCTTTCTACCATATTTCCTCATGCAACAGAATTAGATCTACAAATGTTATCCTCCCTTCCCTCTTTCCTAACCATTCCATGTATCATTCTGTCCGGGAAATTAACTGAAAAGGTAAATAACATTGCTTTATTACAAATCGGGTTATGGATCTTCCTTTTCAGTGGGCTTCTATATCTTTTCTCCACAGAAATTTGGCAACTGATAGCGGTTAGTACCCTTTTAGGTATCGGTTCCGGACTGGTCATTCCTCTGTCTACCGGATTAATCTCCCGTTACTTTGACGGGAAGTACCGGACCAAGCAGTTCGGTCTCAGCTCCTCTATTACAAACGTTACTTTGGTGTTGGCTACCATGCTTACCGGTTATTTAGTTGAAATCAACTGGCGCTTACCATTTACCGTTTATCTGTTTGCTTTTATACCTATCCTGTTTTCTTATTCTTTAGATAAGAACCTGCCTCCTCATCCTCAGGAAACTTTGGTCAGCAAATCTTCTAAACAGGGATATGAAGAGAAAAGTAACAATCAGGGTATTCAGCTGAATCATCTGATTCAAATCATGTGTTTCTACGGATTAGCCACCTACTTGGTTGTAATCATCAACTTCAATCTTTCTTTCCTAATGGAGGAATATCATTTTACAAGTAGTCGTTCAGGTCTTATGATTTCTCTTTTCTTCCTGGCGATTATGGCTCCCGGATTTATATTGAATCCGATAGTTTCCCTTTTAGGTCGGAAAACAAAGTTCTACAGTATGCTTTCCATTACTTTGGGGTTAGCACTTATCACCTTCTCCCCTAACGAATGGATCATCGGATTGGGATGTGTTCTCGCCGGTTTAGGTTATGGAATCATCCAACCCATTGCCTATGACAAAGCCACCCGTATTGCTACTCCGGAGAAAGCCACCCTTTCTTTGGCCTTTGTCATGGTAATGAATTACTTGGCAATCCTGCTTTGTCCCTTCATTCTTCACCTCTTTGAGGAGTTCTTTCATATAAAAACACAACAGTTTGCCTTTACTGTTAATCTGTTGATTGCTTTGATAACGGCAGTCTGGGTATATACAAAGCAGGACTCTTTCCTATGCGATGATAACTCTATTTCCCATTGATGATCCGTTTAATCTCGCTTAGTTTATTCAACGCCTCCAATGGAGTCAAGTTGTTTACATCTAAGTTTTTAATCTCATCTCTCACTTGACTCAGTACCGGATCATCCAATTGGAAAAAGCTTAACTGATAACCATCGGCAGACGAAGCAATCCCTTTGACCGGTTTACTTTTTACTCCCTTTTGTTTATCCGTTGATATTCCCTCCTGACGGTTCTCAGTTTCCAACTGCTTAAGTATTTCATTGGAACGTTTAACTATGCTTTTAGGCATACCAGCCATCTTAGCAACGTGGATACCAAAGCTATGTTCACTGCCACCTCGTACCAATTTACGCAAGAATATGACCTTATTATTTACCTCTTTTACCGAAACGTTATAGTTCTTAATCCGTTTGAAAGAGGCCTCCATTTCATTCAATTCGTGGTAATGAGTCGCAAAGAGTGTCTTAGCACGAGCCGTAGCATGTTCATGGATATATTCCACAATGGCCCACGCAATTGAGATACCATCGTATGTACTGGTTCCTCTTCCTAACTCATCAAAAAGCACCAAACTACGAGAGGACATATTATTCAATATATCGGCAGCCTCATTCATCTCCACCATAAAGGTAGACTCTCCTACCGATATATTATCGGAAGCCCCTACACGAGTAAAGATTTTATCCACTATTCCTATTTGAGCAGATTCAGCAGGAACAAAACAACCGATTTGGGTCATCAAAGTAATCAATGCCGTCTGACGGAGCAACGCAGACTTACCAGCCATATTTGGTCCCGTAATAATAATAATCTGCTGTTTCTCATCATCCAAATAGACATCGTTTGCAATATAAGGTTCCCCTATAGGTAACTGCTTCTCAATTACCGGATGGCGCCCGGCTTTTATATCAATCACCTGCGAATCATTTACTACCGGACGAATATATTTATTGCTTTCCGCTACTTTGGCAAAGGAAAGCAGGCAATCCAAACGTCCTATCAAGTTGGCATTCACCTGAATAGGCGGTATATATTCTGAAAGGCAAAGCACCAATTCATTAAAGAGACGAGCCTCCAAAGAGAGTATCTTCTCCTCTGCCCCTAATATCTTTTCCTCATATTCTTTCAGCTCTTCAGTAATATATCGCTCTGCATTTACCAACGTCTGTTTACGAATCCAGCCGGCAGGCACCTTGTCTTTGTAGGTATTTCTTACTTCGATATAATAACCGAATACATTGTTGAAACCTATCTTCAGACTGGTAATACCGGTCTCTTCAATCTCACGCTGTTGTACTTTCAGTAAGTAGTCTTTGCCTGAATAAGCAATAGAACGTAACTCGTCCAATTCCTCATTTACTCCTGAAGCGATTACTCCTCCCCGATTCAGTAAAGAAGGTGGGTCATTGTTGATCTCCTTCTCTATCCGATCTCGTATCAAAGCACAGGCATTCAGCTGCTCACCAATACGACAAAGGCTCGGTTCTTCACTACTCATGCAAGCCTCTTTAATCGGTTCTATCGCACGCAAAGCTACTTTTAACTGTACAACCTCACGAGGAGAAACACGACCGACCGCAACTTTGGAGATGATACGTTCCAAATCCCCAATCTGTTCTAACTTTTCTTCCAGCAGCATTTTTACTTCCGGACGACGGAAAAAGTACTCCACGACATCCTGACGTTCCTGAATGGGTTTCACATCTTTCAAAGGAAAGAGAATCCAACGACGTAACATACGTGAACCCATCGGAGATACTGTCTTGTCCAATATGTCCAACAGACTGGTCCCCTCCTCGTTCATTGTCCCTACCAATTCCAAACTACGTACCGTAAACTTATCCAAACGGACATACCGATCCTCTTCAATACGAGACAAAGAGGTTATATGAGAGATATGCGTATGCTGCGTCTGATCCAGATAATAAAGGATAGCTCCGGAGGAGATTATTCCTAATTTCAGATGTTGTACCCCGAAACCTTTCAGGTTCTTTGTCTCGAAATGCTTCAACAAACGGTCATGTGCAGCGTCCGAAGTAAAGATCCAATCCTCCAGCTCAAAGATAAAGAAACGCGGACCAAAGGACTCTTCAAACCGTTTGCGCCCTCCCCGCTCAATCAAAACCTCTTTCGGAGAGAAGTTGTTCAGCAACTTGTCTACATAATCAACCGTACCTTCGGCAGTCAGGAACTCTCCTGTTGATATATCCAAAAAGGCAACTCCGCACTCATTCTTTCCGAAATGAATAGCTGCCAAGAAGTTATTTTCTTTATGATTTAATATATTATCGTTGATAGAGACCCCGGGAGTAACCAATTCTGTCACGCCTCGTTTCACCAACTTCTTGGTCATTTTAGGATCTTCTAACTGGTCACAGATAGCAACGCGCTTACCTGCACGTACTAACTTAGGCAAATAACTATCCAAAGCATGGTGGGGAAAACCTGCCATCTCGACGGTTTGTCCCGGTCCGTTCGACTTCTTTGTCTGTACAATACCTAATATTTCAGCTCCTATTACAGCGTCTTCGCCATACATCTCATAAAAGTCCCCTACCCGAAACAAAAGAATGGCATCCGGATGCTTCGCTTTTATATCGAAGTACTGCTTCATCAAAGGAGTTTCTACTATCTTCGCCACATTGATATTCTTTATATATTAAACTCTGACAAAGGTACAAAGAAACTCCCATTTTACTATTTTTCTCGAAAAATAAACCTTTACCCTCCAAACCCATTCCCAAGAAGAAAAATTGTTTCTTACTACTACTTTCTACTTTTGATTAAAGTAGTGCAAAGGGTAGTTACTAAGTCCCTAAAAGTTTCTTACTATGAAACTAAAAGTTTCAAGGCATGAAACTCGAAGTTTCAAAGTAAGAAACTCGGAGTTTCATAGTAAGAAACTTTCAGGCTTCTGGTAAATAAAAAGAAATCTCTATTCGAATAAGCCCAAAGTTTATCGAATAGAGATTTCTGCCTTATTATTAATAGATCCCTTATAAAGCTTCTTTAATGATTTCTCCTACCGTAGGATGTGGGAAAACAATTGCCTTCAGCTCGTCCGCCTTCATCCCTTTCTCGATAGCCAACCCGGCAATAACGATCAGCTCTGACGCCGGATTTCCCAACAGATGAGCACCAATAACGGTTCCATCCTCCGCAAGAATCAGTTTACAAACACCGTTCCCCTGCTCATTCTCTGCCACAAAACGACCGGAGAAAGCCATCGGTATTTTCTTCACAGTATAAGGGACCCCGGCTGCTTGTACATCCTCTTCCGTTATTCCCACGCCTGCTATTTCTGGATTTGTATATACAACGCCGGGGATAGCCTTATAACTCATACTGCGATTCTTACCTAATATATGGTCGATTGCTACTTCTGCTTCGCTTACAGCCGTATGGGCTAACAGAGAAAAGGCGGTAATGTCTCCGCAAGCATATACATTTGGAACAGAAGTTTGCATATATTCATTCACTTGAATACCGTTACGGAAAGGTTCAAGAGCCAATGTTTCCAAACCAAAGTCTTTCGTTACCGGACGACGACCTACGCTTAAGAGAATCTTTTCTCCTTGAATCGTCGAAGTTTCTCCCGCTTTCTCTACCGTTACAGCTCCTTCGCTTACAGCCGTTACCTTATGTCCTAAGTAAAACTTCACGCCTCTCTTTGCATATTCAGCCTGTAACTGGTCGGAAAGTTCCCGGTCCATCGGTCCTAAAATCTTGTCCAACATCTCTACAACGTGTACTTCCGTCCCCATACTATTAAAGAAGGAAGCAAACTCCATACCGATAACGCCTCCACCGATAATAACCAATGAAGCCGGAAGTTCTTTAGACTGCAAGGCTTCGCGGCTTGTCCAATAGGCCGTTTCCTGTAAACCGGGTATCGGAGGAATAACGGTTTCAGAGCCGGTACAAAGCAAAAGATGAGCTGCTTCGTAAGTCGTTTCTCCACAGATAATCGTGATTGTTCCATCTTCAGCCCGTCCTTGAATCGTTGCTTCACCGCTGATTACTTCGACTCCATGTTCCTTCATTTTCATGCGAATACCGGCAGTTAGTTTCTTTACTACCTTATTCTTACGAGCGATGATTTTAGGGAAATCAAAGGTGGGATTCTCTGCACTTACCGCATACTTGGAAGCATGTTTGATTGTATCATATACTTTAGCTGAATAAAGTAACGTTTTTGTGGGTACACAACCTTCGTTCAGACAAACGCCACCTAAGGCATTTTTCTCAAAAAGCAACGTAGAAAGTCCATTGGCAGCTGCCTTTTCTGCTGCGGTGTAACCGGCGGGGCCGCCCCCGATAATGGCAACATCGTATTTCATGTCTTCAGATTTAATTAAATTTTTATATGGATTGAATTATTACTTTCTTACTGGAAAAAAGGATCTTTTATCTGAATGTTCGGATTATGTTTCCGCAAGAGACGGACAAACTCCTTATTATTGACAGGAGAAATCAGTAACCATTGCGCATTCGCTTTATAGATAATCAGACGATCCAATGATAATGCATAACTGGAAACAGGCATAGCTGTAGCCTCAACAGCGGTTATCTCTGAAATAGCAACTCGCTTCTCCGGAAAGATACTGCAATGAACTATCAATTCACCATCGGCAGTAATCTTGTACCAAGTAGATAATAACATGTGGACACATTGCAAGGTAAGCAACAAAAGTACGACCATCGTAACCGGCGACTTTCCTCCTATAAATGTCAGAATCGTACTTACCGCCATCACCAACAATACCAAGTGGTAAAACCAATCTACCTTCGATTTAAAAACTCTATCCATAATATTCCATTCCTAAACCGTGGCAAGTTAGAGAAAATCTTTCAAGATAGCAAAGAGAGAAAATAAAAGTACCAATATTTTATTGTCATTTCCCATAAAATATTGGTAATCCAAAAAGGATTATTACTTTTGTCAAAGAACAAAACAAGAATTACGAATGAACAAATAAAAAATAAATAACATATTATTCATTAGCGTTTGCTATTTATTCGGAGACACTTAAAATTTGGCGATTTAAAAGATGTACCTAACCGAATAAGTTCAGTAAACGCCTGCGCTATATGCGTGGGCTGAACTTATTTTAGGTACGGGTTTCGCCAAATTCCCAAGTGTAAAATAAGGAAAGTTCACGCTTTTCTTTTCTCCTTGTGAATTTGTCGAAACCCGTATTCCCGAAACAAATAGTCCGCGCACAATAATAGCGCAGTATGGAAGACACGAAAAAAAGCTTATCTGGCGACAGTCAGATTAAGTCAAAAGAGCGTGTATCCACACACGGTGAGGTATTTACTGCTGACCGTGAAGTGAATGCTATGCTCGATTTAGTAAAACAAGAAACGGAACGTATCGATTCTCGCTTCTTAGAACCTGCATGCGGCAATGGAAACTTTCTGGCTAAAATATTAGAACGTAAATTAGTTATCACTAAAAAGTTCTACAGCCATAGCCGGGCAGAATATGAATTGTTTACACTAATTGCCGTAGCCAGTCTTTATGGTATTGAGATACAAGAAGACAACGTAGAAGAATGTCGTGAACGACTATACCATATATTTCTCCAAGAGTATTCATCTCTTTTTACCGATACAATTAATAAAGAATATATAAGTAGCATTCAATACATCCTTAAACGAAACATTCTTTGGGGAGACGCACTCACACTTCAAACTCCAGATGGAGTAAAACCTATCATATTTTCTGAATGGTCTGCCATTAATGGACTAATCAAACGTAGGGATTTCACATTAGATAACCTACTAAAGAATCAACCGATGGAAGGTCCTAATCTTTTCTCTGATTTGGGAGAAGAGGCTTTTATCCCTACTCCTATAAAAGAATATCCTCCTATTCACTATTTAAAAATATACAGTCATGCTGACAACTAATTATAATCCCGATGTATTGTCTTGCTTGGCTAACCTAAGTAATGACGAAGTATTTACACCTCCTACTGTTGTAAATCAAATGCTTGATACACTTCCTTCAGAACTATGGAGTAATCCCCAAATCACTTTTCTTGATCCGGTTTGCAAAACGGGTATCTTCCTTCGGGAAATAGCCAAACGGCTGATGGTAGGTTTAAAAGATAAAATACCGGATGTACAAGAACGAGCTAACCATATCTTCACAAAACAATTATATGGAATTGCTATCACAGAACTAACGTCCTTGTTGAGTCGTCGCAGTCTTTATTGCAGTAAAAAAGCAAACAGTCAGTATTCTATCTGTACTGAATTTAATGACGAGCAAGGAAATATTATCTATCAGCGTATCAAACATACTTGGAAAGATGGCAAATGTATCTATTGCGGTGCTTCACAAAATGAGTATGATCGTGGAGACAAACTTGAGAGCTACGCTTATCAATTTATTCATATAAACAATCCAGAAAAAATTTTTAATATGAGATTTGACGTTATTATTGGAAATCCGCCATATCAGTTAAGTGATGGAGGAAATGGAGCAAGTGCAGGATCTATATACCCTAAATTCATACAACAAGCAAAAAAACTAAATCCTAAATATTTATGTATGATTATTCCTGCTCGTTGGTATTCAGGAGGTAAAGGATTAGATAGTTTTCGTTACGAAATGCTACATGATGACAGAATTCGAACTATACATGACTTTAATAATGCTTCAGATTGTTTTCCTAATGTCGAAATAAAAGGTGGCGTTTGTTATTTTTTATGGAATAGAGATTCTAAAGGACTTTGTTCTGTATATACCCACAATAATAATACAATAACATCTTTTATGGAACGTCCTTTATTAGAAAAAAATTGTGATATTTTTATTCGACATAATCAAGCTATTACTATTCTAAAAAAAATCCAAATAAAGAAAGAAGCTTCATTCAGTTCAATTGTCAGTTCAAGAAAACCTTTTGGTTTTCCAACAGATTATAAAAAATATACTAACGACCCTTTTCCTGAATCAGTAAAAATATACGCATTAAAAAAACAAGGATATATACACAAAAATCTCATAACAAAAAATAAAGAATGGATTAACCAATATAAAATATTAATACCAAAAGCTATTGGTGCAGGAGATATGACAAAAGATTGGATAAAACCCATTTTAGCAGAAAAAAATACCTGTTGCACTGAAACATACATATTAATTGGTCCTTTTGATAGTTATAAAAAAGCAGAAAATACATATTCGTATATACAAACAAAATTCTTTCATTTCATATTAGGTTTAAAAAAAGTAACTCAAGATACAACAAGTAAAGTTTACTCCTTTATTCCTCTTCAAGACTTCTCCGAATCTTGGACAGACGAGAAACTCTATAAAAAATATGGTTTAACTGAAGACGAGATAGCTTTTATCGAAAGTATGATTCGTCCTATGGAATAAAATATTATGGCACAGAAAAACTTTTTCCCTCTTCGTTCGGAATCTAATCCAATGATTTATGCCTACGAAGATACAAACCCACAATACAAAGGATTATTAAAAATAGGCTATACCTGCAAAGATGTACAAGCTCGTGTAGCCCAACAATACCCAACACTTCGTCCCGGTTCACTACCTTATCGTATTGTCTTTGAAGGAAATGCAATGCGTAATGATGGGAGTTCTTTTACTGACCGAGATATTCACCGTTATTTAAGGAAACAAGGTTTCTACAATCCAAAAGGTGAATGGTTTCAATGTTCCAAACGAGACGTAAAAGCAGCTGTACTCGCTTTAAAAGAAAGAATTATTAATGAAGAGCAACGTACAGAAACTTTCAGTATGCGCCCTGAACAAAAACAGGCAGTTGAGAAAACAGCTCATTACTTTACAAATTATCAAAAAGAAAATGAAGGGAAAACTCCTCATTTTCTTTGGAACTGTAAAATGCGTTTCGGTAAAACATTCGCTGCTTATCAATTAGCAAAACGAATGAATTGGAGACGTATTTTAGTCCTTACTTTTAAACCGGCTGTACAACATGCTTGGGAAGAAGATTTAGTATCACATATTGATTTCAAAGGTTGGCAATTTATTTCACGTTCTACTGAGTTATCTTTTGAAACAGCAGATAAGAAAAGACCTATCGTCTGCTTTGGTTCTTTTCAAGATTATTTAGGGAAAAACAAAGTAGGTGGTATTAAAACACGCAATGAATGGGTACATCTTACTAATTGGGATTGTGTCATTTTAGATGAATATCATTACGGAGCTTGGAGAGAAAATGCTAAAGATTTATTTGAGAAAGAAAACAAACAAGAAATAGAATATGCACAAGGAAAAGGAATAGATTATTTTGATGAAGAGATAATGCCTATTACTACAAATGCTTATTTATATTTATCAGGCACTCCCTTCCGAGCTATTCATTCAGGAGAATTTATTGAAGAACAAATTTATAACTGGACCTATTCAGATGAACAAAGAGCCAAAATGAATTGGGAAGGAGAAAACAATCCATACGAAACTCTACCACGTATGGTTATGCTTACTTATCAAATGCCTAATGAAATCCGGTCTGTTGCTATGGATGGTGAATTTAATGAATTTGATTTGAACATTTTCTTTTCAGCAGAAGGAGAAGGCGAATTTGCAGAATTTATTTATAAAGACGAAGTACAAAAATGGCTAAATCTCATACGAGGAGCTTATACTGAAAATATTATTTCTGATTTAAAGTTACGCACAGAAAAACCTCCTATGCCCTTTTCTCATGCACCTCTACTAAAAGCTTTAACACACACATTCTGGTTCTTACCATCCGTTGCCTCTTGTTATGCCATGAAAAATTTATTAGAAGAACGACAAAACCGATTTTATCAAGACTATAAAATCATTATAGCAGCAGGAACTGAAGCCGGTATAGGTATTGAAGCTCTTTATCCTGTACAAAAAGCAATGGGAAATCCATTAGAAACAAAAACTATTACACTATCGTGCGGAAAACTAACTACAGGTGTATCTGTTAAACCTTGGAGTGGTATTTTTATGTTGCGAAATTCTTCCAGTCCAGAAACTTACTTCCAGGCAGCATTTCGTGTACAAACACCTTGGGTTATAAAAAATCCAGATAGTATTTCTCCTAATAAAACAGAGATATTAAAGGAAGAATGTTATGTTTTCGACTTTGCACCTGATCGGGCTTTGCGTCAAATAGCCGATTATAGTTGTCGTCTCAATGTTGAAGAATCAAATCCGGAAAAGAAAGTAGAAGAATTTATAAACTTCTTGCCTGTATTAGCTTATGATGGTAGTCACATGAAACAAATTGACGCAACAGGTATCTTAGATATTGCCATGAGCGGAACCAGTGCTACTTTATTAGCTCGACGTTGGGAAAGTGCATTATTAGTAAATGTAGATAACGAAACGCTTCGCCGGTTAATGAATAACGCAGAAGCTATGAATGCTTTAATGAACATTGAAGGTTTTAGAAATCTGAATCAAGATATTGAAACCATTATAAATAAATCAGAATCTGTAAAAAAGGCGAAGAAACAGGCAAACAACGAAGAATTATCATCTAAAGAGAAGAAAGAACTTACCCAAGAAGAGAAAGAGTATAAAAGTCTTCGAAAAAAAATACAGGAAAAACTTATCAAATTTGCAACTCGTGTTCCTGTATTCATGTATCTTACTGATTATAGGGAACGCTGTTTAAAAGACGTTATAACTCTATTAGAACCGGCTCTATTTAAAAAGGTAACAGGATTATCCGTACAAGATTTTGAGCTATTAGTATCTTTAAATGTCTTTAATAGTGCTTTGATGAATGACGCAATCTTTAAATTTAAACGATACGAAGATGCAAGTTTAGAATATGTAGGCATTAACAAACATACAGAAAACGCAGTAGGACTATTCGATACCGTATTGACCCGAACAGAGTATGAACAAATATTTATAAATGAAGATATCTAATAAGTAAAAAGAGGGTATATCAAATGATACACCCTCTTTTTCACTATCGTTTAACCTAAATTTCTACTTTAATTAATTACAAAACTTTTTTGTATAAATCCAAAATAATTTCTTCTGTTACTTCACGCGGATTACCCGGTGTACAGACATCAGTGATAGCAGAAGCAGCCAAACGT
>JAFUOJ010000030.1 GCA_017481945.1 Parabacteroides sp. | reverse complement strand
TGAATGATTCTTCTGTGATGATCGGTTCTTCGGTTTCGATACCCATCAAGCTCCATGTTCCGCTACTCAGATAAGCGAATTCACGGTCTTGAGCCGGAACTGCAGCTACTGCTGAAGCGGTATCGTGACCGGCTACTGCTACTACCGGGATTTTCCCGATTCCCGTTTCCTTGGCAAGCGCGTCTGTCAGTTCACCGACACGTGTCCCGGGCATGACCACCGGGCGAAGTAGGGAAGCCGGTACACCGGCTGCTTCCAATAATCTCTTTTCAAACTCCTTTGTTACCGGGTTTAATAGCTGGGAGGTAGAAGCGTCTGTATATTCACAAACCTTCTTTCCGGTCAGTAAGTATGATAATAAATCCGGGATGAATAGTATTTCTTCGGCTGCTTCCAACGGAGCGAATCCCTCCTCCTTCATTCGGAATAGTTGGAACAGACTGTTGAAGTTCATGATTTGAATTCCGGTACGGTTATAGACCTCTGCACGTGGAACACGCTTAAAATACTCGTCCGGAGCTCCTTCCGTATACGGATCACGATAGGCACGAGGAAGTCCAAGTAAAGAACCGTCTTTTCCAATACAGCCAAAGTCAACTCCCCAGGTATCGATCCCTATGGAATCCGGTTGGATATTCTGTCGGGCACAAATGACTAAACTCTCTTTTAGAGCTTCGTATAAACGGTAGATGTTCCAATAATATTTGCCATGCAACTCCATGATCGCATTCGGATAACGATGGATCTCCTGCATTTCAAACTTATCTCCTTCTAACGTCCCTAATACAGCACGACCGCTCGTCGCCCCTATGTCAAATGCTAAAAAATTATATTTCTTCATGGTATAAAATATATCTTTTGTTTTTATCTTACAAAAATAAAGCGGAATTTCCACAATTAAAAGAGCTATAAAGGTTATTTATACGAAAAAGTACATTTTTAATTGGATAGTAATCATATTCCCTGTTCTATTTCTTAAATGTAACTCGCTTATTCATCAAGAAATTAACTGCACCATAAACAAATAAACCAAGGAATTGCGCTAAATATTCATTCAGTCCTAAAGCTTCTACCATAATCAATAAAGCCAAGAACTGAGAACCATACGCACAAGCAAAAGCAATTAAGAAAAGAGGAATTTCACGATGAAATTTCCCGTTCCGAGAGGTAAATATCCAATATTTACTCCAAAAGAAATTATGAGTCTGCGCAATTACATAAGCAGCAACGTTTGCTACTATATAATTACAATTCAATTTATCCATCATTAGCCAAACAACCAAAGCTGTAATCAAGGCATTCAAAGTGCCAATTAAGATGAATCGAAGTATACGAACTGTGTTCTTTATTTCTCCCACACGTCTTTTTTTGATGGGCAAATATACAAAATAACCTATAATATCTAAAAGTACTCCTGACTTTTTCAGAACAAATAGGAAGGTAAAAGTGCCCAATATACCTCCTTAAACTTACCCGCCTACAGTTGTTACAATCCCATACTGCGCAAAAATCTCACGACAATGTTGAAGATTTTCCTCGGAAGGAGCAGAAAACGGATATTGCTTCGGATTGTAAATCGTACCTAACTTCTCATGCTTTCCTTTACCTATATCATGATAGGGCAATAAGTTTACCGTTCGGTGTTTCCAAGGAAGAGAGGCTAAAAACTCTGCACTTTGCCTTATATTCTCTTCATCGGCATTTACCCCTTCAATCAAAGGAATACGCAAATAGAAATCTTGCCCCTGCTCTGCAATCATTCTAAGATTAGAAAGAATCAACTCATTCGGGACTCCGCAATATTGCTTATGCTTAGCAGAATCCATTTGTTTCAGATCGACTAAAAATAACTCACAGTTTTCCATGACCTCGCGTACAATCTCTGGTTTTGCAAACAAGGTCGTATCCACCGCCCGATGAATTCTCAATTCTCCACATTTCCGAAGTAATTCCAATAAAGGCTCCGGATGTAAAAGCGGTTCTCCCCCACAGAAAGTAACTCCGCCTTCCGAACGGTCCATGAAGAGCGTCTCCTTTTCTATCTCTTTCATCAGAGCCTCTGTCGAATACTCTGTTCCGGATATTTCCATAGCTAACGCAGGACATTCGGCAGCACAAGTTCCACACAAATTACATTTAGACGAATCCGTCACGATTCCCTCAGTCGTAAGTGTCAAAGCCTGTTGGGGACAGACTTTGACACAGGTTTGACAGCCGATACATTTCTTCTTCGTATATAACTTCTGTTTCCGGCTGGAAACACCCTCGGGATTATGACACCAAACGCATGACAGCGGACATCCTTTCATGAAAATAGTAATCCGAATGCCCGGCCCGTCATTAATTGCATACCGCTTTATATCGAAAATCAACATAACCGATTAAAAACTTTCCTGTTCTGTTCTCATAATCACATCGGCCTGTAGATCGGCATTCATATCGTTAAAATAGTCACTATACCCTGCGACACGAACCAAGAGGTCTCGATAGTCTTCCGGACACTTTTGAGCCGCATACAGCGTTTCAGTATCTACAATATTAAACTGAATATGATGTCCACCCAAGGCAAAATAACTACGAATCAACGAAGCCAACTTCGAGATGTCTTCCTCCCTCTTTAATAAACTTGGTAAGAAACGCTGATTCAATAAGGTTCCTCCACTCTTCACCTGATCCAATTTACCAAGCGATTTGATTACGGCAGACGGTCCGTGTGTATCCGCTCCGTGTGAAGGAGAGGTTCCGTCTGAAATAGCCCGACCAGCCAGACGGCCATTAGGCGTTGCCCCCATTACCTTACCAAAATAGACGTGACAAGTCGTAGACAACATATTCAGATGGAAACATTCCCCTTTCGTATTGGGTTTCCCTTCGATAGCGTCATACAGGTCATTAAAGACTTTCACCGCAATATTATCAGCATATTCATCATCATTCCCAAAGAATGGAGTTCGGTTCAGAATCATCTGGCGCATTGCTTCCGCTCCCTCAAAGTTATTAGCCATTGCCTGCAACAGTTCATCCATCGACCAACGCTTTTCTTCAAATACATGCTTTTTCAAAGTTGCCAAACTATCTGTAATTGTTCCCAGACCGGTACATTGTATATAAGTCGTGTTGTAACGTGGTCCACAATTATAATAATCTCTTCCCTTCGCAATACAGTCATCAATGAAGAGAGACAAGAAGGTCGCCGGTGCATACTTCGCAAACATACGGTCGATATAATTACTTACTCTCACCTTCATATCCACAAAATACTGAACCTGCTTCAAGAAGGCAGCGTACAATTCCTCATACGTAGCGAATCCACGCGGATCTCCCGTCTCCAATCCCACCTTACGACCAGACACCGGATCCCATCCGTTATTGAGCGTTACCTCTAAAATCTTCGGTACATTCAAGTAACCCGTTAACACGTAGGCTTCCTTACCAAAAGCACCCACTTCAATACATCCACTACATCCCCCTTCTCGTGCGTCATGCAAAGATTTCCCCTGACGCATTAACTCCTGTATATAGACATCCGGATTGAAAACCGAAGGGTAACCATGACCTTGACGAATCACTTTACAGCCGGCACGCAAAAAGCGCTCTGGTGTTCGGGCGCTGATATGAATGGCACTTCCTGGCTGTAAGATATGAAGCTCTTCGATTGTCTCCAACATGATGTACGAGACTTCACTCACTCCGTCACTGCCGTCCGCTTTCACGCCACCGATATTCAGGTTCGTAAAATCATTATACGTACCGCTTTCTTTCGCTGTGATACCCACTTTAGGAGGCGCCGTATGATTGTTCACTTTAATAAAGAAGCAGGACATTAATTCCTTGGCCTGATCACGTGTCAGAGTTCCTTCCGCAATCCCCTTTTCATAAAAAGGAGCCAAATGTTGATCAAAATGTCCCGGATTCATCGCGTCCCAACCATTCAATTCCGTAATTGTTCCCAAATGGACAAACCAATACATCTGAATAGCCTCCCAATAGTCACGCGGCGCATGGGCCGGGACCCAACGACACACTTCTGCAATTTTACGCAGCTCTTCCACACGTTTCGGATCCTTTTCTGTCAAAGCCATCTCGTCAGCCAGATCCGCATGACGTTCGGCAAACAGGATGGCAGCGTCACACGAGATAGCCATTGCCGTCAGCTCCTCCTGCTTGTCTGTCGCTTCCGGATCGTTCATAAAATCCAAATCATCCAGCTCTTTTTGAATCCGCTCCTTCAAATCCAACAAACCAAACCGATAGACTTTTCCATCCAACGCTGTATGGCCCGGGGCACGCTGCTCCATAAACTCCGTGAACATGCCGACCTCATACGCTTCTTTCCATTCCTGCGGCACGTGGCCAAAAATACGTTCCCGTTGCGTACGTCCCTTCCAATAGGGAATTACTTCCCGTTCATACGTATCAATATCTTCCTGACTGATTGTATAGCGTTGTAATTCGCGCGTATTCAATACATGCAAATCCTCGACACTGTGGCAGGTCAATTCCGGGAATGTCGGCACACATTTTGGTTTCGGCCCGCGCTCTCCCACGATCAACTCGTCCTTGCCGATATAAATCGTCTTCTGTCTACAGATTTCATAAAAGTTTTTAGCCCGTAAGATAGGTATCGGATACTTTCCGTAGTTCTCTTTATAAAAACGAGTCTCAATCAACGCTCGTTCGATAGACAAAGAGGGTTCCGCGTCAAAAGTTTCTTTCCGAAGACGTTTGATACGGTCGTTCATACCAAAAGCATTTGCCTCCACTGAGGGTGCAAAGTTAGACGCACTGTGAGGTGCGCGTTGAGCTGTACATGTATTCATATTTGTAAATTGTTTTTATCTGATGAATGTTGATATAGCAAGTCCACCTCTTGACCGGACTACCATATATATAATGTATAGGGAAAAGCCCCTGCCCGAACAGGCAAAAGCGAAAAGAAAATTGCCAGCTAAGCGATCAGGCAATTGAATAGTCGTCTGTAAGATTTAACGAACATATTGTATTCATTTAAAAGTTATACACAGAGAATGCATATAAATCGTCACAAACGTATATAATTTTTAGGAAGCAGCAAAGCTTTCCGACCATAAGATTTTCAAAAAATAATTTCCAGCCGCTGGAAATCTTTTTCAAGAACCCAAAAGTCTTTTCCAGCTCCTGGAAAACGTTTTTCACTTTTCAAAAATCAATTCCAGCAGCTGGAAAACACTTTTGAAAACTGAAAAATCAATTCCAGACCCTGGAAATCATTTTTGAAAACAAAAAAGTGCTTTCCAGGAGCTGGAAAACACTTTTCAAATCGTTTCGGACTTTTCAGGAGGCTGGAAAACAGTAGAACTTATTCTTTGCTTTTTCCTACGTTCTTGAAATCTTCTGAATAATCCCGATGAATTCTTCATTCGTGAGGGAAATCTCCGGTTCTTTGTAATTAACAAAGTCTTCAAAATAATCACTGGCAATATCCGCTACAATCTCGGATCCTTCCAAACCAAAGGAATCAACCAACTTTTCTACCTTGTTGCGAATCTGGCGAATGACTTGCAGACGATCTTCGTAACGGTCAGGCTTCTCCTGGTCTGTCACGTGCTCATTACGAGCAATCAGATAAACAGTTGTGTAAAATTTATCTATATCTCCAAAAACAGGAGCAAATAGGGCTTTCTTCTCCTCTGGCAGCTCTGCCAATGTCTTCTGAATAGTTGTCATAGTGTATCGATTAATATTCGTGAGCGAAAATAGGGAAAATAGTTGAAAGTTGAACAAAGAATAGCCCCTGAATGTTAGAAAGAAAAACGAATGAATCATGCTGACATTATGCCTCAGTCTTTTGTTGCTGACAACAGATAGTAGCAATCAATTAACAAATAAAAAAGAAGAAGTCATGAAATTTGAATTAATTCAACTCCCCTATGCGCCTGACGCATTGGAGCCAACCATTGGAAAAGAGACCATCGAGTTTCATCATGGTAAACATCTACAGACGTATGTAAATAACCTGAATAAATTGATTCAGGGGACTCCTTTTGAGAATAAAACATTGAAAGAGATCGTCGCACAGGCTGATGGGGCTCTTTTTAATAATGCAGGGCAGACACTCAACCATAATATGTATTTCACTCAATTTTCGCCTTATGGCGGTGGCAGACCGACCGGAGCACTTGCCGAAGCAATCAACAAGGGCTGGGGTTCCTTTGAAAACTTCCAGAAAGAGTTTGTAAAGGCAGGGACGGAATTGTTCGGTTCAGGCTGGGTATGGCTATCTAAGGACAAACATGGCGAGCTTGTCATTACAAAAGAAATCAACGGAAGTAATCCCGTCGTACATGGCTTGAGTCCGCTACTGGGCTTTGACGTTTGGGAACATGCCTATTATTTAGATTATCAAAACAGACGTCCGGATCATCTAAATGCGCTATGGAAGATTGTCGATTGGGACATTGTAAGCCAAAGATTCAACGGAAGCAAGAAATAAAATCTGTTCAAAAGAGCGTTAGACAACTAAAAAACATCCAAGAATTATATTTTGAGAAAAATTATCAGCCTCCGGGGGAACTGCTAATTGCCTCGGAGGTAATTTTTTAAAGGAAATCTGCCTACAAAGGCTCAAAAAAAATGAAATTATTTTTCCAGGAAACAGTTGCATAATTAAAAATAAAGCGTACCTTTGCAACCGCAATCGAGAGAGATTGATAATAACAAAAAAGAATGCCTCTTTAGCTCAGTTGGCCAGAGCACGTGATTTGTAATCTCGGGGTCGTTGGTTCGAATCCGACAAGAGGCTCAAATGGGGGCAGTTACCAGAGTGGCCAAATGGGGCTGACTGTAACTCAGCTGGCTTTCGCCTTCGGTGGTTCGAATCCATCACTGCCCACAAAAAAGGTTCAGAAATTATTTTCTGAACCTTTTTTGTTTTATATAAGTTATTACAAAAGAAAAAGTCCTTTCTATAATTGAGGTAGAAAGGACTTTTCTTTTATTCCTGAGATAGGTTTAATCAAACATACGTCTGAACTTATCAAAGATTTTATCTTTTACTGATTTTTTCGGTTGAAAGTTTGGAGAGTTTTCCAAACCATTCAAAATATCTTTTTCAGATGAAGATAAGTTTTCCGGAATATAAACGCTTACATTGACTAATAGGTCACCTGTTCCATAGCTATTAACAGAAGGCAGACCTTTATTGCGTAGACGTAAGACTTTACCAGGCTGTGTTCCCGGTTCTATTTTGACTTTTACTTTTCCGTCAATTGTTGGAACTTCTACCGTTCCTCCTAAAGCAGCTTGCGGCACACTTAATAATAGGTTATATAAAAGATCATTTTCATCACGAATCAATTCCGGATGTGGTTCCTCTTCTATTAAAATTAATAAGTCACCGTTTATACCTCCGCGGCGAGCTGCATTTCCTTTTCCACTCATCGAAAGTTGCATACCTTCTGCAACTCCGGCAGGGATATTGATTGTAATGACTTCGTCGTCACGAACGATACCTTCCCCGTTACATTCAGAACATTTCTTTGTAATAATCTTTCCTTCTCCATTACAAGTCGGACAAGGAGATTGAGTCTGCATTTGTCCTAAAATAGTATTGGTTACGCGTGTGACAACACCGCTACCATGACAAGTATCGCATGTCTTTGAGCTGTGATCATCTTCTGCCCCGCTACCATGACACTTAGAACAAGTTACATATTTCTTTACCTTAATCTTCTTTTCAACTCCTGTCGCAATATCTTTCAGGCTTAGTTTAACCTTCACCCGTAGATCCGAACCCCGATTTACACGGCGTCCACCTCGTGAACCACCAAATCCGCCGAAGCCACCAAATCCTCCAAAGTGTCCTCCAAAAATATCTCCGAATTGAGAGAAAATATCATCCATTGACATTCCTCCGCCAAAGCCACCTCCTTGAGAAGCACCTCCGACTCCTGCATGACCAAATTGATCGTATCGCTGACGTTTTTGTGGGTCACTTAATACGTCATAGGCTTCTGCTGCTTCTTTAAAGTTTTCTTCTGCCTGTTTATCTCCCGGATTCTTATCTGGATGGAATTGAATTGCTTTTTTTCGATAAGCCTTTTTTATTTCATCTGTTGAAGCATTCTTTTCAACACCCAGTACTTCATAATAATCTCTCTTTGCCATGTTTGTATCTGCCTCTGTTGTTATTTGCTGCTATTCTAACAATTCTTATTCTCCAACAACTACTTTAGCATGTCGGATTACCTTTTCATTTAAGGTATAACCTGTTTGTACACAATCCAGAACCTTCCCTTTCATATCTGCGTCCGGAGCAGGGATTAAAGCGACAGCTTCAGAGGTTTCTGCGTCAAATGGCTTACCGACAGTTTCAATTGGCTTTACATTTTGCTGTGACAAATAAGACATGAATTTAGAATAGATCAATTCTACTCCTTCATTGACAGCCTTTATATCTTCTGCCGTACGAAGATTCTGCAATGCACGTTCAAAATCATCCACAACAGGGAGTAGATTACTTAAAGCATTTTCGCCTCCATTCTTAATCAGCTCTGACTTTTCACGCAAAGTACGCTTGCGATAATTGTCAAATTCAGCCATTAAGCGTAAATGAGAATCATTCAACTCATTATACTTCTTTTTAAGTTCTTCTAACTCATTCTGCTCAGCATTTTCTTCCGCCACATTGTCAGACTCTGTATTTTCAGCTGACACATTTGGCTGTTCTTCCTGTAAATTTGTCGCTTCGTCGACATTTATATTTTCGTTTTTACTGCCAGTTTCGTTCTTGCTATTCAAATCCTTCTTGTCCATAATCTATTTTATATTTTTATTATTACCTAATTGTCAATAAGATACCAAGTTATTCTTCTATCTACATCTATCTTTTATAGTTTTTCAACTTGTATCCTTCACCTATATAACATCAAATATGCTGCCAACTTGTTCATAGGGAACAAAAATATCTTTACCTTTGTGTAATAAAAGAGGATTCACCATCCGAACAGGAACAATAAAGATTAATAAAACAATAAGAATAGATTATGAAGAAAGCGATTTGGTCCGTTTTATTGCTACTTGCATGTTTTACTGGTTTTGCTCAGAACCGGAAAATTTGTCGATTAGGAATTAAATATGATATCAGTAAAAACACTCAATGGGGAATTGGACGCCCTGTTATCACAAATATTATCCCCTATTCTCCCGCTGAACTTGTCGGTATCAAAATGAATGACGTGATTATTGCCATTGATGATATCCAAACTTCCGAACTTTCTCGGGAAGAGGTCGATCAAATGCTTAATTTGGCAGGTAAAACAGAGATGACTCTCACAATCGGTAATCTAAAAAATCCAGCGAAACAGATTTTGATCAAGAAAGAGTGTAAAAAAAGTAATGCCATCACAGAAGATCAGTTGGCAACCGCTTTTTCTATGTATAGTTTAGAGACTACCAGTGAACGCGAATTCACCTGTCCGTTTAAGACAACCGTAACAAGTGACCCTGTTGACTTCGGGAAGTTCGAAACATTTGCTTTCTCTGCCATCGACGAGAACAACAGCGAACTCGAAACTACAATTAACGAAAGTATAGAGAAAGAATTGACTAAGAAAGGAATGTCTGTCGACATCGACAACCCGGACATCTTGATCCAAACGTTCTATTTCTTCGATAAGAACCCCAATTACAAGGGTGCGAATAAAATATTGGTAGAGAAAGAGCCTACTTACCGCTACAACTTCCTACACAGTAAGATGGAACCGTTCCCCTTCCTTAGCCCAACAGCTGCAGAGGCTGAAGCTGAGTATCTTCTTCAGTTTGGTTTCCGTCTGATTGACCAAAAAGAGGTTCCGGGACGTATTTTGTGGGAATGTGAAGCCAATGAGTTGTTAGAAAGCTCTTATCATTTGGATGATTATGCTCGGATTCATGCTCCGTTGATGTGTATGCAATATCCTTACGTTCAATACCAGCGTCGCGTACCGTTCAAAGTCAGTGCTAAAAACTATAATTACACAGGTATTAATTACGACATTGACCGGATGGAGTTGATTACGGATGTTGATAAGAACTCTCCTGCCTACGAAGCCGGTCTTCGTCCAAATGATGTTATTGATAGAATCAACGACCATAAATTAGACAATACGGCAGAGGAATTGACAGCTGCCTACAAAGGTTTTATTACTAACACCATGCAATATCGTGATCCGAAAAGTATTTTTACTGACGCGAACGGTTTTAAACGTTGTATGTTCTGGGACACATTCAGCTATCCGCAAATCGCAGAAGCTTTCCAAAAGCCTGGTAATAAAACAGTCTTCTCTTACCTATATTATTATGCACCGTATATCAATCCGTCAGGCAATAATGCTTGTACATTCAAGGTAAAGAGAGGTAAGAACGAAATGGAATTCATCGTTCGCCCGACTATCCGTCGGTCTATGACAGTCGAAATCAAATAATAGTAGCTACATAACGTGATATATCCACATAATTTTGAACAAAAGACGGGCTTCGACAAAGTCCGTCTTTTAATTGCCGAAAAGTGTTTAAGCCCACTGGGTAAAGAACGAGTGACGGAGATGGATTTCTCTACCGACTATCCAACCGTCATGGAACGTCTCGAACAAACCGACGAGTTTGTCCGTATTCTACAGGGTGAAGAGGAATTTCCTGCCAATTACTTCTTCGACGTCCGCTATTCATTGAAGCGAATCCGTCCCGAAGGTACTTGGTTGGATGAAAAGGAGCTTTTTGACCTCAAACGTTCGCTCCAAACCATCAATGACATCGTCCGCTTCTTTCGTCCTTCGTCCGACGAAGGGGAGATACACTATCCGGCGTTGACAGCCCTCGCCGGAAATATCCTTGTATTCCCGCAACTCATCGGAAAGATTGACGCCATTTTAGACAAGTTCGGGCGAATCAAAGACAACGCCTCTCCTACACTTTCACAGATACGTCGAGAGATTACTATCACGATGAGCGGTATTTCCCGCAGCTTGCAATCCATTCTGCGTACAGCTCAATCCGAAGGGGTGGTCGATAAAGACGTTACCCCGACCATGCGTGACGGTCGCTTAATGATTCCGGTCATTCCGGCCTTCAAACGAAAGATTAAAGGAATCGTGCACGATGAATCGGCCAGCGGAAAGACCGTTTTCATTGAGCCGGAAGTAGTTGTAGAGGCCAACAATCGCATTCGTGAGTTAGAAGGAGACGAACGAAGGGAGATCATGCGGATTCTGACCGAATTCACAAACTTCGTGCGCCCGTTGATTCCCGATATTTTGCAGTCGTATGAGTTTTTGGCGGACATCGATTTCATTCGCGCCAAAGCGCTATTCGCAGGACAGATTAATGGAATCAAGCCGACCGTCGAAAACAAGCAGCAGGTCGACTGGGTTCAAGCTTCTCACCCCCTGCTCTTCCTCTCTTTACAGAGACAGAACAAGAAAATCGTTCCTTTAGATATTACATTAGGAGGGAAAAAACGTTTGCTGATTATTTCCGGTCCAAACGCTGGAGGGAAATCAGTCTGCTTAAAGACGGTAGGTCTGTTGCAATACATGTTGCAATGCGGTCTGCTGATTCCTGTTTATGAAAGTTCTAAAACCGGACTGTTTGAAAACCTTTTCATTGACATCGGCGACGAACAGAGTATTGAGAACGACCTTAGTACCTACAGTTCCCACTTGACAAACATGAAGCATTTTGTCAAAAACTGTAATAACAAGACGCTGATTCTCATTGATGAGTTTGGTAGCGGTACGGAACCTCAAATCGGAGGAGCCATAGCCGAAGCTCTTTTAGACCGCTTCAACCGAAAAGAGAGCTATGGAGTTATAACAACACACTACCAGAATCTGAAGCATTTTGCAGAAGAGACAGTAGGTGTTGTAAACGGTGCCATGTTGTATGACCGCCATCTCATGCAGCCCCTATTCAAACTTTCCATCGGAAATCCGGGTAGTTCCTTCGCTGTTGAAATCGCCCGTAAAATCGGTTTGCCGGAAGATGTCATCGCAGACGCTTCGGAAAAGGTCGGTGCGGATTATATCAACATGGACAAATACCTGCAGGATATTGTGCGCGACAAACGTTACTGGGAAAACAAACGACAGAATATCCGTCAGCAGGAGAAACGCTTAGAAGCACTTGCACTCCACTATGAACAGGATTTGGAGGCGGTCAATAAAGAACGAAAGGAGATTATGCGGACGGCTAAAGAGGAGGCACAACATATTCTCTCCCAAGCGAATGCCAAAATTGAAAACACCATCCGCGAAATCAAAGAGGCACAAGCTGAAAAAGAACAGACCAAGCTGGCACGTCAGGCTCTGGAAGAATTTAAGGCCTCTGTCATCTCTGCCGAAGAGGAGGATAACAAAATCGCTCGCAAAATGGCCAAACTGCAGGAACGCAAAGAGCGTAAAAAGCAGAAACAACAGGCCCCGACTACCAAACAAGTGTTTAATCGAGACGTCATAGAGGTTGGAGATAATGTCCGACTGAAAGGACAAGTCTCTGCCGGAACTGTCATGGAGTTGCAAGGCAAACAAGCAGTTGTCGCCTTCGGTATGATCAAAAGTACAGTCAAATTAGATTTATTAGAGAAGGTCAGCAAAGGGCAAATCAAGAAAGAAATTCAAAAAAGTACCTTCGTCAGCGCCCAGACTATGGACGATATGCACGAAAAGAAGATACATTTCAAGCAAGAAATTGATGTCAGAGGAATGCGAGGTGACGAAGCATTGCAGGCAGTAACCTACTTCATTGACGACGCTATCCAGGTCGGAGCGACACGAGTTCGTATCCTTCATGGGACAGGAACCGGTATTCTTCGACAGCTGATTCGTGACTATCTACACAGTGTTCCCGGCGTTCAACGCTATCATGATGAGCATGTACAGTTCGGAGGAGCCGGCATAACGGTAGTTGATTTAGAATAATCCCTACGGAGGAACTTCCCACCGCTTCGGATTGCCATCGTAAGCCTACAAAACCATTTTCAAGCACTAAAAAAGGTTTTTGTAGACCTACGATGGTATTATTTAGTACTAAAAAGTCCCTCTGTAGCCCTACGAAGGTCCCACGAAGCACTAAAAAGTAGCTACGTAGGCCTACAAAACTCCCACCAAGCGGTGGAAAGTCCTTTCGTAGGCCTACGGAGATATCACGAAGCGGTTAAAAAGACTTTCGTAGGGCTACGAAGCCATTTTTAACCGCTTACCAATACTTTTGTCGCACAACAATCCTGTTTTTTAGTGGATGAAAGAGAAAGCGACGAAGGTTCTTGATGATAATTGTTGGTTATTTAGTATTCTCATTTCGTTCCATTGTCTTTGTAAAAGATAGAGAAGCCAACTTCCAACGGTTCCCCTCTTTCACATAAACTTCTGTTACTAAAAAAGGATTCACAGCTTCATGCTTACCTCCCAGAATGGCAATCAGCTTTATTTTTCCCAATACGATCGCTGTATTATCTCCTGCAAAGCGAACTGATTCTTCAAAAATCTCTGCTTTTTTATAATGAATCATACCTCCTCGGATAATATCAACCTCCTGTTTCTTGCCCCAAGCACCTCCCATGTGAACAAAAATGGCATTCTCATGGAAAAGATCTGCTAATTTATCTGCTTCCTTATCAGCCATCCATTGCCATTTAGCTCTGGAAAGATCTATTACCTCCTGTTCCTCTTTTGTAAAAGAAGCTTTAGTCGATTTAGCCTCTTGTGCCAAACATTTCATACTCAAACCGGGCATTGCCGACATACAAATGACAGATACCAACAATAAAATCAAACTTTTTCTCATGACTATTACGTATAATATTAAATGGTTAATCCAATGTTCTACAAAAATAAGCTAAGAATCCTTATCGTTCTATACCTTAATTACTTATTTTCAAACATAAATTACCTATTCCGAAAGAGCAGGTATTTTCTTTCATCTCAAATATAATACCTTTGTAAAAAGAAACAGCTATCAGCATGGAGACAATCATTAAACTTAATTCCGTACAGGATTACAACGACTTGCTTGGAGTTGAAACGCTTCATCCTTTAATAAGTGTAGTCAATATGTCCGATTTAAAAGAGATTCGTCATAGTGTAAAGAGATTCGGATTCTATTGTGTGTTCTTAAAACAACTAAGCTGTGGTTCTCTTCTTTATGGACGTAATAAATATGACTACCGAGAAGGTACTTTGGTATTCATCGCACCAGGGCAAATAGCCGGAGCCAATGACAACGGTATAACGTATCAACCTAAAGGATAGATCCTTATGTTTCATCCCGATTTACTGCGAGGTACTTCTTTGAGTAAACGAATTGTGGAGTATTCTTTCTTCTCTTATTCCTCCAATGAAGCCCTACACATGTCTGAACGAGAACAACAAATCATCATTAACTGTTTCCACGAGATACAGGAGGAGTTACAACAAAATATAGATAAACATACGAAACAGCTTGTAGCAGCTAATATAAAAGTACTACTAAACAATAGGCTGTACTCCGAACCGATACAGAGCTTCCAACTAAGAACTTATAAAAACAGGAGAGGCGATATTCGCTTGAACATCGCCTCTCCCGTTTAATAATAATCAGCAGATTAAATTCTTTCTAATACTTTAGTCAGCTCTTTGGAGGTTACATTGACCGCAATAATCACTCCATTCTCATCAATCAGGAAGTTTCTGAATCCTTTTTGTAAGTGATACTTCCCAAATAATTCTGACTTTCTTCCGAGTCCTTCATGAAATTGCTTAGTTCCTTCTAACTTATCCGTCTTCACAGTCTCTGTAAAAATAGACTCCTTTTCATCAAAAGAGACGGAATACATTGCAATTTTGTCTGAACTCCATTTGTTTACTTCATTCCATAATTGAACGTTACGGGCTCTTGATTCTGCATCATAAGCTGCCCAAAAGTTGAGCAAAGTGTAACGTCCTGAACGATTTTGGAAACTACAATCCTCTTCGTTTCCTAAAAACTCTATTCTCGGAGCAAGGTCCCCAGGGTTCACACCTTCTGTTGGATTTGCTTTTTTTGTTCCGGCTGCCACTGCTAAAAGCGCCACCATAACTAAGAGAACATAAGCTCTTACCTTCATATCATCATTTTTATGTTCAACATAATCGAAACATTCATTCCTCACAGATTTAAAAGTTCCGACTCCTGATTTTCAGGAAATAACAAGTGTTCTTTCCTTCGCTAAGGATTTACTATACTTGCTTTTAACGGGTGCAAATATACAACAAAAAGTACTTTTCTTCCAAACATCGGAAAACTTTTTCTCACAAAAGCAAGTATTTTTATATGTTTTATCGCATGAAATCCAGTTATCAAAGCATGTTTTTCAACATGTTTATACAAGATGTATAACCTGTTACATCAAATAAATAGACTCTATTGTCGAAAGCAAGCAACACTTATAGAAGGTAATCAACCAAGTTCAGAAGAAGAATTTTACATTTTACCTATTGAAACAATGGTTTTTTGTATAGATCTTATGTACCTTTGTTCCACAAAAGATAAAGATATGGAACAAAAAGACGAACTTATTCTACTTAATATTAATGGAACAGACCGCCCCGGAGTTACAGCCGCATTTTGTGAAATATTAGCACGAAACAATGCCGCTATCTTAGATATCGGGTTAGTAAACATTCATAGTAACCTTTCATTAGGTATCTTATTTCAAGGAAGCGAACGGACTTCCGGCACTATATTAAAAGAGTTACTTTTCAAAAGTAATGAATTAGGGGTAAACATTCGTTTTGATCCTATCACTGAAGAGGAATATAGTGAATGGGTTTCCATGCAAGGAAAAAACCGATATATCATTACTATTTTAGGCCGTAAGCTGACTGCTCGCCAAATTGCCGGCGTAACTCATATCATTGCAGAGCAAGATTTGAACATAGATGATATTAAACGTTTGACAGGACGTATCCCTTTAGATGAGAACGAACGCACACCTAAAGCCAGCGTTGAGTTCTCTGTTCGAGGAACTCCTAAGGACAAAGAGCAGATGAAGGCCGCATTTATGAAACTTTCTGCCGAGCAAGAAATCGACATTTCTTTCCAAGAAGAGAATATGTATCGCCGCATGCGTCGTTTAATTTGTTTCGATATGGATTCAACATTAATCAAAACAGAAGTAATCGATGAATTGGCAATACGTGCCGGTGTTGGGGATCAAGTAAAGGCAATTACCGAATCTGCTATGCGAGGAGAAATCGACTTCTGCGAAAGCTTCCGTCAACGTTGTGCGCTATTGAAAGGGTTAGACGTTTCTGTTATGCAAGAAATAGCAGAAAATTTACCTATTACGGAAGGGGTCGATCGCTTAATGCGTATCTTAAAGAAGGTAGGATTTAAAATTGCAATCCTATCGGGTGGATTCACCTATTTCGGGAATTATCTGAAACAAAAATATGGTATTGACTACGTATATGCCAACGAATTGGAAGTTGAGAACGGGAAATTGACCGGTCGTCACGTAGGAGATATTGTTGACGGCAAACGAAAAGCGGAACTGCTTCGTTTGATTGCTCAAGTAGAAAATGTAGATATTCGTCAAACAGTTGCCGTAGGTGATGGAGCAAATGATTTGCCAATGATCAACATAGCAGGCTTAGGTATTGCGTTCCATGCGAAGCCAAAAGTGAAGGCAACAGCCGAACAATCCATCTCAACTATCGGATTAGACGGTATTTTATACTTCTTAGGATATAAAGATTCTTATTGGGATATATAAAAACTAAAAGGACAAAAGAATATGGTTAGACACATTGTTATGTTCAAACTGAAAGAGTTTGAAACTCCTGCTGCGAAAGAAGCTAAAATGCAAGAAATAAAAGTTGCATTAGAAGCTTTAATCAATAAAATAGATGTTTTACGTATGATCCGCCTTGATTTCAACATCAATCCGGCTGAAACATGGGACATTATCCTAACGACTGAATTGGATTCTTTGGCTGATGTCAATACGTATGCCAACCATCCTGAACATGTTGCTGTGGCAAAGAACATCATTGGCCCGGTTAAAGCAGATAGAGCTTGCGTCGATTACGAGTTTTAATTCCTTATAAAAAGAGTATCAAATGAAAGAATTTGATGTAGAAGAGCGAGTAAATCAGGCCATCCAGAATTTTAAATCCGGATATAATTGCGCCCAATCTGTATTTCTTGCTTATTCAGATCTCTTTAATATTGATTTCGAACTGGCAAAGAATATGTCCGTCTCTTTTGGAGGAGGAATGGGACGTATGCGTGAAGTTTGCGGCTCAGTAAGTGCAATGGCTATGCTGGCAGGCTTCAAATATCCGGTCCCGGATACAAGCAATCAGGAGGCAAGAAAGAGAAATTATGCAATGGTTCAAAAGGTAGCTAATCTATTTAAAGAGAAAAATGGCTCTATCGTTTGCCACGAATTACTATCGCCAACTGACGCAGCTTCCACCAATCCATCTCCGGAAATCCGGACAAAAGAGTACTATAAGAAACGCCCATGCGTAGTACTTGTCGAAGAAGCAGCCCGTATTGCAGGAAAAATGTTAAAAGGAGAGTTAGATTGATGGTTCAAGCCATCAATCTAATTTGCGAAACAAAACCTAATCCATGAATCGCATTAAATAGATTCGTATAGGAAGAAATGGCCTTCACATTCACCTTATAAGTAATTATTGCCTTGTCTTCTTGATACAAAGCTTCAAAAGAAACACTCATAATAAAGACACCTTTTTCCTCTAATATCTTACGTACGGCCTTTAAATCCGGGGTCGCTGTCGAACAAGTAATCGTCAAAATTTTATTCACTCCATTCAAAAACATCCGCTTTTCTACATATTCCAGACTAATCAATATAAAAAGAGTCAGAAAAGTAACTATAATCGCCGGAATATACATCCCTGCTCCGACCGCTAAACCAATTACTGCAATCACCCAAATACAGGCTGCTGTCGTCAATCCATGTATACTTCCATGACTTTGAATGATAGCTCCTGCTCCTAAAAAGCCAATACCGGAAAGAACTTGTGCTGCAATTCGCCCCGGATCTCCATTTAAAAAGTCCGGATAACACTGAGGAATCCAGATGGAAACTAACATAGCAGCAGTCGAACCCATACAAATAAGCGTAAAAGTACGCATTCCTGCCTCTCTTCTGCGGAATTGACGCTCGCAACCAATCGTAGCTCCTAAGAGGAAACTGACCAACAATTTGAGTACAGCGGTATAAGGTGTAATAACCGTACTATGCAGTATTTCGTTTATTTGTTCAAACATATCTCTTTTTTATCTTCAAGAAACCAAAAGTTTCATATATTATGAAACAACTGTTTTATAATATATAAAATAGAAGTTTTATAATATATGAAACTAAAGAATTTATTTAAATAACAGAACGGGAAAAAAGTTGTTTTCTATTTAATCTCGGTAATTTCTATGACACGACTTGAAGTCGGAATCGTCGGATCAGCAGAAAAAGCGGGAACACCTACCTGCATTAAGAATTCACCTGTCAATACTTTATTATGATATTTGAACTTAGATTCTGTCCCTTTATACAGATTTATCTCCTCTAATTTGTAGCGTGCGTCCTTCTTTAGGCCTTGTAAACGTACCGGCGTAGGGAAATAGTTATACTTGAATACCGGATTAATGTCGTACGCAAATAGGACTGCTTTGTCCGCATTCTCGTTTGTGTACATTACCGCAGCATGGTCTTTATTTCCCTCGTATGGAGATACTAATCGATATTGTTCACCATCTAAGATCACAGGACTCAAACGATTGAAGTTGATAACCGCCTCCTTGCAATAGGCCAAATCCGCTTCATTCATATCGTGTACGCGGATATCAAAACCTAATTTACACATGCTTGCCACATCGGTACGGAACTTAATGCTGGCCTGTTTATTCCAACTTGTGACATGTGCAGCCATACTTTTTGCCGGGAAGAAATGAGAATATCCCCACTGAATAAAGATACGTGCGATAGGATCTGTGTTATCACTTGGCCAGAACTCTGTGAAGTATTTCAAGGCTTCATAGTCAGTTCTTCCGCCACCACCGGCACATAACATCATCGGAAGATTAGGATATTTTGCCTTTACACGGTCTAAAACCGCATATAAACCACGTACATATTCGATATAAAGATGAGACTGCTGATTCTTCAAATAGGGAGAATAGATATTCGTAATCGGGCTATTGCAATCCCATTTAAAGTAAGCAATACCCGGATATTTCGTCATTAAATTATCGACAACACCAAATACATAATCCTGAACTTCCAGATTACTCAGGTCTAAAACCATCTGGTTTCTGTAATAATATTCATCCCGGTTAGGCAAATGAATCACCCAATCTTTATGCTTTTCATACAGTTCACTCTTAGGATTAACCATTTCCGGCTCGATCCATAAGCCAAATTTAAGCCCTTTGTTGGTGGCTTCTTTCACCAATTTACCGATACCATTAGGCAGTTTCGTCACGGTTTCATCCCAGTCACCCAAGCCTTGACGGTCGTTTTTACGCGGATATTTATTGGCAAACCAGCCATCGTCCAACAAAAACATGTCTACTCCTAACTTAACAGCTTCGTCCATTATATCCACTAATTTGTTTTCGTCAAAAGCAAAATGAGTGGCTTCCCAGTTATTTAATAAAGTCATACGAGACTTTTCTCCGTCTTTTAATTGATATTTTCGTGCCCAACGTTGCATATCACGACTGGCTTTTCCTTTGCCTTCTGCACTATAAGTAAAAATAAATTCCGGCGTACGGAATACCTCATTTGGCTTTAAAGTATATTCAGAAGCATACGGATTAATTCCAGAAATAATGCGTAACCCATTCAAATTATCTACTTCAAATATGAAACGGAAGTTACCTGTCCAACCCAATGTTCCTAATAATATCTCTCCGGTATTCTCTTGTGCTTTTTCATTTACTGAAAGCATAAAGAAGGGAGAACAAATCATATTTGCACGACTTCCTAATTTTGAATCCACAATCCTTTTTCCATACGTCAAAGGAGTTTCATTCATGCAAACCTCTTTTGCCCATTCGCCGGAGAAATCGGTCAGAAAATATTTCTCAGCATTCAAATGAAGTAGAGAAGAAGCATAATTATAAAGTACGATAGGTTTCTTTTCCCGATGAGAAATTTCCGCATATTCCTTGATAATATTTTCCTTTGGATACGTAATAAAATGTAGTTTTACTTCTACAGGATATACTTCATCTTTTAAAAGAATAATCGTTTCATGGATTCCCGATTGGGGTTGTTTATTCTCATGAGAGACATATTTTAAAAGTAAAGAAGGATTCCCGTCATTATGTAAAACCCGAATTGCAGGCTCAAAATAATCCTCCATTCCATGAGTTAAATAAGCCTCTTTTCCCAAAGGTAAAAGAGCAATATCGGAATCATAAGATAACTTTTGTCCTAAATAAGATTGATATAAACGTCCCGTCTTTTCATCTACTTTATAAATAAGACTAATATCGTTTGTAGTAATTGGAATAATTGTTTCTCCGTTTATTTTAAATACGAATGCAAACAATAAGAATATATATAGAATTACTGATTTTATTTTCATGATAATATTACTTTGTTATTTACTGATATTCCTTATAAATTCAAGGTATTAATAAGTATGCAACAAATGTATAAAATAAAAAATGAATTAGAAATAAAAAAGTGCATAAAAAATAATCTAAAACAGATCACTTTTATGCACTTCTTTTAAGTTTATAATTTTTTAAATATCCAATGCTCCGGTTAGCTCTCGAACAGAAGAAAAACCATGTCTATTACAATAGTCTTCCAGCCCTTCTATCACTTTTATTCCAACGGTAGGATCCACAAAATTATAAGTACCAATTTGAATTGCTGTAGCACCTGCCAATAAAAATTCTACAGCGTCTTTCCAATTGGAAAGACCTCCTAAACCAATGATAGGAATCTTTACAGCTTTATATGTTTGCCATACCATACGCAATGCAACAGGTTTCACACAAGGTCCGGATAAACCTCCGGTTATTGTTGATAAAACCGGTTTTCTTTTTTCCGCATTAATAGCCATTCCTAACATCGTATTAATTAAAGAAACTGAGTCAGCTCCTTCCGCCTCTACGGCTCTTGCAATCTCCGTAATATCGGTAACATTTGGAGATAATTTTACGATTAATGTCTTAGGATATACTTTACGAACGGCCTTAACTACCTCACTTGCTCCGCAGGTTGTTACACCAAAAGCCATACCACCTTGCTTTACATTCGGGCAAGAAATATTGAGTTCTATAGCCGGTATTTTATCTAATTCTGCAATCTTTTCTGCACATTCTACGTAGGTTTCTACCGAAGAACCACTGACATTTACAATCATATTTGTATCAATATCCTTAATTTGAGGATAAATATGTTCCGTAAAATAGTCAGCACCCTTATTTTGTAAACCTACAGCATTCAGCATTCCCGAAGGAGTTTCTGCCATACGTGGATATAAATTTCCTTCACGAGGCTGAATGGTTGTCCCTTTTACAATGATACCTCCCAAGCGAGAAATATCCATAAAGTCAGCATATTCAATGCCATATCCAAAAGTACCCGAAGCCGTCATTACCGGGTTCTTCATTTGTAGATTACCGATGTTTACATTTAATTCAGCCATGTCAATTCTTCTATATTAAAAACTGGTCCTTCAGTACATACACACACATGATGTTCATCTTTTGTCTTCTCTACACAACAAAGGCAAGCTCCTATACCACAAGCCATTGTGTTTTCAAGAGAAACCTCGCAAGCGATTGATTCTGCATTCGCATATTTAGCGACAGCCATCATCATTGGCTTAGGTCCACAAGTGTAAATTTGATCAAAATGAACCTCTTTCAGAATAGAATGATTGGTAACATATCCCTTTTCCCCTAAGGAACCATCTTCTGTAGTTACATACACTTCCCCAAACTGTTCAAAAAGATCCAATTGTAACACATCCTCTTTTGAGCGAGCTCCTAAAAGAAAAGTAGGCGTATAACCCGCCTTTTTCAAAACAGCACCTAAATATAGCATGGGAGCAGTTCCTACACCTCCGCCAATCAATAATAACTTTTGTCCCTTGTTTTCTTCCGGTATAGAAAAACCATTACCTAAAGGAAGCATAACATTCACAACATCTCCCGGTTTATATTCAGCCATTCGGCGTGTTCCATCACCAACAAGTTGAACTAATAACCATAACTCATTAGCAGTTCTGTCCACATAATGAATAGAAATAGGACGACGTAGAAAAGTAGTAGGAGAATGATCTACGCGAACCTGAACAAATTGCCCGGGAAGCATTTCCGGCAATATATGATCAGATGTTAGCTTAAGTAAGCAGTAATTTTTATGAAGGTGACAATTTTCTGTTACCTTCAAATCCAGCAAGAACTTCTTCATATAAATTGATTTATCTAATTATATACAAAGATACCTATTCTTTCTCACTTTTCTCGGAAATGAAAGTATCAAATGTATTATCAGAATAAAAAATCATTATTTTGGTTATTTTCTTGCATGAATTTTCTTGATATGTAAGTTTCTCTATAACAGTATTTTGAGACATGTTTACAGGTGTTTCAACCCCAATTTCCTTTCGATATTCAGAAGAAGCTGACCGATCGGACGGATTTATTGGCGTATTTTGGGGGTTAACAGAGATTCCAGGAGAGACATTTCTAACCATTTCACCTTTTCCAAATAGGAGCCAGTCCGTATTTACATCAGTAAATCTCCCCAATATTTTCATAAGGACATCTAAACTCACGTTATTCCTTCCATTCAAAATATGTGACATTGCAGAACGTTGAATACCTATCTCTTCAGCAAATTTAGATGAATTCAAGCCTTCTCGTTCCATTATTTGATTAATACGTTCAATCATATCCGCTTTATTTCCTTAATAAGTTCCCAAAAACTGCCATTCTGTCCGTTTTTATACCTAAATAACAAATCTGAAACAGCATTACAAATATAAACTATAATTCTCAATTGTACAATTTAATTTTATATCATTAAACATTTATATTTGTAACTACAGAATCACAATTATATACATTATATTTGTAAACAAGCTATTTTTCTACTAAAACAGAATAAAGAAACACTTCTAAAAATAGGTGTAATAATCAGATAAACAGATATATACAATCATATAAACAAATAAAAAGATAGCATTTTACACAACTTAGCATACAAATGTAACATAAAACATCAAGTAATAATTTACTATTTTTTTCTAACTACTTAGAATTATGTGATTTACAATATAAAAACAGATATAATAGATAAAAGGGGTTATCAAAATACAACTGTAATCATATTTTGTAAATTACAATTGTAACACATGTAAAATTGTTTACAATATAATATTGTATACGTTGTTTATTTGTACAAAACACCACTGTTTACAATCATAACACCCTTTATTTTGTATACAGAATCACACATTATTCAAAAAAGGATTTCTAAACAACTGACAAAATGTCTCTATTTGTAAACTAAGTAAATCTCTCCAAAATGCTTTTTTACTTAACTCCCTTTTTTCTTTAATTTTTACAGCCTAATGTCCACTTAACGGAAAATATTCAAATCTCAGAGGGGATAAAACAGGGATAAAGTTCTGATAAACAAATAAGAAAGGGACTTTTTCCTATCCCAACAAAATGCTGTTTTAGGAAAAAGTCCCCTTTAAAGATCTATAATTAAGGAAAATACTAATGTAAAATCTTATAGAGTAATTCTTTTAACAATTCCGAATCAGAGACGGAACTATTCTCTACTCCTTTTGAACGTGCGTCTGTTGTTCGGATATCACCAATCAGATTAAAGACTTTCATTGCAGAATAATTACGCATACCTTGTACATAATCCTTCACTTGGAATGCACTACGTAACCCTAAAGCTGCCATTAATCCCGCTTCTGAACGGTCTTTTGTATAATAGCAAATTAATAGATTAGAGAAATAATTAAACAACACAGGAAGTGTCATTTGAATAGGATTACTCTTAGGATTCTTTTCAAAATACTGAGCAATTCGATTTGCTTTTAAAACATCTTTTATAGCTAACGCCTTTATTAGTTCAAAATTATTATATTCTTTACTAATTCCTATATTCTTTTCTATTAACTCAGGAGTTATTCTTTTTATTCCTTTTTCCGGTAATATTAAGGCTAATTTATCCAATTCTTTACTCAAACGATTTAAATCATTTCCCAAGAAATCAGTAAGCATTTGAGCAGCTTTATTATCAATACTAATAGATCTTTGTTGTAAAAAAGAGGTTATAAATGCCGGCATTTTATAATCAGGTATTTTCTTTGATTCAAATAAAACACCAACCTTTTCTGTATTTACAGATAGAGATTTTCGTTTATCTAAGTTTTTGTATTTATAATTAATGACCAAAACTGTAGACATTAATGGATTTTTTACATAGTTAGAAAGCACTTCTATATCTCGTATTAACTGAGCTTCACGAACAACAATTAACTGATATTTTGACATCATTGGAAAACGACGAGCTGCATTAATAATGGATATAGAATCAGTATCTGCACCATACATAATAATCTGATTAAAATCTCGCTCTGATTCGTCTAAAACATGTTCAATTAATAAATCTGTTATTTGGTCCATAAAAAAAGGTTCTTCCCCCATTAGTATATAAACAGGAGCAAACTTTTTAGCAATAATATCCCGACAAATCTCTTCGTATGTATATTCTTTTTTTGCCATATTTTATAATATCACTATCTTTGATGTAGAATCAATAACAAATATACAAATGCTTGCACTAAATTTACCAGGTTTTACACCTAAAATAGTCGAAAAAGAGGGAAAACGTATAATTTTTGATTTTATACGAAAGAGATATGTTACCTTAACCCCGGAGGAATGGGTTCGCCAGCATTTTGTCAATTTCTTAATTAACTTCAAAAACTATCCCAAGGAACTTTTAGCAAATGAAGTACAAGTAAAACTAAACAGAACTTCCAAACGTTGCGATACGGTTGCATATAATCACTTTTTAGAGCCTTTAGTTATCATAGAATATAAAGCCCCCACTATCCCTATTACAAATGCTGTATTCGAGCAAATAGTGCGATATAATATGGTTTTACATGTCAAATATCTAATCGTAAGTAATGGTTTAAATCATTACTGTTGTAAGATAGATTATATAAACCAATCTTATTGTTTTTTAGAAGAGATTCCAAACTATGAACAATTATAAATAAAACATGGTTTTGTATATCTTAAAACAATGTTTTATCTTTATGTATTCTATCAGTTGAATATTCTTATTTATTACTTATCTAATTATAGGAGGTTTTTATATGAAGACTGTTATTCTTACCACTTTTACCGACAGTGTTAAGGCTCACATGTTACAAGATATTTTGAGAAATGAAGGAATCGAATCGGTCTTGCAGGGAGAAGTTCTTAATCAAGTTTTATCTTATATGCAAAGTTTTGATATACGAGTTTTAGTTCTTGAAGATGATTTAGAACGAGCAAAAATAATCCTGAAAGAGAGTTTTCCTGAAGAATAACTCTACTGATTACGATATTCTGTTGGACTCATTCCTGTGTGACGCCTAAAATATCGTCCCATATAAGAGGATGTCTCAAAATGGAACTGATTGGCTATTTCTTTTATTGAGAGATCAGTTGTCGTAAGTATATGTTTCATCTCCATGATAATTTGACGGTCAATCATCTCTTTGGGGGAACTTTGAAACATTTTAAAAGTAATCCTCGAAAGATAATAAGGAGTAATACATAACTTGTCTGCATAAAACTTGACCTCATGCTGAGAATAAAAGTTTTCACTTAACAGCTGACAAAAACGATTAAACAATTGCCGAGTTGAACTAACTGGTTTTATTAAAGAGACAACAGGTGTAGAAAGAACTTCTCTCTCCATCACTATAAAAAGGTTTTGAAATTGATTGCGTACAAACAAATGAATAGCTTTAGGATTTCCACATTCTTCTATCCATTCTATTTGTTTTCTCCACATCTCCAATAGTTCTCGATGTTGAGGTGTAGTTGGTAATATCGGATTATCATAGATTTTATCAAAAAACAGAGAAGATAATTGAAAGGTTACATCAACAGTCATCTCAGCAGATAGTTCTATTTGATAGACCCAAAACTTTTGACTAACCTGAATAAGGACAAAGGATGTATCGGGGAAAAGGACTACAATATCTCCTCGTTTGATTATTCTCCTTTCAAAGTTTACTAATACGATAGCAAACCCTGTACAACAAAAAATCAACCGGCAGCCCAATGTTCGTATCGGGTATTTAATAAAAGCTTGTAAATTATCACAAGCCATATTATAGCTCTTTTTATTATTTGATTTATGAGTTTCCATTTTTAGTCTAAAGATACGGGGAAATACTATTTATAGAAAATGAAGTTTTCAAAAATAGCCTTTTTGTAAGGATTTGTATTCCTATACTCTTTCATGTAAAATCTAATTTTGCCCGCTCTAAAAATTAAAATCTATGAAACAACAATTTTGGCAAGTAGTGGTTCTATCCACTGTTTTATGTACATCCTGTCAGGAAAAAATACCTGAACAGTCTCCTATTGAGTATTCCGTATTGACACTTACTCCCACAAACATTACACAAATGGAATCCTATTCTGCAACAGTACGTGGTAGGCAAGACATAGAGATTTACCCTCAAATTGAAGGTACCATCAAACGAGTTTGTATTAAAGAAGGGCAATTAGTCAAAGAAGGAGAACTACTCTTTGTAATTGATCAAGTACCCTATCAGGCAGCTTTACAAACAGCAATCGCAAATGTTCATGCGATTCAAGCACAAGTTGAAAATGCTAAATTAAATTATGAAAGTAAACAGTTCCTTTTTCATGAGCATGTAATCTCCCAACATGATCTCTCACTTTCACGTAATTCTTTAGCTGAAGCTACGGCAACATTGGAACAGGCACAAGCCCAAGAATTAAACGCACGGAACAATTTATCTTATACAGAAATAAAAAGTCCGGCCAATGGAGTAATAGGAAATCTACCCTATCGCGTTGGAACATTAGTTAGTCCAACCCTTTCTCAACCATTAACTACTGTATCTGATAACTCTGAGATGTATGTTTATTTCTCTATGGCTGAACAACAATTACAGACATTAGTCCGTCACTATGGCAGTATTGAGAAAACAATAACCGAACTCCCGTCTGTTCAGCTACAACTAAGCGACGGTTCTACATACGAACAATCAGGCCGAATCGAATCTATCAGCGGAATATTAGACTTACAAACAGGAAGTGGTTCTTTACGAGCCGTCTTTCCAAACGAAAAGCGTATTCTATTCAGTGGTGGGACTGGTAACGTACTAATCCCTAACATCCAACAAAATGTTATTAGTATCCCACAAAATGCGACCTACGAATTACAAGACAAAATCTTCGTTTACCGCGTTGTAGATGGAAAAGCTATTAATACTCGCATTACGGTTCATCCTGTACATGATGGTAATAATTATATTGTCACTTCCGGATTAAAACCGGGAGATGTAATAGTTACTACAGGTATAGGTCTATTAAAAGAGGGAGATACTATCACAATCAAAAATGAACAAAAGAAAGGAGAATAAGATATGAATCTACGTTTCTTTATTGATCGCCCAGTCTTTTCTATGGTTATTTCAATTACCATTGTAATTATAGGACTTATCTCTTTAGCAGCTCTTCCTGTTGAACAATATCCGGATATTGCACCTCCTACCGTACAGGTAACCACTTCTTATCCCGGAGCAAATGCGGAAACAGTTCAAAAGGCCGTTATTGTTCCTTTAGAAGAGGCTATCAATGGAGTTGAAAATATGAGTTATATCCATTCGGATGCCTCCAATACAGGAGATGTTGTCATATCTGTTTACTTCCGACAAGGGGTTGATCCGGACATGGCTGCTGTTAATGTTCAAAATCGAGTATCCAAAGCTCAAGGATTACTTCCCGCTGAAGTAACAAAAATAGGAGTACAAACAATCAAACAACAAAAATCTTTATTAAAAGTAATCTCCTTATATAGTCCAGACGATAGCTATGATATGCAATTCATTAACAATTACATGAAAATAAATGTAGAGCCCCGTATGAAACGAATTGCAGGAGTTGGAGAGTTTAGTGTATTAGCCTCTAACTATTCTATGCGTATCTGGTTGAAGCCAGATATTATGGCACAATACAAATTAATACCCTCCGATATAACGACCGCTTTATCAAAACAAAACTTAGAATCGGCAACAGGAGCTTTTGGAGAGAATCATGAAAATGCGTATGAATATACGATTAAATATAGAGGACGCCTTTCTACTCCTGAAGAATTTGGTAATATTGTTATCCGTTCATTACCTAATGGTAATATTTTATACCTAAAGGATGTTGCAAAAATTGAAATGGGTGATGAAGCCTACACCTATCGTGCTTTAACAAATGGGCACGCAGGATGTATCGGAGAAGCCTACCAAAGTGCAGGTTCCAATGCAACAGAAGTAGTTCAGAATATAGATTCTTTAATAGAAGAACTGTCTGCAGAATTACCCGAAGGATTAGCTTTCGCAGATTTGTTAAGTGTGAATGACTTCCTTTTTGCCTCTATCGCTAATGTTATTCGTACTTTAATCGAAGCTATTATTTTAGTCGTTTTGGTCGTTTATGTCTTTTTACAAGACATTCGTTCTACTCTTATACCTACAATCTCTATTATTGTTTCCATAATTGGTACATTCGCTTTTATGGCATTCCTTGGGTTCTCTATCAATCTACTAACCTTATTTGCGTTAGTTCTTGCCATTGGTACCGTAGTCGATGACGCTATTGTCGTTGTGGAAGCTGTACAGGCCAGATTCGATGTTGGGTATAAATCTTCTTATATGGCAACTAATGACGCTATGCGTGGGATTACAGCTGCAATCATAACATCAACTTTAGTTTTTATGGCCGTATTCCTTCCGGTATCTATGATTGGAGGTACTTCGGGAGTATTCTATACACAATTTGGAATAACAATGGCTGTTGCAGTAGGAATTTCAGCCATAAATGCCTTAACCCTTTCTCCCGCACTTTGTGCACTATTATTAACTCCCTATCTAAATGAAGAGGGAAATCTAAAAAATAACTTTGCGACTCGCTTTCGAATAGCTTTTAATGCAGCCTTCTCGTACTTACAAAAGCGTTACGTCAGAGGAGTTATCTATTTCATACGCCATCGGCCTTTTGTCTGGAGCTCTTTAGTCATTGCTTTTGTCTTATTAGCATTTTTAATGCGACATACAAAAACAGGGCTTGTACCAGATGAAGATACAGGTTCCGTCATGGTAAGTGTTAATACCAAACCGGGTACTTCATTACATACCACGACTCAAGTTCTTTCCCTCATAGAGAAAGAGATTCAACAGATACCTCAAGTTGAACATTATGCGACCGTTGCCGGTTATTCCTTCAGTGGTTCTGGGGCCAGCGCTGGTATGATTATCCTAACATTACGGGATTGGGAAGAGCGTCCAAATAAAGAAGATAACGTGTTGGCCGTCATCGAACGTATTAATAATTTATCTACAAAGATACCTGACGCACAAATATTTGCGGCTGCACCACCTATGATTACCGGATATGGTATGGTCAACGGTTTTGAATTACACGTCCAAGATAAAACAGGTAAATCTATAGAGAAATTAGATGAGGTCACCCATCAATTTATGGAAGCTTTATCCCAGCGTCCAGAGATCGGAGCCGTTTACTCTTCTTTTTCATCCGGTTATCCACAGTACACTCTTGATATTGACGCAGCTAAGTGTGAACGATCCGGTATCTCCCCAGCTGATATTTTAGAGACTGTTTCCGGGTACTACGGTGGACAATACATATCAAATTTCAACCGTTTCTCCAAATTATATCGAGTTATGATTCAGGCAGCTCCTTCCTATCGGGTAACACCGGAATCTATGAATCACCTATTCGTCCGAACAGGAAATGGAGAAATGTCTCCTATCAGTCAATTTGCTAAATTAACAAAGACTTACGGACCACAAACGCTGAATCGTTTTAACCTTTACAATTCGATAGCATTGAATGGAGCAGCGGCCGGCAGCTATTCTTCAGGCGATGCTATCCGAACGATCAACGAAGTAGCACAAAATATTTTACCTAAAGGCTACACATTTGAGTTCGGAGGTATTACAAGAGAAGAAAGCAATTCATCCAATAATACAATCTTGATTTTCAGTATCTGTTTCATCTTAGTCTATTTAATCCTTAGTGCTCTTTATGAAAGTTTTTTAATCCCATTTGCTGTGATATTAGCAATACCTTTTGGATTACTGGGTAGTTTCCTATTTGCAAAAGGAATGAATCTGGAGAATAATATTTATATGCAAACAGGATTAATTATGTTAATTGGATTATTAGCTAAAACGGCTATTCTAATTACAGAATATGCTATTAAACGAAGAGAAGCTGGAATGTCACTCACACAAGCAGCCGTAGGTGCAGCAAAAGTTCGTTTACGTTCTATTTTAATGACTGCGTTAACGATGGTTTTTGGTTTATTACCGATGATGGTTTCAACAGGAGTTGGAGCAAATGGGAATCGAACTTTGGGCTCCGGAGCTGTGGGTGTATGATAATAGGAACACTTGCTCTCCTATTCATTGTTCCTGTTCTTTTTATCTTCTTTCAATATTTACAAGAGAAGATACACCCCATGCAATTTGAACGATCTAAGGATTGGACAATCCAGGCAGAAATAGAAGAGCTTTAGATTCTTTACAAATCAACAACAGCCATCTGGCTCTTGTGATCTAAAATAGAATCAGGGCTTTGTAAAATTTCAGGTTGAGGCATGTAGACAGAATTCGTATCCTTTACAACGGATGTCTGTTCTACAGGCTTCTTCTCATCAAAAATCAAAGAATAAGCCAAAATAACTGCGAAAAAAGATAGTATCAAAGCTCTCATATTTTAATGAATTAAAATCACACATAATCTATGATACAATTTAAACGATAAAAGCTGCACGATATTACAAATCCATTCTGTTAAAAGAACGTTAAAGATAAATCATCTCCTTTTTCTCTAATAAAAGCACAAGTTATACCCAGGAACTATTCTCTCCCAAACCTATGGAATAAAACATACTACCTATCAACAAATAGCTCCTGTCCCATTTTAAACGAGACAAGAGCTATATTTTTTGAAACAGGTACTATTTACAATAAAAAAGGAAGAGAAAAAAATTTCCTCTTCCTTTTTCTTATTTCTGTACTTAATCGAAGACGATTATGCACCAAAGTTATCAAAATGTAACATTTCAGACGGTACACCCAAGTTATCAAGCATATTTTCTACAGCTTTTGACATCGGGCCAGGACCACACATGTAGTATTCGATATCTTCTGGAGCTTCATGATCTTTCAAATAAGTATCGTAAATCACCTGATGAACGAAACCAGCGGTATATTTAACACCAGCTGCATCTGCTGCAGGATCCGGACGGTCAAGTGCCAAATGGAATGTAAAGTTCGGGAATTCTTTCTCAATAGCTAAGAAATCTTCCAAATAGAATACTTCATTCAAAGCACGAGCACCATAGAAATAAGACATCTTACGATCTGTAGTCTTCAATGTCTTTGTCAAGTGCATAATCTGAGCACGCAACGGAGCCATACCAGCACCACCGCCGACCCACATCATTTCGCGCTTAGAATCAAAGATCGGATGGAAATCACCATAAGGACCACTCATAGTTACCTTATCTCCCGGTTTCAATGTAAAGATATAAGAAGAAGCAATACCAGGCATTACATCTTGGAAGCCAGGACCTTGTTCTTTCGGCTTAAACGGCGGAGTTGCAATACGTACTGTTAACATAATACGATCACCTTCTGCCGGATAGTTAGCCATAGAATAAGCACGAATAGTAGCCTCTTCATTCTTACATTTTAAACCAAACAAACCGAACTTTTCCCAAGCAGGTAAATATTCGTCTCCGATTAAGCTCTTATCAATATCCTTGTCATAGTCCATTGTATAAGTAGGAATCTTAATCTGTGCATAAGAACCAGGAATAAAGTCCATGTGTTCCCCTTTCGGAAGAGCAACAATAAACTCTTTAATAAAGGTTGCAACGTTTTTATTAGAAATAACTTCGCATTCCCATTCCTTAACGCCGAATACTTCATCTGGTACTTTAACAACCATATCCTCTTTTACCTTGCACTGACAAGCTAAACGCCAATGATCTTTCTGCTGTTTACGAGAAAAGAAAACCTTTTCTGTTGGTAGGATCTCACCACCACCGTCAATAACTTGCGCACGGCACTGACCACATTTACCGCCACCACCACAAGCAGAAGACAAAAAGATTCCACCTCCTTGTAAAGCACCCAATAAAGTACCTCCAATCGGTGTCTCAATATTTTTTTCTCCGTTCACCTTCAAGTTTACATTTCCAGAGGGAACTAATTTTGCTTTAGCGAACAAAAGCGCACCAACCAAAATCAGTGTAATCAATAAGAAAACAACTGTACTGGTCACAATCGTAAGTCCGCCCGACATTAATAAAATCATATTTATTATCCTTTAATGCGTTAATTACTTAAATCTTAAGACCTGAGAAGCACATGAATGCTATACCCATTAAACCAGTAATGATAAATGTGATACCTAAACCTTTCAATGGTTTTGGTACATCTGAATAAGCTAACTTTTCACGAACAGCTGCCATTCCAACGATAGCCAACATCCATCCAATACCAGAGCCTAAGCCATATACAGTTGCAACACCTACATTAGGAAATGCTTTTTGTTGCATAAATAGAGAACCACCTAAAATTGCACAGTTTACAGCAATCAAAGGCAAAAAGATACCCAAAGAAGCATACAATGCCGGAGCAAATTTCTCAACCACCATCTCAACTAATTGTGTGAAAGACGCAATAATAGCGATAAAGATAATGAAAGAAAGGAAACTCAAGTTTACACCTGCAAAGTCTGTTCCGAGCCATTGCAATGCACCTTCTTTTAATACATAATTTTCCAGCATATAGTTAATCGGCAACGTACATGTTAAGATGAACGTTACAGCTATACCTAATCCTAAAGCGGTCTTTACATTTTTGGAAACAGCCACAAAAGAACACATACCCAAATAGTATGCAAAAATCATGTTGTCTACAAAAATTGAGCGGACGAATGTGCTTAATAATTGTTCCATTCTATTATTAATTTAATCGTTTAGCATTAATTTTCCTGAAGTTCTTTGTTCTTAATACGGTGAACCCATATAATCACTGCTATGAAGATCAATGCCATCGGTGGTAAAATGACCAAACCATTGTTTACATATCCCAAATCATAGAATGCTTGTGGTATTACCTGAAAGCCCAATAAAGTACCAGAACCTAGTAATTCACGGAAGAAACCTACAATAACAAGAATTAAGGCATAGCCCAATCCGTTACCAATACCATCTAAGAATGATTCCCAAGGACCATTGCCTAAAGCAAATGCTTCCAAACGTCCCATCAAGATACAGTTTGTAATAATCAAACCGACAAATACAGAAAGTTGCTTATTTACATCATAAGCAAATGCTTTCAATACTTCACTTACAATTGTTACCAATGCAGCACAAACTACTAACTGTACAATAATACGAATACGGTTAGGTATTGTATTACGAAGTAGTGAAATTATCACATTAGCAAAAGCAACCACAGCCGTTACTGAAATTCCCATTACAATAGCAGGTTCCAATTTAGAAGTAACAGCTAATGCAGAACAGATACCCAACATCTGTACGACAACGGGGTTATTCGCACTAAGCGGGCCTAATAAAACTTCTTTATTTTTATTTGATAATAATCCCATCTTTTTACTCTTTAGAAGTTAAAAACTTTTCATAACCCTTTAAACTATCGAAGAGCATATTACTAACACCTTGACTAGTGATTGTACCACCAGAGATACCATCAACATAATCTTGTCCAGCTGCACTCTTACCCGGTTTTACAACCGCAATAGATTTAAATTCACCATTCTTAAAAATTTGTTTTCCTGCAAATTGAGAACTAAACGCAGGTTTAGTAATTTCAGCACCCAAACCTGGAGTTTCACCAGCATGACTAAAGTCGGTACCAAATACAGTGTTTTTATCTGAATCAACAGAAATATACCCCCAAAGAGGTCCCCATAAACCAGCACCATTCATTGCCATAATATATTTGGTCTGACCATCTACATTTGCAACAAAAACAGGAAATTCACCATCTTGACCACCTGTAAAAGCAGCTTGAGCATCACCTACCTTTTCTCCATTTATATTAATCAAGAACGCATCTTTAATCAATTCGTTATACTTTGCTTCTGCCTCATTTGCAGGGACAGAAACATTAATAGAACGTAAAATTTGCTGTCTTTTATCGTTGTCTTCGTTCGCCTTTTGATAACTTCTCAATGATTGTGATGTAAATGCCAATAATACAGCAACAAGGATAACCATTACAGAAGCATAAACAACGGTATATACATTACTATCTCTATTCATAATTTCTACCTTTTATAAGTTATTTCATTGCTCTTTTCAAACGACGATTGATATTAGCTTCCACTACATAATAATCAATCAACGGAGCAAATACATTCATCAACAGAATAGCAAGCATCATACCTTCTGGATAACCCGGATTCAGTGCACGAATGATAATAGCCATAGCACCAACTAGGAAACCATAAATATACTTACCAGTTTCCGTACGAGCCGATGTAACAGGATCTGTTGCCATAAACACTGCACCAAAAGCAAAACCACCTAAGAACAAATGATCTAACGGAGATACAGACATTGCCACAGTTGTACCAATCATATTAAAGATTAAAGACATCACTGCACCACCAACAAATACAGAAGTCATAGTTTTCCAACTTGCAATCTTAGTTACAAGTAAAATAACAGCACCAATCAAAATTGCTAATACTGAAGTTTCACCTATAGAACCTGGAATCAAACCAATAAAATAATCCATTGTAGAAATAGGTTCTCCTAAAATATTAGTAGCTTGGAAAGAACCAATTAATTCTTTACCAGCAATAGCAATCTGTCCTAATGGAGTTGCACCAGTAAAACCATCAACAACTTGACCTGCTCCTAATCCAAATGTATCAGATGTACGAACGAACACCTGGTCTCCAGACATAGCAGCCGGATATGCGAAAAATAAGAATGCACGAGTTACCAATGCTACGTTAAATACATTATAACCAGTACCTCCAAATACTTCTTTAGCAAAAACAACTGCGAATGCAGTAGCTACAGCAATCATCCATAATGGAGTATCCACCGGAACAATCATCGGAATCAAGATACCAGAAACCAAGAAACCCTCTTGAATTTCTTCTTTCTTCCACTGAGCTACCGTAAATTCAATACCTAAACCTACAACATATGACACAATGATTTTAGGCAAAACAGCCAAGAAACCATAAATAAATGTCATAAGAAATCCCGGATCAGAACCAATTGCTAAATTGTGCTGATAACCGACATTGTACATACCAAAAAGCAAAGCTGGCAACAAAGCGATGATAACAATTGTCATAGTACGCTTTGAATCCATACAGTCATGAATGTGTACGCCTGATTTTGATGTTGAATTTGGAACAAACAAAAATGTTTCAAAACCGTCAAAAACAGAACGGAACATCGCCAGTTTTCCGCCTTCCTCAAAGTTAGGCTTAATCTTGTCGAGATAATTCCTTAACGCTTTCAATGTATTTTATGTTTTAATGTTATTAATTCATTTCCTTGTATAACAGATCCAGACCATTACGAACTATTTTCTGTAGCTCAATCTTAGAAGTGTCAACAAATTCACAAAGAGCAAAATCTTCTGGAGCAACTTCATAAATACCCAAGTTCTCCATCTTATCAATATCAAATGCAATTATTGCTTTCAATAAATATTCTGGCATAATATCCATCGGAAATACGCTATCATATTCATTGGACATAATTATTGCACGTTTACCACCTTTGATACGTGCGTCAATCACATATTCTTTATTTTTACCAACTAACCAAGTCGGGAATGAATGACTTACACTATATTTACCAAAGCCTGGTGTTGCCCAACCAAAGAAATCATTAGTTTCATTACCTTCTGGAATAACAGTAATCTGATTATCGTAAGCACCTAAATAATCTTCTTTTTGAACCTTTGTTCCAGTCAAAACATTTCCGCTAATGATACGAACAGCTTCATTACCTTCTAAAATCTTTCCAGCAACTAAACTATTAATCGTACAACCTGCTATTGTTTTAATATATCCTCTTTCTGTAGTCTCTGAACCTGTAATTACCACTAAACGAGAAAAGTCAGCGATTCCTTTATTAAACAAACGTCCAATAACAATTACATCAGTTGGATTTACTACCCAAACAACTTCTCCCTTATTAACAGGCTTAATTTGGTTGATCTGCACACCAACATTCCCTGCAGGGTGTGGTCCTTCTACTTCCACAGTTTCTACACCATTCACACGAACAGAAGATCCTTTACGGATTCCCACATACACTTTACCTGTTGTCAGTTTAGTAAGTGCGTCCAAACCTGTTTGGAAATCAGCTTCCTGACCTTTTACAATAAAATCAAAGTTTGGAGCTAATGGAGCAGAAAAGAATGCAGAAACAAAAATATCACGTGGTGTTTCCACAGGAGAAGCAACAATATCATAAGGACGTTGCTTGATAAAAGGCCACATACCTGCATTTAAAATAGCATCTTTTACCTCTTCTCCTTTTAAAGAAGCCACATTCTTTTTACCGAAATCTTCATACTCAATCTGAGCGTCTGGCTTTACAACAATGCTAAGCACCTTACGCTTTTCTCCTCGATTTACGGCAGTAACTTCGCCACTAACTGGCGAAACAAACTTGATTTCCGGGCGGTTCTTATCAATCATCAAGACAGAACCTGCTTTGACTTTTTCTCCTACTTTAGCAACAACTTTAGGGATAATACCGTTATAATAATCGGGAACGATAGCATAACTATCACTTTTGCCCCCATTTAACAGTACATCCGAAGCTTTGCCCTTCAGATTAATGTCTAAACCCTTTTTAATCTTAATCATATTTGCCATGATAGAACTAAAATTGTTTATATGTAATTTTACCGCAAAAGTAAACATTTTTTTATGCTTTAAAGCAGAGTATGGGAAATAATTAGAGAAATAATTCCATAATTTTGTAATAAAATGAGAGAAATATGAGAAAGAGAGAGTTTAAGTTATGTTTTATGATGTTTTTTACCCTTTTCATCGGGGTAAACGCACAAACATCCTACTTCACGAATGTCAATAGTAAACAAATAAAGACACTCCAAGTGAAAGTAGCAGGGGAAATGATTTCAAATCCTTTCATCGTTTTAGGAGGAGAAGAACAAATTGAAATAAATTTTGATGGTCTTGGAGAAGGATATACTGATTACTCCTACAACATCATTCATTGTAATGGAGATTGGACACAATCAATGTTAAGTCCAATTGAATACATGAATGGTTTTCAAGGTATGACAATTGATGACTTCGCCAATTCTATTGGAACAACAACTCAATATACCAATTATCGGTTACTACTGCCAAATGATAATATTCAATTTAAGGTATCTGGAAATTATGCTGTACAAGTGTATCAAACAAATAATCCTGATCTAATTCTTTTCACTGCTTGTTTTTCGGTAGTAGAACCTCTTGTTAATATTTCTGCCACTGTTAGTGGAAATACAGATATTGATACTAATCAAAGCCATCAACAAGTTGGTTTCATTATCAATAATAGGAATTTTCCCATTACTTATCCACAAACGGATCTAAAAATCTTTGTTTATCAAGACAATCGCAGAGATAATATGGTTACAAATCTACAACCTATCAGTATCATGGAAAATCAAATCGCTTATACAAACAATCGCAATTTAATTTTTCCTGCAGGGAATGAATACCGTCGTATGGAATTTTTAAGTAGTAAATACAATGGCATGCACGTTGAGAAAATATCTTTTCACAATCCCTACTATAACGTAGAGCTTATGACAGATGAACCTCGTAATAAAAAAAACTATCAATATGATCAAGATCAAGACGGACGTTTTTTTATTAATTGTAGTAATTGTAATGACCCTGATACAGAAGCAGATTACTATATTGTACATTTTTCTCTTGCTTGTGATCCATTACCGAATGGAAATGTTTATCTCAATGGCGAATTATACAATAACGTTCTGGATGAAAAAAGTAAAATGGGTTATAATTTTGAAACCAATCAATATGAAAAAGCTGTTCTTTTAAAACAAGGAAGTTACAATTATCAATATATCTTTGTTCCAACAGGTACTACTATTGGAGAAACAGGACCTATTGAAGGGAATTTCTATGAAACACAAAATGAATATAGCATATATGTTTATTACCGTCCAATGGGAGCTCGCCATGACCGTTTGATTGGTGTAACCACCGTAAAAAACGAAATGCAAGTATTTTAATCACCCCCTACAAAAACAAATCAGGAGGATAGTTTAACTTCCTCCTGATTTGTTTTATAAAGACATTGCCAATTTTTTTCTAAAAGAATACTTAGTTTATCCACCTTCTTTCGAATCAAAAACTGTTTTGCTCGTAATTCCAATTTCTCTTCGAAAGAGCAAATCTCATTTAGCAAAAGTTCAATTTTTTCTAACTGCAGGAATAAATAGTCTTTCATTTTTTCTAAAAAGATTAAACGAGTGGACTGCCGAATGAAATACTCAAGTTCCTTCGTTTGCCTATGAAGAAAAATCGAAGATAACTTCTGGGACAAAGGGAAATAATAAATTTCTGCCCCATGAAAAGATAAACGAGCAGCCGCTTTCATTGTTCTAACTTGCTTATATATTTCTTCTGTATAAACAATAACTACTTGATTTATATAATATAGAAGTTGTCTGACATGTACAAAGGTAAGCTCCTCTTCACAGCAAGCCACTGTATTCGTGAATCCAATCGTATGCATAATTAATAGATCCTTATTATTCCAAACTAAATAAACGAATCTACATTTTTTTATAGAATCAGTTGCATGATAAAGTCCTAATAAATGTCTATTTACTAAATCCTTAGGATAACAAACAGATCTTTTTTGATCCTTTCCTCCCATATATTGCACAAATCCTTGTAAAACTCCTTCTCCATTCCTTACTGGAAAAAGCATTCGACCAGAAATATGACTATAAGTATCCGGTAGAACCGTTGGAGATACTCCAAGTTCTAATAATTTATGTGCATATACAAAAATCGGATTATTACATTGGCAAAAGGATAAAGAACGTAATATGAAGTAAAATTCTCTTTCTTGATGAATTGAAAATAACCGGCTAACAGATTCTTTTTTTCTTTTTTCTTCAGTGTCAGAAGTGAAATTTTCTAATTGCTCCACTGGAATATGATACCATTCGGCTAACATACGTATAGCATCAAACTCTTTACAACCGACAATTGCTTGAACAAAATGAATCACATCCCCTCTTTCCTTACAAACATCACATTCATAAATTTGCTCTGTAACATTTATCCTAAGCGCATTTCCCCGATCTTTATGAAACAAACATTTTCCTCGCTTTGTCTTCCCTGACTTACTTCCACGATATAAATTCGTATACCGTTGTACAACATCCTCCAAACGTACAGCTTCAATAATCTGTTGTCTATAAATCTTCATCTTCACCAGACTTCAAGTTTAAGAAACGACAAAAGCTTTGTCTGATACTATATCATAAAAGCCCAATGTCTCTAATTAAGAGACAAATATAACCAAAATATCAAAAACAAACTGTTAATAGACTTTTCACATCCATATTTTTCCTGATTAAAGTTTATTAATATCCCCTTTATTATTCTAATCGATAAATATCTTACCTTTGTTGCCTACATTACCCAAGAAGGTATAACGCTAAATACATGGAAAGAGTTATCCGATATATATTATTTATAACACTGTTGCATTTGGCAACTGCAAACATACAACTACTTGCACAGAATTACACCTCTGCATCTGGTATCGTAAAAGATTCAATTACAGGAGAATTACTTCCTTTTGTTTCTGTTTATTTTGAAGGTTCAACCATCGGAGGGATGACCGATGACAATGGTAAATTCACTCTCAAGAACAACCAAGGTTTTACAAAATTGGCAGCAGTTTCTTTGGGATATGATACTAAAATCATCAATCTAAAAGCGGGACAAGAAAACAATAACTTAGTTATTTCATTGAAACCAACCTCTTTTGAAATCGCTGAAGTTGTTGTTAAACCTAAAAGAGAAAAATATAGCCGAAAAAATAATCCGGCAGTAGATCTTATCAAGCAAGTTATCGCTCATAAGAACGACAATCGAATTGAAGCTAAACCCGAATACCAAACTGAAATATATGAAAAATTGAGTTTATCACTGGATGATTTCAATCCTAATTTAGATAAGAATAAGTTCTTAAAGAAATTCAAATTCATAAAGAATTATCTAGACACCTCTGAATTTAACGGGAAACCTATTTTAACTGTTTCTATCCGTGAAAATTTATCTGATTTTTACTACCGAAAAGATCCTAAAACAGAGAAAACAATCATACGTGCGAAACGTATGCAAGGTATTGACAAGACATTAGATGATGGAGGAGGTATTACTTCTAACTTAGAAGAAATCTTTAAGAGTGTCAATATTTTTGATAATAATATTCCTATTTTGCTAAATCGTTTTGTTAGTCCATTATCTTCAACATTAGCGACGACTTATTACCATTATTATATAATGGACACATTAGATATCGAAGGAGATAAGTGTGTCGATTTAGCTTTT